>JBDTZG010000088.1:0-16833 GCA_040005235.1 Acidobacteriota bacterium | reverse complement strand
TGAAACCGCTCGCTACGTTACGACGTCCCTGGCGGGACGTTAAGGCGCTAGAGATCGAAGGACCCCGGACCTCTCCTACGATATCGTCCCGCCGTGCCGAGAATCCCCGTTCGAATCCGTCTTCCTCTCGGCGACGGCCTCCGCCATGTTGCCCTCGCGATCTGGCAGTGGGCCTTGCCGCCGCGAGTGGTACCTCCGCCGGAGTTGCTGTCGGTGCTCAGGTCGGTCTATCCGCGGCTCGATCTGGCGCATGTTCGGTTTTATCTGGGGATGCCCCACCTTCTGGCTTTAGGTCCCTACCAGGCGATCACGCTGCCTTCGCCGTTCGGGTTCCGGCGGGTCGGGATTTACGTGCGCCGCCGGTCGTTTCGTGCGCACACCGTGTCGGGTCTCGGCATCCTGGTCCACGAGGCGTTCCATGCCCTTCAGATCCAGGAGATTCTGGGGGGTTGGGGGATCGGGCTGGTACGGCCGTTTCCGATTCTTTACCTCGCGTGCGCGGCGGCGAACCGGTTTCAGTATGACGACCATCCGATCGAGACCGATGCGTACGAGCATGCCGGTCGGCGGGCGAGCCGGTTCGAGCAGGCGCTTTCAGCGCGAGCGGCGGGGGGGAGAGTGGCCGACGTACACGTCGCGGAGGCGGCGGCCGAGCAGTCGATCGAGGGGAGCGGTGTCGAGTTCTGGCGGAAGGCCTGGCGAAGCGCTGGGCTCGGAGTGCTGGGACGGGCGGGCGAGGCGTTGAAGCGGGGTTGGCATCGTCCTGCGCTGCGGCCCGCGGTCGCGCTCGGTTTTGCGGTCGTTGGGCCTCTTGCCGCCCTCGGCGCGGTTTGGCTGGGAGTTTGGCTCGCCCTCTGGAGCGTGGCGACGGCGATTCTGTGGGGGTTGCAGCTCTTGGTGGTGGGGCTGGCGGCCGGGGTGTCCGGCGTTCTTTTTGGGGCGGGAACTTTGCTGCGGTTCGCCGGCTCGCGCCGCCGAGAACCCAGGTAACGCTCTGCGGCGGAGCGGGAGATGGGACCCGCTCCGACGCGTCGGTCTTCGCCTATAGGCTCCGCTTCCGACCGCGGAGGTTTCTTCGGCTACCTTTCGGCTTCGGGCGATTCTTTGCCGCGGGGGGACGGAAACCACCGCCGCCGCCTCCACCGCCGCCGCCGCCGCCGCCGGAAAATCCGGACGGCCCGCCGGCTCGCCGGTCTTCGGCTTCGGTCACCCGAATTTTGCGGCCTTCCAACTCGTGGCCTTCGAACTTCTCGATCGCGGCGGCCGCCTGCGCGTCGTCGCCGAACTCGATGAAGGCGAATCCTCGCGGCCTGCCGGTGGCGCGGTCGGAGGGAAGGAAGACTTCGACCACCTCGCCGACCTCGGCAAACAGCGCCTGGAGATCGCCCTGGGTCGTGTAGTCACTGAGGTTGCCGACGAACACTCTCGCGCTGATGATCGTCTCCTTTTCGAAGATCCGTGTCCGCCCTGGGCGGCTCGGAAGTGGGAAGTATACGCGACCCGTTAACTTCTATCCGGCCAACGCTTTTGGAGCGCCTTCGTGGCCTCGTAATGCGCCTTCACCTCGGCGAGCGAATCGCCCCCTAGTTTTTCGAGCAGGGCGTCGGCGAGCACCAAGGCGACCATCGCCTCGACGATCACCCCGGCCGCCGGGAGGGCGGTCACGTCGCTCCGCTCGTATTGGGAGGGCGCGGCCGAGAGGGTGTCGAGGTCGACGGAAGGAAGCCCCTTCCGGAGGGTGGCGATCGGCTTCTTGTAGGCGGTGATCACGACGTCCTCGCCGTTCGTCACCCCGCCTTCGAGGCCGCCGGCCCGGTTGCTCGGGCGGACGAAGCGTCCCTCGACGAGCTCGATCGGATCGTGCGCCGAGCTGCCGAAACCGCGGCTCGCGGCGATCCCCGAGCCGATTTCGACCGCTTTGATCGCGTGGACCGACAGGACCGCCTGGGCGAGCCGGCCGTCGAGCTTGTCGCTCCACTGGACGTAGGAACCCAAACCCACAGGCACCCCGCGGGCGATCACGGTCACCGCGCCGCCCAGGGTTTCGCCCTCGTCCTTGGCCTGTTCGACCAGGGCGATCATTTCGGGTTCGAGTGCGCGATCGATCGCCCGCAGCGGCGAGCCGTCGTCGACGCCGAGCAGATCGTCCCAGGTGGGGGTGGGCCGGTCGACGCCCACCGAGCCGAGCGAGCGGACGCCGCTCTTGATCTCAATTCCCAGCTCGGCGAGCAGCATCTTGGCGAACGCGCCCGCCGCCACCCGGGCGGCGGTTTCGCGCGCCGAGGCGCGCTCCAGCACGTCGCGCAGGTCGCGCCGGTCGTATTTGAGGCCGCCGGGCAGATCCACATGGCCGGGGCGCGGGCTTTTCACCCGGCGCAGCTCGGCGCGGTGCGGATCGACGTCGCCTTCCGCGATGCCCATTACCTGCTGCCAGTTGGTCCAATCGCGGTTTTCGATCCAGAGCGCCACGGGGGAGCCGATCGTCTCTCCCCCCCGGACGCCGCCGCGGATCTCGGCGCGATCCTGCTCGATCGCCATCCGCCGGCCGCGGCCGAAACCGTGCTGGCGCCGGGCCATTTCTCGTTCGAGCAGGGCGAAATCGACGGGGAGACCGGCGGGAAGACCGGTAAGAAGCGCGGTGAGCCCGGGGCCGTGGCTCTCGCCGGCCGTGATGAAAGAGAGGCGTCGAAGCATTGGCGGACAGGATATCAGGGCCTGGTTTGGGTCGACCCAGAGCGACAAAAAATGGCAGGTTGTACAGCCAAAAATTTGGAGTACACTCCGCGAGTCCGTTCCGCTTCGAGTGTCGGCCAACACTTTCCTTCACCCGAAGATGGGGCTTCGAATCCTGGGCTTTTGTCCTGGGTCTCCCCGCGAAGTGGGCTGACGTCGGAAGTGGGTGAGGTCGCCTTCTTGGGGCCAGAAACCGATCTCTGATTGTCGCCTCTCGGTCATCTGGAGTACGCTCCGTACCATAAGGCTTCCACCGGTGAAGACAGGCTTGGCAGACCCCTCGTTCTCCGGGTACGTCGGCGAACGAACGCACGGGGCTTTGGTTCCGCTGTCGCGATCTTACTTCACCATGGAATTCTGCCGGTGGCGCTCCCTCCTGGGCCGCAAGGCCTCGAACCGACACCTCGGAGGAACCGACCTCGCATGACACCGCTTGCACGTTCTCGTTTCGCTGATTCCTTTGCCGACCTCCTGCCTTCGTTGCGCCCGAAGATCGAGCGGGTGCTCCGCCGCTACCGCGTCTCGGCCCAAGACGCCGAAGATCTGATCCAGGATTCGCTGGTCATCCTCCTCCAACGTTGGGACGAGGTGGAATGCCCGGAAGCCTGGCTGATCGGGACCCTCAAATGGCGCTGCGTGATGCATTGGCGCGGCGCACGCCGTCAACTCGCCGAATCGGTCGACGCGGCGATTCTCGACCTGCTCGCCGAGCCGCAAGCTCCGGCCCAGGAAAAGATTGCCCTCCGTCGAGATCTCGGGCGCGCGCTCGATCAGCTGTCGCCGCGCTGCCGCGATCTGCTCCGCCTCCGTTACGGCATGGGGATGCGGCCGGGCGAAGTGGCGGCTCAGCTCGATTACCGGCCCTCCAGCATCCGTAAAGTCGTAGGTCGCTGTCAGTTGGTGCTTTGCGAGCAGCTGCTCGCGCTTGGCTATCCGGTGAAATCGCCGGTCAAGCCGCGCGGCGCAGCCTGAAAATCGCAGTCCTCTTGCCCCCTTCCGGTGCCACCCGGAAGGGGGCGTCCCATCCCTAGAGAGTTGAGTTCACCTACGCTGCGGGTCAGCCGTCGATTCGCGCGAAGTCGATGAAACCTCGCTCGACGTCCGTGCTGAGCAGACGGACGCGCAGCCGGTCGCCGACGTCCAGGCCCGCCGCGCCTCGTTCGAGCCTGCCTTCGACCGGCGGACGGAACACCCGCACCCAAGTGCCCTTTTCGGACGCGCCGGTGACGATCGCGTCGAACTTCTGACCGATCTTTTCGGAGAGCAGGAGGGCCGCTGCCGACTTGCGGACCTGCCGCTCAACCTTCTGGGCGTCGTCCTCTTTCTTCGTGCATTGGCTGGCGAGAGCTTCGAGATCCGGCACCGAATAAGGGGCGGGGGAACCCGTAAACGCCGCCTTGAGCAGCCGCTGGGTGATCAGATCCGGAAAGCGCCGGTTCGGCGCGGTCGAGTGGGCGTAATCGCGCACCGCGAGACCGAAATGTCCCGGAGGGTCCTGGCCGGGCAGGTCGACCGCGTACTCGCCGGAACCGAGCAGCTTGACCACGGAGAGGGAAAGTTCGGGGAAGCTCTCTGGATCGGCCGCCCGGCGTTCGTCGAGGAACTTCGCGAGCGCGATATGGTCGGGCGCGTCGGGCAGGGTGACATGGAAGCCGCGCGCGAGATCGACGATCCGGTCCCAGCGCTTCGGCACTCGGACCACGCGGCGCAGCGAGGCGTACCCTTTGCCGTCCAGGAAGCGCGCGGTGACGCCGTTCGCGGCGACCATGCAGTCCTCGATCAGCTCTTTGGCGCGATTCTTCTCCTGCGCTTCGAGGTCGCTCAGATGGTCGTTCTCGAAGACCGGCTTCGCCTCGATCGATTCGAGGGTGAGCGAGCCGCCGGCCGCCCGCAGCTTCCGGAGATCCTGGGTGGCCTCGTCCTGGAGCTTCAAGTTCTCGGCCAATCCCGGGACCGCGGCGGCGGCCGGGGGGAGCGGCCCGGTTCCTTCGAGCCAGGCGGCGACCGAGTTGTAGGCGAGCTTCGCCCGATTGAACACCCGGGCGCGGTAAATCTCGGAATCGCAGATCTCGCCTTTTGAGTCGAGATCGATCGAGACGACGACCGCGAGGCGCTCTTCCTTCTCGTTCAACGAAGTGAGGTCGGTCGAAAGCCGTTCCGGCAGCATCGGGAAGATCCGCGCCGCGGTATAGACCGACGTGGTGTTCGCATGCGCATGGGCATCGACCGGGCTGCCGGCCGGAACCAGGGCATCGACGTCGGCGATCGCCACGTACAGCCGGACCTTGCCGCCGTCGAGCGCCTCGGCGACCGTCAACTGGTCGAGATCGCGCGAGTCGTCGTTGTCGATCGAGCACCAGAGCAGTCCGGTCAGGTCGCGAAACCCCGGTCCCCCCGCTTTCGCCGGACCGCGCAACTGCTCGACTTGGGCGGCCGCCTCTGGGGGAAAGTCGGGCTCCAAGCCCCGTTCGAGCATGACGCGGTGGGCGATGGACTGAAGGCGTTCGCGGGAGGAGGAGCCGTTGGATTTCATGGTGGTGACTCTATCTCGAAGTGACTGCGACCCTACGCCGTGGGACCGTGGTGCTGCTTAGTCCCCGCCCCGCAGTCCCGCTGTGCGGAAGACTCGCTGGAGCTCGTTCTGCCAGCGATGCCCGGACGCGGCTCGGCCATAGATGCCGCGCACCCGGCCAGCGCCTCGCAAAGCTCTCGCGGTCGCTTCTTGCGGATGGTCGAGCAGTTTCTTCATCTGCTCCACAGCGCTTTCCAACGCCGGTTCGGCCCACACTGCGCCTCGCGGATAGGGACCTACGTCCTTCTCCAGTCGAGCGAGCGAATATTCGACCGGAAAGCCCGTTTCTTCGTCGAGGTAATCGGTGACACCGCCGTAGGCGGTCGCCACCACCGGGATGCGTTGGTACAGCGCTTCGATCGGTACGAGCCCCAGCCCCTCCGCTCGATGCAACGACAGCACGGCATCGCAGCTCGCCAGTAGATCGCCGTACTCCTGCCGCGAAAGCGTCTGGGTCGATAGCACGACCGGAAGCCCGCGGGCCGCCCGGCGAAGCTCCTCGAAAGCCTCGGGATCGCTTTGCGCGTGTTGCACCTTCAGCACCAGACCGACCTCGCGATTCGTCTTCGCCACCAAAGCAGCCAATGCCTCGACGGCGCCTTGCACGTTCTTCCGGCGAGGCAGGCTGCGGAAATCTGCTGCGGCGAAAAAATAGAAACGCTGTGCATCCATGCCAAAGCGCCCTCGATCGGCCTTGCCATGGAGCTCTCGAACGTACGGAGCGACCCAGCGGACCGGAACCGTGCTCAAGGTTTGAAACGTCTGCTGCGAAAACTGCGAATGTGCCCATACCTCGTCCACGCCGGTGAAACGATCCGCCCAGCTCAGTGGGAAATGAGCCAACTCCCAGGCCCAGCAGCCGATCCGAAAGCTCCCCTGCAAGAACGCTTGGGGCAGTGTCGACAAAACGGCGGGCATTTCCGCCGCGTTAGCATGCAGCAGCGTCACGGGGAAAGGAGTGCCCTCCGGATGGAAGATGCGTGTTTCGATCACGTTTTCCGAGTAGTCCTGATCGAGCGGCACGCGGGCCAAAGGCATTCCCAGTTCGCACAGAAGCTCCACCGACGCTCGCGCCAGCTCGCCTACGCCGCTCGACGACTCTAGATATCCCGCGACATTGAGACCCGCCACCCCCGCGGCCGGCGGCGGAGGGGCCATTTGGGGCCGGTCGGTAAAAAGTTCGACCAGGCGCCGCCTTGCCGTCGACAGCAGGGTGCGGCTGCGCGCCTGAAGCGTGGCCTTCGCCGGGAGGGGCTGCGGCATCGTCTCGGGTCCCACGCGCAGCTCGTCGCTCAGCGCATATTCCTTCAGCGCCTCGCTGGCGAACCATTGCCCGAAGGCTTGCCGATCCTCTTCCAAGGGCCGAGGAAAGGTTTCCTGCAGATCTAGACGCGAAGCGTAGATCACCATCGCCAATTGAGTAATGCACGGCGTCTCGGCCGTCCCCCCGGCCGGCTCGTTCAACCAGTGCGCCAAGGAGCCCGGCGCGCTCAAATCGATCGTTTCGAGCAGCGAGGCGTGCCAGAGGTCGGCGTTGGCGGAGTGCGGTGGAACCGTGGCTTCGAAGTGCCCCGCGAGGAACCGCTCCTTCTTCGGGTGGACCCTCAACTCGTTCAAGAACGCGGCGTCGAGGCCCTCTTTCGCTCCTTCGCCAAAGCGGACCAGCCAGTCCACGTACCGAGGCAGATCCTCGTCACAGACCCGCGGGAAGGCCCGAACCAGGTCCGTCCGGTGCTCCCAGAGCGCAAGCGCGGCACGGGTGAGCACGCCTTCGTGAAAATCCAGAGGCTCGGCAAGCCAAGCGGCGAAGCCCTCCGGTGACTCGAAGTCAAAGGGGTCGGACCAGCGCACGCCGGACGGATCGAGCCGATGCAACAGGCGGCGGAACGCCGGAATCACAGGCACCTCCGTGCCCCGGAACGTACCGTAGCCGTAGGAGACCCGTCGCAGGCCCGCGTCGCCTGCCGCGAGCACCCTACGGCTGAATTCGGAAAACCACGGGCGCAGGTCCTCTCGGTCGACGAGCGAAAGATCGGCCCGGTGTTTCGTGATGCGGTCGTTCGAACCGACCGTGAAACCGCTGAAATGCAAGAAGCCGACGCGCCGGCCGTCGATCGCCGGATAACCGTCCTTTATTTCGAGCGTTCTCTGCGAAAGGTTCCACCAGGCGATGTTGTAGATGGGCTCGCGTGCGACATGCACCCCGTCTACGAAGCAGGCCGCAAAGTTCAACCAGATCTGATCCACGAACAGGCCATTTGCGAGGTCGTCGACGCAGAAGCGGATGAGCCTCTCTTTCCACCAATCGAGGAACGCGCGCGTCCGCTCGTCGAGACAAATGCCGAGGAATCCGAGGTTGAAGACTCCGGCCCGCAGGAACTGCCGCTCGCCGGCCCGCCAACCTTCTTCGAGCGGTTGCGTGATGTGCGGGGTCAGCACGATCGGGTGCTGATCAAGAACCTGCACCAGGCCATGAAGCTCATCGAACACCACGACATCGGGATCGAGGAAGAACACCCGGGCGCAACCGCAACGATCCCGCAGGTACTCGAGGAAGTAGGGCTTTACCGCCGTGTTCAGCTCGAGCGCGTCATAGCGGAAGGCCATGTTGGCAAAGCCCGGAATGCCCAGCTGGTCCGCGCCGACGATCGTGGCTGGAATTTTCGCACCGGCCGGATGCACCGGCTGGTCGACGACGCAGACGTACCCCTCCGCGCCGGGATGCGCGGCCAGGTAGCTTTCAATCAGCACCCTCGCTTTGGCGAGATAGTTGTTCGAGGCGATGGTACAGACCGCCACCGGTCGTCCTCGGCTCTCCATCGCCGCTAAGACCTTCGCGTCCGAGACAGGCGTAGCGATTTCCGGGCCGCATCGAGCAGGCCCGGCGGTCTGGCCGCTGCACCGTCGATCCGCCGAGTCAGCTCCGCGAGCTCGCGCTCCCTGTTCCTGGCGCGCCGTCCGGCCTCCTCCAGCGCGGCTTGCGCATGAACGAGGTTCTCCTGCGCCTGGCGCAGCTGCTGGTGCATTGCGGCAAAGGCGGAGCCCGAATCTGCCAACTGCTCCGATTTCGCCTTCAGCTCGCGCGTCGTGTACGCCCGCAGCGAAGCGAGCGATTGGAGCAGCGCAATGACTGCGTCCTGCGGGGCCGGCGCATCCGCCGCAGGCCGTTCGAGGTCGAAGCTACCGGCGGCATCGGCGAATCGGAGAGCCTCCCGGTAGATGGCAGCCCTGAGGTGCGGCTCCGCGGAAGGCGCCAACGCCTCGACCGCCCGGATGATCTGCTCCAGGCCCTTCTCGCTCGCGAGACCGGCCGCGTCGCTCGGCGAGATGCCGGCCGATCCCAGCGCGTCCAGGCAGGCCTTCGACCGCGAACGGCGAAACTGGCGCCACGCAAACTCGGAGAACGACGGTGCCTTCTGATGCCATGAGGTGATGGAATCACGGAAATGAAGCTTCAGGCCCGATCGCTCCAGACGTTTGCCCAGATCGAGGTCCTCGCCCAGTAGGCTGGGAAACCGCTGGCCATCGAACAGACCGTGCACCTCTAGGAACCGGCGTTTCAACGAAAGATGCCCGGTCCAGAAACCGCCCCAGCCGACGTCCTCCGCAGGGCGCCGGCGTACCCATTTCCAATCGAGATACTCGTCGCTTTCCGAAAGATAACGAGCCAGGGGCTCTTGGTTCGGTCCGGCGGGCCAGGCCATGAAACCCAGGCAGGCGTGATGGGCCTCGGGCCATTCGCGATGAAAGCGAACATGCGCCTCCAGACAGTTGCGCTCGACCACCATGTCGTCGTCCAGTAGAAGGATCAGCTCGCCTCTTGCGCGGCGAATCCCGTGGTTGCGGGCTTCCGCCGCACCCGCATGCTCCTGCGGAAGGAGGGTGATCCGTTCGCCCCAGCGTTCCTTTAGGCGGAGATTCGTCTCGTCGGTGCAACCGTCGGAGACCACCAGGATCTCGAATCGATCGTTGGCGAGAGTCGTCGCAGCCAAAGAATGCAGCAACTCTTCCACGAGCGGGCAGCGATTGCGGGTGGGTATCACGACCGAAATCACCGGTGCGCCATCGCTCTCGGCACTTGGCCTGGCCGGCGCGGAGGCCTGCCGAGGCGCTGGACGCGAGCCCTCTCCCTCCGAATCTACCGAACCGGCCGAGCTGCAAATGCCCACCAGCTTGCTGGCGAACGACGCCAGGTCGTCCTCTCCGTACACGGTGATGCGCGGCAGGAGCATTCGGTCGTCGGCAAAGGCGCTACGCTCCTCGCGGCAGGTGAACGCCAGCTCGTAGCCGCAGCTCGCCGCCCAGGTTGCGACGAGGGGGTTCGAATCCCCATAGGGATACGCCAAAGCGATAACCGGCCGGCCCAGCTCCGCCTCAATGCGGGTGCGCGATAGCGACAGCTCTGCGACGGCATTTTCGGGCCTGATCTCCGACAGACGGGGATGCGTCCGCGTATGAGAGCCGATCGTGACGTTCCCGCGGGCGACGACGTCGCGCAGGGCTGCCCAGTCCAGAAGCGCCTCGGGCTCGCCGTAGGCGCCGTCCCAGTCGGCTGCCTTGCCGACCCGGTCTTCGACCACGAACAGCACAGCCGGGAAGCCGTGCTTCTCCAGCACGGGCAGAGCCGCCTCGGCGAAGTCGCGGTAGCCGTCGTCGAAGGTCAGCAACACCGACCGATGCGGCACGGAAAGCCCCTGGACATGCGCGTCGCGGAACTGCGCCAGCGACAACACCGCGTATCCGTTGTCCTCTAAGAAAGCCATTTGCTCGGCGAACGCATCCTGGGAGATCCGGTAAGGAGCGAGGGCCGCCGGGCCCGATTCCGCAATCCGGTGATAGGCCAAAACCGGGATCGAGGTGCCGGGCGGCTGCGCGGATCGCTGCGGCAGGCCACGTGCCGCGACGGCCACCGCTTCCGGGATCGATCCCATGTCGACGCTACGCCGCCGAGGGCCCTCCAGCGGCTCCGTCCAAGAGAAAGAATGCACGGCATAGAGCGGCGCGGAGAGCTCCTCGTGGAGGCTGACGCCCACGGCGATCGCCACCTCAGCGATGGTGCGCGCTCCGAAGGGACACCGCCAGTCAAAGCCCAGCTTGTTGGGCTCATCGGCCACGGCTCTGGCGTTCGCCATGACCAGCAACCCCTCCGGCTTAAGCGCGCGAAGTACCCGTGCGAGCACGAGCTCCAGGGTCTTTCGCCGTGGCAGATAGGCGAGCAGCTCGCTGCAGACGATCAGGTCGAAACGGCCCTGGATCTCCTGGGAAAAGACATCGAGTTGGGAGAATCGCACCTGGGCGGAGCCCCCAACGAGCGCCTGCGCGCGCGCCAAAGCCGTGGCCGAGATATCCACCGCCAGGAGGCTGTCGACGTAGGGGAGCAACTGCGCGGTGAATCGCCCCTCGGCGCAACCGATCTCCAGCGCGCTCGCGAAGCGCCTGCCGCCGAGCAGGGAAAGCGTCTGCTGATACTTGACCTGCTCGTAGTCAGAGCCGTAGTTCCACGGGTCCTCGCGCGCGAACTGGGCCTCGAAGTAGCGGCCATCGTATTCGCGAGCCTGCGGAGTGTTTGGAGCCATCTGAGCCATCGGAGCCATGTGGGAGAACCTGAAGCATAGCTCAATGGCGGAACCCGCGACTCTTCGATCTTCTGGTCTTTTCGCGCCCTCCGCTCGCCTACTCGAACCAGCCGTTCACATCCACCACGATATGGGTGAACGCCGAGGTGGTGAAGTTTTGCAGGCCGAAGGTGCCGGACCCCGAACCGGAGAGCTTGAGGATCGCGTTGTTCGTGCGGGTCTGGCCGGCTCCGAAGTTGATCAGAAAGGCGTTCGGCACCGCTGCGGTGTCGAAGTCTCCGGGGAAGGAGCGGAGGTGGCCGGCCTGGCCGGCGTTGACGATGCTGATGTTGGTCGAGATCGCCTTGGCCGTGGCCGGAATGCCGCAGCGGCCGGTGGCGCGGATCACCCGCTGTGCCGTCGGCGGCAGCGCCGGACCGCCCCAGGCTCCGAAGGGATCGCGGCTGTCGAGCAGGCGGCAGGGGGACACTGTGTGGAACTGGATCGCGGCGCTCGTGGTCGTGACCGCCGGACGCCAGCCGCGTTGGATCACTTCGAAATCGGAGCCGTGGAGACTCCCGAACGCTGGGTTCAGCACGTCGTTGTTCCAGCGCGTGTCGTAGGCGCCTTGGATGTACATGTCCGAGCCGTTGTCCGCGAGGATCAGCCCGTAGGTCTTCATCGCCTGAAAGATCCGCTGCACCTCCGGGGTAAATCCGGAGATGTTGACGCTCGCCTTCAACCGCAGCCGCGTGCCCATCGGCGGCGCGTTGGCTGCGCAGGTATTGCAGGCGGTGTGCGACGCGGGGTAGACGTGGCCGTTGGAATCGCGGGCGGTGAAGCGGAAGGCGTGCTTGATCGGGACCGTGCCGAACGCCTCGTCGTAACGGACCAGGCCGGGAAGGATCGCGAGCCCTCCGGCGTCGGCGCTGGTCCAGCCTTCCGTCCGGCGGCCGTTCGCGTCGAGCGCGTAGATCGCCCCCGAGCCGGCCTCCCATCGGGAGAGGGCGGGGTTCCAAAACGCGTGATAGAGCTCATAAAGAATCCGGTTGTCGCGATCGACGATCAGCATGTGATGGTCGTCGCTGCTGCCGCCTCCCGCCTGTCCGCCTTCGATCCAGCGCGGTTGAGTGCGCGCCTCGGTCGGGATGGGGTAGCCGTTCGGCCGGCCGGGCGAGCCGTTGTCGCTCTGGCTGCCGAACTCGACGAACGTCACCGCCTGGAGGGCTTGAGTGCCGGGGACCGAGACGTACACCATGCCATAGATGTTGGTGTTGTTCGGATCGGTCGGATCTTCGTCGCCGCCGAAATCGGGATGGAGCGCCCGGGTCGTGCCGATAAACGAAATGTAGGAGGCGCTGTTGGTGTCGAGCGGTGCGGCCGAGACGTCCACGTTCCACCAGTTGTCGGGGGGGAAAAGCGGCAGCGGAGTGGGGAGCGTACCGCTGCGGACGGCCTGCGCCTCCGTCGGCGAGCCTGAGGCGAGGAGACCGACGGCGGCAAGACCGACGAGCGCGAGCGCTGAGATTCTCATTTGCCTATGAGGCTATCTCCGCCGGGCGGCGGATGGCAAGCGGACGAAAGATGCTTTTTCCGGGACCGCCGAGCACCAGCTCGGCACCGCAGCGGGCGCGATCGCCAAAGCAGCCGAGCTGGTGCTCGGCGATCCCGGGGAACAGCGCTCAGCCTCGAAAGATCTCCGCCAGCCGTTCGATGCCGTCGACCAAACGTGGCCCCGGGCGGCTGAAGCAGCCGTTGGCGTCGACAGGATAGACCCGTCCTTCCCGTACCGCTCGCAGCGCCGTCCATTCCGGAGTCCCTGCGATCCGCTCCACCTGCGCCTGGGCTCCCGCTTCGTCGAAACCGCAGGGCATGACGACGATCAGGTCGGGGTCGAGGGCGGCCACTTCGTACCAGGTCATCCGGCGCGAGCCGTCGCCGGGTTGGGCGGCGACGTCCTCTCCGCCCGCCGCTTCGATCATTTCGGGGACCCAGTGCCCTCCGGCGAACGGCGGCTCCAGCCATTCGAGCGCGAGGACCCGCGGTCTCCGGAAGCCCGCGCGGCCACCGACCGCGGCGAGGCGGGACTTTAATCCCTCCACCAGCTCGGCGGCTTCTCGCTCTTTGCCGATTTCTCGGCCGACGCTTCGGATGTCTTCGAGCACGTCGGCAAGTCGGCGCGGGTCGAGCGACAGCACGTCCGGGCAACGGGGGAGCGGCGCCAACGCCCCTTCCACCTGCTCGGTGCTGACGGCGCAGACGGGACACAGCTCCTGAGTGACGATCAGGTCGGGATCGAGCCGGGCGAGCAGGGCTTCGTCGATGGTGTAGAGGCTGAGGCCATTTCCTACCTGCGCCGAGACCGCGCGGTCGATCTCGGCGGGAGCGAGATCGGCCGCGAGAGCGCTGCCGGTGAGGATCGGCCGTTCGCGCGCCGCGGGCGGAAAGTCGCACTCGTGGCTCACGCCCACCACCTGGTCGCCCGCGCCGAGCGCGAACAGGATCTCGGTGCCGTTCGGCACGAGGGAGACGATCCGCCGGGCCGGCGGGGGAGAAGCGGCCTCGATCATCTCGCTTTTACTGCGCGGCGGTCGGAGGGGCTGCCGGAGCGGTCGGCGCGGGGGAATCGAACGTCGCGTCGGGGATCGCGGCGACCGAGATTTCGCCCAGCTCCAGCGTGCGGTCGCCGCCCACCTGTACCCGGTGCGGAGCGAGCAGTATCCCGCCGTATTTTTGCCAGCCCTGCCAGAGCCAGGCGGAGGGAGCCTCGTCGGGCTTGGTGTCTTCGAGCCGGAACGCCCAGCGGTCCATGATCCCGGTCTTGCGATTGACGTAGGCCCAATAGTGGTCGCCGGGCGTCAGGCCCACATGGTCGAACGAGACCGCCAGCTTGTCGTAGGTCGTGCCGTCGATCGTCTCTTCGCCGTCGAGCGCGAGATGGACGCCGGGGTCGCGCAGCTTGTAGGGCATCAAGAGCCAATAGGTGTCGTTCACCCAGGTGCCGTAACCCAGCTCTAGGAGCTTCGCCGCCTCTTCGCCTTCCTGCTTCTGGCCGTCCAGGTAGGCAGTGCCTTCTTTGGTGTTGATGTTTTCGAGGACCACGAAGGCTTTCCCCTCCTTGGTCTTCCCTTCGACCCGATGGCGGCCGGTGTAGCGGTCCCACCAATGGCTGCGCCGGCCGGCGAAGGTGAAGTGAAGGAAGCGGGTGTCGTCCCACCCCTTCTTGCCGCCCATCGCATCGAGCACACGGTCGGCGAGCTGTTCGGGCGGGGAGGCGGCGAGCGAGCCGGCGCTCAAAGCAGCCAGGGCGGCGAGGGCGAAGACGAGCGGACGGGCGGATCGGAAGGTGCGATGCATGCGAGGCCTCCAAGGGGAACGCGCTGGAAAGGCGCGGTCACAGTGTAGGCCGAAATCGGCCCTGCCGGAGACGAGGCCTCAGCGCGCGGGAATCGACAACATCTGGCCGGCTTTGACCGAGCCGCCGCGCAGGCCGTTCGCCTTCTTGAGGCTCGCGACCGAGACGCCGTTCCTCTGCGCGATCTGCCAGAGCGTTTCGCCGCGCCCCACCCGTACCCGCTTGGTGGCATGCCGCCTGCTCGCCGTGGCGGTGCGGCTGGCGGTATGTCCGGAAGCCCGGCTGCTCCGGCTCGCGATGAGTGAAGAAGAACCCGACGACGGGACCTTGAGCAGCTGCCCGGCGTGGACCGTGCTGCCCCGGAGGCCGTTCACCTTGCGCAGGGAAGCCACCGTCGTGCCGTTGCGGTTGGCGATCTTTGACAAAGTGTCGCCCTGGCCCACGCGCACCGTGAGCGCCTTGGCGGCCGCGCTCTTTGTGCCCGACCAGCGGACGGAGATCTTGCCGGCGGGCCTCGACGCGGCTGCGACCGACGTGCCGGGGATGCGCAGGCTCTGGCCGGAGAACAGGCCGCTCCCGCGCAGACCATTGGCGCGGCGCAATGAATCGGCCGAGACGCCGTAGTGGCGGGCGATCCGGGTGAGCGTTTCGCCGCGTCGTACCCGGTGGACCGCGCTCTTGCCCGCGGTGCCACGGCGGGCCGACTCGCTGCCGGAGACGATGGAGCCGGGGGAGGGCGCCGACTCGGCGATCGAATCGACCGGCGGTCCGCTCAACGCCGCCGTCTGGATCGGCGGCAGCTCGCGCCCGCCGTCGACCGCCAGCAGGTAGCTGGCGAACGCCTCGGGGAAAAGTGCCACGTGGTAGTGGGCGGGGAAGCGCTCTCGGGTCGCTTCCAGGATGCCGCGGCTTTCGAGGTCGAGGAGGGTGCTTTCGAGCAGGCTGCTGCAGGCGCGGCGGAAGCTGCGCCGCAGGTCCATCGCCATGCCGGTCGGATGGACCGAATGGATCGAGGCGTTCCACGGCTGATGGCTCTTCGGCCGGACCAGGCTGGTGGCGACCAGCGGTTCGCCGCAGCTCCTGCGTTCGAGGTGACCCATCCATTCGAGGAAGCGCTTGACCTCCGGTCGAGCGTAGGGGAACGACGCGCCGTCCACCTGGTATTCGCCGTTGCCCGGCACGTAGACCAGCAGGCCGTGACGGACGAAGACCTCAATGTCCTCGGGATTGCGCAGATAGGTGAAGGCTTCGTCCTCGGCGGCGCGGTTCTGGCGCGCCATCGACGCGGCGGAGCCGAGGAGCGTCTGGGCGGAGAGGGTTTCGAGCGAGAGGGTACTGCAGGCCAGCGAGGCGAGAAAGAAAGTTGCCGTGAACCGGGCACGGCGCGGTGCGATCCTGGGCGGCATCGAAAGACCTCTCGATCCGGTGGTTGTCGCCAAAAGGGCCGCGAGGCGAGCCCGGCTACGTCGAATACGAAATCGGAATGTAACACAGCCGTTGCCGAAAGTGGAGGCCTCAAGCCAAGAAATTTCTTTTCTCAGGCCTATTTAGTTGCGCGTTGAACATTCCCGCCGGGGAAGGGATCCTTTTGGTAGAGTTCTTTCCATGGCATGGCAGAAGACTCTCCAACCCGGTGAAACCGTCTTGCATCGCGCATGGCCGAGCCGCTGGGGGCTGGTGGTGCCGCTCGGCTTGACCGCGCTCGCGCTGCTCGGCGGTGGGGTCGCAGGAAAGCTGTTCGCGCAGCCTCTTTTGTACCTGGCGGGAGGTGTCCTCGCCCTCGCCGCGGGCGGTTGGGCGGCGGTGCGCTGGGTGCGCCTGGCGAGCAGCGTCTACGTCCTCACCGATCGGCGGGTGCTCAAACAGGAAGGCCTGCTCGCCCGGACTTCGAAAGACGCCTACCTCGACAAAGTGAACAACGTCGAGCACTTCCAGACTTTTGCCGGCCGGATGTTCGGCTACGGCGATCTTGAGATCGATACCGCGAGCGAGCACGGCGCCACGACGTTTCATCGCATCGCGAACCCGATCGGATTCAAGAGCGCCATCCTCGCCGCGGCCGACCAGGAGCGCTCCGGCCGGATGCGCCCGATCGTCTCGGCGCCGGTCTCGGGCGCCGACCGGCTACGCGAGCTGAAAAAGCTGCTCGACGACGGGCTGATCAATGAGACGGAGTTTGCCAAGAAGCGCGCGGAGCTGGTGGACGCGCTATGACAGAAAAAATCGCGTCGGCGGTAGGGGCTCCGCCCCTACGAGCCCCAAGGTGGAGGAGGATTCATGAGCAACCTGGCCGATCAGAAATGCGTTCCGTGCAAGGGCGGCGTTCCGCCGCTCGATGAGGCGGCACTCGCCCAACTCACCGCCCGGCTTGGCGCCGACGGCAACGGCTGGCGGGTGGTCGCCGGCCATCATCTGGAAAAGGAGTACGCGTTTCCGGATTTCGTCTCCGCCCTCGCGTTCGTCAACCGGGTGGGCGCAGTGGCGGAAGAGGAGGGGCATCACCCCGACCTCTTCCTCACCTGGGGGAAGGTCCGGATCACCCTCTGGACCCATTCGATCGACGGCTTGACCGAGAGCGACTTCGTGCTCGCGGCCAAGGCCGATCGGGTTCTCTCCTA
>JBDTZG010000133.1:0-5048 GCA_040005235.1 Acidobacteriota bacterium | reverse complement strand
GTCGTCTCTTCGACCTGGTTGCGGATCTGCTTGACCCGGCCGGCGATCGCCTCGCGGCGCCCCTGGTCGTCGGAGTCGGTGACGATCGTGGTGTCATCCTTGGTGAGGACGACCTTCTTCGCGTCGCCGAGGTCTTCCCAGCGGACGCTCTCCAGCTTGATGCCGAGATCCTCGGTGATCACGCGGCCGCCGGTCAGGGTCGCGATGTCTTCGAGCATGGCCTTCCGGCGGTCGCCGAAGCCGGGAGCCTTAGCCGCCGCGATGTGGAGCGTGCCGCGGAGCTTGTTGACCACCAGGGTCGCGAGCGCCTCGCCCTCGACGTCCTCGGCGATGATCAGCAGCGGACGGCCTTGCTTCGCCACCTGCTCCAGGATCGGCAGGAGGTCCTTCATCGAGCTGATCTTCTTCTCGTGGAGGAGGATCTTGGCATTCTCAAGAACCGTCTCCATGCGCTCGGCATCGGTCACGAAGTAGGGGGAGAGGTAGCCGCGGTCGAACTGCATGCCCTCGACCACTTCGAGGGTGGTGTCGAGGCCGCGCGCCTCTTCGACGGTGATGACGCCGTCCTTGCCGACTTTCTCCATCGCCTCGGAGATGATGCCGCCGATCTCCTCGTCGTTGTTCGCGGAGATCGTGCCGACGTGGGCGATCTCTTTGCCTTCGACGGGCTTGGCGAGCTTGTCGATCGCCTCGATCGCGGCCTTGACCGCCATCTCGATGCCCTTCTTCAGTTCCATCGGGTTCGCGCCCGCGGTGACGTTCTTGCTGCCCTCGCGGTAGATCGCCTGGGCGAGCACGGTCGCGGTGGTGGTGCCGTCGCCGGCCACGTCGGAGGTCTTCGAAGCGACCTCGCGCACCATCTGGGCGCCCATGTTTTCCAGCGGATCGGAAAGCTCGATCTCCTTGGCGACGGTGACGCCGTCCTTGGTGATCGTCGGCGAACCGAACTTCTTTTCGATGACGACGTTACGGCCCTTCGGGCCGAGGGTGACCTTGACCGCGTCGGCGAGCTTGTTGACGCCGCGAAGGATCGCGGCCCGCGCGTCAGAGGAGTAGGTAATCTGTTTGGCCATGGTTATTTTTAAACCTCCCTGAGGTCGTAGTAGTTGGTTATCCGACCACGGCCAAGATCTCGTCCTCGCGGAGGATGACGAGCTCTTCACCGTCGATCTTGATCTCGCTGCCCGAATACTTGCCGATCAGCACGCGGTCGCCGGCCTTGACGTCGATCGGCATCCGCTTGCCCTCGTCGTTCAGTTTGCCCGGACCCACGGCCACGACCTCGGCCTCCTGCGGCTTCTCTTTGGCGGTATCCGGGATGATGATGCCTCCGCGGACCTGCTCACCCTGCTCAATACGCTTGACGACTACCCGATCGTGAAGGGGACGAATATTCACGGCTCGATACCTCCTTCGAAGGTCTTCTATGGATTGGACTGCCTTAACTCGATCGCAGGGGCTGCCGACGAAACGGCTGTTAGCACTCTCCGGCGACGACTGCCAGCAGGATAAGCGGGAGCTGAACGGCTGTCAAGGGGCGAACCGCCTTGCTCGCTTGGGCTTCGCGGAGCCATTCGACACCAGAAACGGTCCGTTCGTGGCACAGATGTCGCCGATCGTTGCGTCTTCCTTGCGGGGGGGGTCCTTGTGAAAGTACTCTCACGGCCGAGAGGAGCTTCTGAAAGGAGTACTTGTATGAACCGCAAGATCAAGAAGCTCGAGTTGAACCGAGAGACGGTCCGAGGGCTGGACAACCGCAGCTTGGGAGAGGTCCAGGGCGCCGCGACGGAGTTGTCGGTTTGTGGAACCTGTGCAACTTGCACGCCGGTCTGCCAGACCCTCGCCACCAAGCGCTGCACGGAGTGCTGCCCGTAGGTCACCCCTGGGGCGAGGGCCGAGGTGTCGCGGCTTTCGCCCCATCTCTCATCTCTTCATGACCCATCCCGTAAAGTGGGCTCCGGTGCTGAGCGGCTCGGCGGCCGATCTGGCGACCGAAGCCATCCGCGCCATCGCGGGCGACCTCTGCCATCTCGTCGAGACGGCGGAGTCGGGGTCGTCGGGCCATTCTTGGTTCGGCCTCGACGGCTATGCCGGCATCGCGCTCTTCCTCTCCTACTTCGAGCGGTCCGGCCTCAGCCTGCCTACGCAAGACGCCGTTCCCGCGGCGCTCGACCTCGCGATTGAAAATCTTCGGACGGTCCATGCGCTCCCGGCCCTTCACGGCGGTTTCACCGGATTGGCCTGGACGATCGAGCACTTCCTGAAGAGCGACTCGGACCCCGACGATCCAGGCCGGGAGATCGCGACCCGCCTGGAGGAGTACCTCGACTCGTCCCCCTGGACCCGCGACTACGACCTGATCGCGGGCTTGGCCGGTTTCGCCGTCTGGGCGCGCGAGAGAATGCCGTCGCCCTTGGGCGCGGACTGCCTGGCGCGAATCGTCGCCCGTTTCGCCGAAACCGCGGAGCAGCGGCCAGATGGGATCTCCTGGCGGACGCGCCCCGAGCATCTCTCCCCCGACGAGGAGAAGCGTTTTCCCGAGGGAAATTTCAACCTCGGGGTCGCGCACGGCGTGCCCGGAGCCCTCGGCGCGCTGGCCGTGGCGTACGCCGCCGGAGTCGAACGAGAGACCGCTCGCAAGCTGATCGAGGGGGGGGTGTCCTGGCTCCTCGCCCAGCGTCTGCCGGAGGAGGCGGTCTCCCGCTTTCCTTACCATGTCTGGCCGGGCACCGAGCCGAAACCGACGGGCCTCGGCTGGTGCTACGGCGACCTCGGCATCACCGCTACGCTGCTCGACGTGGCGCGCCGCCTCGGCCGGGCCGACTGGGAGCGCGCGGCGCTCGATCTCGGCCGGAAATCCGCCCTTCGCCCTCTTCCCTTTCCTGATCTTTCGGCCGCCAAAACATCGGGCGACGCCTGTGTCTGCCACGGGGCGGCCGGCAACGGCCATCTGTTCCACCGTCTGTTCCACGCCACCGGCGATGCGGTCTTCGCCGATGCTGCGCGCACCTGGTTCGCCCGCGCCTTGGACCTCCGCGAGCCGGGGAACGGGATTGGCGGGTACCTCTTCTGGGAGCCGGACAACGACGGCAACATGGTCCGGAAGGCGTCGCCCGGCCTGCTCAACGGCGCGGCCGGGGTCGGCCTGGCGCTGCTCGCCGCGGTCACGGAGGTCGAACCCGAGTGGGATCGGCCGCTGCTAGCGTCCATTCCGACGGGCGACGGATCCTCGTAGCCTACGAGACCTACGCCGCGGGGGCGGCGTACCAGAGCACGGCGAGGAAGTGGCAGACGCTGCCGCCGAGCACGAACAGGTGCCAGTACATGTGGTGGTAACGCAGGCGCTCCCAGGTGTAGAAAACGACCCCGGCCGTATAGAGGATGCCGCCCGCAAGCAGCCAATGGAGCGCCGCGCCGTCATGCTGGGCGGCCAAGGGGCGGATCGCGACCACCGCCAGCCAGCCCATCAGAATGTAGAGGACGATCGAGGCGCGTGGCAGGCGAATGCCCAGCAGGCTCTTGAATAGAACGCCGAACACGGCAAGGCCCCAGATCAGCCCCAACAGCGTCCAACCCCAGGTGCCGCGAAGCACGCCGAGGGTGAACGGCGTATAGGTCCCGGCAATCAACAGGTAGATCGCGGAATGGTCGAGCACCCGCAGGATCTGCTTCGCCCGACCGGGCTTCACCGCGTGATAGAGCGTCGAGATGCCGTAAAGAAAGACCAGCGAGGTCGCAAACACGGCGTAACCCACCAGTTGCCAGGGATCTTGGCGCCCGGAGGCGGCGAAAAACAGGACTGGGAAGCCGATCAGGGAGAGGATCAGGCCCAATCCGTGGGTGACGCTGTTGGCAATCTCTTCCCCGGCGGTGAGGGGGCGGCGAATGCGTTCCATCGGCGGACTCTACGCCAAGAGGGGGGCGAGCGCTTCCCTCCACCGGGCACCCACAGACTCCGCGCCATACTCGGCCGCGAGCCGCCGACGACCGCTCTCGGCCAGCCGGCCTCGCTCGGTCGGATCGTCGAGCAGACGTAGGATCTCTCGACACCAAGTGGCAGGGTCGGGCTCGACCGCGGCGCAATCTTCCCCGGTCCGGCCGGAGACTCCCGCGGCGGCCCAAGGGGTCGCGACCACGGGTACCCCGGCCGCCCAGGCTTCGAGGATTTTCACCGGCAGGCCGGAACCCGCCCGCATCGGCGCCAGGGCAAGCGTCGCACCTTTAAGCGCCGCGCGCAGATCCGGCGGCGACTCGATCAGCTCGGCACTCGCCCGTGCAATCGCGGCGCGCAGCCTTGCCGGGGGGCGGGCTCCCGCGAGCTGCAATCGAACCTCGGGGCGCGCGGCCCGTACGGCAGGCCAAACTTGGCGGAGAAACCAGAGAGCGCCATCGACCGTCGGAAAGTAGCCGAGATTGCCGGTGATCGCGAGGATCGGCCGAACGCCTGCGGCGGCCAACTCGAACGCTGGCTCTCGCCCTGGCTTCTTCCACAGCTTCAGAGTGGGCGGCAGATCCTCGGGGACCGGCATCGCAAGCGGCACGACCTCGATTTTCAACACCAGAGTCTGGCCGAGACGCTGTTCGAGGTAGCGACAATCCCGTTCGGAGACGACCAAGAGCTTCGAGGCCCGTTCCGCTAGGCGGCGCTCGGCGGCGAGCAGCCGACCGGCCTCGAACCGCAAGGCGGGGCGCAAGAGCCTAGAATCGAAAACCGCCCGTCGCTCTAGGTTCAACGCCAAACTGTCGATCAGATCGACGACCAGGGGTGTCCCCCCGAGATCGGGAAGGTGACCGACCAGACGTTCGAGCTGAAGCACGACAAGTTCGTGTCGAGGCGCGAGGGCGCGGAGCTTCCGCGCCAGATCGCCGCTCTGAAACAGCCCCGACTGAAGCGGCCGGCCCGAAAACAGCGCGCCGAGGACGCCGATCGCCTGGGCGAGCCGACCCGGCGGCTCGTACGTTTCGACCCGAAGTTTGGGTCCGAGGGAGAGAGGCGCGTGGCCGCCCCTCGGCGCGAGCAGCGTAACCTCGTGCGCCGCCCCGAGAAA
>JBDTZG010000132.1:0-5142 GCA_040005235.1 Acidobacteriota bacterium | reverse complement strand
GCCAGAGCGCCTCGGTCGAATAGAACATCAACAGGCGGTTGACCAGGAAGCCGGGCGAATCCTTGACCAGCACGGGCGTCTTGCCCAGCCGCCGGGTGAGGTCGAAGATGGCGTTGGCCGCGGCCGGATCGCACCCTTCGGGGACGATCACCTCGACCAGCGGCATCTTGTGGACCGGGTTGAAAAAGTGCATGCCGACCACCCGCTCAGGGAAAGGCGTCTTCGCGCGGATCTCGGCGATCGGCAGCGACGAGGTGTTCGAGGCGAGCACGGCGCCGGGGGCCGCGTGGGCGGCCAGCTCGCGGAAGACCTCCTGCTTGATCTCCAGCTTTTCGATCACCGCCTCGACCACCAGGTCCACGCGCTCGAACCCGACGTAGTCGAGCGTCGGCGCGAGGAGGGCGAGCTTCTTTTGCATGCCGGCTTTGGAGATCCGGCGGCGCTTCAAGCTCCAATCGAACAGCTGCCTGGCATGCGCCATCCCGAGGGCGAGCGCCTCGGGGCGCACGTCCTTCATCCGCACGTGCAAGCTCGTCTGATCGGCGATCAACTGGGCGATCCCGCCGCCCATCACCCCCGCGCCGACCACCGCGGTCGAATGGACCGGCCGCGGCGCGGCGCCGGGAATGCCGGTTTCGCGCTTCGCTTCTTCGGTCAAAAAGAACAGATGGAGGAGGTTCTTCGCCACGGGACCCACCGCCAGCTCGGCCGCAGCGCGCACTTCCGCCGCGTAGCCCGCGGGCGCCCCCTCTTCGAGGCCGATCCGCACGACTTCGAGCGCTTTGCCCGGCGCCGGATATTGCCCCTTGGTGGTCTTCGCAAGCTGTTTTTGCGCCTGGCCGAAGACGATCCGGCGGCCGAGCGGATTGCCGTCGAGCAGTGCGGCCTTGAAGCTCGTCTTCCGGGCCGGCCGTTCTTTTTTGTCGCGCACCGAGAGCGCGAAGTCGCGGACCCGGTCGAAGAATCCGGCGTCCGGCAGGAGAGCGTCGACCAGGCCCATCTTGAGGGCGCTTTTCCCGGAGACCGCCTTGCCCGCGAGGATGATGTCGAGCGCCGCGGTGAGCCCCACCAGGCGCGGCAGCCGAGTGGAACCGCCCCAGGCGGGGAGGATGCCGATGCGCGTTTCCGGCAGGCCGATGCGCACGTCCGCCCGGTCGCTCGCGACGCGGTAGGTCGAAGCGAGCGACCATTCAAGGCCGCCCCCTAAGCAGACGCCAGAGATCGCCGCGACGGTGGGGAACGGGAGGGCTTCCCAGGCGGCGAACAGGCGCTGCCCGGCGCGCACCGCCTCGGCGACCTCCGCGGGGTCGGTGACCGAGGCGATCGCTTGCACGTCGGCCCCGGCGATGAACGTCCCGGGCTTGCCCGAGGCGAGCACCAGGCAGCCGATCTCGCGCCGGACCTCCGGACGCGAAAGCTCCGCGAGCACACGCTCGATCTCGGCGAACACCGAGGGCTGAAAGATGTTGACCCGCTTGTCGGGCAGGTCGAACGTCAGGGTGGCGAGGCGTTCGCCCCCCAACGCCAAGCGCAACGCCTCAGACATTCACCGTCTCCTAACCGCCGTGCTTGGCGTCGGCTTCGGCGTAGAGCCGGTCGATCACGTCGCCGTACTTCTGGTTGATCACCCGCCGCTTGACCTTCATCGTCGGGGTCAGCTCGCCGGTCTCGATGGTGAACTCGTCGGGGAGGATCTCCCAGGCGACGATCTGCTCGAACTTCGCGAGCTTCTTGTTGACCGTGCCGACCTCTTGCGCGAGCAGCGCGCGCGTTTCGCTACGGGCAAAGAGTGCCGCGCGCTCGGTGGGCAGGCCCTGTTTGCCGGCCCATCCCTTGAGGTTGTCGTAATCGGGGACCAGGAGCGCGGAGAGGAACTTCCGCCGGTCGCCGATCACCACCGCCTGGGCGATGTACTGGCTCGCCTTGAGCGAGTTTTCGATCGGTGCCGGGGCGATGTTCTTGCCGTTGGCGTTGACGATCAGCTCTTTCTTCCGGTCGGTGATGCGCAGGAAGCCTTCGCCGTCCACCTCGCCGATGTCGCCGGTGTGGAACCAGCCGTCGGCGTCGATCGCCTCTTTGGTCGCCTCGGGGAGGCCCCAATAGCCCTTCATGATGTTCGGTCCCTTGGACAGGATCTCGCCGTCCTCGGCGATCCGCACCACGACGTCGCGCACCGCGCGGCCGACCGTGCCGAGCTTCGCATGCCCGGGGGAGTTGACCGAGATCACCGGCGAGGTCTCCGACAGGCCGTACCCTTCATAGATCGGTATCCCGGCGCCCCAGAAGAACTCGGCGATGTCGCGCCCGAGGGGGGCGCCGCCCGAGAGTGCGATCTCGAATCGGCCGCCCAGGCGGGTCCTCACCTTGCTGAACACGAGCTTGTCGGCGATCGAAAGCTGGATTCCGAGCACACCGCCCGGACGGGTCCCTTTGAGGCGATATTCGATCGCCCGCTTGCCCACGCCCACCGCCCAGTGGAACATCTTCTGGCGGATCGGCGAAGCGGCGGCCACCCCTTCGTTCACTCGGGCTAGGAACTTCTCGTAGACCCGGGGGACCGAGACGAACAGGTGGGGTTTCACCTCTTGCAGGTTCTGCGGCACAGTGTTGACCGACTCGGCGTAGGCGATGGTGACGCCCTTGTAATAGTAGAAATAATCGACCGTCCGCTCGAACGAGTGGGAGAGCGGCAGGAAGGAAAGCGCGGTCGATTGGGCGCCGACCGCCGGGAACAGCTCGGCCGCGGCGAGCAGGTTCGACACGATGTTGCCGTGGGTGAGCATCACGCCCTTCGGCTGGCCGGTCGTACCGCTGGTATAGATGAACGTCGCGAGATCCTCCGGCTGGCTCGCGCGCGCCGAGGCTTCGAACTTCGCCCGGTCGTAGCCGGCGCCCTTTTGCATCAGGTCGGAGAACGAGACGACCCGGGGATCGTCCGAAGTCCCCTTGATCAGGACGAACTTCTCGACTTTCTCCAATCCCGCGCTGTGTTCGAGGAAGCCCTGGAGGTGCTTTTCGGTCTCGGCGATGACGATCCGCGCGCCGCAGTCGTTGGCGATATAGGACGCCTGATCGGGCGTGAGGGTCGGGTAGATCGGAATCAGCACAGCGCCGAGCCCGAGGATCGCAAAGTCGGTCGCCGCCCAATGGGGACCGTTGTCCGACATCAAAGCGACGTGGTCGCCGCGCCGGACCCCCAGCTCCTCGAAAGACTTCGCCAGGCGGAACACCTGATCGCCCAGCTCCGCCGACGAGATCGGCCGATACGTCCCTTCGACTTTGTGCATCAGGCAGTCCGGCTTGCCGAGAGAGATGGCATGCAGGAACAGCTCCGACAGAGTGCGGATCGACATTCGGGAACCCTCCTCGCTACGATTCGACGGCATTGTACCCCAGGCAGTAATCCGCCTATGAGAAACTTGACCGCCACGCAGCCTCGCGGTATCTTCTCGCCTCCCGCAGCGAGGCCGGCGTCTCTGTACGCTCGTCTCGCCGATACGCCGCAGGAACCGTCGGGGCGTAGCTCAGCTTGGTAGAGCGCACGGTTCGGGACCGTGAGGCCGGAGGTTCAAATCCTCTCGCCCCGACCAAATCTCCCTCCTTACGCAGTCCGCCCTTTTTAGAATCGCCCCACTCCGCGTTTCGCGTTTCGGCATAGACTCGGGTCAAACCCTTGAAGGTAGAGGAGACGCGCCCGTGATCTCGACTCTCACCCTGATTTTCGTCGGCCTCGTCGCCGCGCTACACTTCTACTTCCTGGTTTTGGAAATGTTCCTCTGGACCACGCCGTTCGGCCGGAAGACCTTCCGTCTCACCCCCGAAATGGCCGAGGCGACCAAGACCCTCGCGGGCAACCAGGGGCTCTACAACGGCTTCCTCGCCGCAGGTCTGATTTGGAGCCTGATCCTCGGACCCGAGGGGATTTGGATCCGCATCTTCTTCCTCACCTGCGTCCTGATCGCCGGCCTCTACGGGGCGGCGACCGTGGGCAAGAAGATTCTCTATATCCAGGCGTTGCCGGCTTTGATCGCCTTGGTATTGAGCCACATTCCGCATTGAGAGTGCCGGCCCAACGGGCCGCGTCACGTGAACCCCGCCAACCCATGCCGACCCAGGCCTCCAGCCTGGGCTAACGTGACACGGCCCTTCAGGCCGTAATCGTCGTTCGGAGGGCGGGCGGCCTGAAGGGCCGCGTGACGTTAGCCCAGGCTGGAGGCCTGGGTTCGCGGGGGTGGAGGTTTCGCGGGGTTCTTGAAAGGCCGGAGTTGGAATTACCCGCACCGCCGAGCTACGATCCCGTGCAATTCTCGATCAACGGAATTAACCGATCACGCCTGAAACCATGCCCCAGTCTCTGGCGCGTCTCCTGGTTCACGTCATCTTCAGCACGAAATATCGTGCACCGCTCCTTGTGCCCGAAGTGCGATCGGCCGTCCATCAGTACCTCGGCACGGTTCTGCGCGATCACGATTGCCCGACGATCCGGATCGGTGGTGTCGAGGACCATGTCCATCTCTTCTTCGGCTTGTCGCGCACTTTGTCGATCGCCAAAGCCGTGGAGATCATCAAGACCAGCTCGTCCAAATGGATCAAGCTCCAGCGCCCGGATCTGGCGGAATTTCATTGGCAGAATGGTTACGGGGCCTTTTCGGTCAGTCCGTCGCAAATGGAGTCGGTGATCCGCTACATCGAAAACCAGGAGGCGCATCACCGGGAGGTTTCGTTTCAGGACGAGATGCGTGGACTCCTTCATCGCCACGGAGTGGAATACGACGAACGGTATGCGTGGGATTGAGGCAGGCCGAACCCTCCTGCCGACCCAGGCCGCGAACCCAGGCCTCCAGCCTGGGCTAACGTGACACGGCCCTTCAGGCCGTAATCGTCGTTCGGAGGGCGGGCGGCCCAACGGGCCGCGTCACGTTAGCCCAGGCTGGAGGCCTGGGTCGACTGGGGGAGCTGGCCACCCGTTGCCCCGGCGCGCGCCGCCGGGCTACGATCCGGGGGATTCGCCCCGTCGTGGCGAATCGCGGTCCCACGCCGAAATCCCGGCGCTCCGGCGCCTTCAGGAGCCCAACCTCATGTCCCACGGTCGTTTCCGCGTTCCCACGCCCGTCAACGAACCGGTCCGGGCCTATGCGCCGG
>JBDTZG010000042.1:0-50123 GCA_040005235.1 Acidobacteriota bacterium | reverse complement strand
TCGTGTGGGCGTCGATGTCGGCGAACTCGATCTGCCGGCTTTCCATCTCCCAATAACGGTGGCTCGGCATGCCGCCGAACGAGACGGGAGCGGGGATGAACGAAAGGGGAGTGACGTTGGCGGGAGTCGGCACCGCGGCGCTGCCGTCCTTGCGGTTGAGCGCCGCCGCGGGTGCGGCATCGACATCGAAAGCGAACCAGTCGAGGTGCCCGTTCGCGTACTGGTCGGCGAGCAGCACCGTCTGGCCGCGGTCGGCCGTGTCGGTCGCGACGGCGAACTGGTATTCGAGGAACCGCGCGTTCCAGGCCATGTCTCCGGAAGCGCTGGGGTCGCTGGAATCGCCCAGATCGCTGCTCGGCTGACTGAATTGGGCGAAGAACCAGGCGCGCAGGTCGCGCCCCGCCTGCTTGAGGAGAGCCTTGTCGGCGGCCGGGAGCGCGAATCCGTCGACCCTTGCGTCGTGCGCGGTGCCCACCGTTTCGTCGAGCAGCTTCCCGGCATCGAGCGTGCGGGTGAGGCCGATTTGGAGAGCGTGCTCCCCGTCGGGGTCGGCGACGCCTGCGACCGCTAGGAGAGGGTAGCCCGCTAGATACATCGCCTTGATCGTGGGCTGCGTCTTGACCACGGCGTCGATCAAGCGCCAGAACGTTCGCGTGACCTGGGAATGGATCACCAGATCGAAGGCGACCTTTTCTCGCTCGACGTGCGCTTCGAGCGCCACCTCCGGGTCATAAGCGATCGCCCCCTGGCCGTGGACGGCATAGTGCTGGAGCGGATCGACCCGCACGGCCGTCCGGACCTCGACCGGCGAGCCGGCGTCTTCCCCTTTGAATTCACCGAACTGCCACTGGCGGGTGAGGAACCAGAGCGCGTCGCGCACTTCGGCGCGGAGCGCGCGATCGAACTGCGCCGTCCGCGGCCTGCCTTCGAGGCGGTTCCAGCCGACGATCGCCGGCGGGAACCTCACCTCGGCGTGCATCAGGTCGATCGCGTTTTCGATTTGAGACTTCGCCATGGGAGCGTTCCTCGCCGGTTCGGCCTTCTAGCGCTCGACCTTGAGAGCCGCGATTCCTGAAAACTTCGCCGCCGCCATCAGCATCGAATCGTCGAACGCGGCCACGATCGGCGGCAGCGCCTGAAAATAGGGCGAACCGATGTCGTCGGGCTCGACGGCGCGGAGCCGCGCGCGATCGAGCGTGTCGTGGAGGATCGCGACGAGATCGGAAAACGCCCACTGTCCCGATTGCCGCGGCGCCACCGCGACCAGCAGGGCCTGCGGCGCCACGGCGTTCGGCCGATTGACGTGCATGGCGATGCCGGTGGTCACGTTCGGCGACGGCACCAGCTCCGTCCATTCGTCGATCAGCAAGCCGGCCATCGGGGAGGCGAAGCTCGCGGGGACCGGGTGGATCGCGATCGACACGACGTCGGCGGCGCTCACCGTGTCGCCGTACGTGCCGCCGATCCATTTCGCCCCCGGCGCCACCGGCAGTTGGAGCGGCACGAGATCGAGCGGCGGTTCGCCCAGCCAATCCCGATAGGTCGCAAGGAGATCCCACGCCGCAAGGACCGGGCGGACGTGAGCGATCGCCTGCTGCCACGACTCGATCGCCAGCGCGTCGCTCTCGACCGGCACGGCGGCTGCTTGGGTCAGCTCGGGTACGCTTTCGGCGTGAGCGGCAAACAGCGGCACGGGGACGTAGTCGGCGCCGAGCAACAGCCGCGCGGCTTCGGTATAGGCGTCCATGCGGGCGGCCACCCGCGCGCCCATCGCCCGGGCCACCTCCGCGGGGTCGCCCGGCGGGGGAGCGGGGAACGCGGTGTCGAGAAGCTCGCGAGACCGGGCGAGCCTCTCCTCGACGAGATGCTGAACGCTCGCAGCTTGCGCGAAGTCGGTGCGGACCAGCGCTCGGCTGATGGCGAGCCCGTCGGAGGGCAGGGCTTCCGGCATGCCGAACAAAATGAGACTGCGGAGAATCGTGCGCAACTGCGGTACCAGCGCGCTCCACGCCGGCTGCACGGCGAGATCCGGATCCTTTTCGAGCGCCTCGGCGAGGGGGGCCAGGGTGGCGACCCGCGCCTGCAACTGGGCTTGAATCGCCGTAAGCGCGGTGTGCGCGGCTTCGAGGCGGCCTTTCAGCTCGCCCAGGTCCTTCAAAGGCGCGGTGGCTCCGTCGGTGCCGTTAGGATTTTCCGGGTGCGCGTGCTGCGCCTCGGTGGGGCGCATCAGATCGGTCGCACCCAACGGCCGCGCGCCGGTGACGAGACGCCGGAGAGCCTTGAGCAGCGGGAGCAGGCTGCCCAGCGAAGGCTTGCCGGACTGCGCGCTGTCGGGATCGAACACCAGCGATTTCGCGTCGGGGATCGTCGGGTCGGTCTTCTCGAACGCGAACGTCGCGACGTCGTCCGCGACGCCGTGCGCGATGCGGAAATCGCGGATCAGCAGCTGTTCGAGCGGGCTGGTCAGATCCCCGAGGCGCTCGCCGCACATCAGCACGAGGTCGATCGGTTCGAGCGCGAGCGAGGCGACGCTCAAGAATTCCGGCGCGCCGCCGCTCAAGGTGATCCGCCACTGGATGTCCGCCGCGGGGGGGAGCACGGTCGACAGCCAGTGGTTGAGAGGGGCGTTCGCCGCCGCGCGCGGAGTAAGAGTCATAAGCCAGCCCGCGACCGCCGCCGGATCCAGATACAGCGCGACGCGATGGGTGAGGGATTGGCCCATGCGCGGCGTCTGCACCACCTCGGGAAGCGGCGGCTGCTCGCCGTCGGTGAGAGCCTGGACGGCGCCGCGGGCGCGGGCGTAGTTGCCCTGCACGACCTGGTGGACGCTTTCGGCGAGCAGGAGGTCGGCGATGGCGTCCATCGCGTCGCGCAGCCGGTCCACCTCCTCGCCGATGGCGGTCGCCTGCTTCGCCTCCGCGGCGGTGCCATTCGCGGGCGGCAGGCCGGTGATCTCGTATGGGTAATCCTTGATTTTTACGAAATCGAGCAGATCGTAGCCGTTGACGACGTTCCGCGCTTCGATCACCTCGGCCGCCGTGCTGTCCGGCGCCGAGGTCAGCTTCTTCGAGATCAGCGGGAACCGCTGGCGTAACACGTAGATGAAGTGGTCGAGCTCGATGCGCGGATGCCGCTCGTGCAGTCCGCGTTCGAGCTGGTAGCCGAGCAGCGCGCCCAGCTCCTGCCCGTTCTGAAGTCCCTCGATGTACGAGAGCGCCATGCGCACGCGGGCGGAAGATAGATTGACGGCCATGCGGCGCGCCTTGCCGTCCTTGGCATCCACGGCGTCCACGGTGTCTTCGGCGTGGGTTAGGTACGCGTTGCGCAGGACGGCCGCGGTGACCGCGTGGGTCAGCGACGGCGCCTGGACGAAGCCGCCGTTGTTCGCGTAGGTGACGACCGGCCCGTCGATCGCCGGTTGCAGCTCGCCGGGAATCTGCGCGGCCTGGACCATTCGGCGATCTTTCGCCGGCCGCACGTCCTCGACCCAGCCGTAGGCGCCGAGATGGGTCCCCGGCGTCTGCTGGCGGTGCCGCTGGTAGGCCAGGCGGCGGGCGAACAGGCCCGTCAGCCAGGCGTCGAGGCGGTACGACATGACGTCGAGGTGCTCGGCGAGCAGCCGCTCCAGCCGCGCCGTCGGCAGGTCCGCCAACAGGGTCAACGCCTCCGTGAGAGCGGCGAGCGCTGCCGCCTCCGGCGGCTTTTGCAGAATCGGCGTCGCCGCCCGCGCATGGTCGAGAAGGTAATCGCCGGTCGAGAGGCTGGTGGCGGTCAGGCCGATCTTCGCCGTATCAACCAGAGCGAAGTGCCCGGGCATCAAGGCCGGCTCTGCGATGTTCGCGATATCTCCCACTTTCGCGATCTCCTCGAACACGTCGGCGCGCACGCGTTCGGTGAGCAGGCGGCTCGACGTGTACAGCTCGGCGAGGGTCGAGACGCGGAGCAGCTTGTAGAGCAGCGCGGTGGGCCGCGGCACGAGCTTGCCGTCGGCGCCCGGAAAGTTCTGGTTCGCAAGATCGGCGCTCGACGCGGTGGCGAGCCAGGAGATGTAGTTGTGCGCGGGCACGCCGTCGTAGGGGCGGATCGTCCGCGTTTCCGACAGCGGAACGGCCGGATCGCCATCGATGATTGGAGAGGTCACTCTCTCCGCTTTTTCGAGGAAGAGCACGTGCGGCAGCGCCTTCTTGTCGCTCCGCGGGAGGTGCACGTTGGCGAGATCGGCATCGCGGAGGTTCTTCGCGTTGGCGATCCAATTCTTGACCAAATCCGGATCGTTGCCGGCGTATGCCGCGAGCGCCTTCAAGTAGGAGTCGGGCACGCCGGTGCGCGACTCGAATTCGACCGAGCTGGCTTGCAGACCCACTATGTCGATCAGCGTCTCGAACGGATCGAGGAGCTTGCCGCTGCCTTCTCGCTTGCCGACGAACCGCACGTCCGACTTGGCGACCCGTGTCCAATGCTCCCGCAGGAGGCCGAGCTGCGTTTGCAGCCGATCCCAGAAATCGCCGTCGTCGCCGCGCTCGATCTCGCTCCACGCCCAGTCGTCGAAGGAGCTGGTGATCACGACTCCGTAGGGCTGCGAGCCGACGCGTAGCGCGGGGACCAGCCCGCGGCCGTGGACCCACTCGGTGAGAAAGCTTTGTACCCGACGGACGTCGGCGGCCGAAAACGCGCCTTCGAGCATCTCCGCGAGGAAATTTCCCAGCGTGCCGCTCCAGAGCGCGCGGTTCATCGCCACCGATTCGGCGATGTCCGCGCCCTGCGCGTTCGGCAGCGTGCGCACGAGATCGAGCGGTAGGCCGAGAGCGTCGGCCAGGCGCTCGCCGTCCAATCGGCGCATCGGCTCGGTCGAGGTCGGAAACGGTTTCGGATCGTGCTCCAGCAGGTAGGTCTCATCGACGGACTCGCCCGGTGTCGCGAGCCCTGAGCGCGCCTCGTCGGTGTTGTTGGTCGGCGTCCCCTGCGGCACGATCGATACGCCCTGGCTGTAGCGGTGGCTTTCGAACAGGCGGGAGACCAAACCCGCGCTGCCGGCGCGATCGGTGGAGAGCCGGAGGCCGATGACGAGAATCCGGCTGAAGCCCTCGATGCTTTCGACGCGCGTGAGCGGAATCCGCACGCCCATCCCGACCGCCTCGGCCTGGGCGAAGTCGATCAGCCAGCGCAAGTCGTCCGAGATCTTCAGCCGGTGGGTCGTCTCGTCGCGGGTGAGGAAGCCCTCGGCTTGGAGCGGATCGGGCCCCAGCGGCAGATCGTCGGGCACGAGGTTGCCCCAGACGGTGCGCGAGTCTTTCCCGCGTTCGAGCACGACCGCGAACCGGTCCGGCATCACCGGAGATCGCGGCGTGTCGCTCCAGCCGAGAGGCTTCGTCTCCAGCACCGGAAAAACCAACGCTTTGGGATCGGTCGAAGCGTCGGACCAATCGTCCGGCTGGGTCGATTTCGTGATCCAGCCGGTGCGATAGGCGCCATAGCGCGAGGCGATCGCGTTCCATGCGCCGCGCTGCTGCTTCTCGCGCTCTTCCGCCGTGGCCGCGGCGTTGGCGAGCGCGCGGGAGCGCCAGTAGCTCTCGCCCATGTCTCGTTCGCCGGCCGTGAGCGCCTTCTCGTGGTGAGCGACGGCGATGTCGTCGGGGAAGATGCGCACGCGCAGCTCGGCGCCGTTGGCCGAGTCCGCAAACTTCGTCTCGATGCGCACCGGAAACAGGACGAAAGGCGCTTCGTCGTCGAGCTGGGAGACCCGCAGCTCGGGGTCGAGAAACAACGGCTGGAGCGCGGCGTTCACCCGCTCGCGGCCGGCGGCGAGGCCGCGCCGGTCCACGTTCACGCTCTCGCTAAGGGCGGCTTGCTCGCGCTCCAGCTCGGCGACGGCGCGGGCGCCCGGGTCCTGCGGGTCCCGGGTCGTCCGGCGGCGCAGGTCGGCCAATTCGCGCTCGACGGTCTGAAGGCGCAGCGCGCTCTTGCGCAGGCCGGCGCGCGCGGCGTCCCGCACCTCGCGGGCGGCCGCGGCGGCGCGATGGATCTCTTCGAGGTTGTCGTTTTCTGCCATGGGCCTCTACGCTGGCGCCTTGAGATTTTTCAGCATGTCCCGGGCGTGGATCGCCACCAGCACGGGCTTCTGATAGAGGATGAAGGCGAGGTCGGCGGCATGGCTGTTCCAGCTCGCTCCGTCGGTCAACATGGGGTGGGGCGGCTCGCTGGCGAACGGTTTCGCGAGGTCGATGATCTTCACGGCAGGCCCCAGGTTCTCCCACGACAAGTTGTCCCACTTCGGCGTCTTCGCGTCGTCGGTCGAGGTGACGGCATGCTCGTCGAGCCCGAATCGCGGCTCGCCCACGGCCTCTTGGAGGACGAAGAACCAGCCGAGGCGATCGGGGTTGGTGCGGGCGCGCGACGCGGCGGTCTCTTCGAGGGCCGGGTCGCCGCGCACCTCGTCGAGCAGCAGGTCGAAGCCGACGAAATAGAGGTCCGGCTCCACCTGGGCGCGGAACATCGGGTACCGGAAGTTCGGATCGGCGACCTGCGGGTCCGCCTTCTCGCCGGTCTGATCGTAGAGCAGAAGGTGGTCCTGGTGGTCGGGCGGACCTCCCCAGCGCGCCTTCTGGGCGTACAGGATGGTGTTGGGATACCGCTTCAGCAGCTCGCCGCGAATGACCAGGACGACGCGCGGCCGGCTGTCCGCCGGTTGGCGGTTGAGGTGCGTGCCGAGGGGGGTCTCGGCCGGCCATTCGTGAAGGCGGCGGATGTCGCGGATCTTCTCCGCCAGCTCTTCGGCGGAGAGCTTCTCGGTGGGGACGTAGTGCGACGCGTCCCAGAACTGCCGGAACGTGCTGGGCCGCTGATCCGTCGGGTACTCGCGCCAGAGCAGCTCGCGGGCGAACTCGTGGTTGAGGCCGACCATGTAGGACTCGATCACCGGCGGGTTGGTGAGCATGAGCGAGATCGTGTCCGGCGGCACCAGGTGGAGGTTGGGGACGAAGTTGTCCTTCTGGAGATCCTTGAGCGGCCGGTACATCGGGAGCTTGATGTCCGGGTAGGCCATCACCGGAACGAAGCGCGGCTCCGCGGGCTTGGGCACGGCGTCGTGATAGCCGGCGACGTAGTGAGAGAACGGTTCGCGCGCGACCGACAGTCTTTCTGAGTGGCGGGCGCCGAACGCGGGCGCGGGTTGCAACGCCTGGATCATTTTCGCGTGCACGGACGCGAGCGCCAGAGGCTCGCGGGCGACGAGCGGCGCCGGACGGTCGGCGAGCAGAGCGTTGAACCGGAGCGCCGCTTGGCGGAACGCCGCTCCTTGCACTGAATCGGGTCCGCCGGTCGGAGACCTCGCGGGCGCCGCGGGTGTCGTCAGTGCCTCCGAATTGGCCGCCGACAGCACGAAGGCGTCGTTTTCCGGCAACGCCGCGATCGCCTCAGGGGTGAGCGCCTGCGGCTGGAACGCATCGACGGTCGCGATCGCCTTCGCAATCGGTCCGAGCCTGCCGTAGGCGATGGCCGAGGCAGCGGCGCCCGCGAGCGCGAGGACCGTCACCACGGGCGCTGCGGCGGTCGCGGCGACGAGTAGAACGAGAAGTGCGAGCAGCGCGAGCGCGAGCAGGAGGAACGCCAGGCGATTCGACGCGAGGAAGCGGAGCCGGTCGGAATACCGCGCGGCGACGGATTGAAGCGTGCTCTCGTATGTCGCGCCGGCAGGCGCCGGCCGCGGCGGCGCGGCGGTGAGCGTTCCCGCGTTCAATCCCGCGATCATCGCCGCGAGCGGCTGCGGGTTGCCTCGCGGCGTTCCCGCTTCCTCCACACCTCCGAACGCGCGCCGCGCCAACTGCCCGCGCGGGCGCAGCTGCTTGCGCATCGCGCCGGAGAGCGCCGCGCGGGGAAGGCGGCTTTGCTGCACCAGCGTGTGCACGGTCACCGGGCTTCCCAGGACTTTTCGCATCACCGGTGACGCGATGGCGAGCGCGCTCTCGGTCGCTAAGGAGACGAGGCTCTTCGCGTACAGCGCGTCGCTCGCTTTGACGGCGAGTTGCAGGAACGCGATCTTGCGGTTCAGGCCGAGGACGTCGCCGATCTGCTCCCAGGCGAGCTTCATGTAGCTCTCCTGGTTCGCCTGGATGACCTTGGTTCCCATGCCCGCGACGGCGCGAAAGCGCGGATCGGTGTTTAGCTCGTCGATCCAGACGCGGTGCTCCGGAAACGGCTGCACGCGGTTCACCAGGGCGTGCCACCGGCCATAGAGCGGGATGCTGATCAGGGGGTCTTCGGTGTCGGAGTCTGGGGCGGGGCCGGGGACAGGGGCGGGCAGGCCCGTGGCCTCCGCCTCGGCCGGGCGGTTGACCTCGACGGCGAGGGTCTCGGGCAGGTCGCAGGCGGGATCGACCGGCACGTGCTTCGTCGTGGGTGCGAGAAGAACGCCTTCGAGACCGACGACGTTGCCCGGCTGCCCGGTCGGCGGAGCCAGGTGAAATCCGGGCTGTTGCACGTCCATCTTCCGCAGGCCGACGCGCTCGTCGATGTCGCGGGGAACCAGAGCCTTCACCAGATCCTCGAAGTCGCCGGCCTCTCCGGTGCCGAACCCCCATTGGTAATAGATCGGGAAGGTGCGAGAGGTCTCCCAGGCGATCTTCAGCCCGGGCACGTTGTCGGGCACCGGCTCGCCGAGGGCGGCCAGCCGGCCGACCTCGAACGTCGGGATGACGAACGCGCGGTACCGGGTGTTGGGTTCGAGCCGGCGCGGCGAGAGGAGGCGGCAGTACCCGAGGTCGGGATTCTTCCGCAGCAGCGAGCCGAGGAGGTCGAGGTTCGGCGCGCCGTCGTTGCCCAAGGGCTCGTTCAGATGCACGTGCGCCCAGGCCCACAGTTGGTCCGCCGGAGGAAGGATCTCTTCGAGGTGGGCGGCGGCCGTCAGCTCGATCGCCGGCAGCGGCCGCTTTTTGAGCGCCGTCAGCTCGTCGTCTTTCAACACCAGCAGGGTGATCCAAGGGGTGAGCCGGTGCCGGGCGAGGTCGGGGAGGTCGGGCGTATAGCGCCAGGCGAAGTCCTCGTCGTAGAAATCGACGTAGGCGAGATAGTTCGGCTCGAACGTCGCGACCCCGTGGCGCGGCTCGGTCCGAAGGGTCATCTGCGCGTTGACGCCGAGAATGTCGCCCGGTCCGATCAGTTGGACCTTTTTGGGCGCGAGGTCGAGCGTCGTGACGTCCGAGCGGACGCGCACCGTGACCGACAGCTCCGCGCGGCTCGCCGTCGCGGCGGGCTGCTCCAGCTGGTTCGCGATGCCGCGCCGCAGCCAGGGCAGAAACGAGTACGTGCCGAAGCTCATGCGGCCCTCACGAGGGTAGACGGAATCACCTGGAGCATGTGGGTCAGCGAGGGATCGCGATCGATGGCGTCGCGCATCGCGGCGCGCGCCTCCGCCTCGGAGAGGAAGACCATCCGTTCGCCATGGAGCGTGAGGTCTACCGTCGAAGCCACCGCGAACTGTTCGCCTACGACCTGCGCCCGCGGCGCGCCGAGGACGGAGGGCGCCGTCTGCGCCGCCGACAGCGGCGACTGCCCCACGGCGCCGCTGCCGCGGAACACGTTGAAGATCGCCTGCGCGAGCTTGAAGGTGATCCGCTTCCTATGCTCGGGGATGTAGACGACCTCGTATTCGAGGAGGAGGTGCTTGACGTAGGTGGCGTTCACGGCGTCGCCGCCGCCCACTTGGACGCCCGCCTCGTACCGCTCGAAGGAGTGGCTGGAGAGCTTTTGGGCGTCGCTCATCTCGATGAACTGCGCGGGAGCGAACTGCTCTCGGAGCGGGGCGATCTGGCCCGGCGCCTTGCCCAACAACACCTGCTCGACGCCGAACACGCGGCCGTCGCCGATGTGCTGCGTGCCGAGCTTATCGACGGGCAGGTTTAGCGGCACGAGCTTTTCGGTCACCTCCAACGAGCCGAACGGATGGAGGATCACCGTGCCCGGCTCGGTCTTCCACTCTCGCAGGGTGACCTGGACGTTGGTTCCCGCCGGGGTGACCGCTCGCCAGTTGTTCGGTTCGGCCAAGGCCGCCGCCAGCTGCGGCAGCACGTCGACCTTCGGCAGCGACTCGTGCGCCTCATCGCCGAAACTCACTTCGAAGTCGACGTCGAATTCGATCGAGATGATCAGGCTGATCTCGAAATGGCCGGTGCCTTTGGCGTGCCAGGGTTTCGGCCCTTCGACCAGTGCGTCGATCCGGATGCCCATCAACACGTGGGAACCGGTGCGCACCCCCAGCATCGCCGTCAGCTCGGCCACGAAGCGGAACGGGTCGAACTGGATCAGGACGTCGAAGGCGATGAAGCCGAAGATGTTGAAGATGTCGATCCCGTACATCAGCTCCGCTTTCGCGCCGAACTGCACGGTGTTCGAGGTGATCGCGAAATAGGTCTCCGCACGGAGCCGCGGCTGGCCCTCGAAGATCGTAATGCCTAAGCGTTGGAGCGAGCCGAGCCCCATCGGCGGCGGGACGTAGGACGGATGGAAGCCGCCGACGGTGAGGATGAAGTTGGCGTTCTCTTTCCAATAGAGGCGCACCGCCATGTCGCCGGTGAGCGCGAAGGTGAGGAGCCGCGAGTCGTGGAGAGTGGCGTCGAACCAGAGCTGGCCGGCCGCGAAATCGACGCCGCCCGCGAACGTCAGGCGAATGTCGAACAGCGGCAGGGCCTGGAACGGCAGCCCGGCGCGCAGCCGGCCGATCATCACGAAGGCGGGCCGGGGAATCTCCAGGATCAGCCCGAATTCGAGGCTGAGGATGGTCGGCGTCCCCCAGCCGAACTTGACCATCGGACCGACCAGGAAATGCCCCTCGAACGGCGGGAACAGCCGGCGCAGGTCGTTGACGATGCGCGGCGCGTTGGCGACGACGTCGCGCGGGAAGAGCACGCTGTCGAGCGCGCCCTGATGGATGCCGTCGCGCATCGCGTCCGTGTCCACGGTCCGGCTGAGGCCGAGCAGCCCGCCCACGCCCACCAGCGTGAAGCCGAACCCGAGCTGGATCGGCGGGAACTCGGCGGAGATGATGATCACGAGCGCGAACCCGCGATGGCCGTCGGGGAACTTCGTGTTCAGGAGCCCGAACGCCTTGACCGTGACGATGCCCAGGAAGTCGAGCTCCAGACCGCCGGCGTATTCCCCTTTTGCGGTATCGATCGACAGAAAGCCGCCGCCTTTGAAGCCGCCCGCATCGACCGAGAGGCCGACGCCGGTCGGCGAGCGGAATCCGGGATGAATGTCGACCGGCCCGAGATTGCCCGAGTTGTCCGACCGGAGCGCGATCGCGACCTCAAAGCCCAAGCCCTGGACCACGGCGGTCAAGGGGCCGAGGGAGGTTTCGAGATCGGCCGTGACGGCGAGCGGAAAGGCATCGCCCTTGATGCCGAGCGAAAGGGTCAGGTTGTCGACCGCCACCGGCCCCAGCGTGAGGTGCTGGACGAGCTGGATGTCGAGGGTGCCGCTGCCCCGGAAACGCAACCCCTCCCCGATCGAATAGGTGGCGCCGAAGTCGAAGTCGCATTCGAGCGGAAAACCGCCGAGGATCTTCGCGATGAAGCCGTCGGCGTTCGAGGTGTCGATGACGGCCTTGCCGCCGCGGACCTCCATCTGGATCAACGGCTCGCCGGTGGCCGAGCCGGCGGCGGCGTTCCAGTGAACCGCCAGTCCGGCGCCGAGCGTGACGGAATCCGTCTGCAGGCGGCTGCCGCCGGCTTCGCCGAGGAGGATGAGGGGGTGATTCGGGTCCGGCCCCTTCGCCACGAGGTCGACCTCAAGCGACCCCGAGAGGGTGCCGGCGGCGGGTTTCATGGAGACCTTCGCGGGAGCCACGATCGACGCGTCGAGACCGGCCTTGAAGTCACCCTGCACCTGCCCGCGGATCGACCACGACCCGCCGAGCGGAAGGGTGATGTCGAGTCCGGCAGGCAGGTCGTAGTGCAGCGACGCCGAGAGGCCGGGCGGACTGGTGTTCGCCTTGAGGCTGAAGAAGCCGGACCGCAACGAATCGGGAGGCTCGGGATGCGGAATCTCGGCGTTTATGCCCAAGAGAGTCAATGACGTGCCGAGGGCCGGAATCAGCTTCGTGCCGTCGAAGCCCGGATCGCCCCATTGATATAGCGCCCTCAGCCGTGCGGCCGGCGCGGTCAGAGCCTCGCCGAGCTTCGAGAGTTGCAGCTTTCGGACGGTGTGCGCCGGATGCGCGGGGTCCCGCGGATCGCCATCGTCCGAGCGCACGGTGACGACGCCGAGAAGGTTCGCGACGCCCACGATCCAGGGCTGGACCTCTTCGAGGTGAGAGATCAGCGCATGACCGAGAATGCTCGCGGGAAGTTGTTGTCCGAAGCTCGTGACCTCGGCCGCGTTCATGCCCGGCAGCGAGCTGGCACGGTTGACCAGCTCGGTCCCGATCGCCGGGAGCGCCGCGAGGAGGCTTCGAACCTCCTGGCCGAGCTGAGCGACGTTCGAGGCGACGCCCACGCTGTTGCCTGCGGCGAGGCTCGCCGCGAGCTGCTGGAGCGTATTGCCGAGCGCCCCAGCCGCCCCGGACCCGACGTTCAACTTCGCGACGAACGCCGGCTGCAGGAGGTCCGGCGGGAATCGGAGCCCGAGCTCCGCGAGGAACGCGAGCACGTTTTCGGGCGCGAGCCGAATGTGGAGCGGTTCCAACGCGGAGCCGATCTGCTGCGCCAGCGCTTCGAACGTGCTCGGTCGGCTCGGCATGGCGGCTAGTCCGCGGGTGCGGCTCGAAAGATTTCGAGCAGCTCCGAGTCGGTCAGACCGGACTCGCACGCGATCCGCGGCACGCAGCGGATCAAGTCGCGCGAAAACTCCGGGCTCGCATAGCGAAGGAACGCGCGCTGAATGCGCGCGAGGCAGTCCGCGAACGGTCGGCCGTCGATCGCGCTCGGCAGGGGCCGATCCAGGCGGTCGAGCGGCGCCAACAGGGCGGCCAGGATCTCCGGCCCGCCGCTGTTCCGCCAGATGGCCGCCGCGCGGCGATGATCGGCGACGAGGGCTCTCCCCTCGGCGAAATGCCGACGGATCATGTCCGCGACCTCCGGCAGGCCGAAGGCGGGTTGCCGCAGAGCTTGCCGGGGGATGGGCGGAGCCGCGCCCGACACCGCCGGCACCGTTCGGACGGCGTTTGGATCCTGACCCGGTGCGAGGTCGAACGAGAGCTGATGGGTCGTCGCGAACGCGTTGACGATCTCGTCGATCGGCGATGCGAGCCCGGCCGTCCCCTCGTCTCCTCCGAACAGCAAGCCGACGACGCGAACCCGACCCGTCTCCGTCGTCACCACGGCGGCCCCCGAGTCGCCACCGACGAGGAACGGCCGGACAGGGCTCGTGGGGCTGTCGCGCGTCGTCGACTCGATGACCATCGCGTTCGTGTAGTAGCGCCGCAGGCTGTTTGCGCCCGCATGCCGGGAGGAGAAGATCACGCCTTCCGTCGCCGTGGCCGCGATGCGGCCCGTGGTGATCCCGGAGGCCGCACCCCTCTTCTGAACGGCGAGCCCGGGTGCCAGCAGGCTCTTCGGGACGACCCCATCGACCGCGCCGATTCCTTCGATGCGCGGTAGGTATCGCATGCCGGGATCGAGGCGGACGAGCGCGACGTCGATCTCCAACCGGGCGTCGATCACGCGGCCGATCCGCTGCGAGCAAGGGAACGGTAGGTCCCCAAGGAAGAAAGCCGTCGGATGACCGACGCGGGTATCGGGCTCGATCACGCACTCGACTTCCTGAGCGTTAAGGACCGTGACTGCCGCTCCGCTCCGGCTTGCGCTCCCAGGTGCGATCACGTTGAGAGCGGCGGCGACGTCGATCGCGATTTGATCGAGGCTCTTGCCGGTCGGATCGACGAACGTGCCGAGAGAAGGTAGGGAGCCGCCCCGGCTCAGGCGCACGAAGATGCCGTAGCGCTTCCGCCGCGTCAAAGTGCCCGAAAACGTCAGCGTAATCCCCGACGGGCTCGGCACGGTCCGCACGAGCAGACGGGCGTCCGGATCCGGCTCGACAGGTCCGTACATTTCGCACAGCACGACGTCGTCCGGCTGGATCGGCCCGGTGAGCGTGAGGGTCGCTTTCGTGGGGCTCGACGAGCCGGGCTTCGCCTGCACGCCGAGGCTGGCGGCCGATTGATTGATCGCCGTGATCAAGCCGGCCACGATGGTTTGAACGGTATCCGTTTCGGTCGTCGAGTAGAGCGCCATCGTCTCCGGCTGGTTGCGCAGGATGAACCGAGCGACGACGAGAGAATGGGGTCGGCCGGGGCGGGGTGTCGCAAACTCCTGGATCGTGATCGTCGAGAGCGTCGCGTCGACCGCGAGATGAGGAAAGAAATAGCCCGGATCCCAGACGTTATGTTCGTTGGTCAGCGCAACGACGTCACCCGCGCCGGTCGTCGCGAGGCACCCCAGCGTGCCGACCTCCCCTTTCGGGCCGCCCAGTTGAATGCCGCCGCGAAGCTCGGGGTAAAGACCGGAATCCCGCGTCAGCACATAACAGTGCACGGCGGCCGTGTTGCCCGCGCTGCCGACGACCTGAAGCGTGTTTCCAGACGATGTTGCCGTCACCGGTCGATGCGAAGGGAAACGGGCGAGGGCGGTCGCGATCTCGGCGAGGTTCGAGCTGCCGTTGGTGACGGCGGACTGAAAGAAGCTCTGAATCTTTTGCGCCGGATTGGCCGGCGTCGTGGTCACGGTCACGACCACGATCAATCCGGTGGCGACGGGATCCGTGCCCGAGAGGACGAAGCTCGATCCGCCGCCCGGCCCCCCGAGAGCCGTGGGGTTCACCTGGATCGAGGGCCCTTGCATCAGCCACGGAGGCCGCATCTCGACCACGTCCGTCGCGACGCCTTCGACGAGGGGCGGCACCACGTCCGCGCCTGCCAGCTCGTGGAGCGGCTTCTTTCGGGAAACGAACACGACGATCGCCGGTTCGTCCGTCCGCGTCCCGGCGACGGTTCGGCACCCGATGCCCACCGCATGAACGCCGGGAATCTCACGGAAGCGCGCCCACGCGCGCTTTTTGACGTCGAGCACCTCGATGGAAGGGAGCCCGAGGCCGTACGGAGCGATGACTTCCGGGTGTTCCGAGGTGTCGATCTCCGCCTCCCCGAGCCGAAGTACCGGGAAGGCTCGCGCCTCGCGGTTCAGCTTCGGCGCATGATCGCGATGTCCCGCGCAGATTAGCACGAGCGGTGATCGCTAGATCTGCCCCGAGCCCCCCGGCCGAATCAAGATTTGCCGCCCTCTGACAACCTATTTCTCCGCACCCTCCAACGCCCGCCGCACCCGCCAGGCTTGCCAGAGGTGGCGGCGGGCGTGAGCGGGGAGGATGTGAAGTCCGGTGGCGAGGCTGAAAGCGACGCCCGGGATGAAGGGGTTGGGAAACCGCACGCCGGCCAGATCCAGAGAGACGTTCGCCTGGAGGAATGCCTGCGCGTCGACGAGTGAAGCCATGAAGTCCTCGAAGGATCCGGCGAGCGGTGGCGCCTGGCGGGGGCGGATTTTCCCCGGCGCCTTCAACTTGGACCACCATTTCGGCGGCGGTTCGAGGCTGGCGATGAACAGCCGGCCGGCCCAGCCGGGTTTCGCCGGGCGGTTGCGGAGCCGGCCGGCTTTCTTCGCGCGATTCGCCGGCGGTTCGAGGGCGGCCAAGTAGACGCGGTTGGCGGTCGCGAGGTGGTCCAGGCACTCGGCCACGCTCCAACTGCCGGGTGCTGGCTGTGCCGTGCCCATCGTCTCGGATAACCCGGCGACAAGTGCCTTTGCGTCGCGTTCTACGGCATCGAATTGGTCCAGCAGAGCGCCGATTTCCCCAGGTTGTTTTTCATTCATCGTCGCATCCTACGACGTGCCATGGGAACCGGGCGCAGCCTTCGCGCGAAAAGCTCTAATACCCGGGTTTCGCAGGGTCGTCCCTGGAGTCTTAACCCTTTCCTGGGGAGACCCACTCCATGCGACGCATACAGCTATCTCTTCTTCTGATCGCCGTTGGTCTCGGTGCGGTGCCGGTTACCGCTCTGGCCGCGCCGGGCGATCTTTCGACGATTCACTTGAAATCCGGCGACGTGCCGGTTTCGCCGGAAGCCTTCGCCCGTCTGCTCGGCGAGCTGGACGGGCGGGTTCGAGCGACGGCGGGCTCGAATCTTCATTTCCTTGTGCAGTTGGATCATGACCCGTCGGCCGGGGAGCGCGAGAACTTTAGCGCCGCCGGGCTCGATCTCGGCGACTATGCCGGTGACCGCTCCTGGATTGCCGCCGTGCCTGCGGACCGGGCGGCCGAGGTGCTGCGCCTGCCCGGGATCCGCTTCGCGTCGGCCTGGGGCGCCGAGCGGAAGATCGACCCGAACGTCCGCGCGGGCCGGTTCGGGCCTCAGTCGCGCCATCCGAAGATGCCCGGGCGGATCAAGCTGTTCGTTTCTCTCCAGCGCGACGTGCCGCTCGAACGGGGAGCCTCGCTGGCCGAAGATCTGGGCGCGATTCCCCTCGATCCGGTCTCCGCCGTTCATGGCCTCGCGATCTGGCTGCCCGAAGGGCGGCTCGCGGCACTTGCCGCGCGCGAGGAGGTGCTTTGGATCGGCGAAGAACCGGCGGCCTTGGGGCCGCTCAACGACGGTATTCTCGCCCAGACGCGGGTGAGATCGGTGCACGCGACGTACGGGCTCGACGGGGCGGGCACCCGGGTGTTCGTCTACGACGCCGGAACGGTCGACGACACCCATCCGACGTTCGACGAGGGGAACGGCAGCCGGGTGAAGGTGATCGATCAGGAACCGGTCGCCGAGCATTCGACCCACGTCGCGGGGACGCTCGCGGGCGACGGCAGCGACGATCCGAACGGCGGTACCCGCGGCCGGGGCGTGGCCCCCGCGGCGCAGCTGTTCTCGGCCGGGGTTTCCTTCAAGACAAGCCCGTTCACCGACGAGTTCGTCTCCAACCTTGGCGATTTCGAGAAGGATTACACCTCCGCAGTCAACGACTTCGGCATCGACGTGGCGAACAATTCGATCGGTCTCGCGGTGTCCGGCGCCGGAGATACTTGCATTGCCCAAGGCGACTATGGGATCTATGGCCGGGCGGTCGACAATCTCATCGCAGGCAAGGATCCGGCGATCCATCGGCCGGTGATTTTGTCCTGGGCGATCGGCAACGAGCGCGGCCATCCGGATTGCGGCACCGACTATGGGACGATCGGCCCCCCGGGCTGCGCGAAAAATATCGTCGGGGTGGGCGCGATCGATTCCGACGGCGGCGCGATGACCGTCTTTTCCGGCTGGGGCCCGTGCGACGACGGCAGCTTGAAGCCGACGCTCGTCTCGCCCGGTTGCGAGACCGGCCGGGTGACCCAGGAGTTCGGCATCTATTCGTCCGTCCCGGGCGGCGAATACTCGTCGATCGTTCCCGGCTCCAATGCCCCCTGGTGTGGGACCTCGATGGCCGCCCCTTCGGTGACCGGCACGATCGCTCTGTTGATCCAAGATTGGCGCAAGCGCGGCCACGCAGGAAGCGATGAGCAGCCGATGCCGGCGCTCGTTCGCGCCATGCTGGCCCACACCGCGCACGACCGAGGGCCGGTCGGGCCGGATTATGAATACGGCTACGGCCTGATGGATGCCAAAGACCTGATCGACCTGGAGCGCGCCGACGACGGCAAACTCAACAACGGCGACCGGCCGCAGTGGGGCACCGACGAGATCACCAAGCCCTCGACCGTCCGGGACTACCAGATCCTTGTGCCGGCAGACCTCCCTTCGCTCAAGGCGACGCTCGCCTGGGACGATCCGGCGCCGGCCGAATTCGCCCTGAAGCCCTTGGTCAACGACCTGACGCTCGAATTGATCTCGCCGCTCGGCGTCCACGTCCAGGCCTGGGTGCTCGATTCGCAAAAGCCGGAACTGCCGGCGACCCACGGGGCCAACAAAGTCGACACCTTGGAACAGGTCGTGGCCGATCATCCGGAGCAGGGGATCTGGACCGTCCGGGTGAACGCCGGGAGCCTGCCGTCCGGGCCGCAGAGCTTCGGCTTGGTGTACGCCTGGCAGGAGCAGATCGCCGACGAGTGCACGACGGACCTCACGAACTTCGAGTCGGGCAAGGGAAAATGGAGTCTCACCGGCGCCACGGTCGACGTCGATCCGAACGGCGGCGGCAATCATGCGCTCGCGCTCGACAAGAAAGACGAAGCGTCGCTCCTGGTCGTTCTGCCGTCCGTTATGGCCAAGGCCGAGCTGCGCTTCCGGGCGCTGGTCGACACCAGCGAAGCGAATGGCTCCAACGAATTTCGGGACTTCCTGAACACCGAGATCCGCGATCCGGGGACCGGCCAGGTCCTGGCGGTTGTCGATCAGCGCGATTCGGGCTGGCCGAAGGACACTTGGATCGATTCGAAAGGGATCGACCTCACACCTTGGCTTGGGAAGAAGGTGCTGGTGGTCTTCCGCGCGAGCGATGACGGCGACGCGAACACCTCGACCTTCTTTGTCGACGACGTCGAGATCGAAACCTGCCTGCCGCCGGACTTCGGCCCGCACTTCACCTTCAATTCGACCGCCGGCCAGGACGGCTCGGTGATCGAAGAGGGAGAAAACGGCAACGTCGGCGGCATGGTGCAGCCGGTCGTCGGACCGAACGACACCATAGACATCGGCGATACGGCGAAGAACGAACAGGTGAAGGGATTCGTCTCCTTCGATACCTCTTGGCTGCCCGACGCCCTGCCGCTCACCGGCGCCGTCGTGCGGTTGAAGCTCAAGACCAACCTTGGCGATGCCCAGCTCGTTCTCGGGCAGTGCCAGGTGGACGTTCACCACAAAGGCGGGTTCAGCCTCTCGCCCGTCTTGGAGAAGGGGGACTTCGAAGCCCAGGCCACCGTGACCAACGCAAGCCCGCTCGGCTATGCCGACCCGGGTGAGTGGTCGAACGCCAACCTGTTCAATCCCCAGCCCTGGAATCCGAACGCGACCCCGCCGATCGATCCCAAAGGGGTCACCCAGGTGCGCCTCTACTGCCCGAAGGATGACAACAACGACCAGAAGGCAAATCTCGCCCGCTACTGGTCGGGAGCCGCTGCGGCCGGCGACCGGCCGCAGCTGATCCTTGAGTACGACCCGCAGTAGGGAGAGGGAGGGATAAAGGCTCGTAGTCAGCGGCTCTGCTGCCAGAACAGCAGGGCCGCCATCGCGATGCCGATCCCGACCACCGCGGCGCGTGCCTTTTCCCGGCCGATGAATCGGGCCAGGCGGGCGCCGCCGTAGCCGCCGAGGATGGCGCACGGGATCATCACCAGGGCGACCGGCCAAACCACCGCGCCGCGGGCGATGAACAGCCCGGCGGCGATCAGGTTGATGCACAGGTTGAAGAAGTTTTTGAGGCCGTTCATCGCGTGGATGTCCGACAGCCCGAGAAACCCGAGCAGCGCGAGCATGAGGATGCCGATCCCCGCCCCGAAGTACCCGCCATACACCGCGATTCCCAACTGAGCCGCTACCGCTCCCCAAAACCACCCTTCTGGAAGCCCGTTCATCTTTTCGCGGTTGGCCTCTACGTCCTTGCCGGCCCTCAGGTCCTTTTTTGCCTTTCTCCGCGCCCAAGCTCCCTGAACCAAAAACAACCCGGTCGCAAACAAAATCAACCAGGGAGCCAACCGCGCGAACACCTTCTCGGGAGTACTGAGCAGCAGCACCGACCCCGCCGCGCCGCCGATCAGGCTGGGGAGAAACAGCGCACGCAGCCAGCCGGTATGGGATTGGACCTCGCTGCGATAGCCCGCCATGCTGCTTGCGGCACCCGGCAGCAGCGCGACGGTCGAGGTGGCGTTGGCGGAGATCGCCGGTAGGCCGAGGGCGACCAGGGCCGGGAAAGTGAGGATCGTGCCGCCCCCGGCGATCGAGTTCATCACCCCCGCGCCGAACGCGGAGCCGCCGAGCAGCAGCGCTTCGGCGGGAGTCATGGCGGATCAGCCTCGTGTCGGGGTGCCGGCCGGGGTGGCCGGCGCCGAATCGCCCGCGCCGGGCCGGCCGGAATGGAGCTGGCCGTAGACCCTCTCGACCTCGGCGGCGAAGCGTGCGGCGGCGGCTTCGATGCCATAGAGCCCCTCAACCCGCGCCTTGCCCGCCGCGCCGCGCGCGGCGGCCTCGTCGGGATCTTCGAGCACTCGAAGCATCTGGCCCGCGGCGTCGTCGAGATCGGGTTCGGCCCAGACCGCCCCCGCGGGATAGGGGGAATAGTCGCGTTCCAGCCGAACGAGGGAATATCCGACGGGGAAGCCGGTCGAAGAGTCGAGAAAGTCGGTGACGCCGCCGTAGCCGGTCGCGATCACCGGCTTGCCCAGGTAGAGCGTTTCGATCGGCAACAGGCCGAGCCCTTCGGAGCGGTGGAGCGACAGGTTCGCGTCGCACAGGCAAACCCAGGCGTCCATTTGCTCGCGGGTGGCGGGCGCCGTCTGAATTTCGATGGGCAGGCCGCGGGCGGCTTCGCGCAGCTGGGAGACCAGCGCCAGGTCCTGCCTCGCGCGGGACACTTTGAGCAGGAGCGAGAACGGCCGCGTCGTCCGCTTCGTGAGCCGGCGCACCGCTTCGATCGCGGCGAACGGATTCTTCCGCTCGGGCACCGAGAGGACGTCGAAGGCGAAGAAAAAGGTGAAGCGCCCGGGCTCGATCCCATGCCGGCGGCGCTCGGCGGCGGTCGGTTCCACGCTCGCCCGGGGCGCCGGCACGCAAGGAGGAACGTAGCGGACCGGCACGGTCGCCACCGTCTCATAGCTTCGCTGGCAAAAACGGCTCGGCGCCCAGACTTCGTCCAGGTGGCCGAAGCGGTCGGTGAGCGACAGCGGAAAGTGCGACAGCTCCCAGAACCAGTAACCGATCTTCACCCCCCCCGCGGTGCCGGCGATCGGCAGCATCGACAGGGCGCGTGGCGTTTCGTCGGCGTTGGCGTGGAGGATCGTCACCGGGTGCGGCACGCCGTCGTCGAAACAGACCCGGCCGTCGAGGGTCCGGCTCTGCAAATCCTGGTCGAGCGGCACCGGCAGAGCGACGATCCCCGCTTCGCGGAACGCGAGCAGGCTGCCGCGCGCCACCTGGCCGACGCCGGTGTCCATGCCGAAATAGCCGGCGAGGTTGACCGCCAGATGGGCCGCGAGACCGCGGCGTTCCCCCGGCTCGGCGGCCGCTTCTTCGACTCCTCCCGCCGGGTGAAACTCGCCGCCGTCGGCGGCCTCGGCAAATCCGGCCAACGGGTGGGTCTCTGCGAGAAGTGGATTGGCGACCGGCACCTCCGGTCTGGACGTCGCCTCGCGCCGCAGCTTGAGTGCCATGCGGGTCTTGCGCGGCAGCGTTTGCAGGATCGGAGTCACCAGATCGGCGTGGAGTCGGAATTCCGCCGCGGCGTGGCGGCAGAACCAGTCGGCGAACGCCGCCTGATGCACTTCGAGCGGGTCGGGAAAGCTGCGCTGGACGTCGGGGCGGATCTTCCACAGCAATAGGGCCAGGCGGGTGATGACGGGGGAGTGTTCGGCCGTGCCCGGGATCGGCTCGTTCAGCCAGCCGGTCATCGCCCCCGGCCGGGTCAGGTCGAGGCGGGAGAGCAGCTCGGCCGAGCGTTCGACCGCCACCGTGTCGTAGGGGTGAAGCTCTGGACCGAACGTCGAGCGGCGGCCGCGGACGGCCGTTTCGCGCGAGCGGACCGGTTCGACGAAGATCGAATGAAGCCCCGCGCGCGCCCCTTCGCCATGGAGCTTCAGCCAGTCGGCAAAGCGCGCGAGGTCGCGGCCGCAGACGTCGGGAAAGGCGCGCACCAGGTCGTCGCGCAGCTCCCAGAGCGCGAGCGCCGCGCGGGTAAGGATGCCGCCGGGAAACGAGATCGGCTCGACCAGCCAGGCGAAATAGCTGTCTTGGTTGTAGATGTCGTAGGGGTTCGGCCAGCGCCGCCCCTTGGGGTCCATGCGTTGGAGCAGCCGGCGCGCGATCCAGGGCACGGCGACGTCGGTGCCGGGAAACGAGCGAAAACCGTACGGCACCCCCACCAGCTGGGCATGGCCGGCTTCGCGCACCTGGGCGCGGTAGCGCTCGAACAGCGGGCGCAGCTCCGGCCGGGAGGAGAGCGAGATTCGGTTCTGATGCTTGCTGATCGGCTCCAAGTTGTCGAAGTCGATGCCGCTGAAATGGAAGAATCCGACCGGGCGCCCGTCGGCCGTCAGGCGCTCGCCGTTCCAGGCGGTGCGGCGCTGCGGCAGATTCCAATAGGCGACGTTGTAGATGGGATCGCGGACGATTGCGACGTCGTCCAAGAAGGCGGGGGCGAGATCCATCCACGACTGGTCGACGAACACGCCGTTGTGGATGTCGTTCAGGCAGAATTTATAGAGCCGGTCCTGCCACCAAGAGAGGAACTCGGCGGTCGTCTCGTCGAGGCGCAGGCCGAGGAACCCCAGGTTGTAGACGCCGGCCATCAGAATCATCCGCTCGGGAGGGATCAAGCCATCGTCGAGCCCGCGGGTGATGTGCGGGATCAGCACCGCCGGATGCTTGTCGAGCAGCCGTTCGAGCGGCGCCACGGAATCGAGCATCAGGATGTCGGGATCGAAGTAGAAGATCCGGTCGAGCCCGTATTTCACCCGCAGGTGTTCGAGCAGGAACGGCTTGACCGCCGTGTTCAGCTCCAGGATGTCGTAGCGGAACGCGAAATTTTCAAAAGCCGGAATCCCCAACTCGGCGGCGAACACCGGCACGAACGGCAGGCGGCCGTAATGCACGGAAGGATCCGGCTGATCGGCGATGCAAACATAGACCTCGGTGCCCGGATGGAGTCGTTTGTACGAGGTGGCGAACACCTGGGCGAGCGCCAGATAGTTGTTCGACACGATCGTGCAAGCGTTGACATGAGTCATCGGAAGTCCTTGGCTGCTCAGCGTGAAATCGGCCTAACGTACCAAAATTACACTCGTCGTTGCCACCTCCAGGCCACATAGAATGGAGAAATGCCTCGCGCCGACTCCTCGCTCGCCGAGCGCCGCCGGATTTTGCAGCTGGAGACGCTCTACGATCTCGCGCTCGCGCTCCAGGCGCAGCGGGGGGAGCAGGAGCTGGTCGACGAGCTGCTCGAACGGGTGTGCGCGGTGCTTGACCCCGGCGCGGCGGTGGCGGTCACCCGGGATGCCTACGGCGGTCCCAGAGGGGTCGCCACGGTCGGTTGGACCGAACCGGCGGTTTCCGGCGCCGCCCTGCTCGCCTCGCCGCTTTGGCGCGATCTGCTCGCCGCCGGGCGCCTGCTGGTGCAGACCGAAGGGGAGCTTGCCGGCAGGAGGTTTCACGACCTGGTGGCGACCCCGCTCGCCTACCGCGGCACGTTTTTGGGCTACCTCGCGATTCTGGACAAAGAGGCGCGCGGCGATTCCGAGGCATCTTTTTCCGATGACGACCGGCGGTTTCTCGATTCGGTCGGTACCCTCGCCGGCATCGCGCTCGATTCGGCGCGTCAGGTGGAGCGGCTGGAGACTCAAGCCGAGAAACTGGAAGAGGAAAACAAGGCGCTCAAAGGGCGCCTGATCGACGAGGTGGACGGCCAGCGGGTGATCGCCTCGACGCCGCCGATGCGCAGGGTGCTGGAAATCGTCGAAAGGGTGGCGCCGCGCGGCGTCTCGGTTCTGGTCCGGGGCGAGAGCGGCACCGGCAAGGAGCTGATCGCGAAGCTCCTTCACCTGCGCTCGCGGCGGACCGGCGCGCTGATCGCGCTCAACTGCGCGGCGCTGCCCGAGTCTCTGCTCGAAAGCGAGCTGTTCGGCATTGAGGGAGGGGTGGCGACGGGAGTTCAGGCACGGCCCGGCAAGTTCGAGCTGGCCGACACCGGAACGCTCTTCTTGGACGAGATCGGCGACATGGACCCCACCCTCCAGGCGAAACTCCTGCGCGTCTTGCAGGAGCGCGAGGTGGTCCGCCTGGGCGGCCGCCAGCCGATCCCGGTCGACGTGCGTTTGATCGCGGCGACCCATCGCGACCTCGAAAAGATGGTCCGCGAGGGGACGTTCCGGGAAGACCTCTACTATCGCCTGAAAGGGGTGGAGGTGGACCTTCCGCCCTTGCGCGAGCGGCGGGCGGACATTCCGCACCTCGTGCGCCATTTCCTCGAAGAGTTCTGCCGCCGGGAGAGTATCCCTTCTCCCGTGCTCCGGGCCGATGCGCTGGCTCTGCTCTTGTCCTATGACTACCCGGGCAACGTCCGCGAGCTGCAGAACCTGGTCGAAGGGGCGGCCTCGCTCGCCGAGAACGACATCGAGGCCGAGCTGGTCCGCTCGCTGCTCGGTGCCGCGGGATCGTCCGGGCCGGCGGTGGATCGGCAAGCGGCGGACGAGCCGCTCGATCTGCTGAGCGTGGAGCATCGCCATATCGTCCGGGTGCTGGAACTGGCCCACGGCAACAAGAGCGAGGCGGCGAAGATCCTCGGAATCGACCGCAAGACCTTGCAGCGAAAAGGGTTCTGAGGATCTGTGGCAAAATGACGCAGCGAGACATATTGCCTCGATATCCGATTTCGGCAGGGTGGAAGCTCATTTCCCGGGCACTCCGACGGGTACCCCGCTTTGACGTGCGTCAATTTGTCGCATGAGCGACGTGGAGCAGGTCCTGCGCGCAACCCCTCTCGATTCGCGTAAACAACGGGGAGAGAACACTTTGCGGTCGCCCGAAGGGATCGGGCGCCAGGGGTGGCAACGCTCTTGCGGTAAGTCGTCGGCGAGAATGAGGAGAAGCCCGACATGTTAGACTCCGTTCGCAAGTCCGTTGCTCTTCCCCGTGTTTCGAGCTCGCTGGTCCTGTCGGTGGTGACCTGTGCGAGCTTCCTGGTGCTCTTGGCCCAGGATGCGGTGCATCCCATCGTCATCTATGCTCTTGAGCTCTATTTGACCTTCTAGGACCGCGGAACAGGAAATTCGACCATGACCGGCAACGCGGTGCTCAGGGAGGTCACACTGACGCTCCCGATGCTCCCCGACATGGAAGTCGCGGCGAGCAAGACGGCGACTGCCATGGCCGAGTACATGCAGATGACTCCGGATAGAATCGACGAAGTTCGGCTGGCGGTGATCGAGGCCTGCATCAACGCCTTCGAGTACAGTCACGCGCCCGACCGGAAGGTGCATATGACCTTCGAGGTGCTCGGGCAGGGCGAACCGGAGCTGCTGCGGATCTCGATTCACGACAACGGCGTCGGGTTCTCGCCGGAGTCGAAGAGCAAGCCGGTATTCGAAGACGTCCTCAAGGCCAAGAACAAGCGCGGCTGGGGGCTGTCGATCATCCGCGGCCTGATGGACGACGTGGCGATCGAGTCCGAAGCGGGCGTCGGCACCACGGTGGTGATGAGCAAACGGCGCTCTGCAAGCGCCGAAAGTCGAGAAGTCGGAGAGCTACGTCGATGACCGAAAGTTTGCGTGTAACCGTCGATCGCCAAGACGGGTTCGCGATCGTCTACACGGAGGGCTACATCAACAACCAGGGCGGCGAGGAGATCGCCCGGGTGGCCTATCAGCTGATCGATGAAGGGCGGAAGATCCTGTTGCTCAACCTGAACGGCACCAAGATCGTCAACTCGATCGGCATCTCGATCCTGATCGAGATCATCGAAAAGATGATCGAGATCGACGGCAAGCTCGGGTTCTGCAACCTGACGCCCACGATCGCCAAGACCTTCGAGATCATGGGCCTCTCGCAATACGCCCAGATCTTTCCGGACGAGGCGCAGGCGATCGCCGCCTTACGTCCCTCCGCCTGACCCTCATCTCTAGCGGTTCCTCTGATCCCGTGACTCCATTCTCCCGCGAGGATTGGGAAGACCTGCTGGTCCTGTCCCAAACCGAAACGGCGGCCAAGCCGCTGATCGCCCGGCTGCTCGCCCACTGGTGCCAGGCGCACCAGGCCGAGGCGGCCGCCCTCTACCTCGATCGCGGCAACCTGCTCGAGCGCGAGTGCACTCACGGCGCGCGCGAATTTCCCGACATCTACGATCTGGCCGCGCCGAACCCAGAGTTTGCCCGGGGCTTGGCGCTCGTGCGCCTGCCCGCCGGAGCGCTGCTCTACGCCCCCGGCGACGTGCCGCTCGCCGACGCCTCGACCCTCCTGATTTCCGAGGCGGCCAAGGCCCTCCGCCTGCAACGCCAACTCAAAGAACAACGATTCCAGGCGAACTATCGCGGCGTCGAGCTCGAAGCGCTCTACGACGTGGGGCTCAAAGTTGCCGGTACCCTCGATCTTGAGCAGCTGTCGGAAGAGATCCTGCTCCACGCCGTGATGCTGCTCGACGCCCGGCGCGGCGCGCTCTACCTGCTCGGCCCCGAAGGCTATCGCCTGCAACGGACGTTCGGCGGCGAGGCGGAAGCCGCGTTCGAAACCCACGATGTCGGCCTGGCGCGTTTTGTCGCCGGCGGCGAGGCGCCGGAAACCCTGCTGCCCGGCGCGCGCCACCTGCTCGGTGTCGGGATCGAAATCGAAGGGAGCCCGCGCGGCCTGATCGCCGTCGGCGACAAGGAGAGCCGGCGCGGCGTAGGCCCGTTCCGCGCCGCGGACCGCCGTTCGCTCGGCCTGTTCGCCAACCAAGCCGCGATCGCGCTCGAAAACGCGAGGCTCCACCTTCAGGCGCTCGAAAAAGAACGCCTGGAGCGCGAGATGAGCCTCGCGGCCGAGATCCAGCGCCAGATCCTTCCCAAGGGCTCGCCCGACCTGCCCGGCTACGAGGTCGCCGGCTGGAACCGCCCGGCCGCCCAGGTCGGAGGCGACTACTACGGCTTCTTGGACGCCGGAGCCGGCCGCTTCGGCCTCGCGCTCGGTGACGTCTCCGGCAAAGGCATGCCGGCCGCTCTGCTGGTATCCACCCTCCATTCCGCTCTCCGCCTACTCGCCGAGCGCGACGGAGGAGTGGGCTCGGGGTTCCTCGAACGGCTGAACACCCATCTCGCTGATTCCTCGACCGCGAACAAATTCGTTACCCTCTTCTTCGCCCAGCTGCACCCCGAGACCGGCGAGCTCGACTATCTGAACGCCGGTCACAATCCCGCGATCGTCCTGCGTCGCAACGGTCAGCTCGACGAGCTCGGCTCCGGCGGAGTCCCCCTAGGACTCATCCGCGCGGCCCGCTTCGAATCCCAGCGCACCGAGCTGCGCCCTGGCGACCTCCTCTGCCTCTACAGCGACGGCATCACCGAAGCGACCGCCCCCGACGACGAAGAATTCGGCATGAGCGGCCTGGGCGAGATTTTGACCTCCCATCGGGACATGCCTTTGCCGGAGCTGATCCAAGCGATCGACGCCGCGGTCACTGCGTTCGCAGGAGGCCACCCCCAGGCCGACGACCAGACGGTCGTGCTGTTGCGGCGCCTCGCCTGATCCGCTACCCGCTCGGGTGGTAGCATCGGTCTCGCTTTCTGAAGGAGATCCCATGCGAACGCTCTTCCGCGCCGGTGTCGTCGGCGCCGCCTTCCTGTTCTCGCTCTTGCCGGTCGCCGGCCAGCCCGCCGAAAAGCCCGGCGCCGAGGTGGTGCTGACGAAAGCCGACGTCCCCACCTGGTCGCTCGCGATCCATGGCGGGGCGGGGGTGATCGACAAGTCGATGCCGGAGGAGAAGAAGAAGGAGTATTTCGCGGCGCTTGAACGGGCTTTGAAGCTGGGCAAGGGGATGCTCGCCAAGGGCGTTTCGGCGGTCGATACGGTCGAGGCGGTGGTGCGGGACCTGGAGAATGATCCGAAGTTCAACGCCGGCAAGGGGGCGGTCTTTACCCACGACGGCGAGCACGAGATGGATGCGGCGATCATGGACGGTTCGACCCTTGCCTGCGGCTCGGTCGCGGGTTTGAAGGCGGTGAAGAACCCGATCTCGCTCGCGCGCCTCGTGATGGAGAAATCGAAACACGTCTTCTTTGCCGGGCCGGGGGCGGAGAAGTTCGCCGACGAGATGAAGGTCGAGCGCGCGGGGTCGGATTATTTCTTCGTTCAGGAGCGCTACGATCAATGGCAGGCGGAGCTCAAGGACGAGGCGGCGGGAAACGTGCCGAAGAAGTTCGGGACCGTCGGGGCGGTGGCGCTGGATACCCACGGGCACCTGGCCGCAGCGACCTCGACCGGCGGTCTTACCAACAAGCGGTTCGGGCGGATCGGCGACGTGCCGGTGATCGGCGCGGGAACTTACGCCGACGATCGGTCGTGCGCGATCTCGGCGACCGGGGTCGGGGAGCAGTTCATCCGCCATACGGTGGCCCGGACGATTTCGGCCCGCGTGCAGTTTGCCGGCTTGTCGCTCGAAGAGGCGGCGAAGCAGACGATCGCCGAGCTGGCCCCCGGCGACGGCGGCATCATCGCCGTTGGCAAGGACGGCCGGATCGCCCTGGTGTTCAACTCCGCCGGCATGTTCCGCGGCGCCGCCAATTCCGCCGGCCGTTTCGACGTCGCCATCTGGGAGTAGGGGCGCACGGCCGTGCCCCTACGATCGGGGTCGAAGGTTGAGCCGCGCCAAATCCCGGCTGAAGGTGACGGCCATCCCCGCTAGGCCGCTCGCCCGTTCCTCCCGGCCCGCCCGTCCGCCCCGGTAGGTCGCAGCGAGCAGCGCCGCGATCCCTGCTTCGTCGAGCGTGGCGCTCCAATCGATCCTTGCCGTTTCTTCCACTTCAAAGAACGGGGATAGCTCGGCGAGCGCTCCCTCCAAACGCTCCCGGCGGTCGCCGCGGCCGAGGGCGGCTTGCCGGATCTCGATCAGATCCTCTGGACCCGGGAGCGCGATCACCAGCCGGCCGCCGGGGGCGAGCAGCCGGGCAAACTCCTCCGGGTTCCTCCGGGCGGTGAGCGAGGTGATGAGGTCGAACGCGCCGTCGGCAAAGGGCAGGCGGCGGTCCGCGTTCGCGATCACCCAGGTGGACTGGGGCTGGCGCCGGGCGGCCAGCTCGATCGCCGGGGTGGACAGGTCGGTTCCCCAAGGATCGACCTCGCGCTGCGATCGAAGGAAGGCGAGCCAGGCCCCCTCGCCGCAGCCGACGTCTAACACCTTGGGGGGACTCGTAGGGTCCAAGGTGCCGAGAATTGGCACCAGCGCGGCAAAGAGTGGCGCGTCGAGCCCTCGATCGGCGAGAAGCCGGCGCGCCTGGGCCGCCTCTTTCGAATCGCCCGGGGTGCTCGAACGCCGGTCCTGCGGCTGGAGCAGATTCCAGTAGCCGCTTTTGGCCCGGTCGTACGAATGCCCCCGCGGGCAGACCGCGCGGCGGCCTTCTCGGTCGATGTTGAGCGGCGCGCGACAGGCGGGAACGGAGCAGACGAGCATCGGGATTTCGGCTTTCTTGTTCGGTATTTGCGAGGTGTGCAGAGGCATGGAGCTTGAAGGGCGGTCCGCGGCCGGATATCCTGACACCGTTCCCACCAGACCCGGCGCCGCAGAAGCGGCTGCCTTTTCGGAGGAGGTCGGTCGCACAATGGAAAAGCACCTCGACGGTTGGCGCAGCCCGAGTCTCGGCCAAGACATGCCGATCGTCTCCTACGGGTCCTGGGGGCATCCTCTCCTCTTGTTTCCTACCGCCGCCGCCGATTACCTTGAAAACGAGCGTTTTTGGCTGATCAAGGCGGTCGAACCGCAGATCGAAGCGGGGAAGGTGCGCGTCTTCTCGATCAACAGCATCAACAGCCAGGCCTGGATGGACGATAAGCTGCCGGTGCCCGAGCAGGCCCGGCGCCAGGCGCTCTACGTCCGCTACGTCGAGGACGAAGTGGTGCCCTACATCCAAAACGCCTGCCAGTCGCCGGGGAGTCGGATCGCCACCTCCGGCGCGAGCTTCGGCGCGTTTCATGCCGCGAACTGCTTCTTCCGCCGGCCCGACCTGTTCGACTCGGTGATCGCGATGAGCGGTTTCTACGATCTCGCACCCGACTACTTCAAGGGCTACTCCGACGAGAGCTGCTATTTCAACAATCCGGCCTGGTACCTGCCGAAACTCGAAGGGCCGGCGCTCGAAACTTTGCGGAACGACTCGAAGATCCACGTCCTCACCGGCCAGGGGGCCTACGAGGCGCCGAATGCGTCGCGAAACCTTGCGGAGATCCTGCGCGCCAAGGGCATACCGCACGAGCTGGACGTCTGGGGGCACGACGTGAACCACGATTGGCCCTGGTGGCGCAAGATGTTGCCCTACGCGATCGAGCGGATGGCTTGGTGAGATTGCGTTTGCAGGGATCTTGCAGGGAGTTTCCGGCATGACCGAACCGAGACGGAACGGCGGGGCACCGACGGACGAAGAGCTGGCGCAGTTTTCGCGCCGGATCGCGCGGAGCCTCGCCGATCATCCGTTCGAAGGCGACACCGGGGAGCATCGCGGCGAGATCGCGCGTTTGATCGGTACGGTCGGCTCGGCCACCTGGTACGAGCTGCTCGACCTGCCGCCCACCGCGAGCGAGGACGAGATCCACGACAGCTACGAGCGGCTGGCTCGGGCGGTCCACCCGACCCACGCTCCGGCGCTCGGCCTTGCCGGACGCGAAGGGGTGCTGGAGCTGCTGTTCGAGCGCGCGACGGCCGCGTATCTCACCCTCAACCATCCCGACCGGCGCCGTCGCTACGATCGGGAGGTGGACATCGGCGGGTCCGTCCAGCCCACCGGAGCCCTGCGCCTGATAGAGATCCGGCGCCTCGCGCGTCAGATCTACGAGCGGGCGAGCAGTTTGGCCGGAGCGAAGGATTACCATTTCGCGGTCGAGTTGCTCCGCCAAGCGGTGCGCACCGACCCGCAGCCGGAGTATTTCGCCGCCCTCGGCCGCGCTCTCGCCCAGAACCCGAACTGGCTGCGCGCCGCCGAGGAGAATCTCCAGCGGGCAGTGGAGCTGGGACATCGGGACGTCGAGACCGTCGGTGCGCTCAAGCAGGTTCGCGAGCGCCTGGATCTCGACCGCACCGGCCCCGTGCGCCTGCACCGGACCGGCCGCAGCGAAGAGGACGACGGGGTAATCTCCTAGCTCCGAAACGTCTGGCTTTTTTTCTGAATCTGGTCTGGGCTATGTGAGGATCTGCCCGTCCCAAAGCCGTGCCAGGAATTCCCGCCAAGGCAGGACTTCGATGCTATCGACGAGACGAGGAACGCGCTCGTTACACACCAGGATGGCGCGGCGCGGGTGGTGGTCCTCGATGAAAGTACGGAGGGAGCGGAAATCCGAAGGGTCGACCCGCGAGGTCCCCTTCACCTCCACCGCGACCTCGCCGTCGCCGAGAATGAAATCAATTTCCAGGCCGCTCTTGGTGCGCCAGAAGTGAATCCCGTAGCCGAGCTCCCGGCAGGACCGGTGAGCCTGGATCTCCATGAGGATGAAGTGTTCGAGCGCGCGGCCGAACAGGTCGCCCCGTTCCTCAACGATTCGCCGCCGGGTCAAGGCGCCGGCCACTCCCACGTCGAAAAGGTAAAACTTTGGAGTTTTTCCGATCACCTGCCGCTCTTGGTGTTTCTTATACGGTTCAAGGAAGGTGCCGACCAGCGTATCGACCAGGATCTGGTAATACTCCTTGACCGTCTTCGCGTCGACACCGCAATCCCGCGCGATGTTGGCGTAGCTCGTGAGGTCGCCGTGGGAGTAACCCATCGCCTCGAAGAAACGAGAGAACGCGGCGACGTTGCGGGTAAGACCTTCGTCGAAGACTTCCTCCTTGAGGTAGTCCACGACGTAGGCGTCGAGCGAGCGCCGGTATTCCGAAGACAGGTAGTGCGACGGAACGAGGCCCCGATTGAGCGCCTGCAAAAGATCGAGGTCCCCGATCTCGGCCGAGGTGAGCGGGTGCATCTCGTAACGCCAGGCTCGGCCGCCAAGGAGGTTGACGCCACCGCGCTTGAGCTTCCTGGCGCTCGATCCGCACAGGATGAAGCTCAGACCCTGGTTCTCGATCAGCCCATGGACCTCGTCCAGGAGCTGGGGCACCTTCTGCACTTCGTCGAGGATCACCGGCGAGCGGAGTTTCTCGGGCTGCATCGCCAGCAGCCGCTCGCGAAGGAGAGCCGGACGCTTGGTGAGATCGAGCAGCAGGTCCGTTTGGAGCAGGTCGAACGTCACGCTGTCAGGAAACGCCGAGCGCAGGTACGTGCTCTTGCCCGTCTTCCGGGGACCCCAGAGAAACGCCGATTGATGGGGCGGCAGGTCGATTCGTAAGGCTCGTTCGATGCTGACCATTCGGGAGCTCACTCCGCTTTGGTCGAACCAAACGGGAGGACGCTCCGCTTTGGTCGAACCAAACCGGAGGATACTCCGCGAAAAGCCGGATCACAAACAGGCAAGAATCTAGAACCGTGCCTTGTACCCCTTCAGATCCTTCGCTTCAAACGCCGCCCAGGCGGCGAGCGCACCTTCGAGGATCGTCTGGGTTTGATCGAAGCCCGTGACCACATCCGGCGAAGGGGCGGCGTCGGCGCTCTCGACGGTGTCGGCGAGTTGGTCCAGCCGGGAGCTTATGAAGCTCAAGGAGGCAAGCGGCGTGGGGCCGCCGTCGGGGCCGGAACCCAGTAGCGCGACGGCTTTCGCTTTCAGATGTTCGGCTTCTTGGACGATCTTCGGATCGGGGCTCTTGGCGCTCTCTGCGAGGTCCGCGAGCAACGCGTCGCTCCGGTCAAGGACCGGCACGAGCTTCGCGCGGGCCTCTTCGATCCGGCGCGCCAGGGCGAATTGCCGGGCGTAGGCGTCTGGGTCCGCGGTCACTCGGGGATCGGTCCGTACTTCTAGGTCTTGCGTTCGGGTGGTGCCGTCGACTTCAAGCGCCACGCGATAGCGGCCGGGGGGAGCCCAGACTCCGTCGGTCGCGTGACGGCGCCCCGTGGCCTTTTGGAATGCCTCGTGCGTCGCGTAATGAAGCGGCCAGGCAAAGCGGTGCATGCCCGGTGCGTTCGAGAGGATGGAAGGGGAGACGACCCACTGCGGCGCGGTGCCCAGCTTCGAGAGATCCGGCGCGGGGTTGGGATCGTTGGAGCTGTAGCGCCGCACGAGCCCGCCCTGCTCGTCGCGGATCGTGAGCGTCACCGGCCCCATTGCGGCGGTTTTCAAGAGGTAGTCGATGACGGCGCCCGGCGGGGGATTTTCCGCCCGCGGCTCGTCTTTGGGCATCGGCGTGCCGGCAAACTCGCCGCTTCGCATGCGGATCGCCGGTGCCGGCGCAAACAACCAGGCGGCGTCAGAAGCCACCGCGGGGGTGAGTTGGCGGAGCGGGGAGAGGTCGTCCAGCACCCAGAACGCCCGGCCGTGGGTGGCGATCACGAGATCCTCGCCGTGGACTGCAAGGTCGCGCACGGAGGTAGCGGGCAGGCCGTTCTGCAGCGGCTGCCAATGCCCGCCGTCGTCGAACGAGACGTAGACCCCCTTTTCGGTGCCGGCGTAGAGCAGGCCTTTGCGCACGGGATCCTCGCGCACGGCGTTGGCGAAGCTGCCGTCCGGAATTCCGTCGACGATCAGGCTCCAGCTCTTGCCGCCATCGTTTGTCCGATAGACGTAGGGCTTGAAATCGTCCAGCCGGTGGCGATCGATCGCGGCGTAGGCGGTTTCGGCGTCGAAGTGCGAGGTTTCGAGAATGCCCACCTTGGACCAGGGGGAGAGTTGGGCCGGCGTGACGTTCTCCCAATGCCCGCCTTCGTCCTGGGTGCGCCAGATTAGGCCGTCGTCGGTCCCGACCCAGAGGTCATGATCGGCCAGGCGCGACGGCGCAATGGCGTAGATCACGGCGCGGCGCGGACCGGGGTCGTCGATGTCGGCGGCGGTCGTCGGATCCAGATTGGCCGGCGCGCCCGGGTTTTCCCGCGTGAGGTCGGGACTGATCACCGTCCAATGCTCTCCGCCATCCTCGGTGCGGAACAACCGCTGGTGCGAGAAGTAGAGGACGCGCGGATCGCGGTGCGAAAACACCAGCGGCAGCGTCCACTCCCCCCGGTAGCGGTCGGGGTAGGCGAGCGTCGGCGAGATCGATCGGGTCTGCTCGGTGCGCAGGTCGAGCCGGTCCACCCGGCCGCCGTAAAGGATATTCGGGTCCCGCGGATCGGGCGCGACGTTGTCGCTCTCGCCCCCCGCGGTCATCTCGCGGAAATGGGTGAGGTTGATGCCGTCGATCGCTCCGGTCCGGCTCGGCACTCCCGCGGCGCCCGAGTCCTGCTGCGAGCCGTAGATCCAGTAGGGGAATCTGCCGTCGGTGATCACGTGGTAGAACTGCCCTGTCGGCTGGTTGTACCAGGAGCTCCAGGAGGCGCCGCCGTTTTGCGAAACGACGGCTCCCTGGTCGGTTCCGAGGATGCGCCGCGCCGGATTCTCCCGATCGATCCACAGCTCGTGGTAGTCGTCGCCGCCGGGAGCGCCTTGGATTGGCACGAAGGTCTTCCCCGCATCGTCCGAGCGGTACAGATTGGTGTTGCAGGCGTAGAGCACGTCGGGATTCTTCGGATCTGCGGTGATGCCCGCGAAATACCAGCCGCGCCCCCAGATCCGCTTGTCGTTGCTCCCTAGCGACCAGGTCGCCCCACCGTCGTCCGAGCGGTAGAGGCCGCCGGCTTCCGGGTCGTCGACCATCGCGTAGACTCGGTTAGGCCGGGAGGGGGCGACCGAAAGGCCGATGCGGCCGGGCTTGGCGGGAAAGCCGTGGCCGGAGAGTTGCGTCCAGTGGTCGCCGCCGTCGATCGATTTATAGAGCCCGCTGCCCGGGCCGTTCGAGGGCGGGTAGACGCTCCAGGGTGGTCGGCGTGTCTGCCAGAGAGCGGCGTAGATCACCTGCGGGTTGCCGGGCTCGAACGCGAGGTCGGTGGCGCCTACGTTTTTCGCCGCTTCGCCCGGGCCGCCGAGCACCTTTTGCCAGCTCGCGCCGCCGTCTTTCGAGCGGTAGACACCGCGCTCCGCATTCGGACCATAAGGATGGCCGAGGGCGGCGACGTAGACGAGATTCGGATTCGTCGGATGGATCAGGATGCGGCCGATCTGCTGCGAATCGGTGAGTCCCGTATGTCCCCAGGTCCGACCGCCGTCGGTCGACTTGTACATCCCGTCGCCCTGGGAAATGTCCGAACGCATGTCCGCCTCGCCCGAGCCGACGTAGAGGACTTTGGGGTCCGACGGTGCCACGGCCAACGCGCCGATCGAGCCGATCGGCTGCGCGTCGAAGATCGGCTTCCAGGTGCGGCCGGAGTCGCGGGTTTCCCAGACGCCGCCATTTACGCTGCCGAAGTAGAAATGCTCTTTTTCCCCTTCGCCCGGCACGCCCGCCACCGCGAGCACGCGCCCGCCGCGGAACGGGCCGATCAGGCGCCAGTGGAGATCCTGGAACAGGCGTGGATCGACCGGCTCGGCCGCCGCGAGCGCGGTCGATGCGGCGAGCAATAGGGCGGCGGCGATCTCTGCGATTGCGGCGAGCGCGCGGCGGTGGGGCATCTCAGTCTCCCAGCTCCAGCGCGCGAACGAACGCCGGTTCGCCTTCCGCCAGATCGAGCCTTGCCTCGTTCGGCGTGCCGAACACGCTCGCGCGGTGGTCGTCGAATTCCCCTTCCCAGCGTGCCACGACGCAAGTTGCAAGGCAGTTGCCGATCACGTTGACGCAGGTGCGCCCCATGTCCATCAGCTCGTCGACGCCGAAAATCACCGCGACGCCGATCGGGCCGAGCCCCTCGGGCAGGAAGCTGCTCGCGGTCGCAAGGAGAATCACCAGCGAGGCGCGCGGCACCCCCGCGATTCCTTTGGAGGTGATCATCAACGTCAGCATCATCACCAGTTGGGTGCTGAAGTTCATATGGTGACCCGTGGTCGCCTCCGCCGCTTGGGCGATGAAGACGGAGGCCATCGCGAGATAGAGAGTAGTGCCGTCGAGGTTGAAGCTGTACCCCGTAGGCATCACGAAGCCGACGATCCGCGGCGGCACGCCCAGGCGCTCCATGACCTCCATCGCCTTGGGGAGAGCCGACTCGCTGCTGGTGGTGGCGAAGGCGATCGTCGCCGGCTCGCGAACCGCCTTCAAGAACTTCTTGATCGGGATGCGGAACAAGAGGGCGACGGACCCCAAGACGACCACGACGAACAGGATCAGCGCGAGGTAGAGCGAGCCGATCAGCTTGCCGAGGTTGACCAGCACCCCCAGCCCTTGGGTGGCGATCGTGTGCGCCATCGCCGCACCCACGCCGATCGGCGCGAACATCATCACGTAACTGGTAAAGCGGAACATGATCTGCGACAGGCTGTCCATCGCGCGCAGGATCGGCTTGCCCTTCTCGCCGATGGCGGTGAGCGCCATCGCGAACAGCACCGAGAAGGCGACGATCTGCAGGATGTCATTCTTCACCATCGCGTCGACGATGCTCGACGGAAAGATGTGGACGATCGTCTCGACCAGCGTCTTCGGATGGTTCTCGCCGATCTTCGCGACCGTCTCGTTGCCGGTCGCCGCCAGCGCCACGCCCACGCCCGGCTTGGTCAGGTTGACGACCGCGAGGCCGATGAACAGCGCGATGGTGGTGACGATCTCGAAGTAGATCAGCGCCTTGGCGCCCATCCGGCCGATCTTCTTCAAATCGCCGCCCCCCGCGATGCCGACCACCAGGGTCGAGAACACCAACGGCGCGATGATCGACTTGATCAGATTCAGGAAGATGTCGCGCAGGAAGTAGACGTTGTTGCCCCAATCGGGCCGGATCCAACCGAGGAATCCGCCCGCCACCAGACCGACCATGATCCAGGTGGTGAGCGACAGTCGATACCAGGGCTTCGGCTGCGGCAGGGGAACGGCGTTCTCGTCGGCCATAGGTTCTCTCCGGTTGGGCGGGCTGGCGCGACATGGTATCAGCGCCGGAGAGGGGGGAAGAGACGCCCCGGGACAGGATTCCCGGTCGGGGCGTCTCCAGTTCGATTCAGCAGAAACAGGAGTCGTCGGTGCAGGTGTCGACGGTGCAGAGGGTGGTGCGTAGGGCAGGGGAGAGCGCCGATTGGAAAGCTCCGGCGCTCTCCCCCAGATATCGGGTCAGGCGGAAAATCTCAGCAGAGGCAGGTGTTACCCGTACACATACCGCAGCTATCGGTGCAGGTGTCCGTTCCGGTACAGTTTCGGGTCACGCCGCCGACGACGCCCAGTACCTCGCGATCGGTCAGCCGGCGGACGGTCTCGTGGTTCAGATTCAGCTTCTTCTTGGACTTCGCGTTCATCGGTGCCCCTTCTCTCTGGGAACGGCCGGATCGCCGCTCACAAATCAAAGGTGCGTTTCCTTAGGTTCTGCGAGCCGGTGAAAGAGTCCGCGTTGGGCGTTCCCTACGGCAGCGGCATCCGCTGGTAATGAAATCCGTCCAGATAGGCGCAATCGAACGTCGTCACCGGGACCGACGCCGGATTGAACGGGTCCGTGCCCGGCGGGAAGATCTTCCCCTGGCAGCTGGCGGCGAAGGTCTTCAAGTTCGGCGCGAACTGGTACACGTAGTCGACGACCGCGACGCCGGAGTAGGTGGCTGCCGGGGTGGTGACGTCGAAGTTCAAGTTCAGGAACCGGGCGACGAGGTGCCGTGGTCCGGTCCTCTTCCACGATCCGAAACTGTCGCTGAACGTGAACCCCCCGGCGCCTGAGGTCACCTGGTCCGAGAGCGTGATCTCCGCCGTGCCATCGGCGTGCAGGTTGAGGATCTCCGCCCGCTCCGGGAGCGTCGCGGTGTAAGTCCCCGCGTAGTCGTTGGCGGATTCGGCGTAGGCGAGCGGGGGAGCGGCGAGAGCGGCGACGGCCAGGAGGAGGGTGGGGAGGGAGAGACGGGTCCGAAGCATGAGGCATCCTTTCTCGTTGGGGAATCGTTAGGGCTGAAACAGCCGACACGATAGACCCCCGCAGCCGGCGAGGGAATCCTCTCTAGGGAGGATCTTGGGGGAAGTCACTCAGAAGGCGATCCCCTCATCTCGCCTCCACCTTCCATCGGCCGCCCTTGTCGGACCCGATGCGTCGGAGGAGTCCTTGCTCTTGCAGCTTGCGCAGGTGGTACTTCACGCCGTCGGACGAGATCCCCAGCACCTCCGCAAGCTGTCGCCGGGTGACGCCGGGGTCTTCTGCGATGAGAGCAAAGATTTTGTGGGTAGTTTTCTGGGTAGTTTTCTGGGTAGTTTTCTGGGTAGTTTTCTGGGTAGTTTTCTGGGTAGTTTCTGGTGTACCTTCGCCGACGGCCAAGTCTTCGGGTCCCAGCTTCTTCCGCCGAACCGTTGCCACGAAGAGAGCGCCATCTCGGTCGTCCCGAAAATCGATGTCAGCCCAGGCCTCGAGCGCCCGGGGTACGCCCGAGCCGAGACCCCGGTACGGCAATACACCTTTGGCGACGTAGCTCGCCAAGATGGGGTTGCGAAGGTTTGAGTTACCGACGCGGATGTTCTCGACCGTGAGATTGTTCGGCAGCGTTCCGGGGCTGATGATCTCTATTCGGTCGTCGAAGATGAACAGACGGATCGGCGCGCTAATCAGGTAGTCCCGGTGGACCAGTGCATTGACCAACAGCTCCTCGAAGACGACCGGCGGGATCTCGGATACACCCGGGCTGTTGACGCCGCGCCCCGCCTGCACCTTACGCAGGTTGCGGAACACGAAGGCGAGCGCATCGTCGAAGACGCGGCGCAGCGAGCCACCGAAGTCCTCAGTGTCGTCGTAACGCGTCGTGTGAATATCACTGCCTGGGTACTTCACCGCCTTGACGAGGAACTGCGGCTTGAAACGGTTGGGTTGCTCTCCGAAGATCAACAGGCCCGCAAGGTTGAGCACACCCTCGCCAGTGGCCAAGTTCATGTTCTGCAGAATCCGTAAGCGGTCTGCTGGGCGAGCGGGAAGCCGCTGGCCGTAGGTGTCGCGCAAGAAGTCGCGGAAGCGTAGCTCGTCGAGCGCATCGAGACCCGCCCGCGTGGGCAGCTCGTCGGCGTGAAACTGATCCGTCATCTGGAAGAGGCGGCGCAGCTCTTCCTTGGAATTGAGGCGCCGCTTGTCCGCACCGGACTTCAGCCATATGACGCCGTTCTTGTCGAAGTAGGGCTTGTCGAGACCTTTAGGGACCGTGAGTGCGATGACGACGCGGCCCTTAGAGAGGGCGACGTTCCTCGTCTGCACGGTGAGAGGGCTGCGCACGGCGTGGCTCGCGGTGTTGGCGATGAGCTGGTTGAGCCGGGAGACGTCGTCGACGGACAACCCTGGCATCGTCCCGTCGTCGGCGACGCCGAGGTAGAGGGTTCCGCCTTCCGCATTCGCGAAGGCGACCATCTCGGCAGCGAGCGCATCGGGGTTGGTCACGTCGCGCTTGAACTGGCGCGTGCTGTCCTCTCCGAGGGCGATCTCGGAGCGCAACGTCCGCGCTTCGGCCCCTCGCGGCACGGGCTTCTCGGCCTTCTTGCTGGCGCGCTTGGTCATCGATCCCGGGCCCTCAATACAAATCGAAAATCAAAATCCGCCCTTCCAAGGGCCCGTTCCAGATCGGGATTCGGCGCTTGGGCTTCAAGCCGATGCCCTTGCCCTGGCTTTCGCCTGCTAGGACGACGGCGCGGTAGCCGCGGAAGCGTTGTTTGAGCAGGTCTCCGAGCTGACGCCAGAGGTCTCCGGGGTCTCCCGGTTCTTCGAGGCGGTGACCGTGGGGCGGGTTGACGAGCAGGAGGCCGGGTGCGGGCGCCGGGGTTTCGAGGGCGAAGGCGTCGCCGCGGGTGAGGTGGGTGAGGGGCAGCAGGTCGGTGCGTTCGAGGTTCGCCTTGGCGGCGGCGAGGGCCGAGCCGGAGAGGTCGTTGCCGTAGAGGACGAGAGTTTCGAGTGTAGTGAGCGACGGGATCGCCTCGGAGCGGACTCGGGCGTAGCGCCGGGAATCGAAGCCGGGGAGGCGCTCGAAGGCGAAGCTCTTGCGCAGCCGGCCGGGGGCGCGGCCGAGGGCGATGTCGGCGGCTTCGATCAGCAGGGTGCCCGCGCCGCACATCGGATCGACGATCGGCCCTTGGCCGTCCCATCCTGCCGCGAGCACGCAGGCGGCGGCGAGGTGCTCGCGCACCGGGGCGGCTCCCGCGTCGAGCCGGTAGCCGCGCCGGTCGAGCGGTTCGCCCGAGGTGTCGAGCAACAGGGTCGCCCGGTCGCGGTGGAGGCGCAGGCGGAGTGCCAGGTCGGGGTCTTCGCGCTCGACGTTCGCGCGCCGGCCCCAGCGTTCGCGTTGGGCGTCGACGATGCCGTCCTTCACCCGCAGCGCGGCCCATCGCGAGTCGCGGATCTCGGAGCCCGCGGTGGTCGCCTGGATCGAGAACGTCCGGTCGGGATGTAGCAGATCGGCGAACCAGCCCAACGCCCCCGTCGGGCCGAAACGATCGCCGCCGAGAACCAGCGCCTTGGCCCCCTGATAGAGCGCCTCGCCGTCCACGCCGTCGAAGCTCGCGATCTCGACCAGCACGCGGTTGGCGGTGCGCAGGCGCCAGTTCGCGCGGTAGACGTCGGTCCAGTCGCCGGGGATCGTCACGGCACCGCGGCTCTTTTCGATCTCCCCGATACGTCCAGGAACCAGTGCGGCCAGCTCGGCGGCGACGAAATCCTCAAGGCCAAGCGCGCAGGTCGCGACCAGTCCGAGCGAATGGGTGGAAGAAGTCGGTGCGTTCATCGCGCGCCCGGCGACGAAAGATGTTGTTCAAGAAACGGCAGGATCGCGCGTATCACCTCGTCCGGCTTTTCTTCCATCGGCGAGTGGCCGCTTCCTTCGATCTCGACGAACTTTGAGCCCGCCATCCGGGCCGCCGCCGCGCGGCCGCCTGCGATCTTCACCGTTTGGTCCTCGATGCCCCAAATCCAGAGCGAAGGTTTGTCGATCGTCGCGAGATCGATCGGCGGTCCGGCCGGCGGGGAGGGCAAGGAAAGGCCGGCGTAGGCGTCGAGGACTCCTTCGATCGCCAGGCGGGCCGCGTATTCGCGGGCGACCTCAGGCGTCGCGATCGCATCGTCGAGATAGGCCTTCTTGAGGTTGCGCCGGATCGCGCTCGGCCGGAGCGCGACTCCGAGCGCCAGGCGCGAGATCGTGCGCGACTTGGCGCCAAAGCCTTTCTTTTCGTCCGGATAGGTCACCGCCGCACTGTCGATCAGGATCAGCGACCGCACCCGCTCCGGATGGCGCGCCGCGAGCGCGAGCGACAGCGCGCCGCCGTAGGAGTGCCCCGCCACGTGAGCCGATTCGATCCCAAGCGCGTCGAGCACGCCAAGGATCAGCCGCAGCTGGCCGTCGCGTGAATAGGCCGCCCGGTCTTTCGGGCGCTCGGTGTAGCCGAAGCCATTCAGGTCGATCGCGATCGTCCGGAATTCCTTGGAGAGTGCCGGGACGACTTTTCGCCACGAGTAGGTCGATTCGCCGAAACCATGGAGAAGCAGAAGAGGCTCGCCCGAGCCGCGCTGCTCGACGTGGACGGTCCGGCCATCGATCGTCACGCGATCGGAATCCGGCAGAGCGCGCCGGATCTCGGCGTAAGGGGTGAGCGAAACGCAGCCGAAAGCGGAGAGCAAGGGGAGGAGTGCGAGCAGACGAGAAATCGGGGAGGCTGGGGGGGTAAGCACGTTTTAGGCTAACACGAGTGCCCGCAGTGTCCACCTACGGGCACTCAGCCTCCGGCGTGAGCGATAGGGCGGCTACTCCGCGGAAATCGGCCCGCCCTCGCCGAGGGTGCCACTCGGTGACGGATAGCCGCTATCCACCGCGGATAGCCGCTATCCAGCTCCGATAGCGGCTATCCGGCTCCGATAGAGGCTATGTCGCCGCCGATAGCCGCTATCCGGCTCCGATAGCCGCTATCCAGGTACTGGGTCATTTTGAAATGACCGTCCCGCGAGCGGGTGATCCCGCGCCATTTCCGCAACTTCGATATGCTCTCCGGCGCGCGGCTAGGTTTGGCCACCGAACGCCGGTTCCCGCACCGGCTCGCCGCGCGGTTGTTCCTCTTTGCGGGGCACCTGCGGGGGTGACGCCAAAATGGATTTCAACAAACTTGCGTTTTTGGTTCCACTGGAGGTTACCTTGCTAGCCTTCGCCTTTGGCTCCCTGTTCGTCTTGAAGCCTAAGTGGCGAAGACTCCTTTGGCTTGTGACGATACTCTCTTTCGTCGGGTCGGCTCTGGTTGCCGTGCTACTGGTTCGAGCCGGCATCATAGAGTGGGTGCGGACCTTCGTTTTCCAGAATCAAGGCGCGCTCATTCCCGGGGCGTGGATCACCGTAGGCGCCTGTGCCGCCTTGCTAGTTTTCAAGCTGCGCCAGGCGCTCGCGCGCGGTCGCTTCCCGGCGTCCTCACCAACTAAGTCGCCGCTGTTGTCGGGAACACGCGACAAGCCAGCGCCAGAAAGCCAGGCCCCGTCATCGCGAGCTACTAAGCCGCGAGCTGAGCAACCGGCCGCAAGCGAGCCCGAACCGGTCCCGGAAGACCTAGCGCCGCTGTTGTCGGGAAAGCCCCCGTTTACCCACCTTCTCAGTCTGCCGGATGTTGTGGGCAAGGAGGTTGAATCAGAGCTTGAGGGCCAAAAGGCGCGATGGACGGGCATATACCATGCCGAGATGGAGGATGTTGTCCCCGGGCGGCGGCGGCTCATCATCCTTTCCGACAAAGAGAAGTTCTTTGCTTCGGTTGCCGGTGATGATCCGGAGCGCCGCAAGGCAAGGACCGGCCAACTCATCATTGTCGAGGGCACTGTTGATTATATAAAGATCATACTTAAGGAGGCGAGCTTGGTCAACGCGCGCATAGTTCACCTAGGGTGAACGTCGAGAACGCCGGGGACCTAAGCTGCCTTCTTCTTGTACGGTCCCCGCTTCTTGGGCGCTTCGACCGGCAAGAGGGCGACGATTTCCTCGACCGTCCACAGGTGCGAGTCAACGCCGGCCGCCATCGCTGGGGAGCATCGCAGGGTCGAGTGGATCTTGGCGAAGTTGTAGTGCATGAAGTAGATCGCCAGAGCCGCGCAGTGGTTCGCAAGCTTCTTAGAATGGGCGTTGGTAAGCCTGGTGTAGCGGCGGAGCCCCATTCGGATGCTGAGGTTTGACCGCTCGATGTAGGAAGTCGAGATCTTCCGGGATTCCGGGCTCCCCGAGACCAGGTGCTTTTCGCATCCGGTGCAAATGGCCGGGCTGTACCGCGTCTCGGGACCGGTCGGGAGGTTGGCGTAGTTCTTGACGAGCTGGGCATAGTCGATTTCGCCCTGGAAGGCATCCTCGACCGCGCCGAGATACATCTTGTGGCCGTCCGTGGTGAGTTGAACCCGGTTGACCAGGCGCCCGGAAAGATCCTGCATGAACTCGGTCGCCGTGCCGCCGTCGCGCGAGCCCACCATGAACGAGGGCATGAGCTTGGTTTCGGCGTCGATCGCGGTAAAGGTCCAAACGTCGCCGTAGCCGAACGTGTCGCGCTTGTCGGCCGGGACGTTCTTGGCCTTCGAGTAGCAGAACGCCCAGATCTCATCGACTTCGAGGATGCGGCAGGTGAGACCCTGGAACGCCTGGTCCATGTACGCGGCACACGCCGGGCCAAGCTCGGTAATGAGCTTAGTGACGGCACCCTTCGAGGCTCCGGTAATGCGGCAGGTGGCCCGGATGCCAACTCCGTCAACGAGGGCGCGGATAATTGCGGCACGGCGTTTCGTATCCATGGCGTTCATGATGACCTATTATGCGTGAGCATGGCGGAAATGTCAAGCCCCGAAATGCGTGGAATTTGAAGACGGGCGGCGACCGCACGGGCTCGCCGCCCGGGCGGAGCTACGCCCTTCGTGCGAGATATGACCAGTGACGCTTCCAGCGTTGACGCTTGGCTGAGTGCATCGCGTTCCCCTCCTTGGTTGGGGGTTGAACGCGGACCGGCGGGAGGGTACAATTTGGGTGTTCGTCAGCCCGGCGGTCCGCGCCTTGGTTGACCAGATCCCGGGTCACTAGCCCGGGATCTTCATTTTCAGGCGACCTTCAACGCCCATGCAACTGACAAGAGATTGATGTAGTAGCGCTGCATGAAGAGGCGTGCAGCGCTACTGCAAGGGTAGGGTTGCAGTAGCACTACCCTCGAAGGGTTGCAGATGACCCCTTAGGCGTTCTCGCCTTCGCTGGAGAATTCCGGGCGGTACGCCGCCAGCTCCCGGAGCGCAGTTTCGGGAAGGGGAGGAAGTCCTAGATTGATCGAGGGAAGATGAAGGCTTTCCGGCGACCACCAGGTGTCATTATGGGAGATGATTCTTCGGTCTACTGCGGCTCGCCGAATAACTTCGGACAGGGCTAGGTATTCTAGGAGTCTTTCCGTTTGAAGCTTGAGGAAGCCTTCGTCGTCAGGGCCTGTTTCGCGGTTCTTATCTTGGCGCCATATTTGCTCTACTGCATGGAAATGGGCTACCGACTTGAATCGGCTCCACGCCCCCCAAACTGTCCGCTGGCTAATCGAGAATGGCCTTCCTTGCCACGTTTCCTTACCTTCAAACAGGCGCGGTATTATCCAGACCGCCTTAGTTAACGTCACGTCTAGCTCTGGATGATGAATCGCGGCATTGATCATAAACAGAATCATTTCTCCGGCAATCCAAGAATTTGCGGCGTAGGCATGAGCATTCGCGACGATCTTATCGATCGGGGGGGCGTTTAAAATTAGATTCAAGCAATCGCGGGGAATCTCAACGTTTTCATCCTTGAGTTCAGTCTTGATTCTGAGCAGCACCCTCACCATAGAGGCAGCAAAGAAAAGGTCGCGCTTGGCTTGCTCGGTTGGATATGTCCTGGTGGCTACAAGAGCGAAAAGGGCGACGTCGCTAAGAGAGCCATCTTCTGACACCAACGACTCAATCACAGGCAAGCGGCACCCCCGGCGCTACTCGGCCTTCATCGACTGATCTCATGGCGAACTACGGGGAGGGCTTTTTCCAGCGTGCCGCCGCCGCCTTCTTGGCGCTCGCCGAGCGTTCTTCCGCGGTCATCGTCGCGGCGCGCGCACGTCCGCCGACCTTGCCGCCCTTCTGGCCGGCTGCCGCTTTCGGGGAGAGCGGTTCCGGCTGCTCGGCCGGGCATTCTTGGTGAGTCGCCCGCTGGAAAACACGGAAGGCAACTTCGGTGAAGTCTTCTTTCTTGGGCATGGCTTCCTCAGTATCGCATACGGGGGCGACCCGAACGGGCGCCGCCCCTTTAGCGCGTTAGGTGCTTTCCCTTTCGTGACGTTGAACGATTCCCGCGGCGGATGCTTCATCGCGGGCGTAGGCGGGCGCCAGCTCGGCCGCTAAAACTTTGCACTGACGCGCCGTGCGTAGGGTCGCGATGATCTTCCCTGAGGGCATGTAGACCAGCGTCCGGGGCTCGCCTTTGTCGGGGCCGGCCCCGCTCCCCTGGTAGAAGGCGAAGGGCGGCGAGACCTTGCCCCAAGCGTCGATCGTGCTCCCGCCGAGCAGGGCGACGCGGAAGAACCCTTTCGACCAGCCGAGCGGCATCGGGAGCCCTCCCCGAACGATGGCCCGGAGTTGGGCATCCGCCGCATGCGCGAGCCAGCGGCCGACGCTTGGGAGCCCTTCGGAGCCTGCCGCCCGCTTCCATGCGGCGGACTGCGCCGCTGTCGCCCTAACGGTGAACTCGGCGACCGTCATCATGCATCCGCCCCTTCGGCGCTGGGGGTGCGCTTCGAGAAGTAGCGGCAAACGTAGCCGCGGGCGAGATCCCGGAGCCACGTCCCCACGTCCGGGCGGTTTTGGTGCTCGGCCATCGCTTCGAAAGCGCGCTGTTCGTCCGCGCTTGCGACTGTGACCGGGTAGCACTTCGGCCCGGTCGGTACGATCGGCGTTTCCTTTCGCGGTCGCCCCATGGCTCTAGACCTCCGCCATACTGAGAACGCCGCGTGGGCTGGCGGTGACCGTCACCAGCTCCCACAGATCCCGCTCGGCCGGGCGCTCGATCGGGTCGGTAACTCGCCAGCTCACGAGCCACCGGCCGAGCAGGTATTCGACCCGGAGCCCGGCTTCCTCCGCCGTGCGGTGTTCCGCGAAGTCGCCCCGGGCAATCGCCTGGACGACGGTTTGTGGATCGGGCTTGAAGTGCTCAAACTCGATTCGGTCGTACAGCGCGCGGCGCGTCTTCTCGCTGTACCGGGTGAGATCCAACGGGACCGACAAGATAGGATTCGGCTGGTCGTGCATGGGCTGTGTCCCCTGCTCGGCAAGTCCCGGCGGTTGGTGTCAGCCTTCCGTCGGGGCGTCTAGGTTGCGCGGGGGAGATACGCTCTCCGCCGCTCACGCGACGTTAACGCACTTTGCTCTGGCAAAATCGGGGATTTTCAAACAGACCCAGTACCGCTATCCAGCTCCGATAGCCGCTATCCAGCTCCGATAGCGGCTATCCGCCACCGATAGCGGCTATCCAGCTTCGATAGCCGCTATCCGCCGCCGATAGCCCCTATACGGAGCCGCTGACGGCTTCCGGCTCTAGAGAGAAGCCCAATTCCCGCGCATTCTCGCGGACGCGACGGTCGAGCGAGAGCAGGCGGATCTCGGGGATTTCGCGCCGTGCGGCGAGGGCTCCGGCGAGGTGGAGCGCGTCGAGCGTGCGAATCGGCTCTTTCGGGAACGGTCGGCGTAGGCGCAGGTAGCTTTCGGCGTCGAGCCGTTGGAGCGACCAGCCGAGGCCGGCGTGCTCCAGCTCGCCGCGCGCCTGATCCAGCTCTTCGTCGTTGAGCTTGCCGGCCGCACGGGCGCGGAGGAGCGTGCGATGGGTCTCGGCGAGCGTCAGCTCGGAGATCACGACCCGGCCGGCGTTGCCGAGCGCTTCGGCGATCTCGTCGCTTCCCGGCTCGCCGAGCAGCAGGTTCAAGATCGCGCTCGACTCGGCGTAGAGGGTGGGCGCATCGGGAGAATTGGGAGCGTTCATCGGTCCTCCCTTCCGGCGTCGAGCAAGTCGGCGACGGTGGGGTGGGGCCGGCCGAGCGGACGGCGCGGCCGCGCGTAGAGGCCCGGATGGTTGCGCACCTCGGGGAGCACCAGCCGCCCCTCGCGCGCCATTTTGAGCAGCCCGGGGTGCTCTTCGGCCGGGGGGGCTACGGCGACAGGGCGGATTTCGGCAATGGGCCGGCCTCGATCGGTGACGATCACGGTTTCTCCTTCCTCGACTTCGCGGACCACTCGGCTCAGTTGCGCCTTCAACTCGCGGATTCCGACGTCTCGCATGTCGAGCAATGTAGCTACATGTGGACTCATTGTCAACCTCTCCTTTCCCGTTCTGCGGGATTCCCTCTTAAAGACGCGAAAGGAGGGTCTGAATCTCGATGATTCCGAAGAAGTTCCTCGCGTTGGCGAGAGGGCGCGATCCGTGAGAACCTATGGGTTCTCGAATCGGGCGTAGGTTTCGCCCGCCCCCAGGAGGTCAGAATCCGCATGATTGCCGAGATCCAAGAGGCCGCCGAGGCCAACGATCCCGCGCTCGACGAAACCGAAGAGTGGCTGCAGGCGTTTGAGGACGTCGTTCGCGTCGAGGGCAAAGAGCGCGCCCGGTTCCTGCTGCAACGCCTTGTCGACAAGGGGCACGAGCACCACGTGGTCCTGCCGTTCTCCGCCAACACGCCGTACGTCAACACGATCGCGGCCTCTGAGCAGCCGATCTACCCGGGCGACCGGGATGTCGAGCGCCGGATCAAAGGGCTGATCCGCTGGAACGCGATGGCGATGGTGGTGCGGGCGAACAAACACTACCCGGGGCTCGGCGGGCATATCTCGACGTTCGCCTCGTCGGCCACGCTCTACCAGGTGGGCCTAAACCACTTCTTCCGCGGCCGGGGCGAGAGCGGCTTCGACGGCGACCTGATCTATATCCAAGGGCACGGCTCGCCGGGCATCTACGCCCAAGCGTTCCTCGAAGGGCGTATCTCGATCGAGCAGATGGAGGCGTTCCGTCGCGAGGTCTCGGTGCCGGGTGGGCTGTCGTCGTATCCCCACCCCTGGCTGATGCCCGACTTCTGGGAGTTCCCGACCGTTTCGATGGGGCTCGGGCCGCTGTCGGCGATCTACCAGGCGAAATTCAACCGGTATCTCACCGACCGCGGCATTCTCGACACCAGCGCGAGGAAGGTTTGGGCGTTCTTGGGCGACGGCGAGACCGACGAGCCGGAATCGTTGGGCGCGATCACGCTCGCTTCGCGCGAGAAGCTCGACAACCTGATTTTCGTCGTCAACTGCAACCTCCAGCGCCTGGACGGCCCGGTGCGCGGCAACGGCAAGATCATCCAGGAGCTGGAGACCGCATTCCGCGGCGCCGGTTGGAACGTGATCAAGGTGATCTGGGGCAACGACTGGGATCCTTTGATCGAGCGCGATCACACCGGGTTGCTGATGCAGCGGATGGCCGAGGTGATCGACGGCGAATACCAGAAGTACACGGTCGAGGGCGGCGCCTACATCCGCGAGCATTTCTTCGGCAAATATCAGGAGCTGCGCGAGTTGGTGCGCGGCTATTCCGACGACCAGTTGCGGAAGCTCCGCCGCGGCGGGCACGATCCGGCGAAGGTCTACGCCGCCTACCAGGCGGCGGTCGAGCACAAGGGCTCTCCCACCGTCATTCTCGCCCAGACGATCAAGGGCTATGGCCTCGGCGAGGCGGGCGAGGGGAGGAACGTCACCCACCAGCAGAAGAAACTCAACGAGGACGAGCTGCGCCATTTCCGCGACCGGTTCAACATTCCGATTCCGGACGACCGCTTGGCGGAGGCGCCGTTTTATCGCCCGGCCGAGAACAGCCCGGAGATGGAATACCTGCGCGAGCGGCGTCGCGCGCTCGGCGGGCCGATTCCCTCGCGCAAGACCCGGGGCGAGCCGATCGAGAGCCTGGGGGAGAGCTTCTGGCAGGAGTTCTCCGACGGCGTCGACCGCGAGGTCTCCACCACCATGGCGTTCGTCCGCATGCTCACCCAGCTGATGAAGCATCCTGAGTTCGGAAAAAGGATCGTGCCGATCGTCCCGGACGAGGCGCGCACGTTCGGCATGGAGTCGATGTTCCGCCAGTTCGGCATCTACTCGCACGTCGGCCAGCTCTACGAGCCGGTCGACAAGTCGATGCTCCTCTATTATCGCGAGGCGATCGACGGCCAGATCCTGGAAGAGGGAATCACCGAGGCCGGCTCGATGGCGTCGTTCACCGCGGCCGGCACCTCGTACGCCACGCACGGCGTCGACATGATCCCGTTCTTCATCTTCTATTCGATGTTCGGGTTCCAGCGCATCGGCGATTCGATCTGGGCCGCGGGCGATCAGCGCACGCGCGGCTTCCTGCTCGGCGCCACCGCCGGCCGGACGACGTTGAACGGCGAAGGCTTGCAGCACGAGGATGGCCACAGCCACGTTCACGCGAGCACGGTGCCGAACCTGGTCGCCTTCGATCCGGCGTACGCCTATGAGATCGCGGTGATCGTGCGCGATGGCCTACACCGGATGTACAGGAACCGCGAGGACGTCTTCTATTACATCACCCTGTGCAACGAAAATTACCCGATGCCGAAGAAGCCCGAAGGGGCCGACGCGGGGATTTTGAAGGGGTTGTACAGAGTTTCGAGCACGCCGCCCGACGGCCGGCCGAGAGTGCAGCTCTTCGGCTCGGGGCCGATCCTTCGCGAGGCGTTGCGCGCACGGGACCTGCTCGCCGAGCGCTTCGGCGTTGCGGCCGACGTCTGGAGCGCCACCAGCTACAAGGAGCTGCGCCGCGACGCGCTCGAAGCGGAGCGCTGGAGCATGCTCCATCCCGACCAGCCCGCGCGGAAGCCCTACGTCGTCTCGCTGCTCGAAAACGAGCCGGGGCCGATCATCGCGGTCTCGGACTACATGCGGATCGTCCCCGATCAGGTCGCCCGTTGGCTGCCGGGGCGCTTTTTCGCGCTCGGCACCGACGGCTTCGGCCGGAGCGACACGCGCGAGGCGTTGCGCCGTTTCTTCGAGGTCGACGCCGAATCGGTGGTCGTGGCCGCTCTCTCGCAGCTCGCGTTGCGCGGCGAGGTGCCCGCCGACCTGCCGGGCAAGGCGATCGCCGAGCTTGGGATCGACCCCGAGAAACCGTTCGCGCTTGCGGTTTAGAGAGCGGATGGCAGCGAGACCCTGGTTGGCAGCTCTCCGTAGGGGCGGAGCTTGCCTCCGCCCGCGATCAGCGCCGGCTTCGGGCG
>JBDTZG010000041.1:0-50614 GCA_040005235.1 Acidobacteriota bacterium | reverse complement strand
CGAAGGCCGCAGACCCGCCGTCGACGGCCGATAGCGGCTTTACAGCGCCGTTCGGCCGTCGTCTCCGTGCTTTCGCTTCTCCCCGGGACCGCCGAGCACCAGCTCGGCCGTTTTTGGCTTTGCGCCGCCTCGGTGCCGAGCTGGTGCTCGGCGGTCCCAGGGTTACCTACGCGGCGACGGGTGCTACGACCGCCGGCAGTACTTCGACCGCCACTTCCCACCAGGTGGCGTCGTGGCCGAACGCCATTCCCTCGTAGGAGCAGGTGGACGTCACCAGGTCGCGGCCGTAGACCGGCCGGCCCACGTGACGGGCGCGCAGAAGGGGATAAAGCTGCTGGCAGCCGTGACAGAAACGGGCGACGGCGGGGCCGCGGCGCTCGGGGGCGATCTGGTTTACCGGCGCCGCGTCGGAGATTCGGAGGCTCATCGCTTCGGACTCCTTCCCTGGTTTGAGCGGCTATTGAGCCGCGATCAGCTCGGCGCGCGAGAAGAAGAACGCGGTTTCGATCGCTGCGTTCTCGGCCGAGTCGCTGCCGTGGATCGCGTTCGCTTCGATCGAGGTGCCGAACAGGTTGCGGATCGTCCCCGCCGCCGCCTTGGCGACGTCCGTGGCGCCCATCACTTCGCGCAGGTGGGCGACCGCGTTCTCGCGGGCGAGCGCGATCGGCATCACCGGGCCGCCGGTCATGAACTCGACCAGGCTGCCGTAGAACGGCCGCTCCTTGTGGACCTCGTAGAACGCCTGGGCCTGCGCCGGGGTCAAGCGGAGCATCTTGATGCCGAGGATCTGGAAGCCCTCCTTCTGGAGGTGGGCGATGATGTTGCCGGCGTTGCCCGCCGCGACGCTGTCGGGCTTCAAGATCGTGAGAGTCGTTTCCATGGTCTTCTCCAGACTTCGATTTGGATAGGAAAGCCGGCGGTTTGACCTTAGAGGCCGGCCGGCTCCATCGTTCAATTGGATCTCCTGAGGTCAAGCTTTCAGGAGAGTGTTTCGATTTCGCCCTTGGCGCCGCGGACCAGATAGATCGTCCCCACCAGCTCCACCCCTTCGGGGCCGAGCAGGACCGCGGCGCCGGACGGGATGCCCAGACCCCAGGTGACGCCGGGCGCTTCGAGCAGCTTCCGCAGGCGGCGGTCGTGGCCGGGATCGAAATTCGGTTCGACCACCCCTTCGGGCAGCCAGCCGAGCCCGGGGATCAGAGTGCCGCCCGCGATGCTCCGCGCGTAGGCGCCGACGGCCTGGGCCGACGCCGCGATCGCGACAACGACTCCCCCAGCCTTGAGCTTCGCCGCGAGCGCCTCGGCCGCCGCGGTGCCGACGACCGCTTCGAGCAGGTGGTCGGCGACGCCGCCACCTAAGTAGACCGCCCCGACGTCGCGAATCCGCTCGGCGTTCTTGCCGCGCCGGCCGTCGCGCCCGCGATAGATCGGGATCGTCTCGGCCGTCCGCTCGAACTCTTCGAGCAGGTACTCGGCGAAATGCCGGCCGTAATCCTCCGAACCGCTCGCCGCCGGGACGAACCCGACGGTCGAGCCTTCCGGAGTTTCATCGAGCCAAGCCTGATCCGCCTCGGCGGTCTCGCCGAAGCTGAACTCGCCGCCACCGAGCAGAACGAGCGTCCCGGTGAACGACGGATCGCGAACCAGAAGCCGCACGAGCTTGGAAGGGTCCTCCCCCTCCTCGCGGTCCCCGGCGGGCGATTCGTCGTTCGGACCTTCCGTCATCGGCCGAGCGCCCGCTTCACCGTCTCGCCTAGATGCCCGGGCGATTCGACGACGTGGATTCCGGCATCCTTCATCGCCTGCATCTTCTCGGACGCCGTTCCCTTGCCGCCCGCGACGATCGCTCCCGCGTGGCCCATGCGCCGGCCCGGAGGCGCGGTGCGGCCGGCGATGAAGCCGACGATCGGGCGCCGCTCAAGATCCCAGTTCTCTTTGCACCAGGTCGCGGCCTTCTCTTCGGCGTCGCCGCCGATCTCGCCGATGAAGATCACCGCCTCGGTCGAGGCGTCGTCTTTGAACGCAGTGAGCACGTCGATGAAGTTGGTGCCGTTCACCGGATCGCCGCCGATGCCCACGCAGGTCGACTGGCCGAAGTCGAGGTTGGTGAGCTGCCAGACCGCCTCGTAGGTGAGCGTGCCGGAGCGGCTGATCACGCCGACCGAGCCTTCCTTATGGATGTGTCCCGGCATGATGCCGATCTTCGCGTGGCCCGGCGAGATCACGCCCGGGCAGTTCGGCCCGATCAGCCGCGTCGGGTTGTCGCGCAGGAACGCTTTCACCTGGAGCATGTCGTTCACCGGAATGCCCTCGGTGATGCAGACGGTCAGCTCGATCCCGGCCGCGGCGGATTCCATGATCGCGTCGGCCGCATACGGCGGCGGCACGAAGATCATCGAAGCATTGGCGCCGGTCTCTCGGCGCGCCTCTTCGACCGAATCGAAGACCGGAATCCCCTCGACCGTCTCGCCCCCCTTGCCCGGCGTCACGCCGGCCACGACTTTCGTGCCGTACTCGCGGCAGCCGAGCGCGTGGAAGGTTCCCTCTTTGCCCGTGATCCCCTGGACCAACAGGCGCGTGTCGTCATTCACCCAAATCGCCATTACGCGGCTCTCCCTTCGGCCGCCGCAACCACCTTCGTCGCGGCGTCTTCCATGTCCTCGGCGACGATGAATGAGAAGGGCGCGTCGCGCAGGATCTGCCGGCCCAGCGTGACGTTCGTCCCTTCGAGCCGCACCACCACGGGCAGCGTGACGTTGCCCAACTCCTGGATCGCGCCGACCACGCCGTTGGCGATCCGGTCGGTGCGCGCGATGCCGCCGAAGATGTTGATCAGCACCGCCTTGACGTTCGGATCGGAGACCAGGATGCGGAACGCGTTTTTGACCGCCTCTTGGCTCGCCGAGCCGCCGACGTCCAGGAAGTTCGCGGGCGAGCCGCCGTGGAGCTGAATGATGTCCATCGTCGCCATCGCAAGCCCTGCGCCGTTCACCATGCAGGCGATCGAGCCGTCGAGCTTGATGTAGTTCAGATTGAATTTGCCCGCCTCGACTTCCGAAGGATCTTCCTCTTCGACGTCGCGCATCTCCAGGATGTCGGCGTGGCGGAACATCGCGTTGTCGTCGAAAGTCATCTTCGCGTCGAGCGCCAGCACGTCGCCGCCGCCGGTGATCAGGAGCGGATTGATCTCGACCAAAGAGGCGTCGGTATCCAGATACGCCTTGATCAGCGCGGCGACCAGCTTGCCGCACTGCCGCGCCGTGTCGCCCTTGAGCTTCAGGCCGCGCGCGACCGCCCGGCCCTCAAACGGCAGCAGGCCGAGATGCGGATCGACGTGCAGGCGGAAGATCGCATCGGGATCGTGCGCGGCCACCTCTTCGATGTCCATGCCGCCCGAAACCGACGCCATGATCACCGGTTTGCCGTTCGCTCGGTCGAGCGTCACCGAAAGGTACAGCTCGGAGGCGATGTCGAGCGCCTCTTCGACCAGCACCTTCCGCACCCGCTGCCCCTCCGGCCCGGTCTGCGGCGTGACCAGCTGCATGCCGAGGATCTTGCCCGCGAGCTCCTTCACCTCTTCGGGCGACTTGCCGACTTTCACCCCGCCGCCTTTGCCCCGTCCGCCGGCATGGATCTGCGCTTTGACCACCGCGCGCCCGCCGAACCCCTCCGCAATCCGGCCGGCCTCCTCCGGATCGTCCGTCACCTGCCCCTTCGGGGTGGCCACCCCATAACGGCGCAGGATTTCCTTCGCTTGATACTCGTGGATCTTCACGCTCACCCTCCTGGCGAATTGGCAAACCTGGGAGCGCCCCGGACCGATGACGACCGCCGGAGCCGCTGGAGCTTATCAGGGGAGGCGTCTGATCGGCGGCCGGCATCGCACCAGTGAATTCGGGGCCCGGCCGACCCCTATGAGCACCGAATCTTTCCGCCGTCCTCGAGCGCCCCCGGGACCGCCGAGCACCAGCTCGGCTGCTTTGGCGACCTCGGCCGATTCGGGGGCCGAGCTGGTGCTCGGCGGTCCCGGGAACCTCGCCACCTGGCTTTCCCCAGGCGACCTCAGACCAGCCCGTAACCGAGGTCGCGCGCCACGCGGCTGAGCACGGGGAGTAGCGCCGGATCGACCAGGGGTCGGTGGAAGACCGGGACGGGTGAGAGCCCCTCGGCGGCCCGCTCCCAGAGGGCGACGGCGGGCCGATTGGCATGCATGGAGGAGGGATAGAAGATTCCTTGGACGTCCGGATAGGCATCGTAGATCGCCTGCGCCCAGCGCCGCGCCCGCGAGCGGGGGCCGGTGTTGATCGCCATGGAAGCTCCCACTCGGGTGGGCCAAGTTCCGGTGAGATCGAGAAGTTGTAGCGGCTGGATCGTGTGGAAAGCCGCGAGCCACGGGTCTCGCGCGGCACGGTCGATCACCCTTGCGTCTTGGAAGACTTCCGCGAGGCAAGTCGGTCCTTCGGCGGCACAGTAGAGGATGAGGCGCTCCTGCGGGTGCGGAGGCGGGATCTGGTGGTCGAAGCGGGCGCCGGTCGGGCCGAACGAGCGAAAGGTGTTCCAGAACGTGGGGTGACGCCCACCGCGGAAGTAGAGACGCCAGAGGGTCTCGCCCGCTTCGATGCTTCGGATCTCTGGAGCGATCCGCGCCAGTGATTCCGTCGGCGGAGGTTCAGGGAACTTCGCCAAGGCAAAAGTTCAGAGCTGGCCCGCCAGCTCGGCGACCGGTGCTACGGACAAGCCCAAACGCAGCCAGTCGCGAGGACAGAGGGTGCGGGGCTCTTCTTTTTTCCGTTCGAGGACCAGGTCGGCATTCGGCAGATGGAACCATCGAAAGACGGTCACCGGATGGAGCTCCGGATCGAGGCCTGCCACCACCTCGGCGATCCCCGGAAGGGTCTTATTCCCTTCCAACTGAAACGTCGGGACGACCCAACCGGAATCGAGCCGGATGCCATAGAGGCTCGGAGGGACGGAGGTGAGGCGCTGGCGGATGCGGCTGGGATCGACACCCAGACGTGCCGCGGCTTCAGCGGTCGGCAAGCTGTCTTGAAGCAAGGCCGCCAGATCCACCGCCGTTTGAATCAGCGGGTCCTCGGCGCCTAGGTCGGTCGGTTCCAACACGAAGCCGCCACGCCGCAGCTCCGCCACCTCGGCCGCGGAGAGATCCAGTCGCGGGTCCGTCCGGTACATCGTGCGGTGCAGCCGCGCGACCGCCTCTTTCATCATCTCGTCCAGCACGCTTGGAGAAACCCGGATACCGTGGCAGTGGAGATAGGCGACCGTCGAGTCGAATTTCGGGTCGAGCTTTGCCGGTGCCCCCATGAACTCTCCTCTCCCCTTTTTCTTTGGTCGGCTCACGGCAATTTACGACGTGAGCCGGCGGGAATCGTAGCACGGCAGCCGTTGCTTTTTCCAGAAACCCTAGCCCCCCAGCGCCTGCCGGCAGCGCCGCAGCGCCCGTTCCCGATCCGGCAATGCGAGTGCCTCCGGCAGAACCAGCTCCTTCCCCTTCCCTGCGAGCAGCGCCGAGAGCACCTCGCGGAACTCGTGCTCCGCCCTTCTGGCTTGGCCTAGATGCAGCAGACGGTCGGCGAGCAGCAGGCGCGCCTGGTAGAGATCGGGGTTGAGGTAGAGAGCTGCGCGGTAGGCGGCGACGGCGTTTTCGGGTCGGCCGGAGAGGTCGTCGAGGAAGCCTTGGAGCGCGTGGGCGGTGGCGTTTTCGGGCTCCCTCGCTAGGGCGGATTCGAGGTGGCGGGCGGCTTCGTCGAGGCGATTTCCCGCGAGGGCGAGGGCCGCGACTTCGAGGTTCCGGATGGGCGAGGCAGGTTCTACGGTGGCAGTTGCGACGGGCCGTGCTGGAACCGGACGCGGTGGTGGTGGAGCCTGGGGTCGAGCCGTAGGCTGGGGCTTCGGCGCGGCAGCCGGCACTACCCTAGGCTTCTGCGCCGCCACCGGCTCGGGCCTCTTCGTCTCCGGCCGCGCGGTGCCTTGGATGTATCCGAAGCAGGGTCCCAGATCGACGGGCTCCAGATCGGCGTGGATCTGCCAGAGGGTTTCGGAGGCGCCTAAGAAGAGGTAGGCGCCGGGGGCTAGGCGGCGGGCGACTTGGTTCGCGACTTTGCGTTGGAGCGGTCGGCGGAAGTAGATCAGGACATTGCGCAGCAGAATGAGGTCGAAACTGCTCTCCGGCAGCTCGTAGGGCGGATGGGCGAGGTTGATCTGCCGGTAGGTGATGCGTCGCCTGATGTCGGCCGACAGCTCCCAGAGCTTGCCGCGTTTGGTGAACCATTTTTCGAGCAGCGCGGGCGGCACCTGGGCGACGGCGCGGTCGCCGTAGAGGCCGCGTTCGGCTCCGGCCAAGGCTTCGGTGTCGAGGTCGGTGGCGACGATCTGCCAATCCCAGCCGAGGAGCGCCGGGTGCTCGGCGAGCATCAGGGCGATCGTTGCCGGCTCTTCGCCGCGGGCGCAGGCGGCCGACCAGATGCGCAGGCGGCGCTCAGGGCTGCGGGCTTCGATTCGGGCGGGGAGCGCTTTTTGAATGATCGCGTCGAGCTGTTGGGGGGCGCGGAAGAAGTAGGACTCTTTGATCGTCACCAGGCCGATCAGGACCGACCATTCGTCGGCCAAGGCGCCGGTCGAAAGGGCGTAGAGGTACGCCTCGACGCTCGGCTGACGGGTGGCCGCCGTGCGGCGGTTGGCGATCTCGTCGAGCAGCGCCAGGCGTTCGCCAGGGACGACGTTGCCGGTCGCTTCGCGGATCAGGCCGGAGAGCCGCTCGGCGTTCGAGAGGGGGCCGGGGCGCGCGATCGCGCCGGTACCGCCGAGCGACGAGGCGCTCTTCCCGCTCACGGCCGCACCCGGTCGCGGCCGGCGGCTTTCGCTTCGTAGAGCCTTCGGTCGGCGATCGCCACCAGCTCGTCGGCGGCGGTACGGCCGGCCAGCTCGGAGAGCGCCGCGACGCCGAAGGAGGCGGTGATTTTTTGCTGCGGCACGGTGGCGATGGCGAGCGGGTGCGCCGCCATGTCGCGGCGCAGCCGTTCCGCCGCCTGGCGCGCGGCTTCGAGATCGACCTGCGGCAGGACGGCGAGAAACTCCTCGCCGCCGTAGCGGCCGAGCAGGTCGGTCGTGCGCAGCGATTTGCGCAGCACGGCCGAGCCTTCGCGCAGCACCGCGTCCCCCACCAGGTGGCCGAAGCGGTCGTTGATCCGCTTGAAGAAATCGAAGTCGCAGAGCACCACCGAGAGCGGCTGGCGGTAGCGGCGGGCGCGCTCGATCTCCTCGCTCAGGCGCTCGAAGATGGCGCGCCGGTTGAGCAGGCGGGTGAGGCCGTCGAGCACCGATAGCTCGCGCAGGCGTTCGGCGAGCAGGGCGTTTTCGAGCACCACGCCGAGCGGCCGGACCAGGCCGTCGACCAGCGACGAGGCGGAGGTGGCGAACTGCCCCGGATCGCGCGGCAGGAGGACCAGGCTCCCCCGGCCGCGGGCGAGCGGCAGCTCCAGCCAGACGGCGAGGTCGAGATCGACCGGCTCGCCGCCGCGCTCGCCCGAGACGCCGAGATCGCGGGCAATGCCGGGCGGCAGGCCCAACGAGGCGAACAGGCGCTTGCCCAGCTCGGCGAGCAGGTCGGGAGGAAGCGGCTCGGGCAGCAGCACGTGCGCCGCCACCAGCTCGGCGTCGCCCGCCGCCGCCCCCAGGAAGCGGGCGTCGACCACCGCGCCCAGGACTTCCAGCACGGAGCGGCAGGCTTCGTGGAAATCGCCCGTGCCCATCCCCGCTTCGAGCAGCTCGGCCGCGAGGGTGGCCTGGAGCAGCGCCGCGTCGAGCCGCGCCGCCACTCCGGCCACCCGGCCGAGCAGATGAGGGTCGCTGCTCGGCGCACCGGCGGCGGGGTTCGGCTCGAGCGGGCGCAACGCCGCGAGCCGGGCGACCTCGGCGGCAAGCACTGCGGCCGGCGCTTCGAGGTCGAGCCGGGCGGCGGCGCCGCTTTTGGCGCTCCAGAAACGCGAAGCGGCCTCCCCTTCGCCGGAGAGGATCAGCACCGGAATGCGCGCCTGCACCGGGTCGGCCTTGAGCAGGCGCAAGAGCGGGAAGCCTTCCATCGTCGGTACCGCGACGGCGGCCACCACCACGTGCGGGCGCCGTGGGAGCGCCGCCATGGCGGTCTCGAAATCGCGCGCTTCTTCGACCTCGAAGCCGGCCTCGCGCAGAGCGCGCGCATGCACCGCACGGCCGACCTCGCTGTGCTCGACCAAAAGGACGCGCGTGCTCACGAGCCCGCTCCCGCGGCGCCTTCGCCGCTTCGCTCGCTTCGATCACTTCGGTCCCCGCGGTCGCCGCCGCGGCAGATGCGGGCGAGCCAGCGGGCGATCTCGCGCGGCGGCATCGCGAGATCGGCCGCGCCCTTTTCAAGCGCCACCCGCGGCATGCCAAAGACCACCGAGCTCGCCTCGTCCTGGGCCACCGTGATGCCGCCGGCCGCGCGCAGCGCGAGCAGCCCTTCGACTCCGTCGGAGCCCATGCCGGTGAGTAAAACACCTACCGATTCGCGCGGCGCGGCCAGGGCGATCGAATGGAACAGATCGTCGACCGAGGGCTTGTGGCCGCGGCGGGCGGGGGTCGCGGCGTCGAGGCCGATCTTGCCGTTGGTTTCAAGCCGCAGATGGGAGCCGGCCGGCGCCAGCCGCACCGCGCCGGGCGCGGGGATTTCGCCGTCCTTCGCGAGCCGGACATCATGCGGAAATTCTTTGTTCAACCAGTCCGCGAGGCCCGCTTCGAAACCGGCCGCGATGTGCTGGACCACCAGGATCGACACCGGCAGATCGGCGGGCAGCTCGTCGAACAGCTCGCGCAGCGCCGCCGGCCCGCCGGTCGAAGCGCCGATCGCGACCCAGCGGAGCGGCCGCTCGGGTCGCCGCGCGCGCGGGAGCCCCGTAGCAGGAACCGCGCCCATGGCCGGTGTCGCCGCCGCCGCGGGCGTAGCGGGCGCCGGCGACGGGGCGGCCGCTTCTTCGGTCCGCGCGGGCGTCGCCTTCCAGCCCCCTCGCGCCGGCCGTACGGTGGCGACCGCGGCGGCCGCGGCGCGCACCACCTCGGGCAGGCTGTCGGCCAGGAGCTGCCAGCTGCCGGTGTCCTCCGGTTTCGGCAGGACCTCGATCGCGCCGCGCTTCATCGCCTCGAACGCGGTCTGCATTTGGTTTCGGTTGGCGCGCGAGGAGAGCACCAGGATCGGCGTCGGCCGCCGCGCCATGATCTTTTCGATCGCCACCAAGCCGTCCATCACCGGCATCTGGAGGTCCATCACCACCACGTCGGGCTGTAGCTCCACCACCGCCGCCACCGCCCGCTCGCCGTCTTCGGCGTCGCCCACCACCACCAGATCCTCGGTGCGCGAGAGGAAACGGCGAAGCACCGCGCGCACCGAAGGCGAATCGTCGACCAACAGGACGCGGATCACGGAGCGAAACGCCCCCCGAGCCGGCGCACCAGCTCGACCAGCTCGCCCGCGTCTAAGCTCTGTTTGGCTAGATAGGCGTCGGCGCCCGCCTGGAGACCGCGCAGGCGATCCTCCGAGCGGTCGCGGGTCGAGACGACGACGATCGGCAGATGGGCGAAGTTTTCGAGCGAGCGCAGGCGCGCGGTCAGCTCCAAGCCGTTCATCCCCGGCATCTCGATATCGGTGACCACGCAGTCGAAGGTCTCCTCCCCCAGGCGGTTCAGCGCTTCGAAACCGTCGGCGACGGCGCGCACCGCAAAGCCCGCGTCTTCGAGCAGGCGGCGCTCCATCTCGCGGGTGACCAGCGAGTCGTCGACCAGCAGGACCCGCACTCTGCGCAGTGTCGGCGCCGGCCGCGGCACCACCGGCTGGTGGGCGAGGCTGCGCTCGGCCAGCGCCGCGGGGGCGAGCACGCCGATCGGCTCGCCGGAGGCGAGGAGAGCCACGCCTTCGACCGCGAGGTCCGCCGCCGCCGCGCGGGCGAGCGGCCGGACCAGGACCTCCTCTTCGCCCAGGATGTCGTCGACCGAGACCGCGAACGGCTGGCCTGAGGCCATCCCCTCGACCAGCAGCCGGCCCTCGGCGTCCGCGCGCCCGCACAGCCGTCCGAGCGGCACGAAGTGGACCAGGCGGTCGGGGGCGGACTTGCCGGAGGAGACTCTGGCGATCAGGCGGCCGTCGCGTTCGATCACGGTGGCGGGATCGATGTGGGTGGTGCGGCGGGCGGAGCTGGCCGGCAGGCCCAGTTTGAGCCCCCCGACGCGGAGGACCAGGATCGCCTCGCCGCGCCGGGCGACCGGGACGACGATCTCCACCCGAGTCCCTTTGCCCGGCGTCGATTGAAAGAACACCTCGCCCCCCGCCCGGGACGCTGCGGCAGAGACGACGTCGAGCCCCACGCCGCGGCCGGAGATGTCGGAGATGACCACCCGGGTGGAAAAACCCGGCGAGAACAAAAAGCGCCAGATCGCCTCGCGCGGCAAAGCGCGCCCTTCGGTCTCTCCCACCAGGCCGGCGGCGATCGCTTGGTTTCGCACCGCCTCCGGATCGGCGCCCGCGCCGTCGTCCTCGATACTCAAACGCACGCGCGAGGCCTCGGCCGCGGCGGCGATGCGCAGCCGGCCGATCGCGGGCTTGCCCGAAGCGGTCCGGGCGGCGGGCGCTTCGATCCCGTGGTCGACGGCGTTTCTCACCAGATGGATCAGCGCCTCTTCGAGCTCGCGGACGATCCGCCGGTCGAGCCGCACCTCCTCGCCCGCCACCTCGACGTCGATCTCGCGGCCGAGCGACCGGCCGAGATCGCGCGCCGAGCGGGCGAGCGACTGGAGCTTGTCGCGCAACGGCTGGAGCTGAAGGGTGAGAATGCGGTCGATCTGCTCGTCCGCCGTGCGCACCAGGCGCCGCTCGCGACCCTCGACCTCGATCGCGAGCCGACGGAGCATTGTGGCAAGCCCCGCGAGCACCTGGGTCGGCTGCGCCTCGCGCAGGCCCCCTTCGGCCAACTGAGCCAGCTCGTACAGCCGGTCGACAACCGGCCGCACGCCGAGCGCCAACAGACGCACCTGGGTCGCCCGCTCGGCGAGCGCGTCGAGCGAGGTGGCGTCGAGCCGCAGCTCGGCGCCGCGGCGCTCGGGTGCGCCGGCCGGGTCGGCGGCGGGAGCCGGAGGCGGCAACGCGGGATCGGCCGGTTCCGGCGGCTCGGCGGGCTCGGCGGCGGGCGTTTCGAGCAGGGCGAGCAGCTCGCGGTCGCGATCCGGCTCCTGCCCCTCGGCCACCTGCTCGACCATCGCCGAGAGCCGGTCGGCCACCCGCACCATCCGCCGGCCGAGTCCCGGCCGGGGCTCGGCGAGCAGCTCTTCGGCCGCGTGGCAGAGCTCCGAGAGCGGCGCGATCTGGAGCATCCGGCCGGCGCCCTTGAGCGTGTGCAGCTCGCGCCGGGCCTCGGCGAGCGCTGCGCGGTCCTCGTCCAGGCGCGAGAGCGTCGCCGACAGGCGGGCCAGCCGATCGCGCGCCTCTTCGGCGAACAGGGGAACTAAGTCAGCAAACTCCGGATCCACCGGACTCCCAGGGGCCTAAATCTTGGTCCAGCTGTTGATGTTGATGTCGAAGGCGAGGATGCCGGCGAGCCGGCCCTCTTCGTAGACCGGTGCCGCGACCGTGAAGATCGGCTCGCCCGAAATCAGCGACGGATAGACCGTGGTGATCACCGCGCGCCCGGCCTTGACCGCCGACCGGAACCAGGGCCGATCCTGGAATCCCGTTCCGCGCTGCACCGATTCGGGCACCTCGCGGCTGCCGAGCAGCTCGTGGTTGGCCGCCGAAGAGAGTTGGCCGGCGACCTCGTCGGTGAAATAGAGAAACTCGATGTACCCCCGCTGGGTGAGCAGCTCGGGCAGCAGGCGGTCGATCGCCTCCCAATTGCCGGCTCGGCGCTCGACCTCTTTGGCCCACAGCTCGGCGGCGTGCTTGAGCGAATGGGGGGTGTCCAGATGGAACGACTGGGCGAGCATCTGGATCTGGAGCCCCAGATGGTTCAACCGGTCGGCGGTCGAGGTGAACTGTTTCAGGCCGTCGGCCATCCGCTGCACCACCTGGCTCACCTCTTTGAGCGTCAGAACGACCTGGTCGGAGGCGGCATTCTGCTGCTGGGTGGCGAGCGAGATCTCGCGCGCGACCCGCGCCGTGTCGCCCGAGGCGCGGCGCAACTCGTCGATCGCCGAGGCCGCGGCGCGTGCCCGTTCGAGCACCCGGCTCGCCTCTTTGCTCCCCTCTTCGGTCGCCACCACGGTCGCGCGGATCGAGCCCGCGAACTCGTCGAGCAGCGCGCGCACCGACTCGACCGATTCCTGCGAGCGTTGCGCCAGCCGGCGCACCTCTTCGGCGACCACCGAGAATCGCCGGCCGTGCTCGCCGGCCGCCGCCGCCTCGATCGCCGCGTTCAGGGAGAGGATGTGGGTCTCCTGCGAGATCTCGGTGATCAGGTCGAGCACGCGGTAGATTTCTTTCGAGCGCGCGCCGAGCGAATCCGCGCGATCGGCGATGCCGCTGATCCGCTTCTTCACCTCTTCGACCCCGGCCACCGCTTCTTCGACCGCCGCGGCGCCGACGTCGCCGCTCTCTTCGGCGCGCTGCGCGAGCTCCGCCTGGCTCGCGGCGTTTTCGGCGATCTGAAACGCGGTGCGCGCCAGCTCCTCCATCGCGGCGGTGATCTCGACCACCGACGCGGCCTGCTCGGACGAACCGGAAGCCAGCTCGGAGGCGATCTGATTCACCCCGCTCGCCGCGCCCGCCACCTCGATCGAGCTCGACTGGATCTGCTGCGCGAGCACGCCGAGCGCTGCGGTGGCGCTCTCGAACGCCGGCGCCAGCTCCCCCGGCAGGCCATGGCCTCGCGCGGAGCAGCGCACCAGGTCGCCGGAGCTCAAGTGTCCGAGCGCTTCGACCAGGACGCTTTCGGCATTCACCCGGGTGCGCGACTGAGTTTCAGCGAGCGCGGCGAGGCGGCGCTCCCCCGGGATCACGACCGTGAGCTGAACCGCCACGGCGACCAGGGCGACGAGCAGGAACGCCTCGAACAACCAGCCTGGGGCGCCGTGCGCCTCGGCGAACAGCAGCAGGGCGAAACCGGCGAGCAGGACCGATCCCAACAGCACGAGCCCCAGCATCGAGCTGCCGAGCGCCCTCGCGGGAGGCGCGGAAACGGAGAGGTTCGAACCACCGGTCGACGGAGCGAAGTTCGGGTCAGGCATCGGGCCCTCCAGAGGCGACCAGGGGCAGGGGAAGATGGAGCGGGTCGAGCAGGATCACGGGCCGGCCGGCATGGAGGGCGACGCCGATCCCCTCCTCGGGCCAGAAGGTGCGCAGAGCGGTCGAAAGCGGGCGAACGGCCAAGCCCTCCACCACCCCTTCCACCCGGTCGGCGGCGAGAGCCATGGCACCGGCCGCCAGCTCGACCCGCAACGCCGAACCGCCGGGGCCGATGCGCGCCACCCGGCCGCTTTCGATCCCCCACAGGCCGCCGCCGCTATGAAATAAGAGATAGGACGCGGGGCTCACGATCCGCCCCCCAGCTGATCGGGATCGAGCACGCGGACCACCTGATCGCCGAACAGCGCCTCGCCAATCAGGAAACCCGCCGCCGGCAGCCAAGATGAGGCGGAGAGGTCGACGACCTCCAGAGCTTCGTCGGCGGCGAGGCCGATCGCCTCGCGCCCGTCGGCGGTGCGCGACCAGACCACGACGGTGACGGGAAACAGCGGATGGGGGCCGATCGGCGCACCGATCAGGCGGCCGAGGTCGAGCACCGGCAAGGGCTCGCCGGCAAACTCAGCAAGGCCCGCAAGCTCGGCGCGCGCCCCGGGCAGAGGATGGACGGTAAGCGCGCGGACCACCCGCCGGACCGCCGCCACGGGCACCGCGCAGATCTGCTCGCCCACCCGCACGAGCAGGTGGCCGGCGCTAGGCCGCGGAAGGGGTTCAGGGCTTTGTTGTGCATCCATCGGTCGCATCGTCCTTCGCAAACCCCCTCGCTCCGCCTCGCTCTACCCGACCGCGCCGATCCGCGTCCAGTTGTGGACGTCGACGTCGACGCCGAGAACCGACCGCAGCTCGCCGTTCGGCCCGAAGTCCGGCACCGCGACCGTGAAGCAGGTCCTGCCGTTGACCGACACGTACGGTGCGGTCAACACGGTCCGCCCGCGCGCCACCACGGCGCGAAACCAGGGCCGGCCGGAAAGATCGCGTTCGCTGCCGGGCTCCGGAGTCGCCGTCGGCTCGCCGCCTTCCGCGGCCGCAACCTTGGCGTCGACCGGCCTTCGTCTCGAACCGAGGTAGAGAGCATACCCCTTCGCGTCGACCAGGTATGCATCGTCGAGATACGGCGCCTCGGTCAGCATTTCATCGAGGGCGCGTTGATACCCAGGATCGCCCGAGCCAGCCGGCGAAGCGAGCCTCGCGGTCTCGGCGAGCCGCGCGCTCCAGCCTTCGGCCAGATGCACCAGCGAGGTCGGAGAGTCGCGCCGCAGCCCCTGCGCCAGCAACTCGACGCCGAGCACCAGCCGTTCGAGCCGGGTCTGCGTGACGTCCAGGCCATGAAGCGCCGCGGCGGTCCGCTCGACCACGTAGCCCACGTCGCGCAGCGTCGCCACCACCTCGTCCGACGCGCCGTCCTGCTCGCGGGTGGCGGCGGAAATCTTAAGCGCCCGGGCGGAGGTCTCGGCGCCCGCCGCGCGCAGCTGGGCGACCGCCACGGCGGCCTGCTCGGTCGACCCGAGCACCCGGCGGGTTTCCTTCGCCCCTTCTTCGGTGGCGACCACGGTGCCGCGGATCGAAACCGAAAACTCGTCGAGCAGCGCGCGCACCGAGGCGACCGAATCGCGCGACCGGCTCGCCAACCGGCGGACCTCTTCGGCGACCACCGCGATCCTTCTCCCTTCGGTCCCGGCCGCCGCGGCTTCGATCGCCGCATTCAACGACAGGACGTGCGTCTCCTGGGCGATTTCGGCGATCAGGTCGAGCACCCGGTAGATCTCTTTCGAGCGCGCCCCCAAGACATCGGTTCGCTCGGCGATCGCGGCGATCCGCCCCTCGACCTCGACGACGCCGCCGACCGCCTCGACGAGGGCGTCCTCGCCGATGGCGCCGCGCAACTCGACCCGGGCCGCCAACTCGGCCTGGGCGGTCGCGCGCTCCGAGATGCCGGAGGCCGTGCGCGCCAGCTCCTCCATCGCGGCGGTGATCTCGCCAACCGACGCCGACAGCTCGGAAGAGGACGAGGCAAGCTCCGCGGTCATCCGGACCACCCCGTCGGCCGACGACGCCATCTCGCCGTTGACCTGACGGAGCTGTTCGGCGAGCGACGCGAGCCCCTCCGTCGCGGTCACGATCGCCGAGCGGACTCTCGGCACCAGGTGCGGGCGCGCCGCCGCCGCCGCGACCAGGTCGCCCGCCCGCAACTCGCGGAGCGCAGCGCGCGCGGCGGCCTGCTCGGCGGCGATGGCGCCGATGGCGCCGATGGCGCCGACCCCCTCGATCTGCGATCCGACACCGCGACCTCGGCCGGCGAGAATCGCAAGCGCCGCCGCGGCGATCCCGACGAACAGGGCCGGCGGCCAAGCGGGACCGCCGGCCAACGCGCCGATCGCCAGCAGCACGAAGCCGGCGGCCGCGGCGCTCGCGAGGAGGGTCCATCCCCCGGCAGCGCTGCGCCGCCGGCGGGGGCCGGGCTCGGTTTCTCGCAGGCGTTCTCGGTTCGGCTCGATCACTTCTCGGGTCCTCTTCGGCCACTTCTCGGCGGGCCGCTTTCCGGCGGGTGAGCCGGGAGGCTCGCAAATGTGCGCGGGACGCACTCTCTATGGTGTCACCACACGCCGATTCGGAGCCGCTTCGCGCACTAGAGCGTTCTCGTCTTGACCCAACCTTTGTGTCGTTATAGTTTCGCGCGCCCCGAACCAACGCAAGTGGGAAACCGGAAAATTGCTCTACCCCTGGAATTGCAGCACCGGTTGGCGGTGCCTTTCCATTCGATCCTTGATGGATTTTTCACATCTCGCGGAGGAGATATGCCCGACCGTAGTCTCGGTGCCCCTCGTGGTCCCGCCTTCCCCACCCCATCGCCCCGGCTTTTTGGTCCGCTCGCGGCTTTTGCCCTGATCGCGCTGATCGACGCGGGCCTGCCCCGGCCGGCCGCGGCGGGCAACGGCCATTTCCTGCACGGCGTGGGCGCGGTCAACAGCGCCCTCGGCGGCGCAGGCGTGGCCTTTCCCAACGACGCGCTCGGCGCTCTTTCCCTGAATCCGTCGCTGCTCGGACATATGGACGGCTACCAGTTCCAATTCAGCCTGGAGAACGTCGGCCAAGACAACGCGGTCGAAAGCCACGTCGGGCCGTTCGCCGGCCGGACCGAGGACCAAGGGGACGACGCCGCGGTCCCCGCGTTCGGCTGGACCCACCATGAGAAGGACAGCCGCTTCGCCTTCGGCATGGGCTTCCTGGGGCTCGCCGGATTCAGCGTCGACTACCCGCAGGATTCGACCAACCCGATCCTCTCGCCCCAGCCGCGCGGCTTCGGCCGCTTCTATTCGAGCTATCAGTATCTGAAGATCCCGTTCGCCGTGTCCTACCGGGCGAGCGACCGGCTGTCCCTCGGCGCTTCGCTGAACCTCGCCCGCGCCACCCTCGCCGGCGATCCGGTCGGCTTCGCCGCGCCGGACTGCTCCCCCAGCCCGGGCGGGCTGGTCTGCTACTTCCCGCGCGTCGACTCCGACAGCGCGATGGGTCATGGCCTCCAGGTCGGCGCGCATTTCCAGGCCACTCCCGCCTTTGCCCTCGGCTTTTCCTACTCGACCGAGACGAAGTTCGAGGACTTCGAGTGGAACTCGGTCCACGCCAACCCCAGCCTGCCGAACTACGGCACCGCGCGGAAGATCAAGTTCGAGCTCGGCGCGCCGGCCGTCGCCGCCCTCGGACTCGCTTGGACGCCTTCGCCGAAGCTCGCTGTGGCGCTCGACGCGAAGCGGATCTTCTATTCCTCCACCCCCGGCTTCGGCGACTCCGGCATCAACCCGGCGACCGGCGCGATCCGCGGTCCCGGCTGGGAGGACATCGACGTCTTCGCGCTCGGGATTCAGTTCGCGGCGACGCCGAAGCTCACTCTTCGCGGCGGCTACAACAAGAGCGACAACCCGATTCCGGATTCGCAGACGTTCTTTAGCCTGTTCGCCCCGGGAATCTTCGAGAATCACGGCACGGCCGGGATCGGCTATCAGGTCGGCGAGAAGATGCGGCTCGATCTGGCGTACTATCGGGCCTTCAAGAACGACGCGAGCGGCCCGCTGTTCACTCTCTCCGGACCGGTCCCCGGCGCCGGTGTCAAACAAGAGATCGCGTTGGAATCCATCATCTTGACCCTGTCGTTCCATCTGGACTAAAGCCGCCTCACAGAGCGACTTTGAATACGGACTCCGAAGGTTTTCGGGCTTTCGGGGTCCGGGCCTCGAACCTCATGCCGCAAATCGCAGAAACCCCCTTCGGCTACGAAATCGTCTTCGAGAGCACGGTCGACCGCGACACGGCGCGGCGAATGCTCGAAGAGTTTCGCCGCACCGTGCGGCCGCGCGACGGCGGCTTCACGGTCCTGGTCGACCTGCGAGCGACGCGCAGCTTCACGGCCGAAGCCCAGGAACTGGTCAAGCAGACGATCCTGATCTGCCGGGAAGCCGGCATGGGAAGGAACGCCGTGGTCACCCACAGCGTGATCGCCGGCCTCCAGGCGCGGCGGATGGTCAAGGAGACCGGAATCGCGCAGGCTCTTCGCTTCATTGATGGCGGTCTCCATCCCGATTGGCGCGCGCGGGCGCTCGCTTGGCTGACCGACGGCATCGAGCCCGGCGAGCTCGACGAAACCGAATAAGCCGCCCCACCGCTCCACTAGATTTCTCGAAATCTTTCCTTTTTTCCTGCCGGCGCCGCCCCGGCGTTCGAATTGTTAACTTTCGTTCGCAGATCTGCCGAATCGCCGTTCGTCCCTGATTTCCCGCAACCCAGCCCCCTACCAAAATGCCTGGCCATTTCTTGCCACGCCAAGACGCCCTGGTGTACTCCTCATTTATAGATACGAGCGAATTACGCTCGACTCTCATGTTTTGGGAGGTTGCCATGTCTCCGATCTACCCGCAGCAGCAGAACCTCGTCTTGCGCCGTCGCACCCCCTTCACATCTCTTGCAATGGCCGGTCTGTTTGCGCTCGGAACGAGCGCGTTTGCGGAAGGGGTGACTTTCCGCGACATTGCGAATGCCGACCATGGCATCACCTATCGACGCACCCCTTCGGCCGACAACGCGATCGCCCAAGCGATCCGCCAACGCGGCACCGCGAGCAAGTTCGACGTCCTTCTCGGACCGATCAAAGAACGCGGCGCGCCGGGCGTCGCCCTGCTCGACTTCGACCGAGACGGCGATCTCGACATCTACGTCACCAACGGTCCGGGCCACGCCAACAGTCTTTACTCGAACCAACTTCGCGAGACCGGCCAGGTTCGCTTTCGCGACGTCGCCCGCCAAGTCGGCGCAGGCCTGGTAGACCAGGATTCGACCGGCGTCTGCTTCGGCGACATCGACAATGACGGCGATCAGGACCTCTACGTCCTCGGTGCCAGCATGCCGAACCGCCTGCTGGAGTATCGCAACGGCCAATATGTGGACAGCACTCAGCGCGCAGGGATCGGCGGCGGCAATTACAGCCATTCGTCGTGCGCGATGAGCGACTTCGACGGCGACGGCCGGCTCGACGTCTTCATCGGAAATACGTTCGACTGGAAGAACAAGATGCCGATCATGCTCGAGCCGTTCGCGTTCAACCAGCCGAACCAGCTGTTCATGAACCGCGGCCAGCGTCGCTTCGTCGACGTCTCGGCTAGCGCGGGCATCCGCGGCGAAAGAAACGACATCTCCTGGGCGGTCGCGCTGTTCGACTACGACGCCGACGGCGATGACGACATCTTCGTCGCCAACGACCAGGGCGCGATTCCGCCGGCCCGTTACGGCGGCGTCGATCGCGGCACGCTTCGCACCTACCGCAACGACGGCCACGCCCACTTTACCGAGGTGACCGCAGGTACGGGCCTACCCAAAGCCGAAAGCAACATGGGCTTTGCGATCGCCGACTACGACGGCGACGGCACGCTCGACTTGGCGATCTCGAATATCGGCGACTTCATCGAGCCCTTCTTCGGCATCCCCTACACCCTGGGAGACCAGACGCAGCGCTGGTTCCTGAACAACGGCGACGGTACGTTCCGTGATCCAGGCGTCGGCCCGCTGGTAGCTTCCGGCTGGAGTTGGGGCATCTCGCCGCTCGACTACGACAACGACGGCGACTTCGACCACGTGGCACTCGGCGGTTTCGACATGTCGCTGATCGTCGACGAATCCAATCCCGGCACGATCTTGGTCAACGACGGCAACGCTCACTTCACCGTCGATCTGGCGCTCGATGCCGATCATGGCAGCCGTAACGACCACGGTGTCGCGGTGGGCGATCTCGACGGCAACGGCTTCGAGGACATCGTCTCGGTCTCGATCGTCAACCGGCCCGCCTCCCTGCCGCAGGCGCATTTCGCCTCCACCTACGGGAGCTACCTCGACGGCGTCGCGGGTTTCGCTCCGGTCTGGTCGCTCACCGGCAACGGCGACGAGGCCCGCTGGAGCGGCACCGTGATGGACAACGGCACGCTCGCAATCGAGCTGAACCAAGGCGGTAACGGACGCAAAGGCGTGGACGTCGACGTCCTCGGTTCGGTCGGTCTCACCGAGCACGGCAAGGTAAACCGCGACGGCATCGGCGCGATCGTCTCGTTCACTCCCGACGGCGGACGCAAGGCAACCCAGCCGGTCCTCGGCGGATCGAGCATCGCATCCCAAGATTCGCTGACCGCGCACTTCGGCATCGGCGACATCGCGGCCGGCACGGTCGAAGTTTTCTGGCCCGGCCGGGTGAAGAACCGCCTCTACGGCGTTCGTGCCGGAGAAAAAGTCCTCGTCCCCGAAATCCCGTGCAGCTTCGACACCCCGGCGAGCCGCGGCGCCTACCGGTCCTGCGTCAACAACGCCGTACGGGATCTCCAACGCGCCGGAGCGATCGACCGCGCGCATCGTGACCGACTGCTCGCCAGCGCGCTCCGCGCGTACGACGAACGCTGAAGGCGGAGTCAGTCTGGCTGTAAGAATTAGATGAAGGCTCGGGCCTGGTGATGTCTGCCGGGTTCGGGCCTTCTTCTCGTGTGCCGATCGAGTCTCTGAGCAGGTGGTACGATAGGGCTCGGTCAAGAGAGGTGTATCTCATGCCTGAAACTCGCCCGATCGCCCTAGCCGATGGCAGCGTTGTCCACGCGGATTCTGAGATCCTCGGCGGAACCCCGGTCTTTGTTGGCACCCGAGTACCGGTCCAGACGCTGGTCGATTATCTGGAAGGTGGATACAGCGTCGACGAATTCTTGGACAACTTCCCCAGCGTCCGGCAAGCGCAGGTCAAGGCCTTCCTCGACCAGGCGACTGAAGCGCTGCTGGCACGCGTCGCGTGAGGCGGCTCGGCCTAAACTAGAACCTTGAAAGCTTGTTCGATCAGGACCGGTCTGACTCTTGCGGCGCTAGCAACCCTGCTTTGCGGCGCGGCGCTCTGCCAGATTCTCTATGGCCTGTTCGCCGGCCGATCCGGCCATCTGGTGGCAGGGCTCGCCCTCACTGCCGTTGGAGCACCCTTGCTCGTCGGGGTCGCCCGCCACGTGAACGAGTGGCGCCTCTCCGTCGCCGCGGCCTCGGCCGCAGCCGGTTTCTATTACGCCTGGAGAACCAAAGCCGCCACCGCGGATCTCGGGCGGTTCGCCGGCCCGGAGGGCAGCCGGATGTTCGGCGAGCACGCCGCCGCGATTTCGACGGCCCTGGTCTTGTTCATCGTCGCCGGCATTGCTCTGGGACTGCATGTCCTTCGGCTTTGGGAGGAGTGAGGGACAAACTCCGCGCTAGCGCGAAAAATGCGCCGCCAGGGCTGCGTTCACTTCCTTCGCGCGATGGATCGGCAAGCCATGCGCTGCCTCTTTAAGCTCCAAAAGCCGGGCGCCCGGAATCGTCGCCGCGAGCGCTCGGACGACGGCGGGCCGGGCGATCAGGTCGTGCTCCCCTCCCACCACCAACGTCAGCAGGCCCGCCAGCTCGCCGAGCCGTGGCGTAAGGTCGCAGCGTTTCATCGCCGCGAGCTGTTTCATTTCGACCGGCGGATGATCGGCGAGGTCGTGGCCGAATAGAGGGGCAAGCCGCGCAGCCTCGGCCTCCGGATCGAGCGCCGCAAGATCGTTCCCCGCCATCACGATGCGCAGGAAGGCGCGACGCCGCATGCGGCGGGTGCCGATGAAGCTGCGAAGACCAAGCCAGAATTTGGGCCACGTGAGGCCGGTGGCATCGGCACCTCGCGAGAACGTGCAGAGGAGGGCCAAACTGCGAACCCTGGAACGTTCCGCGAGCGCCAATTGGAGTGCGATCAGACCGCCGAGCGAATGCCCGACGACATGCGCCGATTCGATTCCGCAGGCATCCAGGATCGCGAGCGCGTCGTCCGCCATCTGCTCCACGCTCAACTTCGGATCGGCCGGTTGGCTCCGGCCCATACCCCGGTTATCGAAGGTGATGCAGGCGAAGCGATCCGCAAAGGCATCCACTTGCGGCAGCCAGCCGTCGCCGTGGATGGCGGTGCCTTGGATGAACAGGATCGGCGGGCCATCGCCGCGCACCTTAATGGCAAGGCGGCAGCCGCGATGATCGAGAAAAGAAGGCTCCATGAATCTTTTTACGATTTGGAAGGAAGCAGGAAGGGGCGCTGGGCCGCGGTCGCGGACGTGAAAAGAAGGAGGATTGCGAGGGCGGCCTCGTGCTGGCCGGCGTTTCCCGGATCGAGGAAAAGCTCCGCGAGAAGGCCGCGCCAGCGCAGAAGCTCCCGGCGGAAGGTAATCCGCATCGCACCGGAAGCGGTCAACTCGACCAGCCGAAGCGCCCGCTCATAGGAAGACCGAAGACTCTCGATCTCACCCAGCTCCAGAGACTTGCTGGCGCGGCTCATCTCGTTCGCGATCATCAAGAGCTGTTGATCGAGCGAGAACCGCTGCCAGCGTTCGACGCTCAGTCCGGCATGTTGAGGAGCCGTCATTCGGCACTCTCCGGAGCCAGCAAGGCCAATGCGAGGGAGCGAACGCGGATTCGAATCTCTAGGCTTTCGATCAGCATGCTTCGGTTTCCCTGAGACGGCCTGATGTTGATCAGCGAGGTGAACTCGATTCGGTCGTCGCCCGCCCGGTCCGGATAGAAGTTCCCACCCCAGAGATCCTCTTGCCGGCTACCCTGCTCCAAGAGAAGAGCCTCGCCATCGGCATGTAGCTCGCCTCCCACCGCGATTCGGCCGGTGCCGAGATCGACCTCAAACTTGACCATGTCGTCGAAGAAAGCGCCGACGAGGCGACGCAGCACCTCCGCCGAAACCGGAGTGGAGGTAACGATGATGGGTTCGTCCGGGCTCATCCCCGGGATCGTACCTTATGCGGCATAGTATCTTCCCAGTCCGTCGAGCCTGCCGGACCAGGCTGGCGATGCGATTTTCAAGAGGAGCTCGAGGGCATGGGAGACATCGGCTCGGCGTTGGCGAAGGTGATCGAATGGGTTCTGGTCCCGCTCGTTCTGCTTCTCCTCTGGACCTTTGGCTTCTTTCAATTGCCCGAGGAGGCAACTCCGCCCCCGGCCGTTAAGGGCGCGCGGGCGGCGCGCTGGGCCGGATTGATTTTGTTCGTCCTGTTCGTGCTCTGGCGCCAGGACCACGGCGACACGTTCTTGAACAAAATGCCCGACTACCGTTTCGACCTGACCGCCATCGTGGTGACAGCTCTCGGCGCCCTTGCCGGCTTCGGCTTCTCGCGATTCGTGGCGCGGCTCAAAGGCACCAAGGCGTTTCCTTTCGTCGTCCTGGTGCTCGTAGCGCTCATGTCGATCGCCCTCTACACCTATTTCTTCATCTGGGAGAGCCGCGGAACGATCCTTTTCCTCGCGCTGGGTTTTGCGTTGGGGACTCTCCTCGATCGCGCCTTTTCCGCCCTGCGGCCGGAACCGGTTGGCGATGAAAAGGTATAGGTCGAAGATTTCCTGAAAATCGCAACGATCCGCACGACAGCCCGACCCCGAGGCTCGATTCGCCGTCGCCACCGGCCTGGCTTGCGGCCGAAGATGGACCCGGAAGGGAAGGCGGGGTGAACCTAAACCCCACCGGCGCCATTGCCAGACGGCGAGTAGAAAGGCAAACGTCAGCCCGGATTGAACGCCTCCCCAGAGCGGCAAGTCCGGGATGTCGCCAAATAAGGAGATGCTTCTCGCGCAGAACATCACCAGGTTCACCCCGCTGGCGCAAAGAAGTAGGAACAGGTACGAAGAGAGAACAACGCTTCGCCGCCGGGCCGGCCGCGACACTACGCGCGCGTAGGGCACCGAAGGCTGGGGCGGCAGCTCCGAAAGACTCATGTCATTCTTCATGTTCGGTAATGAAGCCTAGGGTCAAAGCATGTTTCTGTCAAACACGACAGACCCCGGCCGGGAAGCGTTCGGAGCCACCGGAACACGTGCTGGAGCTGTCTAATCCGCGGTCCTGTCAGCGGCCACGCAGCCAACGAAAAGGGCGGGGAAGTATCCCCGCCCTCTGGACGTGAAGCACCTACTCAGCGGGGGACGACCGCCCCCCGCCCGTCGTTCGATCTCTTAAGCGCCGTTGACCGCCAGCTCTCTTTCGCCGAACAGGCGCTCGGCGGTGATGCCGTGGTCGCGGCAGTCTTGGATCAGCTTGTCCGAGGCGATCATCGGATCGGAATCGGGCGCGTATTCCTTGGCCATGATGTAGCGCAGCCAGGGTTCCATGCCCATCGCGTAGACGTAGGCCTCGCGGCAGTTGAAACTCTTGACGATCTCGATGCCGCGCTCGTAGTTCGAGCCCGAGAGGCGCCGCGAGTGATCCATCTTGCGGTCGACCGGCTTGGTGATCAGCGGACCGTAAAGCCACGAGAGCGGCGCGCCGTCGCATTCCATGCCGAGGAACAGGATGTCGATCGGGCCGGTGACCGCCCGGACGTGCTCGTAGATGCGCGGCTCGACGTTGCAGGAGTCGGCCGCGAGCATCAGGCTCCCCTGCTCGGTCTTCACCATGTAGGCCATCTTGGTGAGGATGTTCAGGTCCGAATGCTCGCCCAGGAACGGGATGCCGGTAATCGACCCGCCGTCGATCTCGATCGTCTCCATTTCGTCGATCTCGTAGACGTTCTTGAAGCCGACCTTCTGCAGGAACAGCTTGAGCGATGGGTCTGCGAGGTAGCCGCCGCCGTTTCGGGGCACGATGATGTTTTTCACCTTGTGCCGCAGCTGGAGCATCGATTCGAGCAGGATGTGGTCCTGGTGGTTATGGGTGATGACCACGTAGTCGATTTCGTCCGGCAGATCGGCGTAGGTGTAGCGCGGCAGGCCCTCGTGCTCGTCGTAGGCGATGACCGGATCGGAGAGGATCGAGAAGCCGGGCGACTCGACCAGAATGCAGGCGTGGCCGAAGTAGCGGGTCCGCAGCTTGTTTCCCTCATAGCGCCGATAGGGGGCGGGCACATCGGTCGTCAAGAAGGTCCGGAAGCGCTCGTCGTGCTCGTCGGGCAGGCCGAGCATCTCCTTGATGAAGCCGAAGGTCTGCGGCGCCCGCTTCATCTTGAACAGCTCGTCGATGCCCGGGCTCATGAACGGAATCTTCAAGCGGACCGTCTCGGGCCCGGCGAGGTTCGGCGTCGAAAGGACGAAGGGCCGGTCCTGCTCGTCCTCCATCAGACGCAGCGACAGCTCCTGGAAATCGGTGCGGTAATACTTGCTCGAATAGAGCAGCCGCTCGATCAGTCGGAACGACGGGTTGTTATTGAGGTCGTAGAGCAGCTCGACATAGCCGCGCAACGGCTCGGGCACGCGCGGATAGAGCGGTTCGAGCGAGAACCCCTTCGCCTCGTTGCGCAGCATCTCGTCCAGCTCTTTGATCGCCTTGGCGAGCACGATCAGATCGGCCTGCTCGCGTTGCGTCCAATCGACCAGCGCCTTCACTTCGCTGGCCCGGTTCGGCGGATAGTTGACGAACGGCCCGCCGAGCATCGCCGGGTTCTTCACCGCGGCCCAGTGAACCATCGGCGCCTGGACGTAGGACTTCATGATCGACAGATGGCGTTCGAGGACGTTCAAGCCGTAGGTGGCCGGCGGCAGCAGATGCGGCCAGGCATACCAACTGCCGACCAGCGGCTCGGCCAGCACGTTGGGCTTAAGGTAATACTTCTCGCTATTCAACGCGGATTCCTCCAAGGGTGGTCGGGCCGGATGAAGCTATGGGTAAAGAACGGCCTAAGGGCGCAGGCACCCCTGCCTTTAAGTGCCGTGGCGAGTCTAAGACGAGACAGGAGAGAGCGCCCCGCCCTAACGGTCGGGGAATCCGATCCGCTCGACCACGAGGGGCGGAGCGGCGACCGGATCGGGCGCGATCTCAAAGCAGGCGGCGAAACGCTCGGCGAGCGCCGGGTCGGCGGTGCGCAGGTGGAGGTGCCCCAGCTCGTCTCCTGCGTCTATACGCGCGCCGAGACGCGCGCGGACGGCAAGTGCTACGCCGTGATCGATCGGATCGGCGGGGCGGGCACGGCCGCCCCCGGCTTCGACCAGCAGGAGGCCCAGCTCCCGCGTCCGGACTCGGGCGAGGAAGCCCGAGCGCTGAGCGAGCAGCGAATGCTCGGCCGGAGCGAGGTCGAGCCGCGGGTGGGCCAACCATTTCGGGTCGGCCCCTTGCAGCTCCGCCCAGAGGAAGAAGCGCTCGCGCGCCGAGCCGTCGTCGAGCGAGCGTTCGAGCGCCGCCCGGCCGATCGGCCGGCCCATGAGCGCACAAGCCTCTTCGGCGAACACTAGAGTCTCTTCCCGCAGGTCGGCGGGGCCGCCGCCCTCCAGGCATTCAATCGCTTCGAGCACCTCGGCCGCGTTGCCCGACCAGACCCCCAGCGGCTGGTTCATGTCGGTCAAGAACGCGGTCGCCGGGATACCCAGGTGCGCGAGCGTGCCGGCCAGACGATTCGCCAGCTCGCGCGCCCGATCCAAATCCGGCAGAAACGCGCCCTCCCCCACCTTGACGTCGAACACCACGGCGGCCGGGCCGGCGGCGAGTTTCTTCGACAGAATGCTCGCGACGATCAGTGGGATCGAATCGATCGTCGCGGTCGCGTCGCGCAGCGCATAGAGCCGCCGATCGGCGGGGGCCACGGCGGCGGTGGCGATCCCCATCGCGAGGCCGCAGCGGGAGAGCAACGCCAAGCAGCGGCGGCGGTCGAGATCGAGCGAGAAACCGGGGATGCTTTCAAGCTTGTCCGCCGTGCCCCCGGTGTGGCCGAGGCCCCGGCCGACCAGCATGGCGATCGGCTGGCCGCAGGCGGCGAGCAGCGGTCCGAGGGTGAGCGACACTTTGTCGCCTACGCCCCCGGTCGAATGTTTGTCGCAGACCGTAGCGAGATCCTCGGCGAGCCGCCAGCGCTCGCCGGAATCGAGCATCGCGCGGGTGAGCGCGGAGGTCTCCGGTTCGGAGAGGCCGCGGATCGCCACAGCCATCAGGAACGCGCCGAGCTGCCCTTCGCTCCAGGAGCCGTCGACCGCGCCCTGGACGATCTCGCCGATTTCGGCCGTGGACAGCTCCCCCCCGGAGCGCTTCCGCTCGAGCAACGCGTACGGGAGGGTCATCGGCTGGTCGGGCGAAAGAACGGGAGGAGCCGGATCAGCCCGGCGAGAGGCCGAGCGGCGAGCCGGCTCCGCCGCCCACCTTCTGCTGCGCGAGCGTGTGGTAGCCCGACTGCGGGTACTCGTCGAGGATTCGCTGGTAGGTCTTCTTCGCCTCGGCGTCGCGCTTGGCTGACTCGTAAGCGGTCGCGAGCTCGTAGAGGATCGCGTCCTTGGGCAGCGGCCCGTCGGAGGCGTCGAGCATTTTTTCGAGGGAAGCGACGATCGCGTCCGTCTTGCCCGCCCGGCGGTCGAGCTCGATCAGGTTCAGCTTCACGTTGCCGGCGAGCATGTCGTTGGGATGATCGTCGACGTAGTCCTCCCAGAGCTTCCGCGCCTCGTCGAGCTTGCCCTCTTCCGCGGCGATCTGGCCGAGGTAGACGGTGGCTACGTCGGCCGCCGCCGAAAAGCGATACCCCTCGCGGACGTTCTCGAACGCCTTCTTCGCCCGGGCGCGGCGCGCCTCCGGAGTCGCGAAGCTCGGCGAATCGGGATCGTCCGGCTTGGCTCCCGTCGCCTGGATCGGCGCCCCGGCCAGCTGCAGAGCCTCGCCGAGCGCCACGCTCGCCTTGCCCCGCTGGGAAGCGCGGAAACCCCAGAAACCGAGGAGCACCAGGAGCACCAGCACGGCGGCGCCAATGCCCAACCCGATCGTCCGGCCATGGGACTGGGCATAATCCACGGAGCGCCCGACGGCCTCGGCCACCTCGTCGCGCTTGATCTCTTTGCGGGTCAGATGCGTGCTGCTCATGGGTCTCGAACCTCTTCCAAGATCGAATTCGATCGAAAACGGCAAACCGCCGAACTTCGCGCCGATTGCCTGCCTTAAAACCTGCGGGGATCACCCTCAGAAACCGCGGAAGGGTACCATCCCGGGGGGCAGCGGGCAAATTTCGGGGGGATGGCCGGCGCCAGGGGTTGCTACACGCCGCTCGTCCTGGTGTGGCTTCCGCTGGTTGCGTTCGGGGTCGTCCTCGCCGTCAGCTTTTGACCGGTCTGCTACCTTCGGCGGTCGAGCCAGCTCTTATAGGCTGAGAGGTGGCGAATCGCCTCGGCGGTGGCGCCCATCTTTTCGGCGACGCCCGCGAGGTTCCAGTGGGCATCGGCGTAGCCGGGATCGGCGTCGAGCGCGGCGTAGTAAGAGGCCGCCGCCTCTTCCAAGCGGCCGAGGTCTTCGAGGGCAACGCCGAGGTCGAACGCGGCGGTCGCGTTGCCGGGCGAGGCGGCGAGCGCCGCACGGTAATGGCGCTCGGCTTCCTCGGGCGCTCCCGCTTCGTGGCGCAGCCTGCCGAGGTTCAAATGGGCGTCGGCGTGATCGGGGCTAAGCGCGAGCGACCGGGCGTAGGCGCGTTCGGCTTCGGCCACGTCGGTCTCCTCGAATTCGCAGCCGAGGCGATACCAATCCTCGGCGTCGAGGTCGCGCTCCTCTTCCAGGCGCGCGACGCTTCGGCGGGCAAAAGGCGCCGCTTCGCGGGCGAGATCGGCGACCGCGAAATCGAATAGCGCTTGGCCGGAGGCGGGAATCCAGGTCGAGCGATCGTCGCGCGCCACCACCTCTCCCCCTTCGGCGAGGATGCGCACGGCCGAGAGCGACCGTCCCTGCGGCAGTTGTTCGCGCAGCCGTTCGAGCGCATGGCGAATGCGCCGGGCGGGCACTCTGGCATCGCTCAGCTCGCGCGCGGCGCGAAGCAGGACCAGATCCTGAAAATGGAAGCGCGACTCTCCGGAAGTTCCGGCGCCGGGGGTGATCACGCCGGATTGCACCCAGGCGCGCAGGCGCGACTCGGTGATGCCGACCAGCCCGGCCGCCTCGCGTAGCGTGAAGCCCGCAAGCGGCGCGGCCGGTACCGCAATCGGCTTCGCGCGGGTTGGAGAGGAACGGGACATCGCTTGCAGTCTAACGCCCTACCTTGTTGGAAGGAGGCGGTGTTGGAAGGAGGCGGCAACATTTTCAGTCTCCCTGCACGAACCGCGAGAAAGATTTTCCCAATCTGGAGGTCCACCCCCCTGGCATCGCCTTGCAAGGCCCTTCCCGACGTCCGGCGCCGGCCCGTGGTTTGCCCGCCCGGGCAATCTCCAGAGGAGGGTTCGAGAATGGCCAGGTTCACTGGTTTTCTTTGGGCGCCGATCTTGGCGCTGTCGCTTCTGATCCCACTTTCCGCGGCCCACGCCGCAACTCCTGAAACCGGCACCGTCTCCGAGGCTCAGCCAACGGTGACTTGGAACGGTGAATTCAAGCCGCCGATCGGTGCGGTCGGCTGCACCACGCCGACCGACTCGCTTTGCGACAACTTTCAGCTCACCGTGACTCCAGCACCCTACCCGTTCGTGGTCCAAGTGACGCTTCACGTCTCCGCGGTGGACGACTGGGATTTGAAGATCTACGACGCTGCCGGGCAGGTCGTGGCGACCTCGGGCAACTCGCCCAGCCAAGACGAGGTCGCGGTGCTCACCAACCCGGCGGCCGGCACCTACACGGTACAGGCGGTCAATTTCTCTGGAGCGACCCCGGTCTTCGGTCTCGCATCGCTTACCCCTAAACCGAACGACGGGGCGCCCGTCGGGACGAACCGGCCTCCCACCTACTCGGTCGATGCCGACCCCGGCGAGCACACCTCCGGCGAGCCGAGCCTGGGGATCAACTGGAAGAGCGAGATCGGCGACAACGGCGGCACCCTGATGTACGTCTCGGGCCTTCAAACCCTGCGGCTGCGCTACGACATCTGTACCTCGCCGGCCCGCTTGCGCCCGGATGGCAATTGGCAGGACGTGAGTCCGGCCAATGCCGTGACCTCGCTCGATCCGATTCTGTTCACCGATCCGGTGACCGGTCGAACGTTTTCCTCTCAACTGTTGGGCAAGGCTAGCCTGATGTCTTTTTCCGACGACGACGGAGCGAGCTGGCTTCCGAGCATGGGCTCGGGCATCAACTCGGGGGTCGACCACCAGACTGTCGGCGGCGGCCCTTTCGCGGCGCCGCTCACCGGGGCTCTCCATCCCCATGCGGTCTACTACTGCTCGCAAGACATCGCGCTCGCTCAATGCGCGATCTCGGTGGACGGCGGTGTGACGTTCGGCCCGGCCGTACCGATCTATAACCTGACTCAGTGCGGCGGGCTTCATGGCCACGTCAAAGTAGGCCCCGACGGCACCGCCTACGTCCCCAACAAATCGTGCGGCGGCCGCCAAGGGGTAGCGGTGTCGAGCAACAACGGCCTCACCTGGACCGTGCGCAAGGTGACCGGCAGCTCCGCCGGGACCTGGGATCCCTCGGTCGCGGTCGGCCCGAAAGGCACGGTCTACTTCGCCTTCGGCAACGGCGACGGCCGGCCGATGGTCGCCGTTTCTCACGACCACGGCGTTACCTGGTCGTCGCCCTTGGACCTGGGAGCCGCGAGCGGCATTCGGGATACCGCGTTCGCTTCGGCGATCGCGGGCGACGACAGCCGAGCCGCGATTGCCTTCCTCGGCACGACGACGCCCAATTCGAGCGGCGACAACCCGGCGAGCCCGGCGGTCTGGTACCTCTACGTCGCGCACACCTACGATGGCGGCGTCACCTGGACCACCGTCAACGCCACCCCGGGCAATCCGGTCCAGCGCGGCACGATCTGCGCGGGCGGTACGACCGGCTGCACGAACAACACCCGCAACCTGCTGGACTTCATGGACGTCCAAGCAGACCGCAGGGGCCGCGTGGTGGTCGGTTTCGCCGATGGCTGCACCGGGCCGTGCGTCGATACTCCGATCAATACGCTGGATGCGCTCGCCTCGGTGGCGCGGCAGAAGGGGGGCCTTGGTCTCTTTTCTTCCTTCGACCCGATCCCGGGGCCGCCGGCCGAGCCGCTCGCCGAAGCGGCCTTCGAAAACGGCTCGGTTCATCTCTCCTGGTCCGAGCCCGCCGAAGGCGGCGCCCCCGTCAAGCTCTACCGGATCTATCGGTCCCAGACCGGCACGCCCGCGGAGCTGCTGGGCACGGTCCCGAACACCACCCTCTCCTACTTCGACGGCGGCTTCGATCCCGCGAAGAGTCCCCGCTACGAAGTGCGCGCAGGTAATGTCTACGGCGAAAGCATCGCCCCGTCGGGCTGCGACAACCGGATCGTGCCGGCCGGGACGCCGTAGTCACACTCCTCTAACCTCCCCTACCCTTCGGACCGGCCCGCCCGCGGATATCGCATTCCGCGGGCGGCTCGGCGTTTGGTCTAAAATCTCCGCTGCGGGAGATTCCAACCCCTTGCCCTTCGACCCCGAGCCCCCTCATCTCCCTCTCTCCGCGCCGGAGCTGACGGTCCCCAGCGGACCCGATCGGCTCGGCGTGCTGCTCGCGACCCGGTTTCGCCTCAACTCATTCCGCCCCTATCAGGAGCAGGTCTGCCGCTCGGTCGTGGCGGGAGAAGACGTCCTCCTGATCATGCCGACGGGGGCCGGCAAGTCGCTTTGCTACCAGCTGCCGGGTCTGGCGCGGGAGGGGACGACGCTGGTCGTCTCGCCGCTGATCGCCCTCATGGAGGATCAGGTGGCGAAGCTCCGCGAGCTGGGCTTCTCGGCCGAGCGCATCCATTCAGGCCGCGACCGGGCCGAATCGCGGCGGGTTTGCATCGACTACCTGCAAGGCAAGCTCGATTACCTATTCATCGCCCCCGAGCGGCTCGCGGTGCCGGGCTTTCCCGAATTTCTCGCCCGGACGAAGCCCGGCCTCGTCGCGGTCGATGAAGCCCACTGCATCTCTCAGTGGGGACACGATTTCCGCCCGGAATATCGAATGCTTGGTGCACGCCTGCCGCAGCTGCGCCCCGCGCCGGTGATCGCGCTCACCGCGACCGCGACGCCGCGGGTGCAGGACGACATCGCGGTCCAGCTCGGAATGCCGAAGGCGCTGCGCTTCATCCACGGCTTCCGCCGGATCAACCTCGCGATCGAGGCGGTCGCCCTGCGTCCCACCGCCCGGCGCGACGCGGTGCGCGCGGCGCTCGCCGATCCAAGCGCCCGGCCCGCGATCGTCTACGCCCCGACGCGGAAGGAAGCCGATGCGCTGGGCGCCGAGCTGTCGGTCGAAATGCCCGCAGCGGCCTACCACGCGGGGATGGCGGCCGCCGAACGAGAGCGGGTGCAGAGCTCGTTTCTCGACGGCCGGCTCGAGGTGATCGTCGCCACGATCGCCTTCGGCATGGGGATCGACAAGGCGAACGTCCGCACGGTGATCCACACCGCCTTGCCCGGCTCTCTCGAAGGGTATTACCAAGAGATCGGCCGCGCCGGGCGCGACGGCCTACCGTCGCGGGCGATCCTGCTCTACTCGTTTGCCGACCGCCGGACGCATGAGTTTTTCCACGGCCGCGACTATCCTGACCTCGAGGTGCTTGACGCGATCGCCAAGGCGCTCACCCCGGAGCCGCGCCCGGCCGAAGACCTCGCGAAGCGGTTGAAGCTGGACCCGGAGCTGTTCGAGCGCGCTCTCGAAAAACTGTGGATCCACGGCGGCGCCAAGGTCGACGCCGAGGGTCGCGTGTCGCGCGGCGAACCGGGTTTCCGCCGCTCCTATCAGGAGCAGAGCGGCCATAAGATCGGCCAGCTCGACGACATCCTGCGCTACGCCGAAGGGCACGGCTGCCGCATGCTCCACCTGATTCGCCACTTCGGCGACCAGGAGGACTCCGGCGCGCCGTGCGGCGTCTGCGACATCTGCGCTCCGGACCGCCGCCTGCTGGGCAGCTCGCGAGCCGCCACCGACGCAGAGCATTCGGTGCTCTCGGCGATCCTCGACGCCCTGCGCGAGCGCGACGGCCAGACCACGGGCCAACTGTTCCGCGAAATCGGCGTCGGCGAACGCCTCCAGGCCGGCTTCGATCGTCGCGCCTTCGAGCAGCTCCTCGGAGCTCTCGTGCGCGCGGGCCTGCTTCGCCTGCAACAGGATTCGTTCGAAAAAGACGGCCGCGAAATCCACTTCCAGCGCGCCCTGTTGACCGCAACCGGCTACCAGATCGACGATACGGGCCTCGCCGGACTGATCCTCGCCGAAGCGCCGCCCGACCGCGGGCCGAAGAAACGAGATCGCTCGAAGAGCGAGAAACTGGGAAAATCCAGAACGGGAGCCGCCCCCGGAGCGCCGAGTGCAGAAGCGCCTGCGCCGCTGGTCGAAGCCCTCCGCGCCTGGCGCCTCGCCGAAGCGAAGAAGCGCAAAGTCCCGGCGTTCCGCATCCTCACCGACCGCACTCTCTACGCCCTCGCGAGCGACCGGCCGAACAACGAGGTCGGACTGCTGAACGTCCCCGGCATCGGCCCCGGGATCGCCAACAAGTACGGGCAGGAGCTGCTGGGGCTGATCGCGCAAGGATGAGCGGGCGCGCGGGTGGTTTGAATCCTTCGGCCAAATCTATTCGACGCTTGGGTCCTGCAACGTTGCGAGGAGCCGCTCCAAATCGTCGAGGTTGACCGGCTTGACCAGGTGGCCGTCGCATCCGGCCTCTTTCGATCGGGCCCGGTCGGCCTCCTGACCCCATCCGGTAAGGGCGATGACCCTTATGTCTTTTCCCCACGGCTGCTCGCGAATGCGTTGCGTCGCGTCGTAGCCGTTGAGCTTGGGCATTCCGATGTCCATCAGAATCGCGTGCGGGCGAAACCGCTCCGCGAGCTCCACAGCCTCGGTGCCGTCGTGTGCCGTTCGCACCTCGTTGCCTAGCAGCTCTAGCATCTTCGCCATAGACAGCGCGGAGTCGCGGTTGTCGTCCACCACCAGGAGCCGGCGCTTCGATCCCTCGACCTCCGGCGCGGTCCCCGCGTGGGGCTCGATCGACGGTTCGGTCGCGGCTTTGAGGATCGACAGCCTGACAGTGAAGGTACTGCCCTGGTCCAGACCGGTGCTCGTCGCCTCGACCGTCCCGCCGTGCATCTCGACGAGTCCCTTGACCAGAGCCAGCCCGATGCCCAGCCCGCCCGTGGCCCGCTCGATCGAACGATCAACCTGACTGAACAGTTCGAAGATGCCGGGCAGGGCGTCGGCCGGAATGCCGATGCCGGTGTCTCGGACCGCAACAGAGACCCGCCCGCTCTCGATCTCCGCGGTAATCCAGATGTGCCCGCCCTTGGCCGAATACTTGGTGCTGTTGTTGAGCAGATTGCCGAACACCTGCGCGAGTCGCGTCAGGTCGGCGTCGAGATAGATCGGCTCCGCCGGCAGGACGAGCGTCAGTTCGTGACCGGCACTCTCGATCGCCGGACCCGCGGTCTCGATCGCGCTGTTGAGAACGTCGACCAGTAAGACCCGCTGTCGACGCAGCTCCATCTTGTTGCGACCGATCCGCGAGATGTCCAGCAGGTCGTCGATCAGCCGCACCATGTGGGTAAGCTGTCGATCCATCATTTCGCGCGATTCGGCGACGACGGCCGGATCCTCGGCCGCCAGGCGCATGATTTCCAGGCCGTTGCGCAAGGGGGCCAACGGATTTCTCAGCTCGTGCGCGAGCAAGGCGAGAAACTCGTCCTTGCGCCGGTCGGCGTCTCGCAGCGCCTCCTCCACCCGTTTGCGGTCCGTCACGTCGCGCGCGACTTTCGAGGCGCCGATGATGCGTCCGTCGGCGTCGCGAATCGGCGAGACGGTCAAAGAGACGTCGATGAGGCGTCCATCTTTGGCTTTCCGGACCGTCTCGTAGTGGTCGATCCGCTCGCCGCGGCCAAGCCGCTCCAAGATCTCCACTTCCTCGTCCAGCCGTTCCAGCGGGATGAGCAAGGTGATCGAACGGCCGATGGCTTCTTCGGCCGTGTAGCCGAACAAACGTTCGGCCCCGGCGTTCCAGGTCCGAATCACGCCTTCGAGCGTCTTGCTCACGATCGCGTCTTGGGACGACTCGACGATGGCGGCCAGATATGCCCGCGCCAGCCCGGCCGTCGCGAGCTCGCGCTCGATCTGCTGCCGGGCCGCGTGGATCGCCTTGGCGTTCTGCAGCGCAACCGACCGGAGCTGTTGCTCTTCGTCGTCGTGCGGCGCCATCACCCGACCCCGAGCTTTCTGGAAGCGAGGGCGGTGCCGAGCACGCGCGCGCGGATTTTTGCGAAGGCCATCTCCCGAGTGGTCGAGGTGTCGTCGGAGAAGGGCGAAAAACCGCAATCGTCGGTGGTTCCGAGCTGTTCCACGGGGATGTATTCGGCCGCTTCGAGGACCCGATCACGGATCTCTTCCGGAGTCTCGAGGCGCGGATCGATCGGCGCAACGACTCCGACGAAGACCCGCTGGCCGGGCCTCAGGTGGTCGCGAAGGATCCGGAGGACGCGACGGCGGTCCTTCTCGCCGGCCAACGCGACATAGAAGCTGCCGACCCGGAGCTCGAAAAGGCTGGGCAACAAGTCGGCGTAATCGACCTCCGCGCTGTGGGTCGAATCGAGATCGCCGCCCGGGCAGGTATGCACGCCGAGGCGCCCGCGATCCAGGTCGGAGAACTGCGCGAGCGCGAGGTTATTCAAGTCGATGAAGCTGTGAAGGAGGTCGCCCGAGGGATCGATCTTGACCGCCAGACGCCCTTCCGTAAAGTCGATCTGAACCTTGTACGCGCCTTTCTCCAGACACCTGCGGACTTCCGTCACGTGCTCGTCCAGCAAATCACGGATGAACTGTTCGCGAGGGTATCCGGGAATCTCCTCGGACGGGTACATGAGGCTCAAGGCCGAGGGCGATATGACCGCCTGCTTCAAGGGTAGTCGGGTATAGCGTCGCGCCAGGTCGAGGTAACCGTCCGCGTAGCGCCGGTAGCGAAAGGGACCGCTGATGAGCCGCGGCATCTGCCGCGTGTGGCCGACGAACGGAATCTTAAAGCCGTCTGCGTCCGTGTTCGGAAGCCCATGCACGCTGTAGGTCCAGAAATTGTGAAACTTTCTCTGTTCGCCGTCGGTGATCACCGGCGAACCCGTGGCTTCGAACCGCTCGATCGTGTCCCGGATCGCCTCTTCGTACAGCGGATCCAGGGTTGGATCGGTGCCGTCCAGGGTCGCGATCGCCTCGACCAAACGAGGCGGTCGCGGAATGCTACCGATGGGCTCCGTCGGGATTGTTGACATTCGTTCCAATTCCGCAGCTCAGAGGGTCTGGAACAAACGCCTCAACTCTTCCATCGAGAAAGGCTTGACCAGGTGGAAGTCGAAACCGGCCTCCTTCGAGCGGTCCCGATCCCTCTGCTGCCCGAATCCGGTCATCGCGACGATTCGGCAGTCGGCAAGCCCCCCCTGCCGCATTCGGCGACAGATCTCAAATCCGTCGATTCCCGGCAGGAGGAGATCGAGCAGCACGAACTCCGGCTTCCGAATGGCCACGCTTGCGAGGGCGCACTGGCCGTCCAAAACCACCTCGACCTCGTGCCCGTCGCGGCGCAGAAGGATCGCCAGACTCTCCGCCGCGTCGCGATTGTCGTCGACCACCAGAACCCGTCGCGGTTTCGTTGGATGTTCGGCCAGATGTTCGCGAGGAATATCCGGCGCGGTGGCTTGCTCGACAAGCACCGGCAGCCGGACGACGAATTCGCTGCCGCGCCCCTCGCCGTCGCTGGTGACGGAGACGTTTCCTCCGTGCATCTCGACGAGGGTCTTCACCAGCGACAAGCCGATGCCCAGCCCCCCACGGGAGGCCACCCAAGGCCGCAGCTCGCCCTGGAGGAAAAGCTCGAAGATCTTCGGCAGGATTTCCGGCGCGATGCCGATACCGCGATCTCTCACCCAGATTGCCGCAAGTTCGCCGTCCCGACCGACCTCGATCTCGATCTCGCCCTGCTGCTCCTGATAATTGGCGGCGTTGTTGAGCAGGTTCGCCACCACCTGGGTCAAGCGTGCCGGATCGCCCAAGACCTGAATCGGCGCCGGGGCGACGTCGAGCTTGAGCCGATGCCGCTGCGAGTCGATCAAAGGCTGGCTGGTCTCGATCGCCCGGTGCACGATCGTCGCGAGATCGAGCGGCTCCAGCCGGAGCTTGATCTTGCCCTGGGTAATCCGGGAGACGTCGAGAAGATCGTCCACCAGGCGCGTCAACTGGGCGACCTGGCGCTCGATCACCTCGCGGCACCACGCTTGGTCGGCGTCTCCGGCCTCAGGCCGGCGCATGATGTTGACCGCGTTTTGAATCGGCGCCAAAGGGTTGCGCAGCTCGTGAGCGAGGAGGGCGAGAAACTCGTCCTTGCGATGATCGGCCTCCTGCAACCGTTCCGCCAGCTCGATCTGCTTCGCCATCGAGGCTTCGAGCTCCGCGGTGCGATCCGCGACCCGCTGCTCCAGCTCCTGGTTCAGGCGCTCCGACTCGCGCGTCTTCCGATACAGCTCGGTGAACACGCTCACCTTGGCGCGCAGCAGCTCCGGGACGATCGGCACCGAGACGTAGTCGACCGCGCCGGAGGCGTAGCCTTTCAGCCGGTCCAGGTCGGAAAGGTGGACCGCGGAGACGAAGATGATCGCCGTCTTTTGATAGCGCGGGTGCTGGCGGATGATCTCGGCCAGCTCGAAGCCGTCCAGCTCCGGCATGCTGACGTCCATCAGGACCACCGTGATGTCGGTCTTCAGGAGATGTTCGAGCGCCTCGCGCCCGGAGCTGGCGACGATCAGGTTCTCGCCCAGCTGGCTGAGAATCGCCTCGTAAGTCAACAGCTTGCCGGGCTGGTCGTCGACCAGCAGGATGTTGACCTTGTCGCTCGGGATCATCGGCGAGCCCACCGAAACATTTAGCGATGCAACCATAGGCGGAGCGCAGAAAGCAACTGCTCGGTATTGACCGGTTTCGCCAGGTAGTCGGAGGCGCCGGCATCCAGGCACTTCTCGCGGTCGCCTTTCATCGCCTTGGCGGTGAGCGCGACGATCGGCAGCCGCTGCAGCCGCGAATTCTGCCGGATCGCATGCATGGTCTGGTAGCCGTCCATCTCCGGCATCATGATGTCCATCAGCACGATCGCCACGTCGTCCGTCGCTTCGAGGGTGGCGATCGCCTCGTGGCCGGTGCCGGCGGTCAGGACCGCCATACCGCGACGTTCCAACACGCTGCTCAGGGCGAAGATGTTGCGGAAGTCGTCGTCCACCACCAACACTTTCTTGCCGATCAAGTCGTCGTCCGACTGGTGCAGGCGGTCGAGCATCAACTGCTTTTCGAGCGGCAGGTCGGAGACCACGCGATGGAGGAACAACGCGGTCTCGTCGAGCAGGCGCTCGGGCGACTCGACCCCCTTCACTACGACGCTCCGGGCCAGCGTGTGCAGCCGGGCGTCCTCTTCCGGCGACAGCTCCTTGCCGGTGAAGACCACCACCGGCAGATCGGCGAGACTCTTGTCGTCGCGGATGTTTTCCAGCACCTCGAAGCCCGACATGTCGGGCAGCCGCAGGTCGAGGACGGCGCAGTCGAACGACTCGCTGCGCAGGGCGGCGAGCGCCTCGCGGCCGGTTGCAGCCGCCTGGATCGACACGTCGTCGTGACCCAGAAGCTCAGCGATCGAGAGCTGCTCGGCCTCGTTGTCTTCGACCACCAGCAACCGTTTACGGCGCGGCTGGGCGTAGTCCTTGATCCGCGCGACCGCCGCGTCCAGCCCTTCGCTGGTGGTCGGTTTCGACAGGAAGCTGAAGGCGCCGCGCGCCAGCCCATGCTGGCGATCCTCGTCCAAGGTGACGATCTGGACCGGGATGTGGCGCAGGGTCGGATCCTGCTTGAGCTGGTTCAAGACCGTCCAGCCGAGCATGTCGGGCAGGAAGACGTCGAGCGAGATCGCGGCGGGACGGAATTCGCGCGCCAGCACCAAGGCGTCCGTACCGCGCATCGCCACCAGCGCTTTGAAGCCATGGGCGTGCGCCTGATCGAGCAGGATGCGGGCATAGTGCGGATCGTCTTCGACGATCAGCAGGATCGAGTCGCCCTCCTCCAGCTCGTCTCGGTCGTCGGGAATCTGCTCGACCGGCCGATCCGTGCGCACGACCGGCAGGGAGACCGAGGTGGTCGTCGCCTTGTCGCCGGGAGAGCTCTTCGCCGGGGCGGACGGGCCGAGGTAGGTCTGCGGCAGGTAGAACGTGAACGTGCTGCCGAGGTTCGGCGTGCTGCGCAGCTGGATCTCGCCGCCCAAAAGGCTCGCCAGCTCGCGGCTGATCGCGAGGCCCAATCCCGTGCCGCCGTACTTGCGGCTGGTCCCGGCGTCCGCCTGCTGGAACGCCTCGAAGATGATCCGCTGCTTTTCCGGCGGAATGCCGATGCCGGTGTCGGAGACCTCGAACGCCACCACGCCCGCCGCTCGATGAAGGACCGGATGCTCGAAGCTCCAACCGGCCGAGGCCGCCGAAACGGCGAGCCGCACGCCCCCCTGTTCGGTGAACTTGAAGGCGTTGGAGAGCAGGTTCTTGAGCACCTGCTGGACCCGCTTCGAGTCGGTGACCATCGTGGGCGCGAGGGCGGGATCGATCTGGACTTCGAGGGTGAGCCGGCGGCTCTCCGCCTCGTGGCGGAACGGCCGGGCGACGGCGTCAAGGACACCCGAGACGTTGATCTCCTCGGCCACCACGGTGACCGTGCCGGAATCGATCTTCGACAGATCCAGGATGTCGGTGATCAGGTTCAAGAGGTCGGTGCCGGCGCCGTGGATGGTGCGCGCGAACTCGACCTGCTTGGGCGTCAGGTTCCCCTCGCTGTTGTCGCCCAGCTGTTGGCCGAGGATCAGAATGCTGTTGAGCGGCGTTCGCAGCTCGTGCGACATGTTGGCCAGGAACTCCGACTTGTACTTGGAAGTGAGCGCCAGCTCGGTCGCCTTTTCTTCGAGAGCCCGGCGGGCGCGCTCGATCTCTTCGTTTTTCCGTTCGACCTCGGCGTTCTGCTCGGCCAACTGCTGCGCCTTTTGGGCGAGCTGTTCGTTGGTCTGCTGCAGCTCGCGCTTCTGGGTCTGCAGCTCGGCCGCGAGCTGCTGCGACTGCACCAGCAGCCCCTCGGTCTGCATCGTCGCTTCGATCGAGTTGAGCACGATGCCGATGCTCGCGGTGAGCTGCTCCAAAAACGCCAGATGCGACGCGGTGAAGGCGGAGAGCGAAGCCAGCTCGATCACCGCTTTCACCTCGTCCTCGAACAGAACCGGCAGGACGATGACGTTCCTGGGGGGCGCCTGAAAAAGCCCGGAGCTGACCGGCACGGTCTCGGTCGGCAGGTCGTTGATCACCATCCGCCGCTTGTCGGCGGCGCATTGGCCGAGCAGCCCCTCGCCGATTCTCATGAATTGCGCATGGCCGTTCTGGCCGTTGTCGGCGAAGGTCGCGACGAGCCTCAGCTCGGCCGAGTCGGCGCCTTCCTTCCGGTAGATCACGCCCTGGTGGGCGTTGACCAGGGGCGTCAGCTCGGAGAGCAGCATGCGGCCGACGGTCGCGAGGTCGCGCTGCCCCTGGAGCATGCCGGTGAATCGCGCCAGGTTGGTCTTCAGCCAGTCCTGCTCGGTGTTGCGGTCGGTGGTCAACCGCAGGTTGTCGATCATCGTGTTGATGTTGTCTTTGAGCTCGGCCACCTCGCCGCGCGCCTCGACCTGGATCGACCGCGTTAGGTCGCCCTGGGTGACCGCGGTCGCAACCTCGGCGATCGCGCGCACTTGGGTGGTCAGGTTGGCGGCGAGCAGGTTGACGTTGCCGGTCAGGTCTTTCCAGGTGCCGGCGGCGCCCGGCACGTTCGCCTGACCGCCCAACCGCCCTTCGACGCCCACCTCGCGGGCGACCGTCGTCACCTGGTCGGCGAAGGTGGCGAGCGTGCCGGTCATGTCGTTGATCGTCTCGGCGAGCGCCGCCACCTCGCCCTTGGCGTTCACGGTCAGCTTCGGCTTCAGGTCGCCGTTGGCCACCGCGGTCACCACCTTGACGATGCCGCGCACCTGCTCGGTCAGGTTGACCGCCATGACGTTGACGTTGTCGGTCAAGTCCTTCCAGGTGCCCGCGACCCCCGGCACCTGCGCCTGGCCGCCCAGCTTGCCCTCGGTACCCACCTCGCGCGCCACGCGCGTCACCTCGGCGGCGAACGCATTCAGCTGGTCGACCATCGTGTTGATGGTCAGTTTGAGCTCCAGGATCTCGCCTTTGACGTCGACGGTGATCTTTCTCGACAGGTCGCCCCGGGCTACAGCGGTCGTCACCTCGGCGATGTTTCGAACCTGGGTGGTCAGGTTGGCGGCGAGCAGGTTGACGCTGTCGGTGAGGTCCTTCCAGGTGCCCGCGACCCCCGGCACCTGCGCCTGGCCGCCTAGTTTGCCTTCGGTGCCCACCTCGCGCGCTACGCGCGTCACCTCGCCCGCGAAGCCGTTCAACTGGTCGACCATCGTGTTGATGGTGTTTTTCAGCTCCAGGATCTCGCCCGAGACGTTGACGGTGATTTTGCGCGACAGGTCGCCGCGGGCGACCGCCGTCGTCACCTCGGCGATGTTTCTCACCTGGGCGGTCAGGTTGCCGGCCATGAAGTTGACGTTGTCGGTCAACCCCTTCCAAGTGCCTGCGACGCCCGGCACCTGCGCTTGGCCGCCCAGCTTGCCTTCGGTGCCCACCTCGCGCGCTACGCGCGTCACCTCGGAGGCGAAGGCGTTCAACTGGTCGACCATCGTGTTCAGGGTATTTTTCAGCTCCAGAATCTCGCCCGAGACGTCGACCGTGATCTTCCGCGACAGGTCGCCCCGGGCCACCGCGGTCGCCACCTCGGCGATGTTTCTCACCTGGCCGGTGAGATTGCTGGCCATCGAGTTGACGTTGTCAGTCAAGCCTTTCCAAGTGCCCGCGACGCCCGGCACCTGCGCCTGGCCGCCCAGCTTGCCCTCCGTGCCCACCTCGCGGGCGACGCGGGTCACCTCGGCGGCGAACGCGTTCAACTGGTCGACCATGGTGTTGATGGTGACTTTCAGCTCCAGCACCTCGCCCTTGACGTCGACCGTGATCTTCCGCGACAGATCGCCGCGGGCCACTGCGGTCGTCACCTCGGCGATGTTTCTCACCTGGGTGGTCAGGTTGGCGGCGAGCAGGTTCACGTTGTCGGTCAGGTCCTTCCAGGTGCCCGCGACGCCCGGTACCGCCGCCTGGCCGCCGAGCCGGCCCTCGGTGCCGACCTCGCGGGCGACGCGGGTCACCTCAGAGGCGAAACCGTTCAGCTGGTCGACCATGGTGTTCAAGGTCTCTTTGAGCTGGAGAATCTCGCCCGAGACGTTCACCGTGATCTTCTTCGACAGGTCGCCGCGGGCGATCGCGGTCGCCACCTCGGCGATGTTCCGGACCTGCGCGGTCAGGTTGCTGGCCATGAAGTTGACGTTGTCGGTCAAATCCTTCCAGGTGCCGCCGACGCCCGGTACCTGCGCCTGGCCACCCAGCTTGCCCTCGGTGCCCACCTCTCGCGCTACACGGGTGACCTCGCCGGCGAACGCGTTCAGCTGGTCGACCATGGTGTTCATCGTGTCTTTGAGCTCAAGGATCTCGCCCGAGACGTTGACCGTGATCTTCCGCGACAGGTCGCCGCGGGCCACCGCGGTCGTCACCTCGGCGATGTTCCTCACCTGTGCGGTCAGGTTGCCGGCCATGGCGTTCACGCTGTCGGTCAGGTCTTTCCAGGTGCCGGCGACGCCGGGGACCACGGCCTGGCCGCCCAGCTTCCCCTCAGTGCCGACCTCGCGCGCCACGCGGGTCACCTCGGAGGCGAACGAGCGCAGCTGATCGACCATGGTGTTGATCGCCTCTTTGAGCTGCAGGATCTCGCCGCGGACATCCACCGTGATCTTCCGCGACAGGTCGCCGCTCGCCACCGCGATCGTGACCTCCGAGATGTTCCGGACCTGGGCGGTCAGGTTGCTCGCCATCGAGTTGACGCTCTCGGTCAAGTCCTTCCAGACGCCGCTCACTCCCGGCACCTGCGCTTGGCCGCCGAGCTTGCCGTCGGATCCCACCTCGCGCGCCACGCGGGTGACCTCGGAGGTGAAGACGCCGAGCTGCTGAATCATCGTGTTGACGATCGTCGCCGAGCGCAGGAACTCGCCTTCGAGTGGCCGGCCGTCGACGTCCAGGCGCATGGTCTGGGTGAGGTGCCCTTGAGCCACGGCGGCGATCGCGCCGGTCACTTCCGTGGTCGGCCGCAGCAGGTCGTCGATCAAGGTGTTGACCGAAACCTCCATCTCCCCCCAGGCCCCGCGCGACTGGTCGAACCTCGCGCGCTCCCGGGTGCGGCCCTCTTTGCCCACCACCTGGCCGACCCTCTTCAGCTCGGCGGCCATCTTGCGGTTCGAGGCGACGATCTCGTTGAACGTATCGGCGATCTTGCCGTCCACCCCGGCCCAATCCCCCGGCAGCAGGACGGAGAAGTCGCCGTCGAGCATGCCGCGCAGGGCGTCCAGCAATTGCCGCCGGTCGAGCGACGAGACGAGGGGAAAAGGAGGGGCTTCCGATCCTTTGGGTAGGGCTACGGCTTCGGGCTGACGGATCCTGGGCATGAGTCTCGACCTTGTAAGAAGTTCGCCACTAAGAGCGCGCCTACCGCCGAGGAGGGCCCGAACCCACCCCATCGCGGCTCTTAAAGTCTGACCAGAGAACGCCTTATAACGGGTCCGCCGAGCGAACGCAAGTTGATTCTCCGGGGATCAGATTATGCCGCCGGCGCCGTTTCTTGGACTCAAATCCGGGCCCGCCCTAACGAGGCCCGCTGGAATCCCCGCGGGTTGCCTCCCGAAGCGGCGCGATATACTTCGGGGCCTGCGGCTGTAGCTCAGGTGGATAGAGCAGAAGTTTCCTAAACTTTTGGTCGGGGGTTCGAGTCCTCCCAGCCGCACCAAGAGCGAGATCGAGGAGTCCCCTCCCTCCCCTCCCCAATGCCCCGCATCTTCGACAACATCGACCACACTCTTCTGCCGGCTCTGGTGGAAGGGCTTGCGGACTCGTACCGGGCGGATTTTGCGGTCGGGTACCTGAACCTGCGCGAGTGGCGCGGGATTGCGGCGGGGCCGGGGGCGGTTGTCCTGCGAAGTGGCGCCAGCCGGTGGCTGGCGCCACCAGAGCATTAGATCTGGCTCAGCCGGTCGGCGAGAACCGTCACGGGGACCGCGAGATTCTCGACTTCACTTCCATAGTCGAGCCCTACGACCTCTCCCCTTTCAAGGTCGATCAATGCCGAACCCGAGCTCCCCACAAGATTTGTGCAGTCGTGGACGACCGCTTGGCCATTCACATCCGTCACCTTCCCCGGCGCCATGCGCTTCACATCGAAGATCCCGTGGAAAATCTCGTCCATCGCCTCTTCGAGCTCAGCGGTTGGTTGCGGGGTCTTCCACGGACAACCGATCGACGCCACGACATCGCCCACCTCCGGGTCTCCCACCGCCAACTTGAGGGGCTGTAGTCCAACCCCTTCGACACGAAGTAGCGCGATGTCGGGCCCCGGGTCTGCCTCAAGATGGAGAACATCGGTGATCAGGTGAACGTCATTGGTTGCGGCTCCATCTTCCGCTCGGAAATTGATGTCACCGCGCACGTCCTGCCCCCCTGCGCCAGGAAGCCAGCCGAAGCCCGCGCCCTGCCGAGAGACGAAAGCCAGGGCGACATGGCGATTCGTGGCGATCACGTCCTCCCTGACGAGAAATCCCGTACCTGCCAGCTTCTGGTCTGGATGATTGAGCAACTCGACCCGTCCGACCGAAGGAATTGCGGCCTCGATCGAGGCCCGGTTCGCAGTGAGCGCTTGGAACCAGGAGTCCCCGGCTTCAACATCGAACGTGTCCGCCTGAATGAGGTACGACGGCCTCTTCGTAAGGCGCACAATATTGCGCAGAAATACTTGGCCCATCCAAGACTCGCGAAAGGCCTCGAAGCTCTCCACCGAGAAGGCCGAGGAGCCTCGTTCAAGCCTCGGGGTCCGCGAAAGGCCCCGCAGCCCTCTCCCAGATCGTAGGTGCTCGAAGAGGGCACGCTCGATCTCGAGGTCGAATCCTTCGGCGAGCTTCACTGGCCAGACCCGCCGAGCGTTGTAGCACCGTTACCCCCTTTAAAGCTGGCGGTAGCGTGGTTAGGAAGCGAACCAGACTCTTCGACAGCTCCGGATACACCATCGACCAGGAAGTAGCTGACAACGCTCCCCCCAAGGTACGAAATCCTGCCTGAAGTGAAGGAGGTCTTACTGATCTCAAGCTCCGAGCCCTGGCTCACGACCGCGACATATAGGACTTTCGCGCTCTTCGCAGGATCCTTGAAGGATCGCACGATATCGACCGTCGCCACCGCCTCAATCGGAGAAATGGCTTGCCCGGTCGGTCGACTCGTAAGCGTGGTTTCCAGGGTGTTGAATTCCAAGACCACCGGATCGATTTCATCCGTGACACGCTTCCAGAGTGTGATCTTTCCTCGCTCCTTGGCGAGCGAAGTTTCAGCTTTGCGACGACGTCCTCTTGCGCCTTGATGTCGCCCAGCTTGGCGCCGTCCGTCCGAAGCTTCTCCAGCTTTTGCTCCGCCGCCTTGAGGTCCGCGGACTGGCGATCCACCTCCGAAGCATTCGGCTTGATCTGGTCCTGGAGCTTCGCTCGTAATTCGGCAGTCCTCTGCCTGAGCCCCTGGAGATCGCCCAGTCTCTTGTAGAGCAGTCCCTGACCACCCACATGGAAGCCCGGGATTATCACTTCTTTGCAGTTGACTCGGACCGCGGCAGCCATCTCCGCGAGAAGTGCGCGACTGGACAGCGTCACCAGGCGCCCGATGAGATCGCGATTCACCCGGAAGAAGGCTGCTATGTCCGCCGCCGCGCCGAGAATTGCCGGCAACGCGACGAGGGCCAAGATTCCCCCTTGCTGGGTTGTCAGGTCGAAAGATCCGTCATCCTTGGGTTTGTACCTCGTGTCGAGCAGCCAAGTGAAGCGCTTCTCGAAGTCGCTGAACTTAAGGTCGATCAGTTGCCATAGAGCATCATTGGCCGCGAGGTCGAATTGGTCAGTCAGGACCACGGTCTTCTCGGAAGTCTTGCCCTTTGTGGCCTCGGCTACCTGACCCGACGCTACTTTGAGTGTTCGATAAGCAAGAATCTCAGCGAAGTAGCCCGCTCCATCCTTCGTCGTGACGTCCCCGGTCACGCCTTTCGTCGTCGTTTTTGGGAGCGTCGCTACCAACTCCGCTTGCTGCGCCTCAGCGGCCTCCTTCCGGAGCGTCGCGAGATTCTTTTCAAGCGTGGCACGCGCCACCTCTGCCTCCAGCTCTGTGATCCTCGGGTCCTTCGCTTCATCAGCCATCACCACCTCCGTTGAGATTGGGCCAATCCCCAGCATGGACAGCCAGATGCAGAAGAACGCCCTGCGCCCTAAACAGAACCGTTTCAAGTTCCACCCCTTTCCTATCGTCGTTGTCAGGGACTTCGGCGCCAGCCGCCTTCCAGGAATACTTTCTGGATAGACGGACGCAAGCCAAATTCCCCCAATTGGCGGATTCGCAGAAGTCCCGCTGGAGTGGGTCTGTCGCTTCGCTCTCGCTCCGCTACACGGTTCGCGAGCGGAATGCGACAGGCTGGTCCGTCTAAGTTGGGCAGGATAGGACCCTGAAAGGAGATCCGATGCCGAATTCGAATTCCACAAACTGGAAGCGCCTCGCGCTCGCAGGCCTGATCGTTCTCAGCGGCTGCGCAACCCAGCCGCCGCCAAAGGTGGTGCCTACTGCGGGGACGCAGGAAACTCAGCCGATTCTGGCGACCGCGAAACCGATTCAGCCGCTGCCCACTCTGGACGAGCTCGTCGATCGCGAGCTGGCGGATGGCGACGAGCTTCTGATCGGGGCAGGAGACATCGCCGAGTGCGGCGCCCAGCTTTCGCATGCCCAGGACACCGCCAAGATCATCGACAGGTTTTCCAACGCGAAAGTGTTCACCATGGGCGACAACGCCTACTTGAACGGCACGAAGGCGCAATTCGAGCAGTGCTACGGGGAATCGTGGGGCCGCTTCAAGGAGCACACCAGGCCCTCGCCGGGCAATCACGATTATGGGATCTACCCTCCCGAATTCCGCGACAACGCTGACCCCTACTTCAACTACTTCGGCACAAACGCGGGGACCAAGGGGCTCGGGTACTACAGCTTTCCCCTGGGCAGCTGGCACATCGTCTCGCTCAACAGCATGGCCGACCAAACCGGTGCGCCGCCGATGGGCCAGCAGTTGGAGTGGCTCAGGAACGATCTCAATCTGAACCAACAGCGATGCGTCTTGGCCTACTGGCATCACCCACTTTTCAGCTCGGGGACTGAGCATGGCGACAAGCCAGGCGATCCAGGGCGGTCGATGTGGCGGCTCTGGGAGCCTCTCCTAGACCACCATGCGACCGTGATCGTGAATGGTCACGATCATCACTACGAGCGGTTCAAGCAACAGGACACCCATCAAAAACTCACGGCGTCCGGCATTCGGCAGTTCATCGTGGGCACCGGGGGTGGAGACAAGCGCGGCCTCTTGCCTCTGCTCGAGGACAACAGCGAGTATCAAATCGGCAATGTCTACGGCGTCCTCTTGCTGACCCTCCACAAGGCCGGCTACGAGTGGCACTTCATCGATACCGACGGTAAAGTACGGGATGCCGGCTCGGGAGAGTGCAACTAGCTCAGGGGATCACAGCGCCAAGGGGTCGGCGGTGGCCAAATCGCCGGCCTCTCCAGCGATCCGGCGCTTCCGGCGAGGTCTCGATAGCGGCGGTCACCGCGCAACTGCGGTATTCATGCGGCGACTGCGGTAGTCAGGACGCTGAGATCGGAATTGGCGACGTGATTATGGATATTCTCGGCGTCGATATCCGTATTCAGCGCATGTGACCGTAATCTCCGCGGGGAGACCGATATCTTCCGTCTGAATATCGCAGTTGCGCCGCGGTAGCGACGCTCTGCTCTCGACGGAGCACTGCTCCGCGCCGCGGAGGTGATCCGTCTCGGCAAGGGAGCGGTGTTCGGAAACGGGACCCGTAGGCGGTAGAGACGTCCCCAGTCCTCAACCACGACCCTTTCCGGGTGCTGGCTGTCGGGGCGTCTCCAGCGCATCAACGACCACCGGCGCCAACGACACGCCACGGACAGACAGGGACACCCGTTACGGGTGGCTTTAGGGGTGATCACGGGGATAACGCCGGGGGTGGCCAAATCGGCCATTGCGGGTTGGCACCCGGACGGCGACCGTCGTGGTGGTCCGGGGAGGAGACGCCCCGACAGCCAGAACCCGGACGGCGGCCGTAGTGGTGGTCCGGAGACGCCCCGACAGCCAGCACCGGACGGCGGCCGTCGTGGTGGTCCGGAGGAGACGCCCCGACAGCCAGCACCCGGAAAGGATCGTGGTTGAGGACTGGGGACGTCTCTACACCCGCGGCGGGAAGGGTCACCAGCCCCAACCGATAGGCTCTGGATGACGGGGACGGACGGGTTCATCCTGCGCGCTCAATACCGGATCAGCGAAAGCACCTCGTACCGGTCGACCTTCTTCCGGCCGGCCAGGAACGTCAGCTCGATCACGAAGCCCAAGCCCACCACCTTACCGCCGCGCTGCTCGACCAGTTTGGCCGAAGCGGCCGCGGTGCCGCCGGTGGCGATCAGGTCGTCGACGATCAGCACCCGGTCTCCCGGCTCGATTGCGTCTTCGTGCATCTGGAGGGTGTCCTGGCCGTATTCGAGGTCGTAGGTCTCGCTGATCGACTTGGCGGGGAGCTTGCCCGGCTTACGCACGGGGACGAAGCCGGCGTTCAGGTTGTAGGCGACGATCGGACCGAACATGAAGCCGCGAGACTCCATGCCGACCACTTTGTCGACCTGCTTGCTGGCGAACTGCCAGACGAAGCGGTCGACCGTCATGCGAAGAGCGAGAGGATCCTTGAGCAGGGTGGTGATGTCGTAGAACAGGATGCCCGCTTTGGGAAAGTCCGGCACTTCGCGGATAAAGCCCTTGAGATCGTCCATCGATGCTCCCTTTCGGTTCGGCGAGGGCGCAAACCCTCGGCTCTCGATTACGAAACGGTCCCCCATGAGGGGACGCTTATTGGATTTACGCTTTGGTCTCTTCCGCCGCCCAACCGTGGCGGCCCACCAGCGGCACGAACACCACCGCCTCGCCTTCCTCGCGCGCCAACTCGCCCGCCGCGTCTTTGCGATAGACGATCAGGCGCTGGGCGTTCTTCGTCCCCTCGGGGACCACCAGGATGCCCCCCGGCGCCAATTGATCGAGAAGGGGCGGCGGCACTTTGGGAGCCGCGGCGGTGACCAGGATGCGGTCGAACGGCGCCACGTCGCTCCAGCCGACCGTGCCGTCGAAGATCTGGATCTTCACGTTGTCGAGCTGCATGTCGCGCATCCGGGCGATCGCCTCGCGGGCGAGCGGTGCCACCCGCTCCAAGCTGTAGACGCGACGGGCGAGCAGCGCGAGGATCGCGGTCTGGTATCCCGAGCCGGTGCCGATCTCCAGCACCGAGCATTCCGACCCGACCTCCAGCAGCTCGGTCATCCGCGCCACCACGGTCGGCTGCGAGATGGTCTGGCGCTCGCCGATCGAGAGGGCATTGTCGGCGTAGGCCAGGTGCGGCAAGGTGCCGGCCTTGACGAATAGATGGCGCGGCACCCGGCGCATCGCTTCGAGCACGCGCTCGTCGCGAATGCCGCGCTTCCTCGCAAGGTCGCTGATCAACCGCTCCCGCGCGGTCGCGTACGGATCGCTCATGGCTTGAAGCTAAGGTCCGGACCGCCGTTCAACGGCAGGGCGGCGAGCTTCTCGCCGAGCGGTGCGAAGACGTCGAGGCCCGGGTAGTAGGTGAGGTCCAAATGGAGCGGCGTGATCGAGATCCGGCCGGAGGAGATCGCCTCGAAATCGGTGCCGGTCTCCGGCTTCCACTTGGGGGTCCCGGCGATCCAGTAGTACTTCTTGCCGCGCGGATCGAGTTTTTCGATCACCGTCTGCTGGTAGGTTCGCCGGCCGAGCCGCGTGAAGCTGACGCCGCCGATTGCCCCGGCGGGCCTCGCGGGAACATTGACGTTGAGGATCAGATCCTCAGGCAGCGTCGGTTCGGCGAGCACGGTCGCCGCGAGTGTCCGCGCGAAGCGGGCCGCCGGCTCGAAGGAAAAACCCTCCGCCACCTCCTGGCTGAACGCGAGCGACGGCACGCCCAGCAGGGTGCCTTCAAACGTCGCGGAAACGGTGCCCGAGTAGGTGACGTCGTCGCCTAAGTTCAAGCCGAAGTTGATTCCCGAGCAGACCAGGTCGGGCTTCTGGTCCTTGAGCAGGTGAAGCAACGCGAGGTTGACGCAATCGGTCGGCGTGCCGTCGACCGCGTACCAGTTCGGTTCGAGCTTGGTCATGCGCAGCGGGCGCGACAGGGTGAGCGCGTGGCCGGAGGCGCTCTGCTCGCGATCGGGGGCGACGACGACGACCTCGCCAAGGTCGCTCAAAGCTTTCGCCAGGAGCTTGATCCCCTCGGAGAAGACGCCGTCGTCGTTGGTGACCAGAATCCGCTTGTTCAAATGGCTCGCCTAGCTGATGTACTTGCCGACCAGCGGCGCGAGCTTCTTGAGCGTTTCGGCCGGGATCAGCGAGCGCTCGGTGATCAGCGAATGGGCGAGCGCATGGCGGCAGAGCGGGCAGTCGGTCGATTCGTCGGGCAGGCGGCGGAGCACCTGGCGGATGACGTCCTGCGACATCTGGACATTCTGGCGAATGACTTCCATCACCGCTTCGCCCGAGACCGCCTCTTCGGTCTCGTGCCAGCAGTCGTAGTCGGTGACCATGGCGAGGGTGGCGTAGCAGATCTCGGCCTCGCGGGCGAGCCGCGCCTCTTGCAGGTTGGTCATGCC
>JBDTZG010000011.1:0-121784 GCA_040005235.1 Acidobacteriota bacterium | reverse complement strand
AACCGTCCAGACCCAGGTCGCGACGATTGGGATCGAGGTCCGAGCCGTCCGGACCAGGTCGCAGCGGCCGGGACCCAGGTCTGAGCCGCCCGGACCCAGGTCGCACCGATCGGGACCCAGGTCCGAACCGTCCAGACCCAGGTCGCGACGATTGGGATCGAGGTCCGAGCCGTCCGGACCCAGGTCGCAACGATTGGGATCGAGGTCCGAGCCGTCCGGACCCAGGTCGCAACGGTCGATACCGGGGGCCGGATCGTCCGGATGTGGAGTCTTTCGGGGCTTGCCGCCCCCACTGTTTTCTTGGGCCAATTTCAAAACCGCAACTGGCTTGCGATTTCGCGCAGCGCCAAGCACTCAGGTTCCACAAGTTCACTCGAAATCGTCTTTTCTTGTCACGAAAAGTGCCGTGGCGGCAACCTATTCTGTTAGAGATTCCCTTCAGAACGTAGGAGCGAGATTGGTGGAACCGAAGGAACCGAAAGCACCCGTCCCCGTGCCGTGCCATGCGTTGCGCGTGGTGCGCGTGTTGCTCCGCATCGGCCAGGGGGAGGCGGGTCTGCGGCTCGGGCGGCTCAGTCTGTTTCGCGAGGTCGAAACCGGCCGCGCCAAGGTGATCGGCCGCAGGCGCTACCAGGAGCTGGCGGGGAGCTTGAACCCGCCGCCCGGGGTGATCGAGATCGTCTACGGCCTGACCGAAGCGGTCTCGGGCTTCGAACAGGCCGACCCTTGGATCTCGCCCCCGATGGCCCTGGTGATCGAGGGCGCCCTCGTGGACGTCCTCGGCGAACTGCGCTACGACCTGGTCGCCGAGGCCCGCGCCGCCCGCTTCGCCGCCGAACGGGAGGAGGCCGAGCACCTCTGGCAGATCCTCGCCGCCTGCGACCCGGAGCGCCGCCCGCTCGTCGCCGCGCGCCCGATGTTCTGGACCTGGGGCCTCGCCGAGCGGCTCTGCCAGGAGAGCCTCGCCGCGGCGCCGCACGACCCGGCCGCGTGCCGAGCTCTCGCCGAGCTGGCTCTGGAAGTGGCTAGTAACGTCACCGGGCCGGAACGCTTCCTCGACTTCCTCGCCGCCTTCTGCTGGGCGCACCTGGGCAACGCCCAGAGGGTGCAGGGCGACCTCGAAGCGGCGGACGCGGCGTTTGCCGAGGTTGAGCGGCTGTTACCGGCGGTGGAGGAGGGAGAGGTGATCCCGCTGGATTTGACTCGAATCCCGAATCTCAAGGCTTCGCTCCGGCGCAACCAACGCCGGTTCGCCGAGGCGCTGGCCTGCCTTGAATCCATCGACGTTTCCGGAGATCTCGTACTGTCAGCTCGCGTTGCCGTGCAGACCGCGGGCATTTATCAACAAGCCGGGAACTTCGAGGCGGCGATTGCGACGCTCCGGGAGGCGCTTCCGCTGGTTGATGCCGGCACCGACGATCGCCTGCGCTGCGTAACGCGATTCAACCTGGCCGCAAACCTCATTTATCTCGATCGAGTGGCGGAAATGGAAGCGCTGATGCCCGAGGTCCGTGCGCTGGCGTTCGCCCAGAATCACGACGTCGATATGCTCCGGCTAGAATGGCTCGAAGCGATTCTTGCCGCGGCCCACGGCCGCCGGACCGAGGCCATCGAAGCGCTCGCCGACATCCTCGACCGCTTCCACCGCCGAAAGATGTCGTTTGACGCCGCGCTCGCCGCCCTCGAGCTCTCGGCACTACTACTCGAAGCCGGCCGGCCGGCCGAAGCCGCGCGCCGGTTGGCCGGGGTGCTGCCGACTTTCCACGCCCATAAGGCCCGGCGTGAAGAGCTCGCGAGCCTCTGGCTGTTCCTTCAAGCGATCGAGCGCCAGGTGGCGACGGCCGCCCTGGCGAGAGCGGCGGCCGTCGCCTGGAGGTCTTTTGGTGTCGAAGCGGTGTGAGGAGTTACTGCCGACACCTGCCGTTCGGGTCGAGCATGCAGCCCTCATCCCTCACGATCGACGAGTCTTTGCACCTGCCGTTCGGATCAATCATGCAACCCTCGTCGCTCACGATCGGTGCAGTCGTGCAGCCGCCGTTAGGGTCGATCATGCACCCGCCTTCGGCCCAGAGCGCGGAGAGGAAGCCGGAGAGGCGGGCCAGGATCGACGGGGAATCCCCCCTCGGCATCGCGCCGGCCGGCAGGGCGAGCAGCAGGGTGAGCGGCAGGAGGACGAAAAGGCGCTTCGTGGGGATGGTCATGGGTGAGGTCTCCTTGGTTCGCCCGGGCTGCGGCCGGCCGATAGGGTCGGTCTCACCCGGGGCGGGACTCGTCGTTTCGGGGTTCACCGCGTTACCCAAAATTTTGGGTGCCGCGATCATGGAACGGAACGCCCGCCCGCGGGGAGATCACCGGTGAGAAACGAGCGACAGGCGGCGAGGCGGCGGCTGCGGATACGGTGGCAACCTCCGGAAGACGTTCCGGCCGAGCGCTCGGCGCTCCAGGTGCGGATCTTGAGCGCATTGGCCGGCCCGCAGGTGAGCGAGCTAACGGACCTGGCGGAAATTACCGCCTCGCAGATGACCCTCTATCGGTACGGCAGGATCATCCCCCGGCGGAAGCGGATGGCCAAGTTTGCCTCTTCCGTCCGGGTGAGGCTCCCCTGGATCGAAGAGGTCGCGTCCGAAGCCTTCCGCCAGTGGGCGAGCACCCGCGGCCAGGACGGGCCGACCGTCGCGGCCACGATAGGGACCCACCTCCGCGCCCGCCTGGCGCCGAAAATCGCCGCCCTACGCGAGGCGGCCCGCTCCCGGCCAAGCTCATCCTGGCCGCCGACGGCGGAAGATCGCGCGGCGGCCGAGGCGCTCTGGGGTCAAGTCGAAGGGCTGCGGGTGGTAGAACAGAGGCTCATCATCAATCGCCTCCCGGACTTTCAAACCTGGGAGATGGGCGAGCTGCTCGCCGCGAGGAGCGCACGTTCAGTCGAGAGCGACCCTCAAGAAGCGCTCGAACTGGCGCGATTGGCCGGGCACGTGGCCGAAAAGATCCCCGGCCCGGAAGGGCGGCGCGCGCGGCTTTCCGGCTACGCCGAGATCCGCACCGCCCAGGCGTTGCGGGCGGCGGGCGACCCGGCCGCCGCAGGAGAGGCGCTCGAACGAGGAAAGCGCCGGTTCGCCGAGGGGGCCGGCGAAGATCCGGGGCTGCTCGACGAGGCGAGCGCGTTGGGGTGGGCTGACGGCGCAGCCTGAGCGTTTCGCTTCAGCTCAATTTGAGTCGAAGAAGATTCCGCAGCCCGTTCAGTAAAGGAGCTTACCCAATGATCGAGGTTGCTCAGCCCTTTGGCGATTGGCTGCCCGAGAAGCTCAGGCAAACGGCTTTCTGGCACGGTACTGAGGCCGCATGGCAGGGAGGAGATGCCAGCCTTGTGATCCAGGCGGCAGGAAAGGCCGAGGTCGCTGTGATTGGAGTCGAGATTTGGATTCCAGATGCGAATGGGCCGCGGATTCCTCAGCCCTTCTTTTACGCCTGGACTGCGACGAAATATGACCGACAGTCGCCCTGGTCCGCCTACTACCTTAGCGTCAACCATCAGGCCGCGAGTTTCACCGCTCGCTTCAACTGGGACACTCGTGATCTCCATCATTTTGGTGTCCTGCCATGGTTTAACCTCACCCCAGCTGGGCGCGAGGATTTGTCCTGATCGGCGATCGCATCGGCAGTGCAAAGCTACATAGACATCTTGCAGTCGTACAATTTGGCATCGCACAAGTGCGTCGACAATTTGCGGTCGGACAATCCCGCACCGCGCAAGTCCACCGGCATTTTGCGGTCCCGCAATCCGTCATTGCGCGGGTGTACCAGCATTTTGCAGTTCTGCAATCCGTCATTGCGCGGGTGTACCAGCATTTTGCAGTTCTGCAATCCTGCAGTGCACAGGTACGCCGGCATTTTGTAGCTGTGCAATCCGGCAGCGCACAGGTGCGCCGACATTTTGCAGTCGTGCAACCCGGCAGTGCACAGGTGCGCCGACACTTTGCAGTCGTGCATTCCGGCAGTGCACAGGTGCGCCGACATTTTGCAGTCGTGCAACCCGGCAGTGCACAGGTGCGCGGGCATTTTGTAGTCGTGCAATCCGGCAGCGTACAGGTACACGGACCCGTTGCAGCGGTGCAATTCGGCGATGCACCTGTGCGCGACACGGTTGCCGCGCGACGTTCGCTTGGAGACTGACCTCGCGCCCCTGCGCCTGAACTTTGGGCCGTCGAGTTTCGGGGTCCGAACCGAGGTGGGATAATATCGCCAACCGTCGATCTTCTACGATTCGCCAACCGAGGAGTTTGCCGATGATCCCGCGCCGAACCAGGCTTCCGCTCGCTTTCGCCGTCTGCCTGGCCGCTGCGATGGTGGGGATGATGAGCCTCGCCGGTTGCAATCAGCTGTTCCCCCACCGCTCGCCGGGCGAGGTTCTGTTCCGGAAGCACTGCTCCGAATGCCATGGCGTCGATGCCCGGGGCAACACGCCGCGCTACATGGGCAACGCCTATGCCGATTTGCGCGACAACACCTGGCGGACCGCGGCGGCGGACGAGGGATCGATCGAGGCACTGATCGAGACCGGCGTGTTCGGCGAGATGCCGGCCTTCGGCAGCCAGCTGAGCGCGGACGAGATCCGGCAAGTCACCTACTACCTCCAGGTGCTGCGCGGCGAGCGGGCGCCGGAGCCGCCGCCGAAATGAGCCGTTCGTTCGCCGGCAGGTTCGGAGCCCTGTTCGTCCTGGGCGTTTTGATCGGCGGTTGCGGACCCACGAAGGCGGTTCGGTCGGGCGAGATCCTTTTCGCCGAAAACTGCGCCCACTGCCATGGCGCCGACGGCAAGGGCGATCCGCGCATCCTGCCGCTCTACCCACGCGCCGATCTGACTCACTCGCCGATGGGGGCCGCGCGCGAGCGCGTTCTGATCCACGATCGCATCACCCGCGGCTATACGACGATGCCCGGTTTTCAAGGGAAGCTGCAACCCGAAGAGATCGGCCAGCTGGTCAACCGATGCATCGCGCTCGCCGCCCCGGCGAAGAATGGAGCTTGACAATGGACCCGCAGCGATTCCGCGACGCGTACCAGAAGCTCCAACTGCTCGACGACCGGATGACTTACAAGGTCAAACCCCGCCCAGGCGGCGCGCTCACCCGACCAAACCCCGAGCAGCTCGAAGCGGCGATGCGCGACCTCGCCGGCTACACGGTCGAGCTTAAAGAGATCGTCCACGAGCTGTTCCTGGCGATCGGGGGGCAGGCGAAGCCGCAACCTCCGGCTTGACGAGCGTCCGTAATGTAAGCTACGTTACGGTTTGTGACGAATCTTCTGTTCTCTCCCCCCGGCGGCTCTGCCGCGTCCCAACCTTCTACCGATCCCGCGGGTTCTCCGGCTTCCCATGGCGCCGGTTCCGGGCGGGGCGATGTGCGAAGGCGCGCGATGATCGAAGCGGCGGCGGAGCTGTTTCTCGAACGGGGCTATGAAAAGACCAGCCTCGGCGACGTGGTGAAGCTCTCCGGCGGCTCGCTCGCGACGCTGTACTCGGCGTTCGGCTCGAAAGAGGGATTGTTCGAGGCGATCGTGGCCGAGATCTCGGAGCAGATCCTGATCGAGTTCGCCGAACCTGAGCTCGAATCGCAGTCGATCGAACAGGCGCTGCTGTTGTTCGGCGAGCGTTTCCTGGGGATGATTCTCTGCCCCAACGCGCTGCGCTGGCATCGCATGTGCCTGGCCGAGGGGCATCAGTTTCCAGCCCTGCGCGAGGCACTGCTCCGGAGCGGCCCCGGCCGGGTACGCGCCCGGTTGGCGGACTATCTCGCCGCCAACGCGCACTCGGGCCTCCTGCGCCTCGACGATTCGGGCGAGGCGGCGGGGCATTTCATCGCCCTGCTCAAGAGCGAAATCCTGTTCGCCGCCGTCTGCGGCGACGAAGTAGACCTCTCGGCCGAGCGCGTAACTCATCAAGTGCATCGCGCGGTCGATGTGTTTCTCAACGGCTATGGCGCCGACCCCGGGATCCGTCCCCGAACTTCCCGGCCGTCCTCTCGTACTTTGAAGGCGAATCCAACTAGGAGCGAGCAATGAATCGATCCAATCCACCGGTGCGGCGCATCGCCGTCCGGGTTTTCTCCGTCGTGCTGCCGCTGTCGGCGCTGCTCTCGATCGCCGGATGCGGCAAAAAGGCGCCCGAAGCGGGCGCGCAAGCACCGCCGCCCGCTCAGGTCACCGTGGTCTCAGTGGCGCCGCGCACGGTGCCCGTTCCTTACGAGCTGACCGGCCGGATCGAAGGCTCGCGCGAGATCGAAGTGCGCGCCCGGGTCTCCGGCATTTTGCTCTCGCGCGACTATGAAGAAGGGCGGCCGATCCGAAAGGGCCAGGCCCTATTCACGATCGATCCGTCCGAGTACCGCGCCCAGGTTCGGGCGGCGGAGGCGAGCCTGGCCGAAGAACGGGCGAAGCTCGCCCGATCTCAGCGCGACGTCGCGCGGTTGGAGCCGTTGCTCGCCGCCCATGCGACCCCGCGGAAGGATTACGACAACGCGGTGTCCGACGTCGACGAGGCCAAGGCCACGGTGCAGGCGGCGCAGGCGCGGCTGGACGAGGCGAAGCTCAACCTTTCCTACACGCGCGTCACGGCGCCGATCTCCGGCGTCTCCTCCCGGGCCGAAAAATCGGAAGGCAGCCTGGTCGGTCCCGGCGAAACCGGCCTGCTCACCCGGATCTCTCAGGTGCAGCCGATCTGGGTGCGGTTCAGTGCCGCCGACCAGACCATGCGGGCGCTGCGCGAGGGCATTTCGAGCGGCAAGCTCAGCTCGCCGGGCAACCGGAACCTGGAGGTCGAGTTGGTCCTGCCGGACGGTTCGGTCCACCCCGAGCGCGGCAGGGTCAACTTCGCCGATTCGCTGATCGATCCGGCCACCGGCTCACAAGATTGGCGCGCCCAGCTGCCGAACGCCACCAGCTCTCTCGTGCCCGGTCAGTTCGTGCGCGTGCATCTGCTCGGTGTCGAGCGGCAGGGCGCGATCCTGGTGCCGCAGCGCGCGGTGCAGCAGAACGCGGAAGGCAAGTTCGTGTTCGTGGTGGATGCGGAGAGCAAGGCCGTGGTGAAGCCGGTCGTCGCGGGCGATTGGCTGGGCCAGGACTGGATCATCAATTCGGGGCTTGAGCCGGGCGACCGGGTGATCGTCGACGGCGCGGTCAAAGTCCAGCCGGGCGCTGCCGTAAAGGTAGGTGACGCAACCGCCCCGGCCGGCGACGCGGCAAAATCCGGCGCCGATGCGGCCGGCGGCAAGAACTGAGGCGGCCGAATGTTTTCGCACTTCTTCATTCGTCGCCCCATCTTCGCCAGCGTCGTCTCGATCGTCATCCTGCTCGCGGGCTTCGTCGCGATCAAGTCGTTGCCGATCGCGCAATATCCCGAGATCGCGCCGCCGCAGATCACGGTGACCTCGATCTATCCGGGCGCCACCGCCGAAGCGCTCCAGAAAACCGTCGCCGCGCCGATCGAAGAGCAGATCAATGGCGTCGAGGGAATGCTCTACCTGAGCTCGATCTCGACTTCGAGCGGGCTCGTGACCACCACGGTGACTTTCGAGATCGGCACCGACATCGATCTCGCGGCGAACAACGTGTCCAACCGCGTCCGCCTCGCCGAGCCGCGCCTGCCCGAAGAGGTGCGCCGGAACGGCGTCACGGTCCAGAAACAGAGCAACTCGTTCATCCAGATCGTCACCTTCTCGTCGCCCGGCGGGCGCTACGACCCGGTGTACCTGTCGAACTACATTTCGATCAACATTCTCGAGCCCTTGAAGCGCGTTCCCGGCGTCGGCAATGCGCAGATCTTCGGCGCCCGCGACTACGCGATGCGGATCTGGCTGCACCCCGACCAGCTGGCGCTCTACAGCCTCACGCCTAACGACGTCGCCGCCGCGATCCGCGAGCAGAACGCGCAGTTCGCGGTCGGCAAGATCGGCCAGGGGCCGGCGAGCACGGAACAGGAGCTGACCTACACGGTCACCGCCGAAGACCGGCTGAAGACGCCGGAACAATTTCAGGCGATCGTCCTGCGGGCGCAACCGGACGGCAAGATCCTACGGCTGGGCGACGTGGCGAGGGTCGAGCTGGGCTCCAGTTCCTACGATTCCGAGGCGCGCCTCGACGGCCGACAGGCGATCTTCATCGGCGTCTTCCTCCAGCCGGGCGCCAACGCGCTCGCCACCGCCGACGGCGTGATCAAGCAGCTCAACGAGCTGTCCAAATCGTTCCCGGCGGGTATTGAGTACCAGATTCCGTTCGACACCACGCGGTTCGTCCAGGTGTCGATCGAAGAGGTGATCAAAACCCTCGCCGAGGCGCTGCTGCTAGTGCTCCTGGTGGTCTACCTGTTCCTCCAGAGCTTCCGCGCGACGCTGATTCCAATGGTCGCCGTGCCGGTGTCGCTGATCGGCACGTTCGCCGGCATGTACGCCCTCGGCTTTTCGATCAACACGCTCACCCTGTTCGGGTTGGTCCTGGCGATCGGCATCGTCGTCGACGACGCGATCGTCGTGCTCGAAAACACCGAACGCATCATGCGTACCGAGGGCAAGTCCGCCCGCGAGGCGGCGTTCGAATCGATGACCGAGGTCACCGGCCCGGTGGTCGCGATCGTCCTCGTGCTCATTTCGGTATTCGTGCCGGTCGCGTTCCTGGGCGGCCTCGCGGGTCAGCTCTACCGCCAGTTTGCGATCACCGTCGCGATCTCGGTCGCGATCTCGGGGCTCGTCGCCTTGACCCTCACCCCCGCCCTCTGCGCCCTCGTCCTGCGCGAGCATCGCGAGCCGCGCGGTCCGCTCGGCGCGTTCTTCCGCGGCTTCAACCACCGTTTCGACAACGGCACCGGCCATTTCGTGCGCGCCGTCCGCTGGCTGCTCGGACTGCCGGCGCTCGGCGCCGTGCTCTTCACGCTCGTCGTGGTCGGCGCCATCTTCATGTTCGGCAAAGTCCCCGGCGCGCTCGTTCCGGCCGAGGACCAAGGCTTCTTCATCGCGGCCGCGCTGCTGCCCGAAGGGGCGACGCTCGGACGCACGCATGCGGTGGCCGAACGGGTCGAAACCTTCCTGCGCGCCGATCCTGCGGTCGAGCACGTGGCGACGATCAACGGTCTCGACTTCATCGGCGGCGGCTCGAAAGGCTCGGTCTCGACCATGTTCGTCATCTTGAAGAACTGGCGCGATCGAAAGACGCCGAACCTGTCGCTCGACGCCACGCTCGGCCGCTTCTTCGGCGGGATCGCCGGGATCAAAGAGGCGCAGGTGTTCGGCTTCAACCCGCCGCCGATCCAAGGCCTGGGCCAAACCGGCGGCTTCGAGGTCTACGTCCAAAACCGCGGCGAGGGCGACACCGCGCGCCTGAACCAGGTAGCCCAACAGCTGATGGGCAAGCTGAACCAGGACAAGCGTCTGTTCGGCGCGTATTCGCTCTTCCGCGCCGACTCGCCGCAGATCCACGTCCGCCTCGACCGGGAGAAGGCCAAGTCGCTCGGCGTCTCGGTCGATGACGTCTTTTCGACCCTCCAGGCGTCGTTCGGCTCGCTCTACGTCAACGACTTCGACAAGGCCGGCCGGGTCTTCCGCGTCCAGGTCCAAGCCGACGCCGAGTACCGCGCGAAGCCCGAGGACCTCATCCGCAGCTTCGTCCGTTCGAGCAGCGGCTCGATGGTGCCGCTCTCCTCGCTGCTCACGCTCGACTACAGCGCGGGCGCCGAGACGCTCGAACGGTTCAACCTCTATCCGTCGATCAAGATCCTCGGCGCCCCGGCGCCGGGCCGAAGCTCGTCCGAGGCGCTGGCCGCGGTCGAAGAGGTCGCCGCCAAGGAACTGCCGCCGGGCTTCGGCATCGCCTGGACCGGCAGCGCCTATCAGGAAAAGAAGAGCGGCGGCTCCTCCACCCAGGTTCTGCTGTTCGGCATGGTGTTCGTGTTCTTGATCCTCGCCGCCCAGTTCGAGAAGTGGTCGCTGCCGATCGCGGTTCTCCTCTCGGTGCCGTTCGCGTTCTTAGGCGCCCTGGTTGCGGTCTATCTCCGCGGCATGCCGAACGACGTCTACTTCCAGATCGGTTTGGTGACCCTGATCGGACTCTCGGCCAAGAACGCGATTCTGATCGTCGAGTTCGCCTCTCAGCAACGCGAGCAGGGCAAATCGGTCATCGAAGCCGCGGCCGAGGCGGCCCGGCTGCGCTTCCGGCCGATTCTGATGACCTCGTTCGCGTTCATCCTCGGCGTTCTGCCGCTCGCGCTTTCGACCGGCGCGGGCTCCGCGGCCCGCCGCTCGATGGGCACCGGAGTGGTCGGCGGCATGTTGGTCGCCACACTCGTCGCCGTGCTGTTCATCCCGCTCTTCTACCGCTGGGTGTCCAGAGACAAAGAGCCGAAACCGGACCTCGACGAAACCGACCCGATCTCGGCGCGCCGCGTGACCGTTGAAAGGAGCGCTTCATGATTCCCTTCCGCCCCTCCGCTCCGAGTCTCCGTTCCGGGCTCCGGGCTGTTCGATATGCAGGTCTCGGCCTGGCTCTCACCACCGCCGCCGTGCTGCTCACCGGTTGCGCTTCGCTCCGGACGAAGTACGAGCGCCCCAAGGTCGCATTGCCCGAGGCTTATTCTCAAGCCGCCGGGTCCGCCTCGGCCATCCCCGACGCCTGGTGGAAACTGTTCGCCGATCCGAACCTCGACCGGCTGGTGGACGAGGCGCTCGGCGCCAACCAGGACCTCGCCGCCGCGGCGGCACGGGTGGAAGAAGCCCGCGCGCTCGCCGGTTTCGCCCGCGCCGAGCAGTTCCCCGAGATCGACGCCAACGGCGGGGCCTCGCGCACCCGATTCTCAAACGCCTCGGGGCAGTTTCCGCCCGGGGTACCGCTCGAATTCGATTCGTTCCGCACGACCGTAGGCATCTCGTACGAATTCGACTTCTGGGGTCGCTATCGCCGCGCCACGGAAGCCGCGCGGGCGGAGCTGCTGGCGACGGAAGAAGGACAAAGAAACATCAGGCTCGCCCTCGCCTCCGAGATAGCGACCGCCTGGTTCGACCTGCTCTCGTTCGACGCCCAACTCGCGATCGCCCGCGATACCCTGGGCACGAGGGGCGAATCGGTCCGCCTGCAAAAAGCGCGCTACGACGCGGGCACCATCTCAGAGCTCGATCTCGCCCAGGCCCAGTCCGAAGTGGCCTCGACCGAAGCGACCGTTCCCGCGCTCCACCGCGCGATCCGCCAGACCGAAAATCGGCTGAACGTCCTGCTGGGACGGATCGGCGGCAGTATCGATCACGCCGGAAGCTCGCTCGAATCTCCGACCCTGCCGGAGGTCCCTGTCGGCCTGCCCTCTCAGCTCCTCGTCCGCCGGCCCGACCTGGTCGCCGCCGAGCAGCGCCTGATCGCGGCGGACGCCCGCATCGGCATCGCCCGCGCGGCGTACTTCCCCTCGATCTCGCTCACCGGCTACGCCGGCTCGGAAAGCACCGACCTTGCCGACCTGTTCGGCTCCGGAACGGGAATCTGGCAGGCCGCGCTCGGCGTCCTCCAGCCGATCTGGAACGCCGGCCGCACCCGCCGCCAGGTGGAAGCTGCCACCGCCCGCGAACACCAAGCCGAAGCCGTCTACCAGAAGTCGATCCAAACGGCGTTCGCCGAGGTCGAAGATGCCCTCGTCGCCCGCTCGACCGGAATCGAAGAACGAGAAGCCCGAGCCCGCCAGGTCGAAGCCCTGGGCCGCGCCAGAAACCTCGCCGACATCCGCTACGACGCCGGAGAGTCCTCCTACTTCGAAGTCCTCGACGCCCAACGCAGCCAATTCCTCGCGCAAATCACCTGGACCCAAGTCCGGAGGGACGAGCTGGTGGCGGCAGTAGCTCTGTTCAAGGCACTGGGGGGCGGGTGGGAGGAGCCGGCTAAATCCGAGCCGGCGGCAACCGCGGAAGCTTCGGCTCCGACGCCGTAGGGCGACCTCGCACGACTTAGGTTGTTTAAGGAGGGCCTGACAGGAACTCCACCCTGTCAGGCCTGCGGCCTACGACTCGAATTCGCCGCGCGGAACGCCCGACTGTCGAATGATCGATTGGAGGGTTCCAATCCGAAGGGTCGAATGATTGGGCACCGGGACCGTAACCGTAGTTCCTTGAAGCCGCAGCTGCATCACGATGTGGCTGCCGGCCTGCCGAACGGCGACGAATCCGTGCCCTGAGAGAATCCCGCAGACATCCTTGCCCGAGAGGATGCGCAGCTTACCCAACCGCAACCTCCAACCGCGTTACATAGACCTCATCGTGAAGACGGCGATGAACTTCGTCCTCTGAGGCGGTCTCAAAAAAAAGCTCCAAAGCCTCACGGAGATTCCCCCTTGCCTCCTCGACGGTTCCGCCCTGGCTCGCGATATCCAGCTCCGGGCAGAGCGCCGAGTAGCCGTCATCCTCGCGTTCGATGATAGCGGTGAGTTGTTTTTGCATTGATGGTCTCCGTCTGCCCGTAGTGCAGGCGGGTTCATTCTATGCCCGTGCCGCTAAAAGTATTGATGGAGAAGCTCAGGGTGCCGGGGCGTTTTCCGGCGCGGCCGAACCTTCCTCCATCAGCTCTTCCTTCTTAACCCGCCGCAGCCGCTTGATCCGCCGCTCCTCGCGCAGCGCGTCGCTCCAGGTTTCGACTTCGACCGACCAGGCGAGGTCCACCGGCAGGCGCGAGCGGGTGTAGCGGGAGCCCCTGCCCGCCTGGTGTTCGCGGAGGCGTTTGGCGAGGTCGACGGCGGCTCCCGTGTAGAGCGAGCCGTCGCGGCAGCAGAGGATGTAGACGAAGGGCACGGCGAGGGATGGTATCCCCGGTCGAGGTGCTGGAATCCCCTGTTCCCCGCGGCGGTTCTGTCGTGCATGACTGAACTTCTTCCCGCCCGACTTCCTGCCGAAACCGCGGTCGGTCCGGTCGAGCTCACCGTTCGCGATCTGGATCGGTCTCTGGCCTACTACACCCAAGGGATCGGCCTCGAACGGCTGCCCGGAAACGACTCCGGCTCGGTCCAGCTCGGCGCCGCCGGATTTCCTCTGCTTTCGCTGGTCGAAAACCCCGCCGCGCGAACCGTCCGCGGCACCACCGGCCTGTTCCATTTCGCCCTCCTGGTCCCCACCCGGCGCGACCTGGGCGCGGTTCTGACGCGCCTCGCCTCGACCGGCACGCGGCTTGGAGGAGCGGCCGATCACGGCGTGAGCGAGGCGCTCTACCTCTCCGATCCGGAAGGCAACGGCATCGAGATCTACCGCGACCGACCGGAGAAAGACTGGCCGCGCCAGGGGGGCAAGCTCGCCATGTTCACCGAGGCGCTCGACCTGGAGACGCTGCTCGAAGAAGTCGCAGGAGAGCCGTCCATCGCCGCCCTCCCGGCCGGCACAGTCATGGGCCACGTCCACCTGCACGTCCGCAATCTCGCCGAGGCGGAACGGTTCTACGCCGGAGTGCTTGGATTCGAAGAGATGCAGCGCTACGGCCCCTCGGCGCTGTTCGTCTCGACCGGCGGTTACCACCACCGCGTGGGATTGAACACTTGGCAGGGCGAAGGCGCGCCCCCGCCGCCGCCGGATGCCGCGGGCCTGCTTCAGTTCTCGATCCGCCTGAGCGACCGGCAGACGCTCGACCGGGTAGAGGAGCGGCTGCGCGCGGCCGGCGTCGCCATCGAGGTCCAGGACGAAGGCCTCTTCACTCGTGATCCCTCGGGGAATGGAATGCGGTTCGAGTCTGCGATGGCGATCCTGACTTGAAAATCAGTCTTCCGGTGAAGCCCTAGCCTTAAACCGCCTTCATTGAAAATACCCGTTCACATCCACGATCACCTGCGCCGCTCCGGGGCTGCCGTTTTGGATCTTCAGGGTGCCGACGCCGTCGGCGGAGAGGGAGAGGACTGCGTTGTTGGTGCGCGTCTGGCCGGCGGAGAAGTTGAGGGTGCTGGTGAGCGGGGCGTTGCTGTCGCCGGGGTAGAGAAGGAAGAAACCGCCTGAGGCGGGTTGGGTGACGGTGACGTTGATCGAAACCGCCTTGGCCGAGGCGGGAAGGGCGCAGCGGTTGGCGAAGTGGTAGAGGCGGGTGCCCATGGGCGCGAGCGCCGGGCCGCCGCCGGCGCCGTCGGCTTGGCGGGAGTCGAGCACGCGGCAGGGGGTGATGGCGTAGAAGCCGGGTGCACCCGGAGCCGCCGGGTGTTGGGTCTTCCAATATTCGAGCAGCGTGCGCAGCGCCTGCGGCAGATTGTTCGGCGCCGCATGCCCCGCCTGGTCGACGTGGCTGGTGCCATGGCAGGAGGCGCAGACGCGGATCTCGCCCGGCTGGAAAGTGAGCCAATATCGTTCGTGAACGACCGGCGTGAACGTGTCGTCCGAGAGCTGCCACGAGAGCGCCCGGTGCGCGGGGACGAACGCGGCCATCGAGCCGTCGGTCGAAAGCTCGACAGTGCCCGAGGGGGCGGAAGGATTGGTGTTCGGCGGATTGAGCGACGCATTGTCGTGCAGGTGCCGGGCGAGCGGGCGGCGTCCCGGTTTCGGGGCGACCGTGCCGCCCAAGCCGCGCAGCTGGTCGGCTTGGAACAGCTCCAGGTGCGTCACGTCGTAGAGGTGGCTGGTGCCGGGCACGTAGCTCGTGGCGGTGGTCGTCGCGCCGAGCGTTCCGTTGTGCTGCTTCACCCGCAGGTTGAACGGCTGCTGCTTGTCGTCGCCGTCGCGGGTGGTGAGGTTGTGGCTGACGATCAGGGCGACGTCGTTGGCGGCCATCCAGTTGCGCAGCGCGGTGGGCGAAACGCCTGCCAGAGTAAAGGCGTCCTGCTCGGGCTGCCCCAAGGGCGGAATCGTGGCGATCGGCTTCGTCCGCGAGCGGACCTCGACCGGATCGAGCTCCCACAGCGTGACGTTGTTGTAGGTGACCGCAACGTCCGGATCCCACCACCAGACCGAGCGGACGATCCCGGGCGTGAGCAAGGCGCCCGCGGTCGCCACAGCGCCCGATTGCTGCGACGGGGCGGCGGCGCTGCCGGTGATCGTCTTCATCCGATAGGAGTAGAGCGACTGCGGCAGCGCGCGCGTCCCTTGGTTCGCGTCGCCTCGCATTTCGGCGGTGTGGGAGGCGATCAGCGTCCCGTCCGACAGCGGCAGCGGATTGCGGTAGTGGCCGGTATGGATCGCGTTCGGATCGGGGCCGGCGCCTTGGAAGACGAAGCTCCCCGACCGATCGGTCCACCAGGTGAGCGGAATCAGATCCGGCCGGTTGGTCGGCGCCGCATCGATCTGCACGATCTGGCCGCCGCCGTGGGTGCCGGTCTCTGTCGCGTCCACCCCGAAATAGCGGCCGGCCACCGTCGGGCTTTCCTTCATCTGAAGGAAATTGCTCGCGTAGTTTTGATTGGTGCGCGGCGGCGGGGGCATCGACACCATCGACAGGTTCAACAGCTCCGGATTGTCGTTGAACGCCTTGCCGAGCGCGAAACGGAAGTCGTGCCGCCCCGAGTGGTCGATGATCTCCTCGCTCGTGCCGTCCTCGTTCATCACCCAGGGGAAAAACTGATTGAACTCCATGCCGACCACGTTGGTGCCATTCAGCAGGTCGGTGCGCGATCCTTGCGGCTCGGGGAAGATCTCGACCGTGGTCGTCGAGCGCGAGGCGCCCGCGGTTTCGTTCGCGTAATCGAACGTCCCGAACATGGGCGGCAGGCTCATCTGCGCGGCCTGGAAATCCTTGTCGGCCTGCGAGTCGCGTTGGAGGTGATCCCAGCGGGTGAACACGATCCGCCCGAAGCTGTCGAGGATCGGAGTGAACAGGCCGGAGACCGTGTGGTTCAAGATCTTCAAATCGCCGGTCGGCGGATCGAGGCTCCAAAGCCCGGTCACCGTCGGCTGCGACTTGTATTCGTCGAGCTGAGGATACAGATGGCTCTCGCCGCTGCGCGGCCGGTCGGAGGTGAACAGGATCCGCTCGTCCATGCCATAGAACGGGCTCACGTTGTTGTAGCTCGTGGGCTGGTTAGGAACCTTGGTGATCACCGGAGTCTGGGCGGCCCCGAGGCCGGTGATCTCATAGAGCTGCCAGAACGAAGCGACCGGCACGTGTTGCGCCGTCGGCGCTCCCACCACCATGCTGAACACGGCTTTCGTGCCGCTCCAATGCATCGACGGCTCGCGCACCGCGATCGAAGTCGATCCTTGAAAACAGAGCGAGCCGACCGAGCAAGGAACGCCGAACCCGGCCGCCGCGGTCAGATTCTTGAGCGTGTTGTCGGGGTAGAGAATCCACAGATCGCCGCCCCGCGGCGTGAGATCGATCTGCGCCTGATGATTGGCGAAGACCGAGAGGGCGCCCTGGTCGTCGTTCGGAATCGGCACCTGGGTGACGAAGAGGATCGGAAACGGCCGCACCGCGAAAGCGGCGTTCGCCCCGACAAGGCACAAGAGTAGAAACGACAAGACCGCAAAGTCCCGCACACGGGTGCTCAATGGGATACCTCCTCCAAGAGATGACGACAGAACGACACGGAGGTATTAAGCACGGCGGGTGCCAGACGCTACGCCCCTCGCGGCCGGGGCCGGTGCGCCATGATCACGCTACGTCGGGTAACAGTTCTGCCAGGGGAACCGATGCCTGCATCGCTCGATCCAATCTTCTAACCAAGCCGCGCGCAACGACCGCTTGGGCGAAAGGAGAGCGACATGGCCGACCCCGTGATTCGTTTGGAGCCCGATTCTCCGGTGCCTCCCCGCTGGAGTCTGGCCCGGCGAATTCTCTTCCGTTTCGCCTTCGCCTACCTCCTCCTGTGTACCACCACCTATGCCCTGTACTTCCTGAACTTCGTGCCGCTCCCCGATTTCGTCGTCCGGCCCTATCTGGCGTTCTGGGATTCTCTCGTCCCTTGGGTGGGCGCAGCGGTGTTCCAAGCGGATGCCAGCGTGCTCCCCAACGGCAGCGGCGATACGACGTACAACTACGTCCAGGTGTTTTGCTTCTTCTTGTTGGCGTTGACGGCGACGGCGATCTGGACGCTTCTCGATCGGAAGCGCCCCCATTACGCACGGCTCCAGGGGGCGCTCCACGTTTACGTTCGCTTCGCGCTCGCTTTTTGGATGTTCGCCTATGGTTCGATCAAAGTCTTTCCGCTCCAGGGCGGGAGCCTGACGCTCGACCGCCTTCTGCAACCCATCGGGGACTCCTCTCCGGAGGGTTTTTTCTGGTCCTTCATGGCGGCATCGGTCGCCTACAAAGTCTTTTCCGGCCTGGCCGAGATGCTCGGTGGGTTCCTTCTCGTCTTCCGTCGAACCGCGCTGTTGGGAGCTTTGGTCGGCGTCGGTGTGTTCACCCACGTCGTCGTGCTGAATTTTTGCTACGACGTGCCGCTCAAGCTGTTTTCCTCTCACCTCCTCGTGCTGGCTGTCTTCATCGTCCTCCCCGATCTGAGAAGGTTGGCCAACCTTTTCGTTTTCGGTCGCCCGGTGGAGGCCGCCCCGGCTCGGCCGTACGTCGAAAAAAAGTGGCTGCGCTGGGCAAGACCAGCACTGCCCATGATCTTCATCCTCGCTTTCGCCGTCGCCCCATTGCTGCAGGCGCGCGAGCGGTGGCAGCGGTTGGGACAAGCGCCGAAGCGGCCTCTCTACGGCATCTGGAACGTCGAGGAATTCTTTCTCGACGGGGAAGAGCGTCCGCTATCTTTCACTGATGAGACCCGCTGGCGGCGAGTGGTATTCGATCAGCCCCACACCCTGGCCATCCTCACCAGCGGCTCGCGGGAGCGCTTCCAACTCGAGCCGAATTTCGGCGCTCTGCGGCTGTCTCTGGCGAAGATCGACGATCCCCGCTGGAGCTCCGTGCTTACGTACCGGCGTATCGATCCGAAGACCCTCGCGATCGAAGGGACGTTCGACGGTCACGCCGTCCAGGCGCAACTACGCCGGATCGACCCCCCTGAATTCCGACTGGTGAGTAAGGGGTTTCACTGGATCCACGAACATCCCTACAGTCGCTGAGATTCTTGAACGCCTCATGGGAGACGAACCCAAACGCCTTTCGAGGTCGTCGCGCAGGGACAATTGAGCTTGTTCGCGGCGTTGCGCGGGCTTTCTCCTCGGAATTTTCGCGCAGATTCCGTCTCTATTGTCGAGGATCGCCCACACCATGCGCTCATGCTTGGTTCAGATGTTGATTTGTGTCGCCCTGTCGAGCGGATGCACAGAGGCTCGACTAGAGGTGAGCGCGCCGCCTTCGCGTTTAGAGATTCGATTTCCGGATAAGGGGTTTCTGGCAGGGCATCCGGGGCAGATCGAAATACGTTTGACGGACTCCGAGGCCAAGGCCTCGCCCACCCCTCGGCCGCTCACCCTTGATCTCGCCAGCGATAGCGAATTTGGCTTGCCCCGTACGATCGAGTTGAAGGCGGGCGACTCGGGTGTGGATGTTGTCGTCACGCCGAAGGAGCCCGGTTTAGTCGGGATTGAAGTGCGGGCCGAGGGGATGAGCGCAGGACATGGCGTAGCTGCAATCCGAAGCGCCGTAGAGGAGCCTACTTCTGGTCAAACGTCAGAAATGACTTCGGAGCCGGTTGGCCTCCCGGTAGAAGTTGCGGTGGCGCTACCCTCCGGAGCGGAGCCGCTGAGCGTTGGCGAGGGAAGCTTCAAGACCTTGTCTTACGACGAGGCTCGCTCGCGGCCTGAGACTCGATGGCAAGAGGCCATCCAGGATCTTGAGTCGCGGGTTCGTGAGAAAACCGGCGAAGTCGCGTCGAATGGCGCCAATCCTTCGGAGGCACCAGAGTCGAACCACCAGGTACCTTCGCCCTCGGCGTCAATGCCCACCATGCCACCCGCCGCTTCTATCTTAAGTCCGCGGGTCGAGCTCATCCCTCAGCAGGCCGAGATCGAGAGAGAGGAGACCGGCTGGCCGGTCTCGCGACTCGATGCTTTCTGGGTCCAAGGCCCAAACCGAGTACCGATACCCGCCGCCCAAGCGGTGAACCTTCGCCTGATCGCCGAAGGGCCGGGGGGCGACGTCCTGCCCCTAAACCTGACGATTCCTCAGAACGAAATCGTTGCCTCGCAACCCGCGGTGATACGTGCGCTCCGTCGCGGCGAGTTGAGCATCACCGCGCTGTATAGCGGCGGAAGCTCGGTGCCGGTCAAAGTGCATTTCTTAGCCGACGATCCCACTCACCTCGACTTGTGGGGACGAGAGACCTATACCGGCCTCTCCGTGGTCAAACCTCAATATTCCGTCCGTTTGTTAAATGCCAAGAACCAGGCCGTTCCGGCTGCTTCCCTGGTTAAGGTAAAGGTGTTCGTCCAGGGAGATGCCGAGACGCAAATGAAAGAGGTGACGATTCTTCCCAACGAGGAGGAAGCTCCGGTGGAGCTGACTCTCGATCGTCACGGCAGGTACACGATCCGAGCCAGCGCTCCTCACCTGGATGACGCCACCAAAACCATTTCCTATCAGCTCGACTTATGGATGATCGCCGTTGCGCTCGGAGGTGGATTCGTCGGGAGCTTGATACGGCGAACCTTCAAGGGCGGACGCAAGGCTCCGTTGGTGCGCACTCTCACAGTAGGTGGATTTGTCGGCGTCCTGGTCCTACTCCTGGCGGTGTTCAACAAACTCACGTGGCTCGAAAAAATCGCGCCTTCGGCAAACATTTGGCAGGATCTTTCGGCCATTCCCATTGTCAGTTTCGTTGGCATGTTCATGGTGACTCTGCTCGGTGGTCTTCTCGCTGAGTCGATCGTTGAGGCGATCGTTCGCCGAACCCAATAGGTTGAGCAGAATCTTCCCGGCTGCCGATTCGCGCCAACACGCCCGCCACCACTCGGTCGCAGCGGTGTGCGGCGAAGCTGAAGGCCCCGTGGGCTACGAGCCCCAGGCGGCGTTCGAGGTCGCTGCGCAGACGGGCGCGGGCGCGATGGAGGCGGACCTTCACCGCTTCGAGCGAGAGGTCGAGGCTTGCGGCGGTTTCCGCGGTCGACAGCCCTTCGACCTCGCGCATCAGGAAGACCGCGCGATAGCGAGAGGGCATCGCCCCCACCGCCCGCTCGAGTGCCGCGCGTAGCTCGCCGTTCAAGGCGGCATGCTCGGGGTCGGGTTCTGCGGTCTTGGGCTCGTCGACTCCGGACATCTTGAGGTCCTCCGCAGAATGGCGATCCACGCTGGCCAGGTCCACGAAGCGCTGCTCGCGCCGCTTCCGCGCGAACGCCTCGTAGAGCGCGATCTTCGACAGCCAGGTGGTCAGCTGCGCCTCGCCGCGGAACTCCGCGAGGTGCTCGTAGGCGCGCACCCAGGCATCCTGTAGGACGTCCTCGGCTTCGAGATCGCTGTCGACCACGCCGCGCGCGACGCGGAACAGGCGCTGGTTGTGCCGCCGCATCAGCAGCTCGAACAGCTCCTTTTCGCCCGAGACGATCCGGCGCGCGAGCGCCTCGTCCGAAAGCTCCTGTGGGATCGACAGCGGCGCGATGGGAGCCTTGGGAGCCGCGATAGCGAGATCGAGCGCGTTCATCTCCACCTACAGAGTCGGAGAAAGGCGAAAGGTTACAAAGAATCTTTCGCCGGCCGGTTTGTAACCGATCGCCGCCTACCCGCTCTGTACGGGTGGGAGGAATTCACCATGACCACCACCGAAAACGGTCTCGACCTCGCGCGCCGGCTGCTCCGCATCGGCTTCGGCCTGATGGCGTTTCTCGCCGGCCTCGACAAGTTCTTCAACCTACTCACCAATTGGGACATGTACCTGGCCCCCTGGATGGCCAACCTGCTGCCGGTCTCTTCCGCCACCTTCTTCGGCGTGATCGGCGTCATCGAAATGATCGCGGGCCTGCTCGTGCTCACCAAGTGGCCCCGGCTCGGAGCTTACATCGTCGCCGCCTGGCTGCTCGCGATCGCGCTCCAGCTGGTCTCGACCGGCATGTTCTTCGACCTCGCCGTCCGCGACGTGGTGCTCGCGCTCGGCGCCTTCACCCTCGCCAAGCTCACCGAATGGCGTGCGACCGTTCCCCCCGCGCGCTGAAAATCTCAACCCCCAAGAGGAGAAGACCATGAACCGTACACGCACCGCCCTCGCCGCCGCTTTCGTCCTCGCGCTGCTCGCGATTCCGGCATCCGCCGCCACCTGGAAGAACGTCTCGCTGATCGATCAAGGCTGCTCCGTAAAGGCCAAGGCGAATCCCGATTCCCACACCCGCGACTGCGCGCTCCAATGCTCGAAGACCGGTTACGGCATCTACACCCCCGAAGGCAAGTACCTGAAGCTCGACGCGGCCGGTTCCGAAAAAGCGCTCGCCGCGCTCAAGGCCTCGACGAAGAAGGATCACCTGCGCGCCGACGTGACCGGCGAAGTGAAAGACGACGTGCTGACGGTCGCGACCTTGGAGCTGGTTCCATAACTCGATTTTCCATCGAGTGGCAGAGAAAACCGCCGGCCCGAGCCGGCGGTTTGTGAGATACGAGCAGCCCGCTTCGAGGGCGCCTTCACCGGAGCCGGAACCGCAGCCGCCGGCGCCGCTTCGGGCGTTACCACGTAGTCGGCGAACTCCGAGACGCTGTCGGTTTTCGACCAGACTCCAACCCTTCCGGTGACCGGCGCTACTAACGTTCGGTCGAGCAGCTTCTCGCCGTCGTACCAGGCTTCGAGCTTGGTTCCGTGGACGGCGATCTTCATCGTGTGCCACAGCTTGAAGGGGATCGGGGCGTCGTGGACGCCTTTTTGGACGAAGCTGCGCTTGCCGTTTTCGAAGTTCCAGAGCACGAGGTTGTCTTCTTTGCCGTTGACGCGCACCGCGAGGTAGTCGCCGTTCGGCTTCAGGTTGAACAGGATTCCCGCACACTGGTCGAGCGCTCCGCCCAGGAGGCGAAAGCGGATTTCGATCGTGCCGTCGTGAAATTCGGGAATGTCCTGCGCCACGGCGTAGGGGAAGTAGGCGAACGCCTTGACGTTGTCGATGAACTCCTCGTGGCGCGAGCCGTAGATCGCTCGGGCCTTGTCGGCGAGGCCTCCGGCCGGCTGGCCGTTCTTCCAGGTGCGGCCGTCGACTAGGAGCACCGGTTTTCCTTCCTCTTTGGCGATCGACCAGTCGCCGACCATCGCGAGGAAGCGGACCGGCTCGGTCCCTACTTTTTCTTTCGACAGATCGACCCGGACGGGCGAGTTTTCGGCTTTCTTCGGCGCGGCTTTCGCCGCGGGTTTCGGTTTGGCTGCGGGCTTGGCGGCCGATTTGGGCGGCGCGCCGAGGACCGGGAGGGTGATCAGGAGAGCGGCGAGGGCGGGCAGCGCGATTAGACCGGTTCGGTTCATTTCGATCTCCAGCGGTCGCGAGTAAAGAACGCGAGGCCCGCGACCAGCGGCCAGGCGATATAGAAGAGCGGGGCCGCGCCGCGGGGGAAGGCGGCGAGCGGGTAACCAGGGTAGGCCGGGTCGGAGTCCGAGGCGGGTGGCGCTACTCCCGCCAGCTCGTAGAGCTGGGCGAGGACGACCGGCTCGATCGTCGAGCGGAGCATCGCGCGCTTCGTGCCCACCTGGTACCAGACCTCGCCATAGCCCGGGCCGTCGAACAGACCGGAGCGGCCGGCGGCGGCGAGCGTGACCGAAAAATCGGGGAGCACGCGGCGGAGCTTCGAGAGGACGTTGCGTTCGAGATCGGTGAGCCGCGGGTCTTCCGCCGCGAGGTTCGCGCTCACCTTGACGGGCTTCTCGATTTGCCGCAAGGCAGCCTCGTCCGCTCGAGAAAACGAGCTGCGGCGGTCCTCGGAAAGGTCCCAGCCGGCGCGCAGCGTCGAGATCCCTGCGATGCCGCCGATGGCGCCGACCGCCAGGACGATCGCCAACCCCGCGCGCAGGTGGCGCTTCTCGGGGCCGGCGTAGAGATCGAGCTCGAATGCGGCAAAGCCGAGCGCTCCGAGGGTCGCTACGGCCAACGCCGCGAGCAGCGCGATCGACAGATCCCCCTGTTCGAAGCGCCGGAGCGCCGCGGCGGGGGTGAAGAGGGCGGCTTCGGCGATCCAGCCGGAGCGACCGGCGGCGATGAAGTCGAGCGCCCAGCCCCCGACCGTGAGGCCGAGCGTCGCGATCGCCGCGCTCGCGCTCGAACGGCAGACCGCGGCGGCGGCAAAAGCGATCCCGGTCGCGAGCAGCGCGTGAAGCAAGTGGCCGAGCAGGACGTTCGCCGTCTCCGCCCCGCCGAGATGACCGCCGTAGGAACGCCAAAGCCCGAGCGCCAGGAGGCCCGGAATCGCGGCGGCGAGACCGCCCAACCCGAGCACGGCGAGCTTGACCGCCAGCCGCGCGGGCAGGCTCACGCGGCCCTGAGCGAGCAGCAGCGCCGCGCCGCTTTCGCGCTCCGCCGCGAGCAGCCGGATCGCGACGAACGGCAGCAGAAACGTGACCGCGAGGTCATAGGCGCCGAACGTCGGCACGACGATCCCATCGAGCGGCGAGAGCCCCTGAGCGAGCGCCGCCGGTCCACCCCCCGCGCCGCTCGCCTCGGCGTAGGAGGCCACGGCGGTGATGAACGCCTGCCCCACCAGCGGGCCAATCATCGCGAGCAGCAGCCAGAACGATCGCGCGGCGACCAGTTCGCCGAGATCGAGGCGGAACAACGCGCCGATTCCGGAAGAATTTTTACGTGAGGACAAGAAACACCTCTTCGAGAGTGCCCTGGACCAGGCCCGCCCGTTCGCGCAGCTCGTCGAGCGTGCCCACCCCCGCGACTTTGCCGTCGGCCAGCATGACGATTCGGTCGCAAACGCGTCCGGCGTCCACCAGCTGGTGGATCGAAAGAAAGAGCGTGCGCCCCGCCGCCGCGACCTCTTTCAATAGGGCGGCCACATCGCGGGTCTGGCGCAGGTCGAGGCCGTCGAACGGCTCGTCGAGCAGCAGCAACGGCTGGGGAGTCAGCAGGCTGAGCGCGAGGAGAAAACGCTTGCGCTCGCCTTTCGAGAGCGACTCCGCCGCCGCGCCGCGAAGGCGTTTCAAATCCAACCGTTCGAGAAGGGTTTCGAGCGAGGGCTCGCGCGTCGAGGGTGCGCCCCAGAGGTCGCGCCAACGGGCGAGCAGTTGATCCAAACTCTGCTCCGGCCAAGGGAGAATGCCGTCGGGAAGGAAAAAAAGGAGATCCCGGCGACCGCCCGGCGGGAGCGTTCGGCCCTGGCCGTCCACCACCCGGCCGGCATCCTCCGGGGCTGTGGGAAGGATGCCGGCCAGGCAACTGAACAGGGTGGTCTTGCCCGCGCCGTTCGGTCCGACCAGGCCGAGCACCTCGCCCGGCCGGACCGAAAAGCTCACTGCGTCGAGCACCCGCCGCCGGCCGTAACTCTTGCCGAGCCCGGCGACGGCGAGCAGATCGGCGTTCGAAGGGATCGAAGCGGCCGATGCCGACGGAGCGGGCCTTCGCGTCGTCACCTTAGAAGCGCAACCGCGCGCCGAGCTGGAACTGCCGCCCCGGATCGACGTTCGCGATGCCTCCCAGCTCCTGGCCAAACGTCGAGAGCGGCACGGCCGTAGTGGCGTTGCCGTAGACGGCGTTTCGGCCCACCACGTTTTCGTGGTCGGTGATGTTGAACACCTCCGCCCGCAGGGTGAGCGTCGCCGCCCCCGAAACCCGGAAGCCGCGCTCGACGAACAGCGTCAGGTCGTAGAGGTTGTCGCCGCGGAAGGCGTTCCGGCTGATCACGTTGCCGTCGATCACCGGCCGGTCGGCGTTCGAGCCGTCGCCGTTGTTGTCCGCGCCGGTCGTCGCGTTGTAGGGCCGGCCGGTCGCGTACTGGCCGACGCCGCCCGCGACGAAGCCAAACGGCAGGTGGGCGGCGCCCGAAATCACCACGCGGTGCCGCTGGTCGAGCAGGCTGTCGCCGAATTCGGAACCGAGCAGGCGGGCGTCGCTCGGGTCGCCGCCCGGCGCGTCGGCCTCGAAATTGTTGCGGGTGTGCGACCAGGTATACGACAGCCGGAGCGAGCCGCGGCCCGACCATTCATGGCGCAGGTCGAGCTGCAGCGCGTCGTAGCGGCTCTCCCCCTGGTTGATGGTGACGAGGATGCGCCGGTAGCCGTTCGCGACCGGCACGATCGGCCGGGTGAGGTCGGCGGCCGCCGCCGAGCGGGTCTGGCCCGGGGTGGTGCGGACGAACGCCGAGGGGGCGTTCAGGTCGATGTTGCGATCGATATCGGTCGTCACGGCGTGGACCACGTCCGCGCTGCCGAACCAGCCGCCGCCGAAGTCGTGCTCGGCGCCCAGCGTCGCCTGCGCGGTCTTGGGGTTCTTGAGCTCGCTTGGATAGCCCGAGAGCTTAGAGACGTCGAAGAACTGGTTGTAGAACGAGGCGCGGCCGGGCCGGATCGTGATGTCGCGCGGCGGCAGCACGGCTCCCGGCGGGAAGGCCGGCAAGGGATTGAGCGAGGTCGGGAATCCCAGCTGTCCCGGGGCGGCGCTGAAGTTGAAGAAGCCCTGCGGGCCGCCCAGCTCCCAGCCGGCGACGATGTTGGCGCGGATCTCTGAGTAGTAGATGCCGTAGCCGCCGCGGTAGGTGGTCTTCGCCGATTTGCCCGGCGTCCAGGCGAAGCCGAGCCGCGGCGAAATGTTGTCGGTGGCATCGGTCAGGCTCTGCCGGTCGTAGCGCAGCCCCAGGTTCAATACCAGATCGGGGCGGACGCGGTAATCATCCTGCGCGAACAGCGACCAAAGCGACTCGGTTACCTTGTAGTCGACGTTGCCGAACCCCTGGGTGAAGCGCGCAACGTCCGAAAGTTTGAGGGCCGAGGTCGGGATGGTCGGCGAAATGCCGGTCTTGAACGTGAACTGGCCGAGGGTGAACGGCGAGCCGAACTCCTGGCCGTCGCCGCCCGAACGGGACCGGACGTAATCGCCCCCCGCCTTGATCAGATGCTCGCCCGCGATGACCGAGACCGTGTCGGCAAACTGCACCTGCCGGTTGGTGAGGTGCGCGACGCGCGACTCGCCTTCGGTCGAAACGCCCGGACGGACGAACTGAGTCGAAGGATGCGCCGGCTCGAACTCGGTGATCGGATCGCCGTTCTGCCAGACCAGCCGAGCGTCGTTCGAGGTCGAGCCGTTCACCACCCAGCTCTCCGCGAGCTGCGCCGCCTCGGCCGCCCGCTTGAAGGTGCGCGCGGCGCTCGGCAGAGCGATGCCGCCCACCGCGTCGGCGGGATTCGAGTCGGTGAAGCGGTCGAGGTTCGCGCGCCCCACCAGGTGATGTGCGGGCGACAGGTCTGCGTCGATGCGGCCGAACAGGAGCGATTGGCGATATTCGCCGGTGAACACGCCGGGCGCCAAAGCCGAGGTGATCACCGAGTCGCGATCTTGCCGGTTGTACTCGCCGCCGAACGAGAAATACGCCCGGTCGGGGATCAACTGCCCGCCGACGAACACGCTTCCCTGCCACAGCTCGTCCTGCGCGTCCTGCTGGGTGACGGGGGTCTTCGACTGGAGGCCGCCCGGCCGCCCGGTGAGGTTGAAATCGCCCTTCAAGTCATGGGTTCCCGCACGGGTAACCAGGTTAATCGCGCCGCCGGTCGTCCGGCCGTACTCCGCGGAGAAAGCGTTGGTCAGGACCGAGAACTCCTGGATCGCGGCGAGCGGAACGTTGGTGAAGATCGTCTGCCGGCCCCACGAGTCGTCGGCACCGCTGCCGTCGATCACGTAGGTCGCCTGGCGCCGGCCGCCCCCCTCGATCACGAACAGTGTGTTGTTCAAGAACAGATCGCCCGTGCCGCGGGCGGAGCGCACCGCCGAGTTGAGCAGCGGCAACGCCGTCACCTTGCCGCCGAGGATCGGCGTCTCCGCGATCCGCTCGGCGTCCATCCGCGTGCCGATCTGGGGCGAATCCGCGTGCACCCCTTCGGTCGTGCCGTAGACGGTGATCGCATCTTCCACCGGCAGCGCCTGAAGCACCGCATCGGCCGTGGCGGTCGCTCCGGCGCGCAGCTCCAGACCCGAACGCTTCTCGGCAGCGAGCCCTTCGTGGGCAAACGAGATCTCGTAATGGCCGGTGAGCGGCAGACCGGAGAAGGCATAGGTGCCCAGGGCGTCGGTCGAGACGGTACGGGTAAAGCCGGTGTCCTCGTTCCATACCGAGATCACGGCGCCGCCAATCGGCGCGCCCGAAGCATCGACCACCTGGCCGCGCAGCGCACCGATGCCCGGGGCCTGCGCCGCGAGCGGCAGGGAGAGAAGAAGGGGGGCAAGCAAGAGGAGAAATGCGAGCGCGAAGCGCGAAAGGCGCATCGAGCCGGTCGAACGAAGAGTACGCATGAGGGCGTCCTTATTTGTCCCGCGGCACCACCGCTTCGTCGCGCGAATGGAATCGTCTCGATTCATGGAGGAGCGCGACCGGGCGGTAACGCCGCCGGAAGAAAAGCTCTACGACCTCGAAGATTCCGAGGTCGCGCGAAAGGTTCCGTCGGGGTCCGGCGGCGCCGTCAAATACGCAGAGGGGAAAGCAGGAGGGCACGCGCTTCGGGGCGCGTCGAAAGGGGCTGGCCGGAGGCCGCCGGCATCCTGGGAACGTAGGTCGAGAGCGCCGCCGGCCGCGGCGCAAAAGCGGGAGATCGAAGATCGGCGAGCATCGATTCGCCCGCCGCCGGCAGAACCCGCGGCTCGGGCAGAGGCGCATCGAGCCCGGCGAGCGCCAGGTGCTCTCCCTCACTCCCCGGAACCGCCCGTTCCGTCCACCAGAGCTCGCCGCGGATCAGCTCGATCGAACCGGCCGGTCCCGCAGTTTCGACACCGGCTGCGATCGCAAACGGCGCGCTCGTCCCCACTTCCACCTCGCGCCCGTCCAGGTTCACTCGCAACGCGAGCCGCGCAGCGCCCGAAGGCAGCTGGGGAACGCGCCAAAGGTAGGTCGAAGCATCCCCCGCGAGTTCGCGGGTCAGCCGCACCGCGAATCGACGACCGCCGTCGACCGACAGCAAAAGCTCCATCTCCCGGACCGCCGCGGGGGCACCCGCCCACCGGACGGCCACCTCGTCCCCCGCCGTCAGCGTCGATCCCGTCACCGGCTGGACGAATTCGAACCTCTCCCCCAGCGCCGGTAGCGCGGCGAGCCAAAGGCAGGCGAGGAGAAGCGGACGGGAGACCACGGAAGTGGGAGCCTAAGAAAACCCAGGCCTACCGTCAAATCAGCAAAGGGTGTGGGGCGGGACACCCTATTGCCGAAACGGCATACTGTGGGACCGAACTAGCAGCTAACCCGAGGTCCCTCCGATGGTCACAAAGTGGATCCAGAGTCTCCGTCGCTGGGCTGGAACGACGAGCCGGCAGGCCGACGCGTTGCTCTTAGAGGGCGACCAGTACGTGCAAAGGTCTCGGCCCTCGGAGGCGGAGTCGCTTTATATCGAGGCTTTAGCTCTCTATCGGTCGATGGAGGATCGACACGGCGAGGCCAATACGGTTCTGGCTCTGGGCCTTCTGTATTCGCGGATCTCTCGACTGGCGGAGTCGGAGGTTCGTTTTGGGGAGGCGTTGCCGCTTTATCGGTCGATCCAATCTCACGTCGGTGAGGCCAATACGCTCAAGTCAATAGGTGACCTGTACCTGCGGACCTCCAGGTTGGAGGAAGCGGAGTCGCTATTTTGGGAGGCACTGCCGATCTATCGGTCGGTGAAGTCTCTTCTCGGCGAAGCCAATACGCTCAAGGCCCAGGGCGACCTATACGCGCGGACCTTCGATCTTTCGAAGGCGGAGTCGCGTTATGAGGATGCCTTGCCGCTGTACCAGTCGGCCGGGGATCGACCGGGCGAAGCCAGCACCCTCCGGTCTCTGGGCGTCCTGTTCGCCCAGACGGACCGGCTGGCGGAGGCGGAGTTGCGCTTCCGGGAGGCCTTGCCGCTCTACCGGTCGGTCGAGCATCGTCTCGGCGAGGCCAACACCCTGCTGTCGCTGGGCGATCTCTATGTCCGGATGTCTCGGCCGTCGGAGGCGGAGCCTCGATTCAAGGAAGCGTTGGAACTGTACCGGTCGGTCGAGGAGCCTGTCGGCGAGGCCAACACGATACGGTCTTTGGCCGATCTGTACCTGCGCACCTCTCGAAGGCCGGAGGCGGAGCCGCTGTTTCGGCAGGCGTTGGCCCTATATCGGTTGAGCCAAGAACCCCTAGGCGAGGCGAACACCCTGGGAGCTTTGGGCGTTCTGTACCGGCATACGGATCGGCTGCCGGAGGCGGAGTCGCACTACGAAGAGGCCCTACCGCTCCTCCGATCGGTCGGTGATCGTCACGGTGAAGCCAACACCCTGCTGAATTTGGGCGAGGTGTACGCGCAAACCTCCCGGCTAGAGGAGGCGGAGGCGCACTACGGGCAGGCCTTGGCGCTGTTTCAGTCACATCAGTTTCGCCTCGGCGAGGCCAACACGCTCCTGGCCTTGGGACGTCTGTGCGCCTTTCAACACCGCACCGAAGAAGGAGAGCAACACCTCCAGGCCGCCCGTTCGATCTTCGTGGCGATCGAAGAAAGAGTCGGGCAGACCAAGTGTTGCCAGAGCTTCTCAGACCTCTACCGCACGAGCCGTCGAGCCCCAGAAGCTCTGCGGGAAGCCTTGGCCGGCTTTCTACTTTCCTTGAGCGCCGACTTCGATCCGCAGGACGATTTGGTCCGAGTGGCACTCCTCAGAAAGAAGATCGGCCCAGAGGCGTTTGATGCTCTCGCCCCGGAGGTCGTGGTGGTGTTCCCTGTAGAGGATCGAGAAACCCTGTTCGCTGCGATCCAGGAGCTGCGGGAAGAAATGGCCGCTGCCCCGAATCAACCGGGGTAACTGGCCCGATCCACCGCAATCGACGGTTGGAACAGTGGAAGCACGGATTCGGCAGCGGGACCCTCTCAAGTTCGGCTTCCGCCCTCTCGTCGCCAGCATTCGGCATGCGCAGACTTTCGGCCCGCTTCGCGATCCTGCTTTCGGCGGCCAGTTGCGTCCTTAAGGATTCGGTGGGATAATCCCACCATGGCTACGGCGACAGCGGATGCGAAAAGGCGAGTGGTACTTCCTGCGGTCAATCCCGGAGACATCTTCGATATCCAGAGTCAGGGTGAAGGCCGCCTGCTCTTGGTGCGCCTTGAGCATCCAAAGCCGGAACCGAGGATGACTCTGGATCGATGCCTCGAAGCCATGGCCGCAGCTCCCCTGCGACCCAAAATGACCTGGGAGGCCTTGAGGGCCATGACCCGGGAACCATGATCCTCATCGACACCAACGTCCTGATCTACGCTTTCACCGAACCTTCGCCCTTTTTCGAATGGGCACAGCGAACGATTGCCGAAGCGGTGTCGGAGGATGGAGCGGCAGTCAATGCAGTTTGCCTCGCGGAGGTTTGCGTTGGCGAAGCCGAACCGGCTGCCGTCGCCGACCGGCTCCGAAGTTGGGGAATCACCCTCCTTGATGTCCCGGTTGCCGCCGCAGAGCCGTGCGCTAAAGCTTATGTGGAGTACCGAGAGCGTCGACGCGCTGAATCCGGTCGCGAGGCTCCCTCCGTGCCGTTGCCCGATTTCTTCATCGGCGCGCATGCCCAGGTAAAGGGGTGGACGCTCGCGACAGCCGACGGGGGGCGCTTCCGAACCTATTTTCCGTCGGTCACGCTCCAGACGCCCTCGTTGGGTTGAGATCTCGCCGCGCGAGGCGACCAACCCTTCCGGGCGGCGAGGCCCTTCTGTCCTCGTGTTATCCTTTCATCATTGACTCTAAGGACTCACGTTCACGAAGGCCGGCTCTTGGTCGACGAACCGACTCAGCTCCCAGAAGGAACCGTGTTAGCAAATCGCACTACAGTCCGCGGTGCAATTGGCAGTATCTTCGCTGCACCAGCAGGATCTCCCGCAGGTTTGGCGGCAACTTGTGCAAACGGTCACCGCAAGGGAAGCGCCGCCTGCTATAAAGCCGGTCGTTCCTGCGGCTAGCTCCCGAACAGTTTCTCGGCGCAAGGTAAGCGTACGATGCTTCTTTTTCACGGCGGTTCTCCTTTAAAGAGCCAATTATATTCTGCGAAAAATAGGATGTCAAGATCAGCATGGTGCTTAAAATCTGCAGCCACCCGCCCGAACCACCCCCGCATAAAACCGCCCGCTAGCCTTCACCGTCCGTTCCAACGTCGCGAAATCGACATGCACGATCCCGAACCGTTTCGCGTACCCCAGGCTCCACTCCAGATTGTCGAATAGCGACCAGGCGAAGTACCCCCGCACGTCCACTCCGGCGTCAATCGCTCTACCCACCGCCCGCAGGTGCTCCCGCAGGTACTCGACCCGTAGCGGATCGTCCACCTTTCCACCCTCCGCGGTTGGCGGGTCGTAGAACGCCGCTCCGTTTTCGGTGACGTAGAGGGGGATGGGGCCGTAGCGGTCGGCGAGCCATTGGAGGGTTTCGGTTAGCCCTTGCGGGTAGACCTCCCAGTGGGTCTCGGTGTAGGTCGAGCGGGGTTGGTGGACTTTGATGGCTCCGGTGGGCCAGGCGCGAGGGTCGGCTTGGACGACGGCTCTCGTGTAGTAGTTGAGGCCGAGCCAGTCGAAGGGGATGGGGATTCGGTCGAGGTCGGCTTCCGGGAAGTGGGGCCAGGCGGGGCCGTAGACCTGGGCGAGCTCTTCCGGGTAGCGGCCTAGGAAGAGGGGGTCGAGGTAGTGGCGGTTCATGGCGGCGTCGGCTCTTTGGGTGGCCGCTAGGTCATCGGACGAGTCGGAGGCCGAGTGTTTGGGCTCGATGTTCACCACGATGCCGATTTTTCCTGGGCCGTGGGTTCGGAAGGCTTCTACCGCGGTGGCGTGGGCGAGCAGGAGGTGGTGGGCCACGCGGGGGGCTTCGAACAGGTTGCTGTGGCCGGGGGCCAGGGTTCCGTAGAGGTAGCCGCCGTCGGCGATCACCCAGGGTTCGTTGAGCGTCGCCCACATTTCGACCTGGTCGCCGAGGGCTTTGAAGCAGACTTCGGCGTAGTCGCCAAACCAGGCGGCGGAATCTCGGTTGAGCCAGCCTCCCCGGTCGTCGAGCGCCGCGGGGAGGTCCCAGTGGTAGAGCGTGGCGGAGGGGGCGATTCCGGCCTCTCGGAGTGCTTCGACCAGGCGGCGGTAGAAGTCGAGGCCTTTCTGGTTCACTTGGCCGGTGCCCTCGGGGAGGATGCGCGACCAGGAGATCGAGAAGCGGTAGGCGTTCAAGTTCAGCTCGCGCATCAAGGCCACGTCGTCAGCCCAGCGGCGGTAGTGGTCGCAGGCGACGTCTCCGGTGTCGCCGTTCGCCATCCGGCCGGGCGTATGGGCGAAGCGATGCCAGATGCTCGGGCCCGCGCCGTCGGCGAGCGGCGAGCCTTCGATCTGGTAGGCGGCGGTCGCCGCACCCCATAAGAAGCCCTGCGGGAAGGTGTCGGGCACATTGCCTCCTTGACGCGGCGGAATCGATGGCGTTACATTCCCGTCAACTGTAACCGGTTACACGTCGTGCTGTAAACGCTTACCCCAAGTGTTTTGACGCGCACTCTGATCTCGGGAGGTTCCGTCTTGGACCCGAAGAGCAACCCCAGCATCTCGATTCGAGAGGTGGCGGCGGCGGCCCGTGTGTCGGTCGCGACCATCTCGCGCGTCTTGAACGGCAAAGGGCCGATCCACCCGGACACCCGCCAGCGGGTGCTCGAAGTGGTGGCCGAGCTGGGGTACGTGCCGCACAGCGGCGCCCGATCTTTGAGCACTCGGCGGACCTCGAGCGTCGGGGTGATTTTACCCGACGTCTACGGCGAATTCTTCTCCGAGCTGATCCGCGGCATCGACTTGGGCGCGAAGCGCGCGGGGTACCACCTGCTGGTCTCCGGTTCGCACAGCGACCCCGCGGAAGTCGACGCGTTGATTCGCGCCCTCCACGGCCGGGTCGACGGTTTGATCATCATGGCCTCGACGCGGAACGCCGGGTCGATCCGGATTCCGCCGGGCGTTCCCGCCGTCTTTCTGGGCGATCCGCCCACGCGGGGGAGTCACCCCTCGATGCGGATCGACAACTCGGGGGGAGCCCGAGCTGTCGCCGAACATCTGCTCGACCTCGGGCATCGGCGCATCGCGGTGATCTCGGGACCCTCGGAGAACTCCGACGCCGAGGCGCGGCTGCTCGGATTCCGCGCGGCTCTTGATGCCCGCGGGGTCGAGCTCGATCCGGAGCAGCTCGTCTCCGGCGATTTTCGCGAGGAGTCGGGCCGCGCGGCGGCCTTGGCTCTCACCGGGCGGAAAGAGCGGCCGACGGCAATTTTCGCGGCGAACGACGCAATGGCGATCGGCTGCCTTTCGGCGCTTCGAGAGCTGGGGCTTTCGGTGCCCGAAGACGTGGCGCTCGCCGGGTTCGACGACGTGCCGATCGCGCGCTATCTCTCGCCGCCGCTCACCTCCGTCCGGGTGGCGATCGCCGAGATGGGCGAGCGGGCGATGGCGCGGCTGCTCGCCGGTTTGGAGGAACGCGGCGCGGAGCCGCTCGAAGAAACGATCCCGGCCGTGCTCGTGGTGCGAGCCTCGACCGCCGGGCGGAAAGAACTTCCAGGTACCGAGTAAAACGGGAGAGAAACGGCAGGATCTGAGGAGGAAACTACGATGAGTGGGATGTATGGAAGAAATTGGCGAGCCCTGGCCGCGTTCGTTTTTGCGGCGCTGCTCGCGGTGGGCGCGCGCGCCCAAGACACCAACGCTTCGATCCGCGGTGCCGTGCTCGATTCGAGCGGGCCGCTCGCTGGGGCCACGGTCGCGGCTGAGGACTCCGAAAGCGGGTTCCACTACGAGTCGAAGGCGGGGCCGGACGGAAGTTTCGCGCTCCAGGGCCTGCGGCCCGGCAAGTATGAGATCAAGGTTTCGTCGGATGCGTACGCCGAGCAGAGCAAAAAAGTGCAGGTGCTGTTGGGCCAGGACGTGGTGGTCGACTTCGTCCTCTCGCCGAGCGAGGTGATCGCCGACGACATCACGGTGGTCGGCGACTCGGTGCAGCTGTTGATCGAAACGCGGACTTCCGAGATCGCGACCAGCATCACTCCCGAGCAGATCGAGGGGCTGCCGCAGGGGAGCCGCAACTTCCTCAATTTCGCGGCGTTGGCCCCCGGCGTCCGGGCGACCGATAACCAGGACGACGCGGGGCAGAAGTTCCGGAGCGGCGGCGCCGACTCCCGCCAGGTCAACGTCTTCATCGACGGCCTGTCGTACAAGAACGACGTGCTCTCAGGCGGTGCGTTCGCGCAGGATTCCTCGCGCGGCAACCCGTTCCCGCAAAACGCCGTGCAGGAGTTCCGGGTCCTCACCCAGAACTACAAGGCCGAGTACGAAAAGGCCGCCGCCGCGGTGATCTCCGCGGTCACGAAGTCGGGCGGAAACTCCTTCCACGGCGATCTGTTCTACTTCACCCAGGACAAGAACCTCGTCGCGCAGGATGATTTCGCCAAGGCGCGCGGCGAGAAGAAAGCCGACTACAAGCGCAAGCAGGGCGGGCTGTCGTTCGGCGGGCCGCTAATCAAGGACAAGCTCCACTTCTTCCTGTCGCTCGAAACCAACGACCAGGACCGCAACGCGACCGTCTTCCGCGGTCCGGATTTCGCCAACGCCCCCGCCAACGTGCAGGCGCTTCTCTCCCAGCAGGCGACCGGCGTGCTCACCGCGCCGTTTGAATCGCGTCTCTATTTCGGCAAACTCTCGTGGCAACCGACCGCCGGGCAGACGGTCGATTTCTCGGGCAACGTGCGGGACGAGCAGGAGATTCGCGGCTTCGGCGGCCAGCGTACGCGCGATGGAGCCGAGAGCTTCGAGGTGGGAACCGACGCGTTCGTCGTCAAGCATCAGGCGATCCTTGGCAACGCGCTCAACGAGGCGGCCTTCTCGTATCAGAAGCTGCAGTGGAATCCGACCGCTCTCACGCCGGCCACGCCGCATCTCAACTACATCGGTATTCTGGACATCGGCGGCAAGGACGCGTCGCAGGACTTCTCCCAAAAGAAGCTTGCCGTGCGCGACGACTTCTCGCTGCCGACCACCTGGCACGGCGATCATCTGATGAAGACCGGCCTCTCGCTCAACCATCAGAACTACGAGGTGAACAAGAAGCTGTTCGACAACCCGCTGTTCGAGTTCCGGAGCGGCGAGCAGTGGCAGTTCCCGTTCCAGGCGCGGCTCGGCTTCGGCGATCCGGGGCTCAAGTTCGACAACAACCAGCTCGGCCTCTACCTCCAGGACGACTGGCGGATTCGGCCGAACCTGACGTTGAACCTCGGAGTCCGCTGGGATTACGAGTCGAACATGTTGAACAACGACTACAAGACGCCCGACTCGTTGGTCAACGCGCTGAACAACGCCTGCCGGTCCTACGGCCAGCCGGTCGGAGGCCAGACGACCTGGTGCATTCGCGACTTCCTCGACCTCGACAAGTACACGACCAACGGCAACGACCGGAAGCCCTATTACGGCGCGATCCAGCCGCGGCTCGGCTTCGCCTGGGACGTGCGCGGCGACGCCAAGACGGTGATGTTCGGCGGCTGGGGCAAGTACATCGACCGCGTCGTGTTGAACGACATCTTCGATGAGGCCTACCGCCAGCAGTGGAGCATTTACAGCTTCTGCTTCTCGGCCGACGGCAGCCCGAACCTGAGCTGCGGTAGCCCTACGATCAAGTGGCGCCCCGAGTACCAGAGCGCCGCGGGGCTGCGCTCCCTGATCGCGAGCGGTCAGGTCCCCGGTCCCGAGGCCTATCTGGTGGCGAACGACCTCAAACCGCCTCGCTCCAACCAGTGGAACTTGGGCGTGCGCCAGCAGCTCGGCCGGTGGCTCGCCTCGGTGACCTACGCCGGAGTTCGCGGCTACAACGGCCTGTCGTACTTCTTCGGCGACAACCCGCCGGGCACGAGGTTCAACGACCGCTTCGGCGGCAACGTCTCGGTCCCGGGGTATGGCCGCGTGTTCGTCACCTCGTCGGTCCGGAAAACCTGGTATGACGGCGTGTTCCTGACCCTCGACAAGCCGTATACCGCCGGCTCGAAGTGGGCCTTGAATATCGCCTACACCTACGCCAAGGCGTACCAGAACGGCACCGACAATCCGGGCGAAGGGATCGCGTTCGGCGCGTTCGATTACCTCAATTCGGGCAGCTACTACAAGTTCCCGGGCACCAACGACGAGCGCCACCGCCTGGTGGTCTCGGGCACGATCGCCCTGCCCTGGAGCTTCCGGGCGTCTAGCTTGATCACCCTCGGTTCGGGTGTACCGTTCACCGTGTTCGACGACTCGCACGATCCGTTCACCGTCCGCTGGAACGAGGGTCGGCCGGCGAAGGACGACTTCCTGGTCCCGAACGCGTTCGCGTATCGCAGCGTCGATCTGCGCCTCGAATGGGACGCGCCGGTGATCGCCCAGCACGTGAAAGTCACGCTGGTCGGCGAAGGCTTCAACATCTTCAACTTCGACAACAACTCCAGCTTCGAGAACTTCAAGCCCCGGCTGCCGAACACCAATGCCCGTTTCGGCCAGCCGAACAGCCAGTTCAACACCCGCCGCTTCCAGATCGGCGCGCGGATCGGCTTCTAGGATATGAGCGAGAGCACGCCCCGGGCGCGGAGGGTCCGCGCATCCAGTCGGAGAGCCGGGGCGGCTCTCGTCGCGCTGTTCGTCCTCCTCCTTCCTGCCCTTACGACCGGCTGCGGGGGGACGGCTCTTTGCGTCCCTCCCGCGGCCGGCGTTTTACGCGCGATCGGTCCGAACGCCACCGACGAGGCATTTCTCGACGACGTTGCCCATCGCACCTTCCTCTACTTTTGGGAGCTGGCGGATCCCCACACCGGTCTGATTCCCGATCGTTGGCCGACCCGCTCGTTCGCTTCGGTGGCGGCGACCGGGTTCGGCCTCACCGCCTACCCGATCGGCGCCGAGCGCGGCTGGATCACGCGCGAGGCGGCGAGCGAGCGGACTTTGAAGACCCTGCGCTTTCTCGCCGCGGCACCCGTTGGGGATGCCCCCGCGGGGATGACCGCGTACCACGGTTTCTACTACCACTTCCTCGATCTCTCGACCGGCCGCCGCTTCGAGACGGTCGAGCTATCGACGGTCGATACCGCCCTGCTGCTCGCGGGGGTGATGTTTGCGGGCGAGTATTTCGACGGCTCCGATCCCCAAGAACAGGAGATCCGCCAGCTCGCCGAACGGCTCTACGACGGCGCCGACTGGACCTGGGCGCAGCCGCGCCCGCCCTCGATCGTCCTCGGCTGGCACCCCGAAAGCGGCTTCATCCATTCCGACTGGCGCGGCTACAACGAGGCGATGCTCGTCTACCTGATGGCGCTCGGCTCGACCACCCACCCGGTGGGCGACGACGCTTGGGGCGAGTGGACCAGCCGCTACAAGGTGGCCGACTTCGAGGGGCAGCGATATCTCCAGTTCGCGCCGTTGTTCGGCCATCACTACAGCCACGTCTGGATCGATTTTCGCGGCATCGCAGATCCGGCGATCCGGAATGCCGGCCTCGATTATTTCGAGAACTCGCGCCGCGCCACACTCGCGCAGCGGGCCTGGGCGATCCGCAATCCGCGCAGCTGGAAGGGCCTGGGAGCCGACGTCTGGGGCGTCTCGGCCTGCGACGGTCCGGCGGACGTGGAGCTTCCCTATGGCAATGAGACCCGCCGGTTCTGGACCTACGCCGGCCGGGGCGTGGGCGCCGATTTCGTGCTCGACGACGGCACGATCGCGCCGACCGCGGCGGGCGGCTCGGTGCCTTTCGCGCCCGAGGTGGCCATCCCCGCGCTCCGCGCGATGAGCGAGCGCTACGGCGCGCCGCTCTACGGCCGCTACGGCTTCGTCGATGCGTTCAACCCCTCTTGGGACTATTCGGCGAAACTGCACCACGGACACCGGGTGCCGGGCGTCGGCTGGTTTGACACCGACTGGCTGGGCATCGACCAGGGGCCGCTCCTCGCGATGATCGAGAATTATCGATCGGGCCTGATCTGGAAAACGATGCGTAAGAACCCTCATCTGCGCCGCGGCTTGACGCGCGCGGGCTTTGCCGGCGGATGGCTCGACGGAGCGCCTTGAGCCGGACCCGCCCTCTCGGTTTCGGGCTCGTCCTGCTCGCGGCGACGGGGATCGTCGCCTGCAAGGGCCAAGACGGCGACCGCACTACCGTGCGTTTCTGGGCGTTCGGCCGCGAGGGGGAAGAGGTGCGCGCCCTGGTGCCCGAATTCGAGCGCCGAAATCCCGATCTACGCGTCGACGTGCAGCAGGTCCCCTGGTCCGCCGCGCACGAAAAGCTGTTGACCGCCTACGTGGGCAATGCGCTCCCCGACGCGGCGCAGATGGGCAACACCTGGATTCCGGAGATGGAGGCGCTGGGGGTGCTCGCGCCGCTCGGGAGCCGGATCTCCCGCTCCAAGAGCTTCGACCGCGCCGACTCGTTCGCCGGAGTCTGGGACTCGAACGAAGTCGGCGGCGAGCTCTGGGGCGTGCCCTGGTACGTCGATACGCGAGTGATCTTCTATCGCACCGATCTGCTCGCTCAGACGCATGCGCCCTGGCCGCCCAAGAGCTGGGCCGAGTGGCGGGGCGCGATGGAGAAGCTGCGGGCGCTCTCCCCCAATCATTTCGCGATCTTGCTGCCGATCGACGAATGGGCGCAGGTGATGACGCTCGGCCAGCAGCGCGGCGCTCCGCTTTTGAAGGACGGCGGCCGGCGGGGTGGTTTCGCCGAGCCGCGTTTCCGCGCCGCGCTCGATTTCTATTCCGGCCTGTTTCGCGATGGCTTGGCGCCGCCGCTCGACCAGTCGGGACTCGCGAATCTGTACCAGCAGTTCGCGGAAGGGTATTTCGCGATGTTCATCTCGGGACCGTGGAACCTCGCCGAGATGGAGCGCCGCCTGCCGCCCGAGATGCAGGACCGCTGGGCGACCGCGCCGATGCCTCCTCCTGAAGCCGGTGGGGACTATCCCGGCACATCGCTCGCGGGGGGCGCAAGCCTGGTGGTTTTCAGCGGCGCAACGCAGTCCGAGGGCGCCTGGCGGTGGATCGAATACCTTTCCGAGCCGGCGCAGCAGGCGGAGTTCTTCCGCCGGGCGGGCGACCTCCCCTCGCGGCGTTCGGCATGGACCTCGACCGGCTTGGCGAGCGACACACGCGCCGTGGCGTTTCTCACCCAGCTGGGCTACGTGTCGCCGTCGCCCAAGGTGCCCGAGTGGGAGCAGATCGGCGCCCGGCTCGCGGTGGCGACCGAGCAGGTGGTGCGGGGAGCACGCGATGCGGATTCGGCGCTCGCGGCGCTCGACGCCGATACCGATCGGATCTTGGAGAAGCGGCGCTTTCTTCTCGACCGAGAAGCGAGCCTCAAAGCTACCGGGAGAAATCGATGAGCTCCCCGCGCACGGAGGGCGGTTCGAGCGCCGAAGCGCGCGCCGCTTGGTGGCTTTTGTCGCCCGCGCTGATCGCGATCGGGTTGTTCTTTGCCGTGCCGCTCCTGGCCGCGCTGTTTCTTTCGCTCACCGATTTCGATCTCTACGGCATCGCCGATCTGGGGACGGTCCGCTTCGTGGGGATCGGCAACTACACCGACCTGCTCGCCGATCCGCGCTTCTGGCGGGCGGTGCGCAACACGCTGGTCTTCGCGATACTGGGAGGGCCGGCGACGATCGTCGCGGCTCTCTTTGGGGCGGTATTGGTCGACTCGAAGCTCGCGCGCTTCCGGGGTTTTTTCCGCACCGTCTATTTCGCGCCCGTGGTGACGACCCTTGTGGCCGCCGCGGTCGTCTGGCGCGCGTTTCTTCACCCGACGTTCGGGCCGGTCAATCGGATCTTGGGCGCGGTCGGCATTCCCGCGATCGATTGGTTGGGCAATCCGCGCTGGGCGACGCTCGCGATCGTGTCGCTCTCGGTCTGGCGGACGTTCGGCTATTGCCTGGTGATCTTCGTCGCCGGCCTTCAGAGCATTCCGGTCTCGCTCTACGAAGCGGCGAAACTCGAAGGGGCGGGCACCTGGCGGCTGACGAGGGACATTACGCTCCCGCTGCTTCGGCCCACGACCTTCTTCGTCGCGGTGATCACCAGCGTCGGCCTGTTTCAAATCTTCGCCGAACCCTACGTCATCACCCGCGGCGGGCCGCTCGAAGCAACGACCTCGCTCGCGTTGATGATGTACGACCAGGGCTTCCGCTGGTGGAGCCTCGGGCGCGCTGCGGCGATCGCGTTTTTGCTCTTCCTGCTGATCCTCGCGGCGTCGGCGATTCAGCTCGCGATCCGCCGCCTGCGCCAGGCGGAGGAATCGTGAGCGCAACGATCAAGCGACGCCTCGCCGCGCTTGCGGTAAACGCGGCGGGGCCGACTTGGCGGCCCGCCCCGAGATGGCGGGGGCGGCTTGCCGCGCTCGCCATCAACGCCCTGCTGATCTTCGGCGCGGTATTCACCCTGCTGCCGTTGCTCTGGATGATCTCGGCGTCTCTGATGCCCGCGGGCGAAGCGCTCGCGCTGCCGCTTCGCTGGGTCCCGAGCCGGCCGACGCTCGAACATTACGTGGCGCTGTTCCAACGCCTGCACCTGGGCCGGGCATTCCTGAACAGTTTGTTCCTCTCGCTCTCGATCACCGCGGTCTCATTGTTCTGCAACGCCGCCGCGGGCTACGCATTTGCGAAGCTCCGATTCAAGGGCCGAGACCGGCTGTTTGCCCTCCTGCTCGCGACCCTCGTCGTGCCGCCTCAGGTGGGGGTGCTCCCCCTCTTCCTGGAGATCAAATCGCTCGGTCTGGTCAACTCGCGGCTCGGAGTGTTGGTCGCCGGCATCGCCACCGTGTTCGGGATCTTCTTGGTCCGCCAGTTCGCGCTGTCGATTCCCGACGAGCTGCTCGACGCGGCGCGCGTCGACGGAGCCTCCGAGATGCGGATCTTCACCTCGATCGTCCTGCCGTCTTTGAAGCCGATCCTGGTCACCCTCGGCGTCTTCACGTTTCTCGCCGCCTGGAACGATTTCATGTGGCCGCTCGTGGTCCTCACCGACGAGGCGAAGCAGACCCTCCCCGTGGCGCTCGCGAACCTCTCCGGCGAGCACGTCCAGGACACCGAGCTGATGATGGCCGGAGCGGTGATCACGGTCCTTCCCGTGCTGCTGCTGTTCTTCGCGCTCCAGAAGCATTACGTCGAGGGGATTTTGATGGGGAGCGTGAAGGAATGAGCGGCAACCTGCTGATCACAGCCTTGCTGTGCCTCGGCGCCTCTTCCGCACTTTTCGCCGCGGACCTCCTCGATCCCGCCGCCTGGCGCGCTCTTCCTTCCGACGGCGTATCCCTCGCGATCGCCGCCGACGGGCAGCCGGGACAACCCGCCCTCCGGCTCGATTACGACTTTCACGGCAAGGCGGGCTGGGCGGCGGCGCGGCGATCTTTAGACATCGAGCTGCCCGCCACCTGGGAGTTGCGCTTCGATCTCCGCGGCGAAGGGCCGCCGAACCATCTGGAAGTGAAGCTGCTGGATGCCCACGAGAACGTCTACTGGCACGTGCTGCGGAACGTCGCCTGGCCCAAAGCGGCCGAGACCGTGAGGGTCAAGGAGCGGCAGGTTGCGTTCGCCTGGGGGCCGGACTCCGGCGCGCCGCCTCCCCTGCGGCGGATCGCCGAATTGGAGCTCACCGTCACCGCGGCCACCGGCGGGCACGGCACGGTCTGGATTTCCAACCTCGAAGTCGTCCCCCGCCAAGAGCCGAGCGCGAGCCCCAAGGCGCTCGACCTCACGAAAAGTTCACCGAATGAAAAGGGCGAGCAGGAGATCGCGATCGACCTCGGCGGGCTCACCGAGCTGGGCGGTTTGACCCTTCGTTGGGAGCCCGGGCGTGCGCCGGGACGGGTGGCGCTCGAAATCTCGGAGGACGGCTCGACGTTCCGCCCTGTGCGCGAAGCCGAGCCGCGAGGCGCCGCGCGAACCGATTTCTACCTCCCCGAATCCGAAGCCCGGGCGCTTCGCCTCCACCTTCGCGAGCCCGGGCCGAAGGGATTCGGCATTGCCGGGGCGGAAATCCGGCCCCTCTCGGTCGGAGCCTCGCGCAACGCTTTCGTCTCGATGCTCGCCTCGGAAGTGCCACGCGGCGCCTATCCACGCGCCTTCCTCAACGAGCAGAGTTACTGGACGGTGGTCGGCGTCGACAAAGATCCCGTCGAGATGCTCGTCTCCGAAGACGGCACGATTGAACTGACCGAGCTGGCCGAGCGCTATTCGCTCGAACCGTTCGTGCGGCTGAATGAACCGAACGGGCGGCTGATCACCTGGGCGAATTCGAGCATCACCCAATCGCTCGCGGAAGGCGACCTTCCGATCCCCACCGTCACCTGGGAGTTTCCCGCCGACCACCCCGCCCTACGTCTCTCGATCACCGCGCTCGCGACGCCGGTCCCCGGTGGAAGTGCGCTGCTCGCCCGCTACCATCTGGCAAACCTTTCCACGACGCGCCGAACCGGCACGCTCCAACTGGCGGCCCGGCCGTTCCAAGTCAACCCGCCCCAGCAGTTTCTGAACGATCCGGGCGGCGTCTCGCGCCTTTCGCACCTCGCGGGAGACGAGCACGGCCTCGCGATCGAAGGGGAGCCCTCCCTCTTCGTTTCTCCTGCGGCGAAATTCGGCGCGATGACTTTCGACGAAGGGAGCCCCTTCGAGCGTCTCGCCGCCGGCACGCTCCCCCGCCGCACCGAAGTGAACGACCCTGAGGCCCAAGCGACCGGGATTCTCGCCTGGCCTTTCGACCTCGCGCCGGGCGCCTCGCTCGAAGTCATCGCGGCGGGCGGCTCGAATCCGGAAGCGCGCGGCGCAGCGGCGAAGATCGCGGCGGGTGGAGGAGAACGTTTCGCCGCGCTCGAACGAGAGGTTTCCGCCAACTGGCGGCAGCGGCTGTCGCGAGTCGGCCTCGACCTGCCGCCAGCGGCCGCGCCCATCGCCCGGGCGATCCGATCGAGCCTCGCCTGGGTGTTGATCCATCGCGACGGCCCGGCGCTTCAGCCCGGTTCACGCGCCTATGCCAGATCGTGGATTCGCGACGGGGCCTTGACCGGGGTGGCACTGCTGCGCCTCGGCGAGGTCGATACGGCGCGCGAGTTCGTCGAGTGGTTTTCAGGCTTTCAGTCGGCCGACGGAACGGTGCCTTGCTGCGTCGACAAGCGGGGCGCCGATTCGGTCCCCGAGCACGACAGCCACGGCGAGCTGATCCATTTGATCACCGAGGTCTATCGCTACGGCAAAGACCGCGCGTGGGCGGAGAAGATGCTGCCGGTCGTGGCGCGCGCGGTCGATCACCTCGAAGCGCTCCGCCAGTCGCGGCGCACGGAAGACTGGAAAGGCAAAGACGCCTTCGGTCTGCTGCCGGAATCGATCAGCCACGAGGGGTATTCGGCCAAAGCGGTTCATTCCTATTGGGACGATTTCTTCGCCTATCGCGGCTTGGAAGACGCGGTCGATCTGGCACACGCGCTGGGGCACGAGGACTTCGCGGCGAAGTGGGGCGCGCGCCGCGACGAGTTCCGCGCCGACCTGCTCGCCTCGATCGAGCACACGCGAGAGCGGGCGAAGATCGCCTACATCCCCGGCTCGGAAGATCTCGCCGATTTCGATTCGACCGCAACTACGATCGCGCTCGATCCCGCGGGGCTCGAAGGGTACCTGCCGAAGGCCGCGCTCGACGCCACGTTCGAAAGGTTTTACGCCGAGCTGTCCGCCCGCCGTTCGGGCGCCAAAGAGTGGGAGATCTACACCCCCTATGAGATTCGCCACATCGGCGCGTTCCTCCGGCTCGGTTGGAAGGAGCGGGCGCTCTCCGCGCTCGATTTCTACCTCGCCGACCGGCGTCCAGTTCCTTGGAACCAATGGCCGGAGGTGGTGAGCCGCGACCCGCGCCAGGCGCATTTCATCGGCGATCTGCCGCACGGCTGGGTGGCGACGGACTTCGTCCGCTCCGCGCTCGACCTGTTCGCCTATGAGCGGCGCGGGGATCACTCGCTGGTGCTCGCGGCGGGCGTTTCCGCGGCATGGCTCGATCGCCCGGAAGGGATCGCGGTGCGCGACCTGCGGACCCCGTGGGGAACGCTCACCTACCGCCTCGCTCGGCGCGGCACGGGGGTCCATTACGAGATCGCGGAGAAGGGGCTGGAGCTGCCGCCCGGCGGGCTCGTGCTCTCGTGGCCGCTCGAAGGGCGGGCGGGTGGAGTGTGGGTGGATGGCAAGCCGGCGGCGATCGGACCGGACGGAACGTTCACGTTACGACAGCTGCCCGCGATGGTCGATCTACAGCTGGAAGGGAAGGGGTTGTACAGATGAGCGCAGGGCAAAATCGCTACGGCCATTTCTCCGCCGATGGCTCTGAATACGTGATCACCGATCCCAACACGCCGCGTCCTTGGGCGAACGTGATCACCAATCCGCGGATCGGCCTTGCGGTATCGCAGACCGGCAGCGGTTTTTCTTGGATCGACAACTCGCAGCTCGCGGCGATCGTGCGCTGGCAGCAGGATCTGGCCGACGACCGGTCCGGGCGCTTTCTTTACCTGCGCGATCGCGACGCCGGCCGGGTCTCCTCGCTCGCTCCGGCTCCTTGCGGTTTAAGCGAAGCGCACCACGTCTGCCGCCATGGCCTCGGCTACACGACGTTCGAGTCCGAGCACGACGGCGTTTCGGCGAGCTGGACGCTATTCGTCGACCCGGACGAGACGGTCGAGATCTGGCGCGTCTCGCTGACCGAGAAGGAGGGCCGGGCGCGCAGGCTCGTGCTCGTGCCGTTCCTCGAATGGAACTGCGGCACCTCGCCCGCGCCGCGGCGCGAGTTCCAAAAGTTGTTCATGGAAACGCGCTGGCTTCCCGACCTTCCCGGGATCGTCGCCGGCAGCCACATGTGGGACGTCGGAAATCCCCGCTGGGGCCATTGGAACACGCCGTTTCCGTTCTGGAGCGCGTTCGCCTCCGCCCAACCGCTCGCCGGGGCGGAGGGGGACAAGGCGGCGTTCTTAGGGGCCGGCGGCGATTGGAAGCGCCCCGCGGCGCTCGATTCGGACGCTCCTTGGGCGGGGCTGTTCGGCCGGCATTACGATCCGGTCGCCGCGCTGCGCGCGGAGATCGACCTCGCCCCGCATGGAGTTTTCGAAGGGGGCTTCGTGCTGGCGACCACGGCCGATCCGGAATCGGCGACGGCGCTCGCCACCCGCTTCGCTCAGCCTTCCGCGATGGCCGCTTCGTTCGCCCGCGCGGTGGCGGGTTGGCGCGATCTCCTGGCCGCGCAGCGGATCGAAACGCCCGAGCCGTCGCTCAACCTACTCGCCAACGATTGGCTGCGCTATCAGGCGATTTCGGCGCGGCTCTGGGGCCGGGCCGGTTATTACCAACAGAGCGGCGCGTACGGTTTTCGCGATCAGCTCCAGGATTCGCAAGTCTGGCTGACGATCGATCCGCCGCGTTGCCGCGCGCAGATCGCGCTGCACGCCGGGCACCAGTTCAAAGACGGCTCGGTCGTCCACTGGTGGCATCCGCTCACCGAGCAGGGACACGTCACGAAGATGACCGACGATCTGCTCTGGCTGGGGTTCGTGACCGCCAATTATGCGAAAGAGACCGGCGACCTCTCGCTGCTCGACGACGAATCGTCTTTCCTCGACGAGGCGCAGCCCAGCCCGCTCTCCGATCACGTCGAGCGAGCGTTCGCCCGGGTCTTTTCGCGCACCAGCCCACGCGGCCTGCCGCTGATCGGCGAGGGCGATTGGAACGACGGCCTGTCTGCGGTGGGGCTTGAAGAGCGCGGCGAGTCGGTCTGGCTCGGCTGGTTCCTGATCGGCCTGCTAGAAGACTGGGCCGAGATCGCCCGCCGACGCGGCGCGCCGGAGAAAGCGGCCGATCTCCTTGCTCGCCGCGCCGGTTACCTCGCGGCGATTGAAGAGCACGCCTGGGACGGCGCCTGGTACCGCCGCGCGACGCGCGATGACGGCACCTGGATAGGAGCCAAGGAGAACCGCTTCGGAAGGATCTTTCTCAACGCCCAAACCTGGGCGATCCTCTCTGGCGCCGCCCGCCCCGAGCGCGCCACGGCAGCCTGGGCCGCCGTGCGCGAACACCTGCTGTGCGAAGGGGTGGGCGCCCTGCTGCTCGCGCCCGCCTGGAGCGAGCCGGACGAGACGGTCGGCTACATCACCCGCTACGCCCCGGGCCTGCGCGAAAACGGCGGGGTCTACACCCACGCCGCAACCTGGGCAATCTCGGCCGCGGCGGCGATGAACGACGGCGAAACGGTCGGGCGGCTGCTCACCTGGATCAACCCCTCGCTCCACGATCCCGACACCTACTGGGCCGAGCCGTACGTGCTCCCCGGCAACGTCGACGGCCCCGAATCCCCCTACCGCGGAAGAGCCGGCTGGACCTGGTACACCGGCTCCGCCGCCTGGCTGCCGCGCATCCTCGCCGAAAACGTCCTCGGCGTCCGGCCGACGTGGGACGGCCTCCTCTTCGATCCCTGCCTTCCCCCAACCTGGCCGCGAGCGAAGATGCGCCGGCCCTACCGGGGCGCGATGTTGGAGATCGAAATCGAGCGGCAGACGGGGCTGCGGGCGGGTGAGGTGATTGTGGAGGTCGATGGACGTCGATTGCAAGGAGAGCTGCTACAAGAGGTGGAGGCGGGGCAAATCCTCCGCGTGCGGGTCGCCTGCGGTTGACCCGCGCCCACCGAAGCCCCGCAAACGCCCAATCTGCGAGCGGATGGACAGAGGACCCGAAGGTGTATATCGTCGGAGCCAGGCAAAAGTCATACCAGTTTTCGAGACCTCTTCGCCAATTTGGCACCCAGGTTCCGGAAACAGCCGTAAGCTCCTTGACAATCAAAGCTTTGCGAGCCGCCTCGGCGGGTAAAAACGAAGCATCGACCAGCGTAAGGCAAGCGTATGTCGCGAGGTTCCGGAAATCGCCCTTGCAACCCACTGATTCAGAAGAGGTTGCGGAGGCAGGGGTCCGAATGTCCCTGATCTGTCAGGTGGGATTGCGACAGAAAGAAGGATCAAGAGGAACTTCGATCGCATGGCCGTCCGAATGTCCCTGATCTGTCAGGTGGGATTGCGACTACAGGAGCGAACGAACTAGTCTCCCGGGCTTCATTCAGGTCCGAATGTCCCTGATCTGTCAGGTGGGATTGCGACGGTACGGAACACGAGGGAGGCGGCGTAGTCGTCGCGTAGTCCGAATGTCCCTGATCTGTCAGGTGGGATTGCGACGGGTGCGTAACCTTCGGCGCGCAGGCAGCTTCCGGCCGTCCGAATGTCCCTGATCTGTCAGGTGGGATTGCGACATCTTTCCTACTTGCGACAGAGGAGTTTCTTCAGCTCTCCGTCCGAACGTCCCTGATCTGTCAGGTGGGATTGCGACTTCACCTTGCCTATGCCGCGATGCTCGCAGCCATCTTTGTGTCCGAACGTCCCTGATCTGTCAGGTGGGATTGCGACGCTCGGTGTAGTGGGGCGAAGCTGTCAAAACCACCGTGGTCCGAATGTCCCTGATCTGCCAGGTGGGATTGCGACGTAGACCATTACAGCCCACGCCGCCAGGCCGGCGAAAAACGTCCGAATGTCCCTGATCTGTCAGGTGGGATTGCGACACTCGCTTAACCCCCGTGCTCAAGGAGGCGCACTATCATGTCCGAATGTCCCTGATCTGTCAGGTGGGATTGCGACGTACATCCCGTCCTCGTCTGGACCTTGCAACATACTGATAGTCCGTCGCAACGGTCGGGACCCAGGTCCGAGCCGACCGGACCCTGATCGCGACACACGAGAACGTGGTCTGAGTCGTCCAGACCTGGATCGCGACACACGAGATCTAGTTCTGAGTCTCCCGGACCTGGATCGCGACGGTCCAGACCTCTGTCCCGATCGTTCAGACCTGGGACCGAGTCGTCCGGCCTGGATCGCGGCACACGAGACTTTGGTCTGAGTCGTCCAGACCTGGATCGCGATACACCAGACCTAGGTCTGAGCCATTCGGACCTGGATCGCAACGGTCCGGATCCAGTCCTGAGTCGCCCGGACCTGGATTTCACGGCTCAGACCTCGGTCCCGACCGTTCAGACCTGGATCCGAGTCGTCCGGACCTGGATCGAGACGACCTAGAGCTTGGTCCGAACCTTCCAGATCTGGATCGCAACAACCGAGTGACAACAGGAACACCGACGTTGACGAGGCCCTGAGTCCCATCGAGCCAGGGCTATACTTCCGCTATGCGGTCCGTAGCCGACGATTTGAGAGACGAGCTTCGCGACGAGATGGAGAATCTTCCGCTCCAGGAGCGCTTTGAGCTGATTCTCCGGCTCGGGGAGCGCGGCTTGGAGGTTTATGCCCAGGCGAACGGAGTTGATCGCGAGACGGCGCGTCGCGAATTCCAGCGCCGACGCCAAGCGGGACGCCAGCCATCAAAGTGCATGTCCGAGATCATCGGGTAGCTTCTCCGCCGGAGCGTTCGAGCCTGGAGCGACAGGCGGGGCTGCTTCGGACCGCAGATTGGGCACAATCGCGCGGAGATTCTGAGATACTCCCTGACGGTGATGATCAACAGAGCGAATTGGCGAGCCGCCGAACCCACCTCAGGGAGCTTGCGCCGTCGAGGGGTGGGGTCCTCCGAAGGCGGAGCGGCGTTTTCCGTAGTGGACTTGTTTGCAGGTGCGGGTGGACTATCGGAGGGTTTCCGACAGGCCGGCTTCTCGATCATCGCCGGGTCCGACAACGATCCCGATGCTTCCGCAACCTACGGGCTCAACTTCCCGGAGTCGAGAGTCATCACGGGCGACATCCGAAACGACGCGATCAAGGAGCAGATTCTTGACGCAGCTCGTTCGGCCAGCGTGCTCATCGGGGGGCCGCCATGCCAGGCATTCTCTCAGGTCCGTAACCACGCGCGGCTGATCGAAGACCCGCGCAACACCCTTTATCGGGAATTCGTCGGTGTCCTTCGGCAATCGCTGCCAATGGCATTTGTGGTCGAAAACGTCACGGGAATGGACCAGATGGGCGTGCGCGAACAGATACTCGCCGACCTCGAGCTGGAGGGCGAGTACGCTGTGCTACCTCAAGTAGTGGATGCGGCGGATTTTGGTGTTCCTCAAACACGGAAACGCATTCTCTTCATAGGCGTTCGCAGTTCGCTAGGAATGGTCCCGCCAAAGCTGAGCGGGACCGGAGCGACGGAATCATTGGAGTTAGTGCGTTACAATGGCAGTCGTCGATCACGGTATCAGGTCGTAGTTCAAGAACGCCTGTTCAGCCTGCGCATCGGCGAAGCTCTCTCTGATCCAGAGAATTCTTCGGTTGTCAGTGCGGCCGATGCGATTTCAGACCTCGTCGGTCTCTCCGTTGGAAACCGCAACGATGCGCTCCCATATACGGAGCTACCCGGCCCGAGGAGCGAATATCAACGGCTAATGCGTTCTGGTGCCGGCGAACTCCTTACAAACGTCCAAGTTCCTCGGATCATTCTCGACACCGAACTACGGCTTGGTGGAATACCCCAAGGTGGCAACCACCGAGATCTAGCCGAAGACCTTCTCGACCGGTACATCACGGGCCAGCGGTGGGGGCAGGACAACGGAACCGGGCGGCTCTCAAGGCGACACTTTTACGCTTACCGTCGCCTTCATCCTGGGATTTGGGCTTGGACTCTGAACACCAAGGCCGACTCGGTCTACCACTACGAACAAGCGCGAGCCCTTTCGGTGCGCGAGTTTGCCCGCCTTCAGTCTTTTCCCGATCGATTCACTTTTACAACGGACCCAAGACGGGGGCCAATCCCAGGACGGCATGACGGGGGACCCGCTCATTCTCGTTACCGCCAGGCTGGGAATGCAGTGCCCCCCCTCCTCGCACGAGCTGTAGCACAGAGCTTGCTGGCAGAGCTGCGGTCTTCCCGGCAGCGAGAGGCCCTTCGCACTCGGACCGGTTGACCGCGGAGTCGATATGACGTCTCATCAGGGCAGCTCAGAGGGCGCGTTCGTTAAGGCGGCATTCGGAGCAAAGAACCGCAGCCGCCTCATTGACGCCTATTTCTCCATGCAAGTTGAATCTGGCGTCACTGCGCCGCTAGCGTGGTCGCACGTCTACAGACTGCTTCTTTGGGCAGACCAAACCACGGGTCTCGCACACTGCTACGAAAGCGATAAGGCCCAGCCCGGAAAAAACTGGTACTCAAGGTCCCTGGCATTTCATGATTGGGTTTCCACATCGCTAGATGTTGCACCAACCAAGGTCGCCGAAGAGATCGACTGGTTATTTCGGAAGGCCACAGCCGACCTAGCCACAGAGGTTATGCGGAATGCCTCCAGGATAGCTGCCTCGGCTTCGAAACAGCGACAGCCGTACGAGGAGAAGGGCTTTCCAAAGCCTGGCGAAGACCCCGAACTGGTTTCGATCGTGAAGGAAGTCTTGGGCGGGCACTTGAAACAAGAACCATCCGCTGAGGCGTGGCAGCAACTCGTCCAGCGTATCCGTCAGTACCTTGCTCTTGAGAACAAGCGGAAGAACCTGGTAGGAGAAGGCTTCGAAGACGTCCTGGCGCACGTCATTCGCCTTAGCTGTCAGGCATCCTCGCTTGAGGTCCACACACGGCGCCTCCTGCACGAACTTCCTGGCTTCAACCGCCCCAAGAGAGGTGAAAAGGCGAACAAGGTCGACGTGGCGGTGATTCGGCCTCAGATGCGGACCCTCGTAACCGCCAAGTGGAGCGTTCGCGCTGACCGAGAGAAGCAGTTTGCGGCAGACTTCGGTGACTATTTAAACGCAGAGTCAGACGGGAAACCCTTCGAATATGTGTTCGTGACCAACGAGTTTGATCCCGCACGGCTGATGCGTGCATGTGAAAAGCTGGCCGGCAACGCACCTATGTTCACTTATGTCGTACACATCAACACCGATGCGCTCAGTGCAACGTACGGTCCGGCCGGGGAGGAGTCAATGCGCAAGGTGATCGAACACATCGACAGAGGTCGCCTGATCAGCCTGGAACGTTGGCTTGCAACACTCAGCGCTGATCGCAAGGCGAAGGCCGTCTGACGCATGGAGCCTGCACCCCACCTCCTCGCCCTGAACGGCGGCTCGTCGAGCCTCCGGTTCGCGCTCTACCAGGTCGGCGACCCCTTGGAACGGCAACTCTCCGGCAAGATCGACCGGATCGGTCTGCCGGGTACCGCGCTCGCATTCGATGGGCGGCCCGGATCTCCGCCGGAGCGCTTGAGCCTCGAAAGGGCGGATCACCGCGCCGCGGCGACTTTTCTGATCGATGCTCTGGAGAAGCGCGGCGCCTTCGCTTCGCTCCGCGCCGTCGGGCATCGGGTGGTCCACGGGATGCGCCACAGCGAGCCCGAGGTGGTGACGGACGGATTGTTAGACGATCTTGAACGCATCAGCCCGTTCGATCCCGAGCACATGCCGGCCGAGATCGAGCTGATCCGGATCTTCGGCGAGCGTTTTCCGGGTCTTGTGCAGGTCGCCTGTTTCGACACCGCGTTTCACCGCACGCTGCCGCCGGTCGCGCGGATGCTTCCCATTCCGCGCCGCTACTTTGCGGCGGGGGTCGAGCGCTACGGTTTTCACGGGCTCTCCTACGCCTATTTGATCGAGGAGCTGGCGCGGCTCGGCGACCCGGCGGCCACTGGCGGCCGGGTGGTCCTGGCCCATTTGGGCAACGGCGCTTCCTTGGCCGCCGTCCGAAAGGGCCAGAGCATCGATACGACCATGGGATTCACTCCCACGGGGGGGCTGCCGATGGGGACCCGCTCCGGCGATCTGGACCCCGGGCTCGTGGGCTACCTTGCGCGGACCGAAGGCATGAATGCCGAGAGCTTTCACGGAATGGTGAACGCGGAATCCGGCCTGCTCGGCGTTTCGGAGATCAGCTCGGACATGCGGGAATTGCTCGACAAGGAGGCGACGGACCCGCGGGCGGCCGAAGCGGTCGAGATGTTCTGCTATCAGGCGAGCAAAGGGATCGGCGCGTTCACCGCGGCTCTGGGCGGGCTGGACACGCTGGTGTTCGCGGGGGGGATCGGCGAAAACGCGCCGCCCATCCGTGCCCGGATCTGCGAGCGGCTCGGATTTGTGGGGCTCGCATTGGACCCCGCGAAGAACGCCGAGGGAGAGGGTTTGATTTCGGTCAAAGATTCGTGGGTTAAGGTCCGCGTGATCCATACGGACGAGGAGCTGATGATCGCGCGCTCGGTCGAGCGCCTGGTCTTCGGTTCCGATAAAGAGGTGACCCGATGAGCAGCAATACCCCGACGCTCGAACCCCAGATCGCCGCCCCCGATCTTATCGCCCCCGATCTTATCGACAAAATGGATGCCTACTGGCGCGCCGCGAATTATCTTTCGGTCGGTCAGATCTATCTGCGCGACAATCCGCTGCTCCGCCGGCCGTTGGCGCTCGCCGACGTGAAACGGATGTTGATCGGCCATTGGGGGACGACCCCAGGGCAGAACTTCATTTACGTTCACTTGAACCGGGTGATCCAAAAATACGACCTCGACATGATCTACATCTGCGGCCCCGGGCACGGCGGGCCGGCGGTCGTCGGCCATACGTATCTCGAAGGCACCTACAGCGAGGTCTATCCCGACATCAGCCAGGACGAGGCGGGCTTGAAGAAGCTGTTCAAGCAGTTTTCGTTTCCCGGCGGCATCCCTAGCCACGCTTCGCCCGAGTGCCCGGGGTCCATCCATGAAGGGGGAGAGCTGGGCTATTCGCTCAGCCACGCGTTCGGCGCGGCGTTCGACAATCCCGAGCTGGTCGTCGCCTGCGTGATCGGCGACGGCGAGGCGGAGACCGGGCCGCTCGCGACCGCCTGGCATTCGAACAAGTTTCTCGATCCGGCGACCGATGGCGCGGTTCTGCCGATCCTTCATCTGAACGGATTCAAGATCGCGAACCCGACGCTGTTCGCGCGCATCCCCAGAGAGGAGCTGGAGCAGCTGCTCCGCGGCTACGGCTGGGCGCCCCTGTTCGTCGAAGGCGAAGAGCCCGGGCCGATGCACGAAGCGATGGCCGCCGCGCTCGACCAGGCGATCGAGCATATCCACGCGATTCAACAGGGAGCGCGCGCCGATGGCGCTCGGAAGCGGCCCTGCTGGCCGATGATCGTGCTCGCCTCGCCCAAGGGGTGGACGGGACCCAAGACGATCGACGGCAAGAAGATCGAAGGCTCGTTTCGTTCGCACCAGGTGCCGCTCTCCGATCCGGCCGTCCACCCCGAGCACCTTGCGCAGCTGGAAGAGTGGCTCAAAAGCTACCGGCCGGAAGAGCTGTTCGACGAGGAAGGTCGCTTGAGACCCGAGCTGGCCGCGCTGGCGCCCCAGGGCAGCCGGCGGATGGGCGCCAATCCCCAGGCGAACGGCGGCCTGCTGCTCAAGGACCTGGCGATGCCGGACTATCGGGCCTATGCGGTCGACGTTCCCCAGCCGGGGGTGCGAGGCATCGGCGACACCCACGTTCTGGGGCGCTTCCTGCGTGACGTGACGAAACTGAACGAACCGCAAAGAAACTTCCGCGTCTTCGGTCCGGACGAAACCCTTTCCAACGGTCTCGAAGCTCTGTTTGAGGTGACCGAACGGCAGTGGGAAGCGGAGACGGTGCCGGACGACGAGCACCTGGCCAAAACCGGCCGCGTAATGGAAATGTTGAGCGAGCACCAATGCGAGGGCTGGCTCGAAGGTTATCTGCTCACCGGCCGCCACGGTCTATTCAATTGTTACGAGGCGTTCATCCACATCGTCGACTCGATGTTCAACCAGCACGCCAAATGGCTGGCGGTGAGCTCTCGCCTGCCCTGGCGCAAGAAAATTGCCTCGCTCAACTACCTGCTCGCCTCGCACGTCTGGCGCCAGGATCACAACGGCTTCACCCACCAGGACCCGGGGTTCGTCGACCTCGTCGTCAACAAGAAAGCCGAGGTGGTGCGGGTCTATTTTCCGCCCGACGCCAATTGCCTGCTGTCGGTGATGGATCACTGCCTGAGAAGCCGCCACTACGTGAACGTGGTGATCGCGGGCAAGCACCCCTCGCCGCAATGGCTGTCGATCGAAGCGGCCGACAAGCACTGCGCCCAAGGAATCGGCATCTGGGATTGGGCGAGCAGCGATCAAGGCGGCGAACCCGACGTGGTGATGGCCTGCTGCGGCGACGTGCCGACGCTCGAAACCCTCGCCGCCGTTTCTATCCTTCGCGAGCACCTGCCCGAGCTCAAAATTCGGGTGGTCAACGTCGTCGACCTGATGAAGCTCCAGCCCCCCTCGGAGCACCCGCACGGCCTCTCGGACGAGAAGTTCGATGCCTTGTTCACGAAGGATAAGCCGGTCATCTTCGCCTTCCACGCCTATCCTTGGCTGGTTCACCGGCTCACCTATCGGCGCACCAACCACGACAACCTCCACGTCCGGGGCTACAAAGAAGAGGGGACGATCACAACCCCGTTCGACATGACGGTGATGAACGACATCGACCGTTTCCACCTGGTGATCGACACCATCGATCGCCTGCCCCAGACCGGCGCCCCAGGCGTCGCGCTTCAGGAGCGCCTCCGCGCCAAACTGGCCGAGCACAGGGCCTTCATCTGCGAGAACGGCCAGGATCTGCCGGAAGTTCGGAACTGGGTCTGGGAAAGAACCGCTAAATGAGATCGCCGATCCTGGATCGCACTTCCTGCCGCAGCTCCTCCCCCTTCGGCCGCACGATCTTCCGGCGGTGAGCTGGCCGCCGACCCATCGCGGTGGCACTGTTCTTGCGCCGAAGGCCTCTGAACGCTAGACCGATTGGAGACCGACATGAGCGACACCGATCTAAAGGCCGCATACATCACCCGCGAAGCGATCCTGAAGCTGCTCTCCGACGACGAGGTGGCGAGCGTCAGTACCGCGGAAACGGCCGCGAGCCTCGCGTACGGAGAGGAATACCTGGACTTGGAGAACCTCGACCAAGGCGTTCAGAGCGCCAACGACGACACCGGGTCGCTGGGCAATGTTCTGACGCGTAAAGCGGTGCATGCCGACACCTGGGACAAGATCGTCAAACAGTTGTCGGCGTAGATCCGCGGCCGATCGAGACTCGACCGGCCGGTTCCAGCCACAGGCGCAATGAAAATCAGTCCTCTCGCCGGCAAGCCGGCTCCGGCCGCGATGTGGGTCGACGTGCCCCGGCTCGTCGATGCCTATTACACCGAGGTGCCCGATGCCGCGATTGCCGCTCAGCGCGTCGCGTTCGGCACCTCGGGGCATCGGGGCTCGTCGTACCTCGGAACCTTCAACGAATGGCACGTCCTGGCGATCGCTCAGGCGATATGCCTTTACCGTGCGCAGCATGCGATCGACGGGCCGTTGTTTCTTGGGCTCGACACGCATGCGTTGTCCTTGCCGGCCGGCCAGAGTGCGCTGGAGGTGCTGGCCGCCAACGGCGTGGATGTCATGCTGGCCAAGGACGACGAGTACACGCCGACTCCCGTGGTCTCCCATGCGATCCTCGCTTACAACCGGGGGCGGACCACCGGTTGGGCGGACGGCATCGTCGTCACGCCTTCGCACAATCCGCCGGAGGACGGAGGGTTCAAGTACAACCCGCCGAACGGGGGGCCGGCGGAAGCCGAGGTCACCCGCTGGATCGAGGCGCGGGCCAACGAGTTTCTAGAGCGTCGCCTTGAGGGCGTGAAGCGAATACCCATCGAGCGCGCGCTCCGCGCCGCGACGACTCATCGCCACGACTTTCTTCACCCTTATGTGGACGATCTCGGCGGGGTCGTCGATATGGAGGCGATCCGCGGCGCGAGCCTGCGGCTGGGCGTCGATCCGCTGGGCGGGGCGGGAGTCCACTATTGGGCTCCGATCGCCGAGCGTTACGGACTTGACCTCACGGTGGTCCGCGAGACCGTCGATCCGACGTTCGGCTTCATGGCGGTGGATTGGGACGGACGTATTCGAATGGACCCGTCGTCGGCCTACGCGATGCAACCATTGATCGAGCTGAAAGATCGCTTCGATGTCGCCTTCGCTTGCGACACGGACCACGACCGGCATGGGATCGTCACCCGAAGCGCAGGGCTGCTGCCGCCCAATCATTACCTCTCGGTCGCAATCGATCACCTTTTTTCGCATCGGTCGCAATGGCCCGAGCACGCGGCGGTGGGCAAGACCGTGGTGAGCAGCGGGTTGATCGATCGGGTGACCGCGAAATTACACCGCAAGCTCTACGAGGTCCCGGTCGGATTCAAATGGTTCGTCGACGGTCTGTTCGACGGATCGCTCGGCTTCGGCGGCGAAGAGAGCGCGGGGGCATCGTTCCTGCGCCGCGACGGCACGGTCTGGACGACGGAAAAGGATGGCATCGTCCTGGCGCTGTTGGCGGCGGAGATCACCGCCCGCGCGGGACGCGATCCCGGCGAGATCTACGTCGAGCTGACGCACGAGCTTGGCGAACCGTTCTTCGACCGGATCGAGGCGCCCGCCAATCCCGACCAGAAGCGGCGCCTGGCCGCCCTCTCGCCGGAACAGCTGAGCTGCACCCAGCTCGCCGGCGAGACGATCCGAAGCGTTCTCAGCCGTGCCCCTGGCAACGATGCGCCGATCGGCGGGGTGAAAGTCGTAGCGGACGGCGGCTGGTTCGCCGCGCGACCTTCGGGCACCGAAGACATCTACAAGATTTACGCGGAAAGCTTTCGTGGGCCGGATCACCTGCGCCGCATTCTTGAGGAAGCGCAGGAGATCGTGGACCAAGCCCTCGCGGGCGACGGGACTGTTGAGGCTACTGAGGCGAAGCACTGACCGTCAAGCAGCATCGGATTTGACAGGCGAATCCGCTACAAGCCCAGCGCGCGCAACGCCTCCGCCCGGATCGTCTGGCGGGTTTTCCAGAATCCTTCCCACGGGTCCTTCTTGAGCTTAGCGAGGCGGCCCGGGACCGTGGCAACCGTGAAGTCGCCCGGGGATACCTTCTTCAGCTCGTTCCACCTAAGCGGTGTCGCGACCGTGGCTCCCTCGCGGGCCCGGCTGGAGTAGGGAGCAATCGCCGTGGCGCCGCGCGCGTTGCGCAGCCAGTCGGTGAAGATCTTCCCCGTCCGGGCCGCTTTCGAAGCCTTGCTGACGAAGCGGTCGGGGGCGATGCCGACCAGCCGCTCCGCGAAGGCTTGGGCGAAATCCTTCACCTCCGCCCAGGGCCGGCCGCGCTGGAGCGGCGCCACGACGTGGAGACCCTTGCCACCAGTGGTCTGGACGAACGTTTCGAGGCCCAGGTCGGAAAGGCCGCCGCGCACCAGCTCCGCCGTTTCGACCACCTGCGCCCAAGCGACCGCAGGGTCGGGGTCGAGATCGAAGACCAGGCGGTCCGGGCGCTCGACGTCGTCGATCAAGGCGCCCCAGCCGTGCAGTTCCAGGACACCGAACTGGACCAGGCCGACGAGGCCGGCCAGATCGTCGACGTAGAGGTACGGCTCCTTGGCGCCTCCCTCTTCGTGGATCGGCACGGAGCGGATCGAGCTCGGCATCCCGTCGCGGAAATGCTTCTGGTAAAAGCACGCCTTCTTGCGGCCCTCGGGACAGCGAACGAGCGTCAGGGGGCGCTTGGCGACGTGGGGAAGAATCCACTCCTCGACCGCCTGGTAGTACCGGGCGAGATCGAGCTTGGTCACCCCCTGCTCCGGGTAGAGCACGCGATCCGGATGACTCAAACGGACTCCGGCCACGTCGGCGTCGCCCTTCGCCAAAACGGGAGCCGGCTTGGGGGCCGGGGCGGTCTTCTTCGCAGGCGCCTTGGCCCCAGGAGTCTTGGCCGCCGGGGGTTTCGCCACGGATTTTGCCGCGGGTTTCTCAGCGGTCTTCGCAGCGGGTTTTGCCGGGGCCTTTTTCGCGGCGTTGCCAGGAGTCGGGACCGGCGACTCCACCTCCCGCTTGACCTCGGCGGCCGTCTTGTCTTCTCGCAGGCCCTGGAACGAGGGATGTCTCATCCGTCCGTCGTCGGTCCATTCGGTGAAAGCCACCTCGGCCACCAGTTTGGGATCGACCCAGGTGACCTCGCGCGCTTCGGCTCCCTTGGGCGGGTCGACGAAGGGGGAGGTCTTCCGGATCAACGGCTTCAGGCGTCGGGCCAGGTCGGCGAGCGTTTCGTCATTGAAACCGGTCCCTACCTTGCCGGCGAATTGGAGCTCCTTTTCGCGATAGGTGCCGACCAGCAGCGCCCCTAGATCGGATCGCGAGCCCTTGGGGGCGGTGAATCCGCCGATCACCACCTCTTGACGGCCGAGGCATTTGATCTTGAGCCAGCCCGCGCCCCGTCCGGTTCGATACGGCGCCTCGCCCTGTTTCGCCACGATGCCTTCGATCCCGAGGTCGCACGCCTGCTTGAAGAACGCCGCGCCTTTTTCTTCGACGTGATCGTTGTAGCGGAGGGTCTCCTCGCCGGCCGACGTCAACAGCCCGCGCAGGGCTTCCTTGCGTTCGACGAGCGGCCGCCCGGTCAGATCCTTGCCGTTCAGATGCAACAGGTCGAAGACGAAATAGGCCAGGTTCGCCGTGCGGTCGGCCCTCAGGGCGTTCTGCAGCCGTTGAAACGACGAGCGCCCTTCGTCGTCGAGGGCGACCACCTCGCCGTCGAGCAGGACGGACTCGGCGTCCAGGCGACCGACCGCTTCGGCGATCGTGGGAAAACGATCGGTCCAATCTTTGCCGTTGCGCGAGGTCAATTGCACCTTCCCGCCGCCCGCCGCGGCCAGGATGCGGTACCCGTCGAGCTTGATCTCGAACAACCAGCCTTCTCCCTCGGGCGGCTCGGCGACAAGTGTCGCGAGCTGCGGCGAGACGGCCGGAGGCAGCTTGCCTCGGCGAGCCCGCTCTTTCGAGGATTCTTTCGGGGCCTTCTTTGGGGCCGGAGCGGGGGCCGGGGCTTTGACCGGCGCTTTGACCGATTCGGCTTTGCCCTTGGAGCTCCAGACCTTCTTCGGGTCCTTCGCGATCTGGTCGAGCGTCCGGCCGCTCGCGACGCTCTCCGGCCGCTCCTCCAAAATGTCGCCTTCGGCGTGCGGCCGGGCCGTCGCGTCGTTTTCCTTGATCAGCAGCCAGTTGGGTTTCTTCTCGTCGCCTTTGAGGCGCACCAAGTTCCAGCCGCCTTGAAGCTTCTCGCCGTCGAGCTGGAACTTGAGATGCCCTTTGCGAAACCCTTCGGCCGGATCTCCCCTCGGCTGCCAGCGGCCCTCATCCCAGACTTCGACCGTGCCGCCGCCGTATTCGCCCTCGGGAATGATGCCTTCAAACGAGCCGTATTCGAGCGGGTGATCCTCCACCTCGACCGCCAGCCGGCGCTCCGTGGGATCGAGCGATGGACCTTTCGGCACCGCCCAGCTCTTGAGCACGCCGTCGCTTTCGAGGCGGAAGTCGTAGTGCAGCCGGGTGGCGTCGTGCTTCTGAATCACGAATCGCCCCGCTTGCGCTTGAGTCTTAGAGCCGACTTTTCCACCGGGCTCCGGCGTTCGATCGAATCGACGCTTGCGGCGATACTCCTCCAGTGCCATGCGCACGCCTCCTTAACAATCCGCAACAATCCACGGGGGGCGACTGCACCCTTCATGCCGATCGGCCGACTGTGGACGAGACCCGCTGCATCGACCCTTGCCGGGGCCCTGGAATTTCCTGCCGAGAGGGTCCCGCCGCCGCCGCAGGATCTTCCGAGGAAGAGGCCCGCTCCTCACCCCTCTCGCGATGGCATTCTTCTTGCGGTTTCCGGGATTCCTAAGGAGGCAAGTCATCCATGCGAAATCGAGCTCAGAAAATGATCATGACCGCCCTCGGGGCGGCTGTGGTTCTCACCGGTGCAGCGTTCGCCAAGAGCGGCCTGATGGCCGACGACCAGAAGTTTCTTCGCGCAGCTGCGCAAGGTGGTATGGCCGAAGTGGCGATGGGCCATCTGGCGGTCGAAAAGGCGTCGAGCCCGGATGTAAAAGCATTTGGTCAGAGGATGATCGACGATCACGGCAAGGCCAACGAACGCCTGAAGGCGCTCGCCAACTCGAAGTCCTTCAAGCTTCCGGGTCACATCAACCCCGAGCAGAAGTCGATGAAAGAAAAGTTGGCGGGCCTGTCCGCCGCGGATTTCGACCGCCAGTACATGAAGCACATGGCGGAAGATCACGTGAAGGACGTCGCCGAATTCCAGACCGAGAGCGTGGACGCCAAAGACGCGGACATCAAGAAATTCGCCGCCTCGACCCTGCCGACTCTCAAGGAGCACCTGAAAATGGCGCAGGACCTTGCGGCAAAAACGGGAGCCAAGGGTAAGTAAGCCCCGTTCGAGCCGCAAGCACGACGACCACCCGTCGGCCGAGTCCAGTTAGACCGGCCGAGACTTAAGAGTCCAGAGCAGGGCGAGACGTCCTACGTCAAAACCGTACTCCCCGGTGAGCCGTCAGGGCGTCTCTTTTTTCCGCCGTGGTACGCCGTCTCTTAAAGCCTCTATAGACCGAGCGACTTTTGAATCTAACCTCTCCTCACGCCTTCTGGCTGCTGAAGAACGGCATCGGCGACGTTCCGCCGCAGCTGCCGGGCGATGCCGGTTGCGATGTCCTGATCATCGGGGCTGGCATTACCGGCGCGTTGATCGCCGACGCGATGACCGCCGCGGGTCTGTCGGTTCTGGTCATCGACCGGCGTCACCCCTGCGAGGGATCGACCTCGGCTTCGACCGCCCTGTTGCAATATGAAATCGACCGCCATCTCGCGGATCTGATCGAAACCCTCGGCCGGCCGCGGGCCGTCGCGGCGTATCGGGCGTGCCTCGACGGCGTCGAAACGATCGGCCGCCTGGCGGGAGAGTTGGGAGCCGAACGTCTCCAGTTCAAACGCAGGCCCAGCCTCTACCTTGCCTCTCGCCGCCGTCACGTTCGTTCGTTGCAGAGAGAAGCCGAGGCCCGCCGCGACGCCGGCTTGCCCTGCGAATTCTTGAACGCCGAAGAAGTCCGACGCCTTGGCTTCGACGTCCCCGGAGCCCTTTGGAGCTCCGCCGCGGCGGAAGTCGATCCCTGGCGCCTGGCGAAAGCGCTTCTCGCCAGGAGCGCCGGTCGCGATTTCGCTCTCTACGGCCGCACCGAAGCCTCGGGCGTGATCGCGAGGAAAGGCGCCCTTGAGGTCGCCACGAATCGCGGTCGCATCCGGACCAAACACCTGGTCGTGGCGACCGGCTATGAAGCGGACCGTTTCCTGCCGAGAAAGGTTTCTCGCCTCCATAGTACGTATGCGCTGGTGACCGAGCCGGTCGAGTCCTTTCCCGGCTGGCCCGAGCGCTGCTTGATCTGGGAATCGGCGCGACCCTACTTCTACCTGCGAACGACCGGGGACGACCGCGTGCTGATCGGAGGAATGGACCGGCGGTTTCGCAACCCGGCGCTCCGTGACGCCCTGGTGCCGAAAACCGCGGCGAAACTGTTCGAACAGGCGCGCAAAATGTTTCCGGCCATCCCGATGAAGCCTGCCTACTCCTGGGCGGGCACCTTTGCCGAGACCGAAGACGGCTTGGCCTACATAGGCGCCCACCCGAAAGCCGATCCGCGCATCCTTTTTGCGCTCGGCTTCGGCGGCAACGGAATCACCTACAGCGCAATCGCAGCGGAGATCCTCACCGCGAAGGTGGCGGGAAGGGATCATCCGAACGCCGAGACGTTCTCGTTCGAACGCTAGCTGTCCAGATCTCCAACGACCAGAGTCTCCGGCCTTCGAGCGCCTCAGCCCGCGAGCGCCCGCACGACCAACCCGACTCCCGTTCCGACCAGAGAGCCCGCGAGGACGTCGAGCGGGTAGTGGGCGCCGAGATAGACCCGGGAGATGGCGATAGCCGGGGCGAGGCCGAGCATCAGCGCGCCGAGCCCCTGGCCGGCTCCGGCGAGCGCCACGGCGATCGCGAACGCCACGGCGGTGTGACCGGAGGGAAAGGAAAAGGCGTCCGGGCTTTCGATCAGGGCCGAGAACCCTTGGAGCCCCGAGGCCGCCGGACGCGGCCGGTTCCACAGCCGCTTCAAAATCTGCGAGAGGGCAAGGGCGCCGATCGCCGCTTCCGCAAGAAGAGCGGCGCTCTTTCGACCCTCGGCGCCCGAGCCCGCGAGCACTAGGCAGACGACCATCCAGCTGGCCGGATCGCCGAGGCGGGTGAGAGCGGAAAGGATCCGCGTCGCCAGCCGCGAATGAAAACGGCAGACGCCGAGGAGCAGATGGCGATCCCACCGATCGAGCCGGGCGCGCAGGGTGCGAATCCCGGTTGCGGGCAGCGGCTCGGAAAGAGAGTGGAGGAGCGGCTTCGCGTTCATACGCCGATCAGGATGGCAGGCGCCGATGGCGCGGGCGTGACGGGAGATCGACGAGGCGGCGAGCTTTCAAAAGGGTTTCTAGCCTGAGACGTAGGCTTCGGAGCCGGAAGGCGCGGGCGCGAGACGCGCTTCGTCGAGCCCGGAGGCGACCTGGCGGAAGATCCGGTTGCCGCGCATTTTCAGCCGGCGGTAGGCGCGGGCAATGTCGAGGATCAACAGCACGCGGACGCTTTCGCAAGCGAGCTCCCCACGGCGGTGGGTGCCGATCCGCTCGAAGCCGAGCACCCGGGTGTGGAAGCCGAGCGGCGAGTGCGGATCGCTCTCGAACACGTCGGTGAGGAAATGGGTATAGCCCCGCTCGACCACCTCGGCGATCGCCGCCTGCATCAGCTGGAGGGCGATCCGGACGTTCCTGCGGTGGCGCGGCACGATCATGAAGCGACCGATGTCGACGAACCGGCCGGCTGCGCGCAGGCGGTCGAGATCGATCCCCGGTTCGAGAGTGACCCCGTAATCCGCCGGCAGCGCCAGGTCGGGGTCGTACACCAGGCGGATCGCTCCCGCCGGCTCGTCGCCGATCGTCGCGACGTACCAGGATCGGGGGTCGAGCTCGTCGAACACGGCGGGGATTTCGCTCTCGACGTCGCGGATCCAACGCTTTTCCTGGCAGTAGACCTGTTCGAGCACCGCGAGCGCGGCGGCTCGGGAAACGGGGTCGAGGACTTTGTCGATCGCAACGGGGTTTCTCATGCGGAGTCCCTCCCGGGGTGAAATGGGGAATCGAACGGTGTGCGGGTTTTCCGCGGAGTCACGGAACGAGGGCGACGGGCGGGCCGCTCGTCGGCGTCGGCTACGCGCTTTTCCGCCAGCTCGGCGAGCGCCGCGAGCGTTCGGGAAACCACCGCGCGGGCGAGCGCCCGGCGGGCGGATCGCTCGAATCCTGCGGCGCGGAGCTGCTCCCGCTCCTCGGCGAAGTCGAGCGGCTCGCCGACGCGGAGGATCGTCCGGCCGAGACGGGGAATCCGACCGAGCCGCGCGGCCGCCGGGTAGTGGAGCCCAACCGGCACGATCGTCGAGGTGGAACAGAGAGCCAGCTCGCCCAGACCCAAGCGCCCCGGACGGAGGCGGTCGGGATCGCCGTTGCGCGTCCCTTCGGGGAAAATACCTACGCTCTCGCCGCGCGCAAGCAGCGCGAGCGCGCGATCGAGCGCCGGCTGGGCCTGCCCCGCGCGGCGGACCTCTTCCCGCCAACGCCAGCGAGCCGGCTTGCCGAACACGGGGATCGGCTGGGAGAGGCGGAGCAGGCGGCCGATCAACGGCAGCTCCAGGTACATCCAATCGGCGAGGAAATGGACCGGCCGGCCGCCGGTGAGCCAGATCAGCGCGGCCGGCGCGAGCAGCGCCTCCGCGGCATTGCCATGGTTGAGCGCGAAGAGGACCGGCGCGCCTGAAGCGGAGAGCCGTTCGGCTCCCTCGACTTCGAGCATCCTGCCGAACGCGGCGAGCAGCGCGCGCAGTGCGCCGTCGCGCGCCCTGCCGCCCGGGACGGCCAAGGGGAAGAACAGCGCCTCGGTGAGCCGTGCCACCGGTCGGAGATGGGAAACGACGCGATCCTCTGCCACGGCCGCGAGTGTGCGCAGCCGGCGCGAAGGACAGGTGGCGCATCGGTCGCGGTCGGGTTACGGCAGCGACCGGACCGGCACTGCGCCGCGCGTCGCCGCGCAGTCGTCAAACGCCGGTCGCTTCGCCGTGGCACGGGCCGGATAGGTTGGGTGCCTGCCGAGGGCTCACCGCCTGTCGGTTCGTTCAACCATGGCCCCAACCTCCCCCGCACGCGCCGAGTTCCTGACCCGGATCGACACCGGTTCCACCTTGGCCGACCTGCCAGGCTACGAGGCGGCGCTCGAAATGTCGGACCGGGCGAAGAAAGCGGGCGACTACTTCCATGCCCACCGCGAGGCTCCGGGGCTGCTGCTGACCGAAGAGGGCCGATTCCGCGCCGTCCTGTCGCGCCGTTACTACCACGAGATCGTCGGCCAGTACTGCGGCATGGACCTATATCACCCGCGCCCGCTGCGTTTCATGATGGAGCGGATGGAGGAGCATGGCGGCGCTCTCACTCTGCCCGGAGATACTCCGATCGAACTGGCGGTCCGCCAGGGCCTGGAGCGGCCGAGAGCCCTGGTTTACGAGCCTCTCGCCGTAAACCTTGCCAACGGCGGGGCGCCCGGAAAGGTGCGGCTGATCGATTTCGAGGATCTGCTGGCCGCCGACGCCCGGGTGACGCTGCTGCGCGGCGAGCAGATGAAGCAGATCCTCGCCACGGTGCGCGAGGGGCTTTTGTTGATCGATCGCGAGCAGCGCATCGGTCTCGAATACGCCGGCTCGGCCGAGACGATTCTCGAGACGCGCGGGCTCGCCGGGCGGGCGCTGCCGGAGGTTCTCGCCTCCTGCCTCGACCCGGAGCGGACGCAGCTCGCCGCGGAGTACCTCGACCTGCTGTTCAATCCGCGGGTGATCGAAAGTTTGATCGCCAAGATCAATCCCCTGCTTAGGGTGACCGGGAATTTCGCCGGAGGGCGCCGCAAGGTGCTCGCCTTCCGGTTCGTGCGCGGCTTCGTGGGCGATGCGATCCGGCACGTCCTGGTGCGGATCGAGGATCTCACCCGCGAGGACGAGCTGGCCCGCGAGCTGGAAGGGCATCGTCGGCGCGGCGAGCTGCACCTGGAGCTGGCGGTGGCCGCCATGCAGGCCGATCCGGAGGCGGTGGTCGGCCTGTTGGACCGGTTGGCCCGGCAGCTCCGCCGCACCGAGTCGATCTTGGAACGGCCCCGTGCCGCGACGCCGCCCGCCGCGTTCGATCCCCTCTTGCGCGATCTGCATGGGGCCAAAGGGGAGGCGGGGTTTTTGGGATTTGCGCCGCTCGGCCGCGAGATCCATGGCCTCGAAGGAGCGCTCGCGGCCTACCGTGACGCAGAGCCGGAGGAGGAGGCCGCGCGGGCCGAGGCGCGAGAGAAGATCGGCTCGGTCGATGCGATTCTTCTTGCGACCCGGTCGGTGCTCGAACAGCTCGCCCGTTTCGGCCGCACGCTCCCTCGCGAATCGGCGGAACCTCGCCCGGCGATCGGTTCGTCGCTTGAAACCTCGATCGAACGCTGGGTGTCGGATCTGGCGGCCGAGCTGGGCAAGCCGGCGCGTTTTCTTTGGCGCCTGGAAGGGGTGGAGCTGCCGGAACGCTACGCCCCGCTCCTTCGCGAGACTCTGGCGCAACTGGTGAGGAACTCGCTCGTTCACGGGATCGAGTCGGCCGAGGTACGCCGCGATCGAGGTAAGCCGGCCGTGGCGACGCTCCAACTCGCGGCGCGCCCCCGGCCGGAAGCGGACTCGATCGAGCTGATCTTTCAAGACGACGGCGCCGGCCTCGACCTCGCCGCACTGCGCGCGAAGGCGGCTCTGCTCGACCTGGCCGCGGGCTCCGTCATGGACTCCGAGAACGAGCTGCGGCGCTTGATCTTCCGGCCGGGATTTTCGACCGCCGACCGAACGACTCTTCATGCCGGGCGAGGGGTCGGCCTCGATCTCGTCCGCGAGCGGATCGAAGCGGCGGGCGGGCGGATCGCGGTACACAGCGAGCCGGGCCGCTATTGCGCCTTCCAGATCCGGCTTCCCCGGCAATCCGTGGAGTCCCGCCGATGAAGCTTCTGGTGGTGGACGACTCGCTGGTGGTGAGGAACGCGATCGCCCGGAGCGGCGCCGCCGCTCAAGCGATCACCGAGGTGCTGCGCGCGGAAGACGGCCGGGAGGCGGTCGAGCTGTTCGCGGCGCACCGGCCCGAGCTGGTGACGATGGATCTCACGATGCCGAATCTCGACGGCCTGGCGGCGATCGACGAGATCCGGTCCATCGAGCCAGAGGTTTCCATCCTGGTGATCTCCGCCCTCAACAGCCACCGCGTCGCGCTCGACGCCATCCGGCGCGGCGCCTGCGGCTTCCTGACCAAACCATTTACCGAGAGTGAAATCGTCGAAGCTCTGGAGGAGTTGGTGCGCCATGCCCCTGTCCGAGTCGCTTGAACCGCCCGCCGTGCGCCCGAAGGGTGCTGCTTACGGCGAATCCCCGGGGCGGATCCTGTTGATCGAGGCCGACCCGCTGCTGCGCGAGATCCTCGCTTCGGGTCTGGAGCTGCACAACCGGCGCTACCGGGCGACGGCGGTAGCCGAAGCCCTGTCGGCCTATGCCGCGCTCTCCGCTGTGGAGCACGACCTGGTGCTCGTAGGGCTGGAGTCGCCGCCGCCCGCCGACCTGCTGCGATTTCTCGAAGTGCTGCGCGAGGTGTTCCCGTCGGTCCCCGTGTTGCTGGTCGCCGACGAGGCGAGCGGTGTCGACGCGTCAGCTTATGACGCCCGGGTCCGGCGCCCGCCGGAGATGGACGAGCTGCTCGCCCAGGCCGACCGCCTGGTGCGCCGCAGCCGCCAGAGCGTGGTGCGCGGCATCTCCCTCGCGAGCCTGCTGCAGGTCATCGAATTGGAGCGCAAGACCTGCACGGTCCGCGTGGGCGGCGGCGAAAACCATGGCCGGATCGCGGTGCGCGGCGGCGAGCTGATCCACGCCCAAGTGGGAACGCTGACCGGCCGGGAGGCGCTGTTTACGATCCTGGGCTGGCCTGCGCCGGGCATCTCCCTGGAAGAGAGCTGCGACGAGGAGACGACGCTCTCCGGCGGCGCGCAAAAGCTGCTCCTCGAGTTCTATGTCCGCGAAGACCATCAACGCCGCTGAGCGGCGACAAGGAGAGCGACCGCTCATGGACCCGCAGCAGCTTCAGCTGTTCAAGAGGATCACCGTGGACTACTTTTCCAAGCTCTCGCCGACCGACGAGCCGGTGCTCGAACCGCCCTACATGCAGTTCGGCGCGCCGGCACTGCTCGACTATGCGAGCCTGGTCCGCATCCGCGGCGAGCAGGACGGTTGCCTCTACCTCACCTCACCCGTCCGGCTGCTCCACCGGCTGCTGCAAATCCATGGCGAGACGGAAGTGAGCGACCGGACCTTGCGCGACATGTGCCGCGAGCTGTCGAACGTGCTCGCCGGCAACGCGAGCGAGGCATTCCAGGGCGGCTGGGAGATCTCCGTGCCCCGGTCGCTCGGACCGGGAGAGCTGTCCGGGCTGGAGCTTCCCGCGTCGGCCTTCGTGATGCCGATCCGCTGGAGCGGCGCCACGGCGCTCCTGGTCGTTGGACTCGAGCCTTCGGTGAAGGACCCATGAGCGCCGACCGCCAAGTCCCCGCCGCCGCGGTCTTCGAGCTGGCTCTGGCCGTCGATCGATTGCCCGCGGATCTCCGGCTTCGGAGCCTCGAATGGGGCGTCTTCTTCGCGGTCACCGGCCGCCACACCGTCGCGCAGATCGGCGAGCACCTCTGCCTCAGGCCGGCCGACCGCGACGAAGCTTTCGCCCGACTCGTCGAGCTCGGCCTGCTGGCCGAGCGGCCGCTTTCTGCGGGGGAATACCTGCGCGCCGCCTCGACCGTCAACGGCGAGCCTCGTACCCTTTCCGGCTTTCTCACCGCCGGCTTGGCCGGTCCGCCCTTCCAGCCGGTCGCCTCGGCCGCCCCAGACGTTTCGGTCTTGGAACCGATCAGCGACTTCGAACCGCTTCCCCTTCCCGAACAGGAGATCGTTATGACTCCCGACCTTCCTATCCCCACGATCCCCACGATCCACACACTGCCCCCGCCGCTCAGCCTGCAGGCGGTGATGCGCTTCGTCGTCGATCAAGCCCCCGATGCCAACGCCGGACAGCTCGATGTCTACCGCGCCTTCGTGCGCCTCGACCCCCAACTGTTGAAGCGCAACGGCATCACCACCCTGCGGTTCGAAGAGGATCGTCTGCTGACCGATCCGGACTTGAAGAGCGCGCTGCTCAAAAGCGTCGAGCAGGTGGTCGGCCGGTCGTGTCCTCCGGAGGTCTTCGTCGCCGCCCGATGAGAGGACTGACCGTTGGGTCTACTTGAGCCAGACCTCCACGCGCCGATTTCTCCCCTTCCCCTCCTCGGTCTCATTCGAGGCCACGGGGAGCGCGGAGCCGAAACCGGTCGCCGCTTCGGCCTCCACTCCTTCGGAGCGCAGCTCGCCGGCCACCGCGGTGGCCCGGGCGCCGGACAGCCGGCGGTTGGCCTCGGGGCTGCCGAGCGAATCGGCGAAGCCGAAGAGGAGTACCCGCCGGCCGCGATTGGCGGGTTGGCTCAGACTTTCGAGCAGGCGGCCGATGTCGCGCAGGGACTTGTTGTCCAGCCGGTCGCTACCGGTCTCGAAACGGAAGACGAGCGGCAGCCGGGTCGAACCCTTGGTTAGGCGGGCGTATTCGGCCGGCACCTCGGTGGGCAGAGCCGGTGCGGCCTCTTGGACCGGATTGAGGAGCGATTGGCCGACGAAGCCCACGGCGTCGACCACCGCCTGGCCCTCATCGGAAAGCGCAAACTGGACGAACTTGCCGACCCAAGGGTTCGCAGACGCCGGGGAAACGTAGAGATACAGCCGCCGCGACAGGCGATAGTCCTCGGTGCGGACCGTGAACACGGTCGGCCGGTAGGGAACCGAACCTTCCTCCGACACCTTGAGCGCCTTGGCGTCGCCGACGTAGGCCAGGCCGACGAATCCAATTCCCCGCGGGTCGGCAGCGACATCGGAAGAAAGTTTGCGGCTGTCCTCGTAGCGCTTGGCGCTCGATACGAGCGTCGCGTCGCGGAGCACCAGGCTCTTGAACGTGTCGAACGTGCCCGAGCGGTCGTCGCGGGAGTAGATCTGCACGGGTCCCGCCGGGCCGCCCAGCGACGACCAGTCGGCGATCCGCCCCGAGAACAGGTCGCGGATCTGGTCGAGCGTCAGCGATTCGAGCCGGTTGGCGCGAGAGACGATGACTGCCACGCCATCCAAGCCGAGCACATGCTCCGCCGCGGCCGACGTCATGTCGCCCAAGGCGGCGAGGCGCACCTTCTCGTCCGGCTTGATGCGGCGCGACGACATGCCGATGTCCGCGGTGCCTGCCGCCAGGTCCTCGTACGCCGTGCCGGAGCCGTGCGCCGCGATCTCGACCACGACCGGTTCGCTTTCGCCGGGCAGCCGACCCTCGACGGCGACCTCGTCCTCCGCGCCGGGTACGCGATGGATGCCCGTGGCGCCTTCCCGGTTCAGGAACTTCTCGACCAATGCCGGCGCGAGATCGCTCCCGATCGTGTTCGAACCATGAAGGCGCAAGCGCGGCACGGCACCGGAGCCTGCCGCCGTTGTCGATCCGGCCGTCGATCCGGCCGATGTCGATCCCGGGGCGTCCGAAGCGCCGAGGCGGGAACCGCTCGATCGCCAAAGCGAAGGACCGAAGCGGAAGATCGCCGTCGCCACCAACGCGAGGCCGATCACAAAGAGCAAAAGTTTGCCGAGGCCCGTCATCCGCATAGGTGACCTTTCAGCCGACGGGAGGGCTCCCCCCATCCGGCGAGGCGCAGATTCTACTTCCCCCTACTTCCCCGCCGAAGGGAGACGAGAGGTTCCCGTCGCGTCGGGAAGGCGGATTCCGAGGATTTCCGCCAGCGTCGGCGCGAGATCGTAAGGCGCGCTCGGCTCGGAACGAGCTCCGGAGCGGAAGGGCGAGCCCCAAAAGATCAGCGGCACGTGGGTGTCGTAGTCGTATTGCGAGCCATGGCCCGAACCGCGTTCGGGGTCCCAATGCATCAGGACGTTTTCGCGCGGAATCAGAAAAGCGTCGCCCGATCGGGAGGGGTCCCAGTCGTTTTGCGCGAAGGCGACGGCCGGATCGTCGGCCGGCCAGCGGTCGCGCTGCGAGGCCAGGAGCACCTCCTGGATCTCCTCGCCGAACTGGCGCCGGACGACGACCGGGAATACCCGATCGAGGTCGTCCACCGTCACCGTTCGCCCGGCCGGCCCGCACGGGCCGTCGACCGAGAGCTTGGGAAACGTCGGCCGATCGTAGGCGACGATCCACCCCTCAGAACCGTAGATCGGCTGGCTCCCCGGGGCGAGGCAGAGCTCTTCGGAGAGCGCCCGGTTGAGGCGCTCCTGGAAGCTCGGGAAAACGCTCTCGGGAGCGGAGTCGCTCATCAGCCGGCCGCCGAACCGCCGGGCGTCCCGGCGCCGCGCGACTTCGGGAAGCGGAGCGAAGCCGTGATCGGCGGAGAGGGCAAGGACCACCCGGCCCGCGGGCGCCTCGGCCGCGAGAGCGTCGAGCGCCGAAAGAAGGCGCCCGAGCTGGCGGTCCAGCCGGCGAAGCGCGTCGAGCTCCTCGGCCGACTCGTTGCCGTAGGCGTGGGACACCACGTCGTGCGCGGAGAACGAAAGCGCCAACAGGTCCGGCACGCCGCGACGCCCTACTTTAAGCGCCGGATCGGCGAGCGCGGCAAGCGCCAGGTCGGCGAGCAGCTGGTCCTGGTACGGGCTGTCGTAGATGCCGCCGAAATAACCGCGAGGGTCGCCGGTCAGGTCATGGCCGAAATCACCGAAACCGATCCCCAGGTCGGGGGTCTGAAACCGGCCGAGGTTGGGCTCCGGCGCAGGCAGCGACGCCGCGTTGGCCGGTTCGGGCAGGGGGCTCCACAGCAGGCCGAAGCGGCCCGGCAGCATCGCGCCCGCGCTCGCCCCGTTGAACCTCTTGACCAAGTCGCGCACGGCCCCGCCCCAGAGGCCGTCCTGGTCGAACGCGGTCGAGCTGACGAAGCGGCCGGCGTCCCGGTCGTACCAATAGACCGCATGGCGGGGGTCCTTGCCGGCAAGAAAGATTGCGCCGCGGTCTTTGCCTGAAAACGCGACCACGCGAGATTCCGGGCTCGACTCGATCAGCCGGTCGCCGAGCGTTGCGACGCGCAGGTTCGCCGGGCCGGGGACAGTGCCGGAGGGCGGCAGATTCTCCTCGGGCCGGCCGTGATGGAGGTTGTAAAGGGCGATCGCGTCGTCGCTGTCGAAGACGATCGACTCGCCGGCCGGCCCCTCGCCGATCCGGGTCGTCGCCTGGTTGCCGATCTCGCCCGAGAGCCGCCAGAGGTCGAGTGCCCGTTGGCGGGCGAAGACGTAGATCCGTCCGTCGCTCGCCACCTCGCGGTAGAACAGCGGCGGCTGCCCCGGAACCCGCCCGAGGTCGGGCTGGTCGGTGCAATAGAGACGGCGCAGCCCCTGGCCGTTCGGGTTCGCCTCGAACCACCGGTTCGCAACGATGCCATGCACCCGCGGCGGCGCCCCGGTGCCCAGACTGGCGTGCCCCGGGCCGGTCTCGGTATTCAAATGCGCGTAGCGGCACTCGGTCTCGACCTGCCCCTCGGAAAGCAGCCGGGCGAGCCCGCCGTCGAGCCAGCTGCGGTAGCCATCAAGGCGCGGCCACGACAGCCCATCGACCACCACCACGACGACGAGTTTTACGGGGGTCGGCGGGGAAGCCGGAGGGCTGGCCGCCGAGGCGTTGGCGACGGAGAGGAACAAGGGAAGAACGCCGAACAGAACGCGCTGGAGGCGACGACAAACGAGATTGGCCATGACGGCGGACCCTACTCGGAAGGCTCCGACGAAGATGCAACGAATCTGTGACCGACCGGTGAAAATTGCACCGTGGGAAGAGGGGAGCCGCGGATAGCGGCCCGCGGTGACGACCGGGTGACATTCCGTTTCCGGTCGTCCGGGGCGGAAGGATTCCATCTAAATTGTCGCGATGAATACAGTCCAGCGCCCTCGGCTTTTTTCTAGTCCGCGCCCGGAATTCGACCGATGAGCACTCTCCCCCTAGGACGGCGCGCGGTCGCCGAGTTCGTCGGAACTTTTGTCCTCGTGACGGTCGGGTGCGGCGCGATCGTGGTGAATCAGATGACGGGCGCCTTGGGCCACCAGGGAGTCGCCGCGAGCTTCGGCTTGGTCATCCTGGTCATGATCGCCGCGATCGGGCATCTCTCGGGCGCGCATTTCAACCCGGCGGTCACGCTTGCTTTCGCGCTCACCCGGCATTTCGAATGGCGCGATGTGCTGCCCTACCTCTTCGCCCAACTGGTCGGCGCGGTCTCTGGAGCCTGGGTGCTGCGGGCGGCCTTTGGAACCACGGCGGGTCTCGGTGCCACGCTGCCCACCGGAACCAACCTTCAGGCGCTCGGAATCGAAATTCTTTTGACCGCCGTGCTGATGTTCGTGATCGTTTCGGTCGCCACCGACACCCGGGCGGTCGGCCAGCTCGCGGCGATCGCCATCGGCGCAACGGTAGGCCTCGACGCGCTCTGGGGCGGCCCGGTGACGGGAGCCTCGATGAACCCGGCGCGCTCCTTCGGCCCGGCCCTGGTCGCGGGGATCTGGCGAGGGCATTGGGTCTATTGGCTCGGCCCGATCGTCGGAGCCATCCTCGGCGCCGCTCTCTATCAGTACCTGCGATCGGAGCCTGACACCGAGGATTGATCGCGGCCGGCCGCGTCGAACCGCCGGCCGCTTTCCAAGAACCCTCGCGGGCGCTGCTCTTGCAAACCTGATCGCGGCCGCTGCCTGCCGCGAAAAGGTGAGCGAGAATGTCCGGGGGTAGTGCATTGACTCGCATCCAGGTGGACCCGACGTCGACAAAGCGGTCTCGTGATCTGTGGGCGAGCCTGCTCATCGGGCTCTGCTGTCTGCTGGTCTACAACGCCAACGGGCGGGCGATCAGTGCCGGCGACACCTACCCCGCGCGCTACCTGCCGTTCTCGATCTGGCGCAATCACAGCGTTCTTCTCGATCCGATCGTTCGGCTCACGGCCCAGGGCCGAGGCGATGCGCCGTTCTGGATGGTGCCGTTGCCCGGAGGCCCTACGATCTCGCTCTATCCTGTGGTGCTGCCGGTGCTTCTTGCGCCGCTCTACCTTCCCGCGGTCGGCTACCTGAACCTGAAAGGCTGGACGGATGCGCGTCTGGACCACGTGGCCCGGGTGATGGAGAAGCTCTGCGCCTCGTTCGTGGCGGCGCTCTCCGCGTCGCTCCTCTACCTGCTTCTGCGGCGCCGGGCCTCGGTTTCGATCGCGGTGCTCCTCACCCTGGCCTATGCCTTTGGCACCACCACCTGGATGATCGGCAGCCAGGCCCTCTGGCAGCATGGGATGGCCGAGCTTCTGGTGGTCGGCGCGCTGCTGCTTCTCACCGGGCCGGCCACCTGGCCGCGGGTGCTGGCGGTGGGTTTGCTGTGCGGGCTCCTCGCCGGAAACCGCCCTCCCGACGCCCTCCTCGCGGCGGCGCTGGGTGCTTACGGTCTGTTCTGGGCCGGACGCAAAGCGGTGCTGCTCGTCGCCGCCGCGGCGCTGCCGATGGGGCTGGTGCTTCTTTATAACCTCGGCGTGGCCCACAACTTCGCCGGGGCGTACGGCAGAATGGGCAGGGCCGCCTTTTTTCGCCATGACCTGGGGTCCGGTCTCGGCGGATTGCTGTTCAGCCCGACGCGGGGGCTGTTCATCTTCTCGCCCTTCCTGCTCTTCCTCGTCCTGGCCTGGCGGCTGCCGCCGGAAGACCGCGGCCTCGCCCTGGCGCTCCGAATCGCCGTCGTCCTCCAGATCCTGCTCTACGCCAAAACCGACTGGCGGACCGGCATCTACTGGGGCTCGCGCTATCTCACCGACTTCCTGCCGATGCTCTTTTGGATGCTGGTACCGGTCGTCACCTCGTTGCGCGTACTCGGCCGGATCTTGTTCGGGGTCGCGGTGGGCTTGGCGGTCGCCATCGAAATCATTGGGGCCTTCTGGTACATCAGCGCGACGGACGGTTTGATTGCCTCCGCGTGGGACTGGCGAAACGCGCCGTTCGTCGCCGCCTTGCGGCATGGCCCTGCCCCGGCGGAGCTATGGATCGAAATGGGAGGCGATCTCGAAGCGATCGAGACGGGAGGCCGGGCGACGGCCGCCATCACCGCCGGCCAGGAGATCGTCGCCGTCGGTTGGGCGCTGGCCGGCTCGGCGACGCCCAAGCAGGTGGCCGTCTCGTTCGATGGCCAGCCGCTCGTCGCCTCCCGCGCCTTCTTCGACCGGCCCGACCTCCGCGCCGCGCAGCGCGCGTCAAGTCCCGCCGGCTGGCGCATCCCACTCGATACGTCCGGCCTGTCTTCCGGCGAGCACCACTTGACCGCCTTCGCCTGGGCCTCCGGCAGCGGCGAGGGGTATTACCTGGGAGAGCGCAAGCTGACCGTACAGGCAGCAGCCGCGCCGGGCGGCAAGAATCCGCCGGGCCGCATCGGGCAGCTTTCCGGCCAACCTTCCGGCCAGCGAGAGGGAGGAAAGGCGACGCCGCTCGAAGGCGGGGACCTCGCGGATCTCGCGAAGACGGCGGCGGCGAGGGTTCGCGAGCACCAGCAAGAGCCGGGGTACTGGCTGACCTCCTACACGAAGGCGGCCCGCTTCGAAGACCCGCACCCCGAGATGAACACCTTCCTCACCTCTCTCCTGGTCGAGCTGCTCGATCCGCTGGCGACCTCTGGTGGTCTCGGAGAGAGCTTGGAGCGCGCCCGGCGGCACCTCACCCGCCAGATCGAAGCCGGGGGCCTCGTGCGATACCACGGCCTGCCGGACGCCCCGGGAATCGGCACCCTCGGGTGCCCCATCACGCCGGATTCCGACGACACGGCGCTCGTCTGGAGGCTCGCACCCGACTCCGACCGCCGTCGTCTTTCGGCCGCTCTCGCCACCCTCGCCCAATATCGCACCCCCGAGGGGCTCTACCGCACCTGGCTCGCCCCGCGGGAGGCCTACCAGTGCCTGGATCCGGGCAAGGATCCCAACCCCGCCGACATCGCCATTCAGATGCACTTGCTGCTGCTGCTGTCCAAGGCGCAGCCGCCGGCCGGCCGCGCGCTCTGCAAGGCGCTCCGGACGGTGATTGATCAAGATCGAATCTGGGTCTATTATTCAAAGGCGCCGCTGATACCGATCTTGCGCTTGACCGACCTGGAGCGCGCCGGCTGCAAGATCGAGCTGCCCGAATCCCGGATGCGTACGTCGGTGCCGGACCAGGAGATCTGGGTTTCTACCGTCCGATCTCTGGGGCGCGGCGGACGAACTGGCGGTCCGTCGGCCGAAGCGGCACGGATCGAGTCGATTTTGCGTCAGGTCTCCAAGGACGATTTTGCTCTATTGCGGAAGGCTCCGCCGCTTCTTTACCACAACGATCTCACCGCGACGGTCTCCCGCTATTACTGGTCGGAAGACGTCGGTTACGCGCTTTGGCTAAGGCTCTATGATCAATATTCCCACTCAAGTCGTCCCTAACCCGAAAGCTTCCGCGGCACGCTACCTGTCCTGCCTGCGCCTGCCGGAAATCCTCGTTCTTCAAGGTTCGCCGCTACTGGGTGCCGCTTTCGCGATCCGGCACCCGACGGCGGCAAACCTGGCGCCCCTGGCCCTTCTCGTCGTCGCCAACCTCCTTTTGGTGGCGCATATCTTCCTGCTCAACGACTGGTCCGGCCTCGCCACCGATCTGGCCGACCCCAACAAGGCCGCGGGAGTCTTCACGGCGCGGGGAGTCGGCCGTCACGAGATCGGCGCTTTGATGGCCATCTTGCTGGGCTCAAGTCTCTTCCTCTTCAGCCAGCTTGGACCGACTCCCCTCTTCCTGTCCCTGGCGATCGCCGCTTTGAGCGCCCTCTACTCCCTGCCTCGATTCGATTGGAAGGGCAAACCGCTCTTGAGCTCCGCGGCCCACCTGACCGGCGGCGCGCTCCATTTTCTCCTCGGCTACTCTCTGGGAGGAACGATCGACTCCCGCGGCCTCGCCCTGGCCGCCTTCTTCGGCCTGACCTTCGCCGCCGGCCACCTGATCCAAGAGATCCGCGACCACCAGGGCGACGTCCTCAATGCCGTGCGAACCAACGCGGTGATCTTCGGCCGACGCCGCACCTTCGTCGCCAGCCTGGCTCTCTTCACCCTGGCCTACATGCTGCTCGTCTTCCTGGCCTTCGAGGGCATCCTTCCCCGTCCTCTCGCGGCCCTGATGCTCCTGTACCCCTTTCACCTCCGCTGGTCGCTTAAAGCCCTGGCCGAGGGCCTGACCTACGCGAGCACCTGCCGGCTCCAGACACGGTATCGGGCGCTTTACGCCGTCATAGGGGTGGCGATGGTGGCGGCGCTTTGGCTTGCTTGATTCGGCAGCGCTGAAGCCTCGTTCTACAGCCCCAGTCAACTTTTTTGTCCGATGGCTTGACAGGACGCAGGTCTCCGCCTAGTCTTCGCCGCGTGAGACCACGGAAAGTAGCCCAACACAATAAAGGCGTGCTCTGCGCTCCGCAACTTGAGCCTAAGGGCCATTCCTATCGCCAGGAAGGCCATTCCTGCTGCGAGGAAGGCCATTCCCGGCGGCGGGAAGGCCATTCCCATCACCCGGGGAGGCCCTTCCTCGCCCTCGGGAAGGCCCTTCCCTGCTTCTCGGGAGGGCCTTCCTTGCCCAAGGAGGGGCATTCCCCGTCGCTGGGAAGGGCCTTCCCTGCCCCAGGGAGGGGCCTTCCCGCCATCCGGGAATGCCCTTCCCGCCGGCTCAAAGAGGCATTCCCTACTAAGCCGCATCCCCTCGCTCAGCAGTTTTTAGTCGGCTCGACCATGCCGGTCGGCCGTTGCCCCCCGGAGGTGCCTATGCCTTCATCGTTTGCCGAGAACATTCGCCGCATGGAGCTGTTGGTCGCAAACCTCACGTCGGTTTTGGAAGAGCTGCCCCAGAGCAAGGACAAGCACACGGCCTTGACCGACCTGCTGTTCCGCGCCAAACAGTTCGACGACAACGAGGAGATGTTGCGCGGTCAGTTGCGTGATGCAACCGCACGTCGCCGTGAGCTGACCGACGAAAGCCGGAGAATCCGTCGCGAGTTGGCCGCGATTCTTCAAGCGCACTACGGTTTTGACAACGAACGGTTGATTCAGTTCGGTGTCCGGCCCCAGGTGCGCTCCCGGAAGAGGACCGCCTTGAAGGTACGCAACGAAGCCAACCAGGCGGTCACCACCGCCCGGGCGGCGGCGGAAGCTCCGAAGGCGGCGTAAGTACCGCCCACCCTCCAGTCCCGCCGCGAGCGTCGAGAATGGCGCTCGCGGCATTCGAACCAGATGATTTGCTGACTCCCACGGTGAAGGTCGTTCTCCGGCCGAGCGCTGGAGGTGCTGGACTCAAGGCGCCTTGTACGTGAACCGAATTTGCAGCAAGGCCACCTTGCCGGTATTGGTGTCGAAGCCACTCTGGCGCCCGATACTGAAGGCGAGAAGCTCATCACTCGGGGTAAAGCCCGTTGTGATCGGAATGGTGGTTTTGTAGATGCGGTCGTTGCCGGTGCTGCTGACCGGCGTCGTGACTTGCACGCTGGCGTCGAGATTCATTTTCGCCAGCTCTGCGCGCGCCGAGTAGTCCACCCACCAGCGCACATCGCCGCCATCCACGCTGGTCATCCAGAAGAGCTCCATGGTCAGGGTCGGATTGTCGACCTCTCCGTTCTTGGGAAGAGCGGTGATGCCCGCGGTCCAGGTGCTACCCGGATTGACTTCATTGAAGTAGTACACGGGCACTGGAATGGGAAAGCTGGGCGCCAAGAAGACGCCCTGGCCCCCGGCTCCGAGCTGGACGGGCGCGAGGCTGGAGACGGGCACGCTCCAAGATCGCAGGGCCGGCGGCCGCGCGGTGATCATCGGCCCCTGCGCGCCTGAGGTGACCGATATGCCGGCTCCCCCATATAGAAGCACGTCCCCCTGGAAGCCCGCCAGCTTGTGAACGTGGCGATTGAGCTGGATCGTGGGGTAGGGGTAAGTCCCCGTGAGGTCGCCACCGGCCACCCCTGTCGCGCCGTTCGAGGCTGTGGACTGCGTGGTGCCGTCGGGGAATATGAACCCACCCGCCGTGGACTGAACAGCACCGGCGACCGTGAGGGGCTGTGCCGGGGTGAGGGTGCCGATACCGACGTTTCCATTTGCGTCCACAAAGACGGCATCGACCGGGCTGCCATCGACAGCGTCGAGGGAATGGCCGGCTTGGGCGACAAGGGGCGGTGAAGCGCTGGCGAGAAGCAGGAGAGCAGGGGCGAGGAGTTTGTGCAGCTTCATGAAAGCCTCCGGTGAGAGTTTGCAAGAACCGTCGCTTGACGGTCGAGCCCGGCAGGTCATCTGGGCTCGTAGGGAAAAGCGCTCTTTCGAGGCCGGGTGGACCATTTCGAACCGTGTGGGCCACGGGGCCGCTCTTCGTCGCGTTTTGTTCCTCAGGAGGACCATGCCCATGTTGATCCGCGGTTCGTCTCCTCGTGCCCTGGCTGCATCCCTGCTCTTCCCCTGCCTCCTGTTCCCTAGCCCGCAACCGGTTCAGAAGGAACTGGCGGCGCCCGAAGCATCACCTAGCCCGACGGCGGAGGAACTCACCGGTGTAGTTGTGGAGTCGTTGGGTGGGTGGACGCTCGAGAAGGCGGGTGTGCAGGCCGGAGATGTGCTCCTCTCCTGGAAGCGCCTTCCCGCCCCACCTGCGAACCCGGAGCCGGCGGAGGGCGTTCTTGCGGGCTACTTCGATTGGGAAGAGCTACTGATCGAGCAGGCGCCGCGGGGCACGGTAGTGCTCACCGGACGACGTGGCGAGGAGGCGAAGGAGTTCACCGTCGAGCCGGGGCTCTGGGAGGCCAAGGTGCGTCCTGTGTTGGCGCCAGAGTTGGAGGAGATCTACGAGCGGGGCAAAGCGCAGCTGGACGGTGGTGATCTGGAAGCGGCGGCGGCCACCTGGCGTTCCCTGGTCGATGCCGTTCCGGAGAGCGATGCGCGGGACTTGAAAACATGGATGCTGTTGCGAATCGGGGAGGTTTGGGGTGTGAGGGGGGAGTGGGGGAAGGCGGCACAATTGGCGCAGGAGGGGGTGGAGCGGGCGGAGAGTGTGACAGCGAGGTTGGTTGGGTGGGGGGCTCGAGGCGAAGCTTCGGAACAGCTGAGTGAATATGAAGCGGCCCGAGCGGCTTACTCCTTTGCACTTAGGACCCAACAGGAGGTCACCGGCGGTAGCCTAGGTGTGGCTAATAGCCTGAATAATCTTGCTGTGGTGGCGTGGGCGACCGGGAGGTTTGATCGCGCCAAATACTACTTCCTGGAGGCTCTTCGGATACAGGAACAGCTGGCACCTCGGAGCCTAGAGTTGGCTGGGAGCCTTGGCAATCTGGCTGTTCTGTCTCAGAGTCAAGGCGACCTTGAGCGTGCGCGTAACTACTACCTTCGCTCTCTAGAGATCAAGCAGCAGCGCGCACCAAAGAGTCTCAGCGTCGCCAATAACTTTATCGGGTTAGGTGCAATCTCTTGGGCGCGAGGAGAGCTGCCATTGGCCCGAGATTACTACGCAAGTGCTCTAGAGATCATAAGCGCGTTGGCCCCCAGAAGCCTCCAATTGGCAGGGCTCCTCAATAACTTAGGAACTGCGGCGTCCGATCTTGGCGAACTCGACCAAGCTCACCGCTATCACAGCGAGGCGTTAAGGGTCGAACAGGATCTGTCTCCCCAGGGCCGCGAGATGGCTACTACCTTGAACAACCTGGGTGTTGTATCTCGGAAACGTGGGGACTTTTCCCGTGCCCAAGATTATCTTCTGAGTGCACTCCGCCTCGAAGAGCTGATCTCTCCTAAAGGTACAAACTCCGCTGTCAGCCTTAGTAACCTTGGCTCAATTGCACTGTCTCAGGACGACCTGGCTACCGCACGTGCCTACTACGCCCAGGCATTGCGACTCGAGGATCTCTCTACGGAAAGCCTTGAGATAGCCACATGCCTGGACAGCTTAGGAATTATCGCGCAGAGGCTCGGGGAGTGGCGAACAGCTGCTGATTTCCACGAGCGCGCGCTCCAACTAAGAGAGCGACTTGCTCCTTCCAGTCTTGATGTGGCTCCTAGCCTGTTCAACCTTGGGTTGGTTGAAAGCGCTCAAGGGAACCTCAGTCGGGCGGAGGCGCTCTACTTACGTGCTTTACAGATCCAGGAACGTGAGGCTCCGAGAAGCCTTCTCACTGCCCCGACCTTGAGGAACCTGGCCGTTGTAACGCGAGCTCAAGGCAGGGTCGAACTCGCCCGCTCATACTTCCTCCGTGCCCTCGAAGCCCTTGACCACCAACTCACCCGTCTCGGTGGTTCCTACAGCGTCGAGGCGGGCTTCCAGAGCCAACACCGTTCCTACTACTTCGACTTCCTTGATCTCCTTCTCACACAGAACCAAAAGGTCGAAGCCTTCCAGACCCTCGAACGCTATCGAGCCCAAACCTTCCTTGGAATGCTCTCCGAGCGAGACATTGCTTTCTCAGGCGATATCCCGGAAGAACTCGATCGAGAACGGCGTCGGGTGGGGGTGCTCTACGACCGCACACTAAGAAAGCTCGCCGGCCTCAACCTCCGCGATCATGAGAAGGAGGTCAAGGAGGCCCGTATCGAACTACGCCGCCTCGACGACGAGGCCGGAGATATTGAGGTTGAGATCCGCAAAGCCTCCCCCCGTCTTGCTGCCTTGCGCTACCCCGAGCCGCTCGACGCCGAGCGCGCCCGCCTGGCCCTCGACCCAGGCACATTGCTTCTCTCCTGGAGTGTAGGCAAAGACAAGTCCGCTCTCTTCACCCTCGGTCACGACGCTGCCCTCGAGGTATACAACATCCCGCTCGGCGAAGAGGCTCTTCGCGCCAAGGTGCAACACCTCCTCACTATCCTGCCCGAGGCACGGGGAGACTCAGCGGTCGCGGCCCTGCGGAGGAACCAGCTGACGGCAGCGAGCCGCGAGCTTTTCGACCTCCTGCTTGCGCCGGCCGCAGAGCGCATCGCCGCGAGCGAACGTCTGCTTATCCTCCCCGATGGTCCGCTGCATGCCTTGCCCTTCGGTGCCCTCATTCACCGTGCTACCTCTGCCGAAGGCGAGCAGGATCAATTCTTCGCCGCCTGGAAGCCCCTGCATGTGGCCCTCTCGGCCACCGTGTTCGCCGAACTGAAGAACCGACGCCGAGGGCCACCGGATTCCGGGGTAGGTGCAGAGGCACCGCCTCTCCTGGCGGCCTTCGGTGATCCCGTCTATCCCCAGCACCTCGCAGCCCTCAAAGATGTCCCCGTGGAAACCGTCCTCGCGGCAGCAGCTCCTCAGAGTGATCGGATCGATCCCACCGTCCGTGGTGCCGCCGAGCGGGGTCTCTTCGATTTCCAGCCCCTGCCCTACACCCGCCGCGAGGTGGAAGGCATCGCGAGCCTTTTCCCTGCCGGGACGACCCGCACCTTCCTTGGCGCCGAAGCTCTGGAGGACCGGGTGAAGACCCTCGACCCGAAGACGCGCATCCTCCACTTCGCGGCGCATGCAGGCATTGATGAGCACCTGCCCTCCGGCTCTTTCATCGCCTTGACCGTGCCCGCGGAAACTCCAGAAGTCGAAAGCCAGCCCACACACGACAACGGCCTCCTCCAGGTCTGGGAGATCGTCGAGCGGGTGCGGATCGATGCCGACCTTGTGGTGCTTTCCGCCTGCGAGAGCGGCCTGGGCAAGGAACTCGGCGGTGAGGGGCTGATCGGCCTTACCCGAGCTTTCCAGTACGCTGGGGCGCGGAGCGTGATGGCGAGCCTGTGGAACGTCAACGACCAGGCTACGGCCGAGCTGATGATCCGCTTCTACCGCCACTTGAGGGCGGGCAAGACCAAGGACGAAGCTCTGCGCGCGGCCCAGCGCGAGTTGATCGAAGCCCCTATCGAGATCGTGGACGAGAAGGGCGAGAAGCACCCCTTCGACGCCTCCGCTCCCTACTACTGGGCGGCGTTTCAGGTTTACGGGGATTGGCAGTAAACGGCGCTCGGCTGCAACCGGCTATTGTTTCCCGTTCGCTGGGCCATCGAGCCTTCAAACATCGCGTTTTCTTTGGATGCATCCTTCGCGTCCATGGCGGTTGCGTTCGAAGCGACCTGGTGGCCCGCCCCGGCCCGAGCACCTCGCTCGGGCCGGGGGACGAGCGTGGTGGCTACTGCGTGAGGGCGGCGACGGCAACGATCCCGGGAGGCCTCGGGCCGATTAAGACGTCGTCCTCCCACGGGTCGACGTCGTTGGTGATGGGCTCACTTCGGTGCGTGGCGTTGATCGCGAGCGGCACGTTGTTGCAGCCGCTGGCTGGGCGGGTGGTGGCAATCGAGAGCAGAATGAAGCTCAAAGCGAAAAAACGTTGGGCCAAGGACATGACATTCCCCTTCCGCGAGCGGTCGGCTCGCGCCAAGAACGTTGGAAAAGAAGGGGCCCCTGGGCCGCCGGGGAGACGATCTCCACGGCGGCCGTCGCATGCGATGGAGGGAGTTAACGATGGCGATCTGGAAAGCGGCCGGCGGCGTGCCGAAGCCGGAGATTTACACCCGCCTGGCTGCCGAGCTGGCCGCGGGACGAGACCCCGATCCGGCCTTGCTCGAAACCCTGCTCGCGAAGCTCCGGACCGACCTGGTGCGGGAAATCCAGCGGCGCTCGCTTTGGCACTCCAATCCGTCGTACCTGGGCATTCACGGTTTCCGCAATTGGTCTGACTCTTCCGGCGCGCGCGGTTCCAGCCCGGTGGACGAATTGCTCCTCGAGGCGTTCACCACGCTCTTCTTAGAGCGGCTGCCCACCCTGCGCGGCTACCTGGATCAGGGCAGTGCCATCGATGCGCTCATTCCCCACATGCTGCGGAATTTCATTCATGATGCGCAGACGAGAAACGATCGTTTGGGCACTCGCCTCTTTCGACTGCTACGCGCCGCGGTGCGCCAGGCCGAGACTCGGGGGGCACTGGAGGTCGTGGGCGGAGACGCCCGAGTCACCGGCGGCACGCTCGTTCGAGTCGCGGAAGGACTTGACGGTGGGTCCGAAGAAGAACGACGGGAGCGCCTCGTGGAGAAGGTGGCGCGTTGGAACGACGAAATTCTGGGTGACCTGGTGGCTGCGCCCAACCGGCGTGTCCCCGAAGTCGTGGCTCGGTTGGCCGATCTGCTGGCCGAGCTGGGAGCAGCCGGCGTGGGGTCCTTTAGTTTCGGCGAGCTGATCGGCGCGGTGCGCTTCGACACGCGGCGGCGGTGGACGGCGCTCTTTGATTCGGAGCTCGGGGAGATCGCTTGGGAGGACGAAGAGGAACCGGAGGAATGGGAAAATCTCTGCCGGGCGGTCGAGCCCGAGGTGGAGGAACGGCTGATGGCGGAGGACTCCTTTCGACACCTGATCGACTGTGTCGCCCGCCACATCGAGGAAATGGAAGCTCCCGAGCGGACTCGCGACCATCTCTACCGCCTGTGGGGTTTCCTTCGCGCCTTTGCGACGGAAGAGACGCCTGCCCTGCCTCGGAAGCGGGCGAACGAGTCTCTCGGGGAGCGTGCCGGGCGCCTGCCCTCCCGCCGCGGCCTCGCGCGCTGGCTCGGCCTGCCCCGGGATCGCTTCGCCGAGCTATTCGCGACGCTGGGGGGCTTCCTCACGCACTGCCGCCACGGCGACGCTCTGGAAGGAGGGGCACGGCCATGAAAGACGATCTGCTCTCCCGCGCCCTGGATCGGGCTCAGGCCGCCGCCCGCGCGAGCAGCAAGGGTGTGGCGGTTCCCACGCTTGCGGAGGAGCCTCCACAGCCCGGAGACGTTCTCCTTCACCCGGCCCAACAAGCGCTTCCCGTCCAGTGGGTCGTGGTCGCCGCTACGCCTAGCGGTGCCCCCAAGGTGATTCCGGCGGATGCCGGCTCTATGGTGGGCTCAGGGGACGTGGCGTTGGCCGAGCCTTCCGGAGTCGGAAGGCTTTCGGCGCGCTGCCGATTCGAGCAACCGCTCTTCCCGGCGGCGCTCGCGGGAGCGCGACGCAGTGGCCGGCTCAGCACCGCGAGCCTGGCGCGCGTCGAGCGTCGGCGATCCGACCTGGCCGCCGCGAAGGAGGGCTCATTCACCGAGATCGAGACCGATCATGACCCCGAGTACGAGGACTGGCTGGCGGAGGTGGTGGAGCCCGCCTGCCGGCGATGGCAAGAGTTGGGGATCGCGAAGGTCGTACCCCTGCCGCAGAGGGCCGAACCGACCTATGCGCGACTCCGCTGGGCCGCCGGCATTGCCGCCGTGGTCGGTCTCGGGGCGCTCACCGGCTTGTGGCAACAGACGGGCCGGGTCTCCAAGCTAGAAGAGGCTGCCCAACGGCAGCAGGCGGCGGCCTCGGAGCGCGAGGCCGAGTTCGCCGCCCGCGAGCAGGAGCTGGCCCGACAGATCGCCGCGAGCGAGAGGGCGCGACAGGCCACGGAGGGCAAAGCCCACGAGCAGCTTGCTGCCGCGTCGGAAGATCTTCGCCGGGCTCGCGAAGCCGCGCTGATCGTCAATCCGGTACTCGTCGCGCTTGAACCGAAAGCCGCGGTCCGAGGCGAGGTCGAGGCCATCGCCCTGCCTGCGCAGTCGAGCCACCTATTGCTCTTCTTGCCGGTCGACCAAGTGGTGGGAGGCACGTTGCGCCTTGAGCTGGTCGACGGCTCCACGGGTCGTGTGCTTTGGGAGCGCAACCCTCTGGAGCGGCAGAAGGGGCACGAGATCTCGGTTGGGGTGCCGACGGCATTGCTGCCGACCGGCGAGCTGGTTCTGCGTCTCTACCGCCGCGAACGCGGCAAGGAAGAGTTGATCCGCGAGCACCGGCTCCAGTTGGCGCGAGTGAAGGAACCGCGAGGGGCTTTGCCATGAGCGACCCGGAAGATCCGGACATCACAGATTTTCTGATGGCTTGGAGCGCAGGTGACACAGTCGCCTTTGACCGGCTGGTCCCCGTCGTCTTCGACCGGTTGCGGTCGATGGCCGCGTACTACTTTGAGCGCGAGGACTCCCGCCACACCCTTCAGCCCACCGCCTTGGTCTCCGAGCTCTATCTACGTCTCGCCGGTCGCAAGAAGGTGCGTTTCAAGAACCGGGCGCACTTCTTCGGCACCGCAGCCACCCTGATGCGCCGCATCCTGGTGGACTACGCCCGCACGCGGGATCGCTTGAAGCGGGGCAGCGGCGCCCGGCCGGTTTCGCTCGAAGCGGTGCCGGAGATGGGCTGGGAGAGCAACCTGGATCTGCTATCGCTCGATGACGCTCTCCAAAAACTGGCCGAGGTCGATTCCCGTCAGGCGCGCATCGTCGAGCTGCGATTCTTCACCGGACTCCAGAACGACGAGATCGCGGAACTCCTGAGCATCTCCATCACCACCGTCAAACGGGAGTGGGAAACGGCGCGTCTGTGGCTCTTCAAGGTCCTGGGGAAAAAGTAGGAGGCAGCGTGGCCGAGGCGGAGCGTTGGCAGCAGGTCAAAAGGCTCCTGGCCGATACGCTGGAACGGCCGGCCTCCGAGCGCGCCGCCTTCCTGCGCGCGGAGTGCGAGGGTGATGCGGCGCTCGAAGCGGAAGTGCTGACCTACCTCGTCGCCGAGGAGGATCTGGGAGATTTCATCTCCGAGCCCCTCTTCTCGCTCCGTGAATCTCCCGACGAACCGAAGGCGGGTGGCGAGGTCGGGCCCTACCGGCTGATCGAACCGCTGGGCAGGGGCGGCATGGGGATCGTGTTCTTGGCCGAGCGGGTGGGAGAGTTCGAACAGCGCGTAGCGATCAAGCTCCTGCAGGCCGGGCTCCACACTGACGAGATCCTCGCCCGCTTTCGCTCCGAACGGCAGATCCTCGCCCAGCTCTCCCATCCCAACATCGCCCGGCTGACGGACGGCGGCAGCACCGTCCAGGGGCGGCCTTACTTCGTTATGGAGGCGGTCGAGGGCGAGCCGATCGACCGCTACTGCGCGGAGCGTCGGCTTTCCCTCCGCGATCGCCTGGAGCTCTTTCTCGGAGTCTGCTCGGCCGTGGCGTTTGCGCATCGCAACCTCGTCGTACATCGGGACCTCAAGCCGGCCAACATTCTCGTCACCGGCGACGGCACGCCGAAGTTGCTCGACTTCGGCATCGCCAAGCTGGTTGGCGACGGCGAGGGAGGTCCGCACACCGCGCTCGGCCGGCCGGCGCCGAAGACCGACCGGTACGCCAGCCCGGAGCAGTTTCTGGGTGGGCCGATCACCACGGCCACGGATGTTTACTCCCTGGGCGTCGTGCTCTTCGAGTTGCTGACGGGTGAGCGCCCCTACCCCACGGAAAACGTGACCACGTCCGAGATCCGGCGGATCGTTTGCGAGGACAAGCCGCTCCGACCGAGCACTGCGATCCTTCGGGCGGCTCCGAAGGAAGAGGGGGGTGAGGTGTCGCGGAAGCTGTTTCGCGAGCTTCGCGGCGACCTCGACACGATCCTTCTGCAGGCGCTGCGGAAGGAGCCGGAGCGCCGCTATGGCTCGGTGGAGGCGTTCGCCGAGGATCTGCGCCGCCACCTCGACGGGCGCCCGGTGCTGGCCCGCGGCGAGTCGGCCCTCTATCGAGCAGGGAAGTTCGTTCGCCGGCATCGCGTCGGCGTGGGCGCGAGCGCCGCGATCCTGGGATTGGGCCTTGCCCTCGGTGCCACCTACGCCGTGCAGCAGGCAGCGATCGCCCGCCAGAATCGGCAGATCCGCACCGAGCGCGACCGCGCCGAGGCCGTCCGCGAGGTGTTCCTGAGCTTTCTCGAAGAGGTGGACCCCCGCACGGCCAAGGGGAAAGAGGCCACGGTGCGAGAGGCGCTCTCGCGGCGGGCGGCCCAGCTGGAGGTGGACACCTCTCTGGACCCGGCCACCCGCGCCGCGGTGTTCGACGTGATCGGCGTCGGCTATCGAAGCCTGGGGTTGTTCGCGGAGGCGGAAGCCTTCCTTAAGGAGGCGTTGCGCCTGCGGCGGGCAACCTTCGGACCGGACCACTTCCTGGTGGCGGAGAGCCTCCACAATCTCGCGGGAGCCCGTCGTAGCCGGGGAGATGAAGCTGGGGCCGAGCCGATGATCCGCCAGGCGATCGCCATCCAGCGCCGCGCGTTCCCCGACGGCCATCGCGATCTCGCCCGTGGTTTGAACAACCTGGCTTCGCTGCTGCGCAGCCAAGCCGGGAAGCCAATGGAAGCCGATGCCGCGCGACTCCTCGCCGAGGCGGAGGCGTTGGCTCGCGAGGGGCTGGCGATGAAGGAGCGGCTCCTCGGGCCGGAATCCGTCGATGGGGCGCAGTCGCTCAACACGCTGGCCTTGGTCTTGGCGAGCGAGAAACGAGGAAGCGAGGCTGAGCCATTGTATCGGCGGTCGATCGCCATGCGACGAAAACTCGAAGGCCCCAAGAGCCCCGGCCTCGCGGCGACGATGAACAACCTGGCGGCCTTGCTCTTCTACCAACGCCGATTCAAGGAATCTGAGGCCCTCCAACGCGATGCCCTCGCCCTCCGGCGCAGTCTCTATCCAGACGGCCACCCGGACACCGCAAAGAGCCTGATCAATCTGGCGCGCGTGCGGGAGGAGCTGGGCGACTTGGGAGAGGCCCGCAAGCTCCTCACGGAAGCCCGTCACATCGAACAAGAGTTTTTCGGAGAAGAGAGTCGAGAGGCTCGTGACGTGGGAGAGCGTTTGGCAAAGCTCGGACTCTGAAGTCCGGGTCACCGCGGAGCAAACTGTTGTTCTATTTGGCCAAGGAGGATCGTCCCATGCCCTTCATCCGTTCCATCGCCCGCGGCACGATGACACTCTGCATTACCTGGCCGCTGCTGTTTATCCAGATTCAGCCCGCCATAGGACAAACCCAGAAAGCCGATTCAGAAGCGCTTCCGCCTCTCGACCTCGACGAGAGCGAGCCGCTGGTGCTGCCGGGTGTCGTGATCGAGGAGATCCCGGAGGACTCGGCATTGAAGCGCGCCGGATTGCAGCCGGGAGACGTGATCCTCAGTTGGGAGCGCTTGCCCAATCCGCCGGCTAACCCGGAAGGGGCGAGCGGGACGATTGAGAGCCCGTTTGACTGGATGTGGTTGGAAGTTGAGCAGGCTCCACGGGGGGTGATTCGGTTCCGTGGAAAGCGAGGGACACAGGACCTGCTGGATCAGGTGCCGCTTGGTCGATGGAGTGCTTCCGTCAGGCCAGTTTTCGCTCCCAGCGCGCTCCAAGAGCTTGGCCAGGCAAGGGCGGACCTCCTGAAAGGGGACTCTGTGCGGGTGCTCCGACTCGCGGCCAAGCTTGTCGATCGCTATAGGGCCTCAGCATGCTACTTGTTGTTTCCTGCATTGTCGTTAGATGGCCATAGACCGGCTGCCTACTCCTCAAGGTCCGAGCTGGGCAACACCTGTCCGGCGGGGTTTCCTCTTTCAAGAGCTGTGGAGTTCTTGGGGCTGAACCGATATTTCAAAGAAGACTACAGCGGCGCCCGCGAGTTTCTGGTTGAAGCCCTTGCTCTGCTCCCTGAGAGCTGTCGGCTGGGACTTGCGGAATCCCGCCTGAAACGAGAACTTGCAATGACGCTGGCTAAAACGAATGAGCCAGACGCAGCTCTCGACTATGCCAAAGACTCACTCCAAGTTTCCAGAGTGCATGCTCCGGGAAGTCTGGCTGAGGCTGACTCTGCAGCCCAGCTGGCCCTGCTGTATTACGAGAAACACAGTTTTCGAGATGCAACTCCTCTCTGGGAACGAGCACTTGGTCTTTATGAAGTCCTATGGCCAACTAGCCCGCATATCGGAGGCCTCAAATACAACCTCGGAACCCTCTACCACTTAAAGGGTGATGACAAGCGGGCGGCAGAATTCCTCGAGGAATCTCTGGCATTCTGGCGAGAACATCCACCAGGGTCCAAGGGTCCAATTGCCAATCTGATGATTTCCATTGGCCAAATTGCTCGCGGGCGAGGTGACTTGGCAACTGCAGAGACCTACTACCTTCAAGCGCTAGGAGTTCTCGAAGGTTTAGACAATAATCAAGCCAACATCGCTGGCGCTCTCAACAATTTGGCCGGAGTCTCGAGCGAGCGCGGAGACATCGAACTCGCTGAGTCACGGTGGCGACGCTCATTGCTTGGGTTCACTGCCGTCCAACCGGGCAGTCAGGAAGTTGCCGATGTGCTGACCAATTTAAGTCACCTGTACTGCGAAGCGGGAGAAGTTGCGGAGTGTGAGGTGCTTCTGACGCGAGCAATAGAGATACAAAGAAGGCTCGCGCCTCGAAGCTCAGTGTTGTCTACCCAGCTCAACTCCCTCGCCTTCCTTCAGGCGCAAAATGGTCAATTCGACCTGGCTATTAAGACCATCAATCAGGCAAATCAATTGCTTGATAACGACTCCCCGGAACTCGCTACCGGACTAATGAATCTTGGAAACATCTATGGCCGCCGGGGTGATGTAGCACGAGCGAGAACGTATTTCCTTGACGCCATTGAGAGACAAGAAAAGAGCGGTTCCTGTCGAACTTGTTATGCCAGTAATCTGGTTACTCTTGGTGACTTTACATTGCGGAGTGGGAAGCTATCGGAAGCGGAGAAAGTTTATAAGAAGGCGCTGGCGGTTTCAAATTCAGTGGGTATTCCCAGTGTTGAGGCGAGCGTCTATATAGGACTGGCCGAGGTATCACTCAAGAGGTCGCAGTACGCTGTTGCGCGAGAAGACTTCCTCAAGGCACTAGACGGACTGGAAAGGCAGTCTGTTGAGCTTGGTGGAGCCTCTGACAGAAAGAACAATTTTCGAGCCAGGAACAGGGGTGTCTATCGCAAGGCTGTACTCTCTAGCTTGCGATTGGGCGATTGGGCGTCAGGCTTTCAGATCCTAGAGAGAAGCAGAGGACGTGGTCTTCTCGAACTCATCTCGGAAAGAACTCTTAAATGGGCTACCGAGGAAGGCAGTGAGACCGCGGCTGCTGTTCGTGAGATCGAAGCAAAGCTGGCACAAACTCGCCGTGCAAGATCCGGGGTAGATTCGAAAGCTGGTTTTGCTTCATTGGAAGATGTCATTAGAGACGAGGAGTCATTGTTTGCAGCGCGAGATCGAGCAATCTCGGCACTTCGCACATCGCAACCTCGGTTTGCTGCGCTGCAGTATCCCCAGGCGCTCAATGCTGTCGATGCCCAGAAGAGCCTCGACTCTGGCACTCTGATGCTTTCCTACCTGGCTGGTGACGACGAGGTCTATCTCTTCGCATTGAGCCGCGAAAGAGGTCCCCACGCGTACACCCTTCTCGCAAGTGGCACTCAGGTCCGGCAACGAGTCGAGCGCTTCCGCGAACTGATCTCTGAAGCTCGACCCGGAACGGCCCTGGGAGATCTCAAGCTCACCGAGCTTCGCCAACTGGGGAAGGACCTCTACGACATCCTGCTCAAACCGGCCGAGGCCGAAATCGAGAAGGCCGAGCGGGTGATGATCGTGGCAGATGGCCCGCTTCACTACCTACCGTTAGCGGCACTCTCCCGCGAAATAGTGGGTGAGGATGGTGTCAAGCGGGACCAGTACCTGGCCGAGTGGAAGCCCTTTCATTCCGTGCTCTCCGCCACCGTATTCGCTGAGCTCAAGAAGGACCGTCGCGACCCCGCCAAGCCCGACGACGGGACAGCCCTTGAATTCGTAGGCTTCGGAGACCCCATATTTCCGGCAAGCGTTACCCTCAAGGACCCCGAAAAGATCGCCGACATCCGCCTGCGCTCCGCTGCCCGCCAGGGAACTCTCGAACTGGCGCCCTTGCCCAACACCCGCAGGGAGGTCGAGGGCATCGCTGCCCTCTTCCCTCCGAATCGTGAGCAGACCTTCCTGGGCGCCGAAGCCACCGAAGAGAAAGTGAAGGCCATCGGCAGGGGCGCGCGCATCCTTCACTTCGCCACCCACGCCCGGCTTGACGATCGCTTTCCGCTGAACTCCTCCCTTCTTTTGAGCATGCCTGAGAGCTTTCCGGAAGACCGCGAGAACGGCATCCTCCAGGTGTGGGAGATCTTCGAGGGCATGCGCTTGGACGCGGATCTCGTCGTGCTCTCAGCTTGCGATAGTGGGCTCGGCGAAGAACAGGGCGGCGAAGGGCTCATCGGCCTCACTCGTGCCTTCCAGTATGCCGGTGCCCGCACCGTGATCGCGAGCCTCTGGGAAGTGCGGGACGAGGCGACGGCCGAGTTGATGATCCGCTTCTACCGCCACCTCACCTCCGGCCAGCCGAAAGACCAAGCTCTTCAAGCCGCCCAGCGCGAGCTTCTCGCCGGCCCCATCGAGATACCCGGCCCGGACGGACAGACGATCCGTTTCGACGCCACCGCCCCTTACTACTGGGCGGCATTCCAGGTGATTGGAGACTGGAAGTAGGCGCCTTCAGGATCGCCTGTCCGTCCCTGGCATCGATCTTCAGTCGCACTCGGCCGTCAGGTGATAGAGGCCCGCGCCTGCGGTGCAAGTGATCCGAACCGTGTAGCGGGAATCTCCCCGGCGGAACTTGATCGTCTTGAAAAACGTCACCGCTTCCAGGTGCTCGACCCGGCCGACACGCCGCCCGGCGCTGTCGAAGACCTCAAAGTAGGCGTCGGACTCCATCTCCTTCAGTTTCTCTCGAACTCTGTCCCAAAACGCCGAGCCCTTAATCTCGCCTCGCTTTCGGGCTTGCTCGTTCAGGTGGTCGATGTAGGCATCGACCGCAGCGGCGGACAGCTCCCCTTTGAGGAAATTTACCTTGACCTCGAATCGGTCTCCGCCAGAGGGCAGGTTGAAGTTCACAACTCGAACGCTGGGAGGGCCGTCCGCCAGATTGCTGAGGATGCCGCTGTGAGTGAAAAAGTTATCTCCGGAATCACAGGCGAAGGACTTCTGCAGCGGAACAAAGGCCAAGCTGAGGGAGAGCAAAAAAATAGAAAGGGGACGATTCAGGCGCATGATTTCCTCCTTTCCGGTGGAAGCCGGAGTCTGGGCGTTGACCACATTCGCTTGGGAGAAAAACGCGCTACCTTGGAATCGGATGGACCATCGGGACGCGACCTCGGCAGCTCCGGAAGAGACGATAGGCGCGCTCACTACGCCGCTCTCAATTTTCAAGACCATCCAATCTGGGCCAACAAGGGCATGCCTGTCGCGTTTTTTAATCGGAGGCGACTGGGGCCTGTTGCGGTCGAGGCGACTCGATCCGGATTTCTGGCAGCACCTGTCCCAGTAGAGACGATCGTCTCGCCCCGTCAGTATCGAGCAGGGAGGGGTTCAATCGCGCCGCAGCCGCATCTTGACGCCCACCTGCACCAGACGCGGCGCGCCCAGGTTCTCCAGGGGAGTGCGGCCCGTTACGACTTTTTCGTTGAGCAGGTTTTCCGCGGCGAGAAAGATTTCGAATCGGTCTCTTAGCGGAAGACGGAGGGAGAGGTCGAAGACGAAGAAGGACGGCAGGGCCAGGAGGTTCTGGTCGTCTTCGAACTGGGAGGTGGCTCCGCGACCTGATAGAGAGACTCGCAGAGGGCCGTCCCAGCTCACTCCCATCGATCCTTGCTGGCGGGGGACTTGCGGTACGCGCAGGCCGGTTCGTTCCACCCGGGAGTCCGAATAGAGGTAGGAGGCCTGGAGTTGCCAGCGGGCGAACGGACGGAAGCGGGCCTCGGTTTCTAGACCGTCGACCTCGACGCGGTCCAGGTTCTGGCGCCGCCGGGTGATCAGCTGCGGAGTGGCCGAGAGGGTGACGTTGCCGATCGCGCCGTCGAGCCGGTTTCGAAATGCGTTGGCGCGAAAGAAAGTGCGCGAATTGGGGGAGAAATCGGCGCCGATCTCGGCACCGAGGAGGGTTTCTTCGCGGAGAGCGGGATTGGCTTCTGTCTCGACGTTGCCCACCCGGAACGGACGGTAGAGCTCGTTGAGCGTCGGAGTCCGGAAGCCCCGATAGGCCGAAACCCGTAGGGTCACCGCGTCCGAGGCGCGCAGCAGGAGGCCGAGCCGGGGATTGAAGCTGGAACGGGTGCTGCTTGCTTGCCAGAGGTCGAGACGGGCGCCGGCGATCAGGTCGAGCCGAGAGGTGACGCGAGCGACTTTCTGGGAATAGAGGCCGCCGAGCGTCTGCTGGCGAGGGTTCCACGAGGCGCGGCGTAAATCGCCTCCGACCAGGAAACCGCCGCCGGAACGCCACGACGCCGAGCCGCCAAATGCATCTACGCGAACGTCCTGGACGGCGGTCAGAAACTCTTGCGACCGATCGGCGAGGATGCGGGAGAAGGTGCTCTCGAAGCGTTGCGACTGGCCGTAAAGGTCCCATTGCCACCGCTCGCCGCCGTAGCCCGCATCGAGGGTTTGGAGCCGAGTTTCGTTCGTCTGCAAGGCGGTGCCGTTGCCCCGCTCCTCGCGGAAGGCGTTCCATCCGGCGTGATAGCCCTGCCACTGGAAGCGGCCGTAGAAGCTGTCGAAACCCACGTTCGCGCGGCGGTCCACCGCACCGCGGTTCTCGGGAGAAAGCACGTAGAAGCCGTCGGTGTCGAAATGACGGCCGACAACACTCCCCTGCCGAGCGCCGTCCTGCGCCGAGCCGGCCGCGAAGACCTCGGCGTCCCCTGTGCGGTGGTCCCCCAGGCGCAGATTCGCCTCGAAAGTCCTTTTTTGTTTTGGCGTCCGCGCCAGGAGCTGGATGGCACCGCCCATCGCCGCGCTACCGTAGAGCTGAGAGAGGGAGCCGCGGGCCACCTCGACGCTCTCCAGAGCCGCGGGAGGCAGGCGATTCCAATAGACCCAGCCGCCGAAGGGATCGTTGAGCGGCGTGCCGTCGAACAGCACGAGGGTGCGGCTGGCGCCGCTCGGTCCGAGACCGCGAAGGGAGACCCCTTGCGAGGTCGGGTGTGCCGAGAGGCTGCTCGACCGGCGCAGCAGGCTGAAGCCGGGAACCTGGCGCAGTTGCTCGTCCAACGTCAGCGCGGGAGACTGCGCCAACTCTTCGCGGGGCAGCGTGGTAATCGAGGAGACGGCGTCCGTGAGCCGTCTCTCTTCCCGAGAATCGGTGACCACCAGAGTATCGGCATAGGAGGGCAGAGCGAGCCAATCGGACGACGGGGGGCGCGCAGCCTGCGCCGTCGTCTGGAGCCAGAGGAGAAGGAGAAGACTCGCCGGGTTCACGGGGAAGCCTTTCCGATCGCAACTCCCCGGCCGGTCACCTTTCGCCGCGCGGAGAAGTCTCCGTCGCCGTCGTCGAGGTTTTCGCCGCGGTGACTCGCCAGACGGCGTTGCCGACATCGTCCGCCACCAGCAGAGCACCTTGCTTGTCGATCGCTACGCCCACCGGTCGTCCCATCGCCTCCCCGTCCGGTTTGACGAATCCGGTTAGGACGTCGATCGGCTCTCCTGCCGCGGCGCTGCCGGAGAACGGCACGAAAATTACCTTGTAGCCGCTTCGGGGCTTGCGGTTCCACGAGCCATGCTGGCCGACGAACATGCCGCGCCCGAAGGGCTCGGGTAGCGTCGTGCCCTTCGACCAGGCGAGGCCCAACGAGGCGGTGTGCGGCCCGAGCGCGTAGTCGGGAACCAGCGCCTTGGCGACCAGATCGGGCCGCTGCGGTTTGACCCGCGTATCGATGTGCCGGCCGTAGTAGCTGTAAGGCCAGCCGTAGAAGCCGCCGTCGCGCACCGAGGTGAGGTAGTCGGGGACCAGATCGCTGCCCAGCTCGTCGCGTTCGTTGACCGCCGTCCACAGGGCGCCGCTTTCGGGCTGCCAGGCGAGTCCCACAGGATTTCGCAGTCCGGAGGCGAAGACGCGATGGCTTCCGGTCTTCGCGTCCACCTCCCAGATCGCGGCGCGATCCACCTCTTCGTCCATCCCGTTCTCCGCCGCGTTGCTGTTGGAGCCGACCGCCACGTAGAGCTTCGAGCCGTCCGCCGAGGCGATCACGTTCTTGGTCCAGTGATGGTTGCGCGGACCCGCGGGGAGGTCGAGCAATTTGGTCCCCTTGGCCGTGATCTCTTTCGCGCCCTGTGCGTAGGGGAACTTCACGATCGCGTCGCTGTCCGCCACGTAGAGATCGTTGCCGACCAATGCGATGCCAAACGGGGAGCTCAGGCCGGAAAGGAAGACCGTCCGGTCCTCGGCGAACCCGTCGCCGTCCGCGTCCCGCAAGCGCGTGATCCGGTTCGCGCTCGGCACGGCGCCGCCCGCCTTCTTCTGGAGCTTTTTGAAGAAAAACCCCTTGATCCCCGTGCCGTCCTTGGGGCGCGGCGGCGCGTTGGTCTCTGCGACCAGAACGTCGCCGTTCGGCAGCACGTAGAGCCATCGCGGATGATCGAGCCCCTTGGCAAAGGCGGTCACGGCGGTCCCCGGGGCGGCCACCGGTTTCGCCCCTTCCGGCCAGCCTATGGCGGTGACGACGTTGACCGTGGGGATCAGCGATTTGCTGGGCGCGGGGATCGCCGGATTCGGCCCGGTGCCGGCGGAGACCGGGAGCTTCGCCGAGGAGGCGCACCCCACCGAGAGCCCGAGGATCAAGAGGGTCGCGGCGAATGCGAAGCGGGAGCGGAAGGATGGGTGCATCGGATCACCTCGAGAGAGCGAAGAGCGTTTCGCCGGCTTCGGCAGCATGCTCGGGGTGCAAAGCCTGTTCCTCGGCCTACCGAGGGCTGGAGCCTCCTTCTCGTTGAGGATCTCGCAGCCGCGCTCGCCGCACACCCGAACGCTTGGGTGAATCCGGAAAAGCCTTCTCAGCGACTGGCAAGATGTGCGCCCTCGATTCAGCCGGCCGACCGGACCGCTTCCCAGAACGCATGCGCCACCTCGGGTTTGGCAATGTCGCTGTGGGCTCCCGAGGCACCGCCCCCCTGATTGATAAACCGGCTGCTCTCTAGGTTGTAGACCTTGCCCGGTTCAAACGCGTAAGGCTCGGCGGCCGGCTTCATCCGCAGATCCGAAATGTCCGACCCGGGCCCGCGCACTCCGAAGGCGCCGAGGCCGCCATACTTGGGGAGCTCTCCCGGGGCGAAGACCACCTGGCGGCGGATGCCGGCGCCGATCGGATAGAAACGGCCGACCGCGCTGTCATGCTCCGATTGGGTGGTCACCATCGGGCCGCTGACCCTGCGGCCGGAGAAGATCGGATGGAAATAGCCGGGTTGGCCCGGCATCGAAGGAATGTCCGAGCAGTACGACCACATCGAGAGGGCTCCCTGGACCAGGAAAACCGAGTCGATGGGCCGGTGCAACCGGCTCTCTCCGGAAGGACCGGCGATCGAGGCGGAGACGACGATGCAGCCGAAACTATGCCCCATGAGGTGAAGTCGAACCCCTTCGCGGACCGCCTGCAGGTCGCCGAGCAGCTTCGCCCCGGCGCCCTCGCCGAACTTTCGCGCGCGGTCCTTCATTTTCCAAAAAGAGAGCTGGCGAAGCGGTGACAGCAGGCCGCCGAAACTGAAGCTGCCGAAGCTCGCCGCATCCTCTTCCTTCGCGGCCTGATAGGAAAGCTCCGGGTCGAAGGGCTCGCGGTCGTTGCCCGGGCCGCCTCCCTCGCCCTCGCTTCCCAGGTGGGCCTCACGGTTCAGGATCTCGTAGGCGGCGCGCACCGCGGGAGGTAAGGTATCGGGCGCGACGTTTTGGCGAGCGGCCTCGAACAGGGTGGCCAGCGCTTCGCGCGCGGTCGGAGTAGCGGAAATTCGCTCGGCGTAGCGGTCGATCGTCTCCTGGACCGGTGGCGCTTTCGGAGCTTCGAAGGAGAGTCCCGCCCCGCCTCCCAGCTCTTCGTCGCCCCAGGGCAAGCTCGGCCAGTGCAGGCCAAGGAGGAGGGGACGGAAGCCGGGGCGAAGCTCGCGCAGACGCTCTACGTCGGCCTCCACTCCGGCCATCGCCGCGATCCAGCGGTTGTACTGGTCCCGGGCCGCCGGAACATCCCCCTGCCAGCCATGGCTGATGACGAAAACGTCGGTGATCGGTTGCTGCGCCAACTCTTCCAGGGCCCGGCGACTCATCAGGCCGTCCGGGTCGTCCGTTCGTTCCCGGCCGTCCGCATCGAAAGCCATCAGGTGATACTGGAGGTCGGTGCCCGGGACGTTCTCGATCGGCATTCGGTCTTCCTTTCACAGGTCGTCGACCCGCATTTGAACCGCGGGGTCTCCCAGGACCACGTAGCCCTCGGCGTCGTTTCGCTCGGCCCAGGCGCTCACCAGCTCGAAGTCGGAGACGGTGACGCCAAAACTCGCTTCTTCCAAAAGGCTGCTGAGGCTGGTGGCGAGCGTCGCGTACCGTTCGTTGAAATCCTTCATGGCGTGTCCCACGGGCTGCCCGGAGAGGATGCGGCCGATGGCGTTTTCGAAGGGCAGGAGCTGGGGGCCGGCGTTGGCGGTGACGATCGAATAGCCCCATGCGCGCTCGACGTGGGCGATCACCGCCAGGGCTCCGCCGTTTGGATGGGCAAGGAGCGCCTTGGGCAGGGCGGCCAGGAACGGCTTCTCGGCGATGGCCGGTGGAGGCATCCCCGGTTTATGAAAAAAGCGGTCGTGAGAGGGGGTGCCGCCCCCGTAGCAGGCGAAATGGAAAGCGACCAAGCCGTGGACTCGCGCGCTCGCCGGAAGGTCCGCGGCGGCGAAATAGTGCTCGGGGCTCAAAGCGCCGAACCCCGGCCAGTCCTGGCAGAGCAACGCCCCCTGCGCGGCCCATTGCAGGGGATGCCCTGAGGGGAACCCCACGCCGTGGGTGGCGGTGAAGAGGAATGCCGGCGGCTGGGTCCCCGCCGGGGGATCGAAGAGTTGGCAGAGCCGTTCTTTCGTGGCCCCGTCTTCTACGTGGATGAGGCTGCCGAAGCCTCGGCGCTCGGCGGCCCCGGTCGCGGTGAGAGCGCCGCTTGCCAGGGGCTTCACCAGAGAATCGGCGCTGAGTTGCGTCGCGCGGTCATAGTCGTGGCGAGTGCCGAAGAAGACCGCCTCTTTCGCGCGGGCCGAAGGCGCGCCGGTTTCGGAGCGCTCGTGGCGCTCGTAGCGCTCGTAGCTGATAACGCTCTCGGCGTAACGGGCATACTCTTCGGCCGTGTCGAAATGCAGGAGACCGACGGCGTATTCCACGTCGAGCAGATGGCCGAAGGTGAAAGGGATCTTTTCCGGGCCCCCGACCAGCAAGAGATAAAACGGCACCTTGGTCGGATCGACGGTACCCGCTCCCACGCCGTGGCGGGCCAGCCACTGGGCGCGTCTCTCGCCGCTTCGATACTCCAGCACCTTGACTCGGTCCTCGGCCACCTGTCCGCGGCGGTGTTCGATCAGCGGTGCCAGCGCCTCCCGCGTCGTCGGCGCCTCGTCCTGGTGGAAGACGATGGCCCAGCCGGCCTGCGGCACGCTGGCCGGATCGATGCCCATGGGAAGACCATAGTGAGAATCAGGATCTTTGACGGTGCGCCAGATGCTTTGCAGCAGGGCCGTCACCGCCGGGTCGTCGGGGGCTCCCTCCAAAAAGGCGGCGGCTTCGCTCAGCCGGAGCGGCGGGATCAGCGGACGCCCGGAGAGCGCGTCGATCCCGTTCGTGATGAGCATCTCCTCGGGGGTCATGGGATATCCTCTTGGGCATTGTTCCACCGATGACCGTCAAAACATCCTTGCCCGAGCTTGAGATCGGCCTTTCGCGGCTGGCCGCCGGGGATTTCGAGGTCGAGCTGCGCTTCACGGATCCGGAGAGCGAAGCCGAAATCCCCGCGGCAAAAGGGCCCGCCGCTCTCGATCTGGCGGTGCTGTTGAGCTTGCAGCACGACCCTCGGGCCTACGGCGAGGCCCTCGCCGCTCAGGTCTTTGCCGACCAACGGGTGCGCAGGCTCTTTGACCGGGCGAAGACGGCCGTCGAAGCGAGCAGCCGGTTCCTTCGCTTGCGGCTTTTAGTGGGACCGTCCGCTGCCGAGCTCAACGGCCTGCGGTGGGAGCTGCTGCGCGATCCGGAGACGGGGGCGCAGCTCGCCACGTCGGAAAAGATCCTCTTTCCCCGCTTTCTGGTCAGCCAGGACTGGCGGCCGGTGAAGCTCCGTCGCAAAGCGGAGCTGAAAGCCCTGATCGCCGTCGCGGCGCCGTCCGACCTCGCAACCTACAATCTCGCGGCGGTGGACCTCGACGGCGAGATCGAGCGCGCTAAAGAAGGGCTCGGGCGCATCCGGTCCACCGTTCTGGGACGCGAAGCGCCTCTCACCCTGGAGCGTCTGATCGCCGCGCTCCGCCAAGGATGCGACGTTCTCTACCTGGTCTGTCACGGAGCGCTCGTCCGCGGCCAGGTCCCTTGGCTCTTTCTCCAAAACGACGAGGGCAGGGTCGCGCGGGTCGAAGGCGCAACGCTGGCGGAGCGGCTTCGCGAGCTGCCGGAGCCGCCGCGCCTCGTGGTCCTCGCCTCCTGCGAGAGCGGCGGCAGCGCGGACGGAAGCACCCAGTCGGCCCTGGCGCCGCGCCTGGCCGAGGTCGGCGTGACGGCGGTGCTCGCCATGCAGGGCCAGATCAGCATGGAGACGGTGAAGCTGGCGATCCCGGTCTTCTTCGCCGAGTTGGGCAAAGACGGCCAGCTCGACCGAGCCCTCGCCGTGGCCCGCGCACGGCGCGCGTTTGGGATGTGTTGTTCGGGAAAGTGAAAAACTCAGAGAACCTTGCAGAAGCGGCCGAGACGATCGGAGGCTACCGGATGACCGATCTGGGAGTGGAACCGATCCCCGCCAAGGAGCGCGTAGAACGAATGGCCAACCTGCGCAAAATGGCCGAGCAGGCGCCTACCGACCAGGCCACCGTCGCCTCGTTCATCCGCTGGTACTTCACTCCGCGGTTCGAGCGTTCCGTCTCGCTGCAATCAACGATGCCCGTCGAGGAGTACATCCGCCGGCTCCTCGCCCTGGGCACGCCCGAAGCCCGAAAGGAGGCCGAGGAGGCGTTTCCGGGCCATCCGTTGCTTGTGGCGGCTCCGGCGGGCGTCGGCGGGGGCCGGCCATGATGGATAGCCCTTCCCGGGCTCACACAACAGCCAGGGCTTGCTGCACCTCAGGGCTGCGTACATGAACCGGCGATAGCACCGCGACTCCACACGACCTAATCGCGCCAGGTCATCCCGCTCGTCCGTTTTTTGCTGACTCGAGCCGATCGCCTAAACCTTCGCAGGTTTGGCCGTGATGACCTCATGGCCAAAAGACTCCACCAATCGACGATCCCACGCCGAGTGCGTGCCGCTTTCCAGGAACATCCGGTGGAGCTCCAAACCTGAAAAAAGCGCTGCAAACTCGGCGTCGTCATCGACAAACGGCGCACTTCCAGGGTCTCCAGGTGATTACTTTTATTTACAGTCTTGCAAATTTACTTCTTATAGCCATGAAGATACACTGCGCAAAGGGTTTGACTGCTCACAACCGTAAAAAGGAGTGACTCATGCGAAAGAGAATGAAACTTACCCTCAATCGAGAGACCATCGCTTCACTGACCGAAAATCACCTGCAGAACGCAGGGGGGCAAGCAGTAGCGGTGGAGCCATCGGTATCCCCTTACTTCACTTGTATCGTCACGGATTGCGGGACGTGCTCCTGTGGGCGCCAGTCGTGTGGGAGCATTTGTTTTGTAGGTTAAGCCTATCGCTGCCCGGCTCAGGTATATTCCTGGGCCGGGTAGAGACCGAATGGGCGAAGCAGTTCAGCCAGGTGTCGCAACAGAAAGCCACACTCACAGGGCCTGCCGAGGGTCGATCCCTTGTCGACTTGTTCTCGGCACATAAGGTGACGCGACAGGCCGCCCATCGGATCAGTCTCTGCGCCAAGCACACTAAAAGAGACCTGATTTCATCCTCGGCATGATAGAAGTCAGCGGCCAGCTCGGCACGCGCAGTTTGGACGAAGGAGATGGTGAAGATCGATTCTTGGGGTGGCTCCCGAAACGTCCGAGCCGAGGCGATCGAAGTGCGGGCCACCAAATACGCCACGACTTGCCTTGCCGGGTAGACAAGAGGCTCCAACAACTTGGCTAGGCCGATCTCCCGAACTCCTTCCTGCCCGGTTTGGGAATCCGGATTGTTCATCTGCGGAATCCGCCCGGCCCCCTACGCCGAATGATGGGCGCTGCAGACGGTTGCCATGCTTCGGAGACGCCCCGACGGCAGAGGACCCGGTTCGGTCGTGGATGCGTCCTGGGGCGTCTCTACGCCTGATGGCGAGGTTTGTCGAACGGCAAAAACGATGGTGCGCCCGGCAGGAGTCGAACCTGCGACCTACAGCTTCGGAGGCTGCCGCTCTATCCAGCTGAGCTACGGGCGCCTTGGGAGAACGGCGAGGTGAGTGGCAAGGCTCACCGGTCGCCGTTCAGCTTTGAAGAACCGTGCCACGAGAAGCATGGCCTGCCTGGAGGGATTCGAACCCCCGACCCGCGGCTTAGAAGGCCGCCGCTCTATCCATCTGAGCTACAGGCAGCCGAGGCACGCAGCCCGTCACCGTCATCGTGGGGAGAGTATCCCTGCGATTGAATTCGGGGCGCCCAGATTTGAACTGGGGACCCCCTGCGCCCAAGGCAGGTGCGCTACCAGGCTGCGCTACGCCCCGACGGAAACGCGCGGCTGAGCATAGAGCAGGCGCGGGAAGGCGGTCAAATCGGCTCGTCGGGGGAGGGTTCCACGGGCCGGCGGCGCCCGCGGCCGAACAGGTCGGCGAGGATCGCGGTCGGGGCGCGACCTTCGGCTCGGGCATCGGTTTCCGGGTGGCGCTCGCCGAGTAGGATTTCGCTGGCCCGCAGGCGGCCGATCTCTATGGTGCGGGCGATCACGCTCCAGTCCCGCTCGATGAAACCGATCGGCAGCCGGTGCCGGGGGCGCAGGACGACCATTTTCCGGGCGAGGTCGGCCGGCGGCCGATGATCGGAATCGCGCGGGCCTCGGCACAGGCCTCCCTCGCTCTCCCCCTTGTTGGCGAACACCACGACCGCGTCGCACCCCTCCTCGAACGCTCGCTCATAGGGAAGGTTGTCGGACAAACCGCCGTCGCCGTACCGCTCGCCGTTGAGCCTCGGCGCCCGGGTATAGAACGGCGGCAGGTAGTTCGAGGCGAGGAGCAGCGCGAAGGGATCGGCCAGCTGCCGCGCTTCGAACAGTACGGGCGCCCGGTCGGCGAGGCGGGTGACCCCGACAAAGAGCGGCAGCGCCTCGGGCGCAGCGAGCCGGGCGGCGCCGATATAGCGGCAAAAATTGCGCCGGTGGATTTCCCCGTAGCGGAAGGGGGAACCGTCGCGCAGCAGGTTGCGGAAATCGATCGGCGACATGCGATGGAACGCCCGCCAATAGGAGCGCAGCCGGTCGTCGGTTCCCGCGGCGACCGCCGCGGCATTCCAGGCCCCGGCGGAAACTCCGATCGCCAGAGCCGGCTGGATTCCCAGCTGGCGAAGTGTAGCGAGCGCGCCGACCTGGAAGGCGCAGCGCATCGAGCCGCCGGAAAAGACGTAGCCGATCCGGCGCGCCGAACGGAGCAGATCGAGGGCCTCGGTTCCCGCGGGCGGCGACGTCATCCCAAGAAGTATAGAGGCGACCGAGGGGGCTCCGTGTAGAATCGCTGTGCGGTGCCCAACCGAGCTACACCTTGACGGCGACCGCCAGGAGGGGACCATGGCAAAAGGCAACAACGCGCAGAAAAAAGAGACCAAGAAGCCGAAGAAGGCCGCCGTCAAGGGTGCGGCCGACAAACCGAAGGACACCAAGAAGAAGTAACGGTTCCCTAGGGGGTCGACCTCGTCGCCCGGTCCCTGCCCTCGGCTCCCAGCAGCACGGAGCCGGCGGCGGGTCCGGGCGATTTCGTTTTTCAGGTGGCGGGTTGCGCGACCGGTGCTACGGAAGGCGCGGGCCGGCCGAGCCATCGGCCGATCGTTCGCAACGCCTGCGGATCGACGAGGACTCCATCGTGGCTCGCGCCGTCGATGAGGCGGAGGGCCTTCTTCTCCGGTCCGAGCGCGGTCGCATACCGATCTGCCCGGAACGCTTCGTCGCGGGTCCCTACGACCACCAGCAGCGGCCGGCCGCTCGCTTCGATCCGGGCGAGCGCCGGGGCGTGATCCTCCGGCGCGTTGCCCACCATCGCCCGATAGCTGTACGAGGTGAGCGGCAGCTCCGGCGGCAGATTGAAGTACAGCGTGCGCAGGCCGTTGAACCCGGTCACGCCGACCTGGTTCCATAGTGCCAAGCCGATGGTACGGGGGACGTTCAGCCGGAGGAAGGAGTCGTCACCGGGTCGAGCCTCCTGCGGCGTGGTCGGCGATTTGGCGCTCAGGAACGGAGCGAGCAGCAGATAGCCGTCGACCGGCGGCGCGCCGGCTTTCAGGGCGTAGCGCAGGACGATCCCGCCGCCCATCGAATGCCCGGCGAGGATCACCCGGCAGTGAGGCTGTCCGGCGCGGAGTTTCGCCACCACGTCAGCGAGATCGTCCTCGTATTGGCCGATGTAGGAAATGTCGCCGGGCACACCTCCCGATGCACCGTGGCCGCGCAGATCGAGCGTCACGACGCTCGCGCCGGTCGCCTGGCGCAGGAGGCCCGCGGGCCGGTTCATCTCCAGGCTGCTGCCGAGGATGCCGTGAACGAGGACGATCGTGGTCTCCGAATTCGCGGCGAAGCGGTGGGCGGCGAGCCAAACGCCGTCTCGCATCGAAAATCGGCGTGCTTCGCTCGGATAGACCTGTTCGTAGCGCGCGGCGAAGGCGGCCATGGCGTCGGGAGACATCGGCGGCGGCGGGCCGAATTGTGGGTCGCCGAGGAAGATCATCACGAACGCCGCGATAAACGTCAGCGCAATGAGGCCGGCGAGGACGAGAAGAGCCCGGCGGAAGATTCTGGCGGTTCGGTTCATGGCGGAGGTTCCGGATTCGGGAGGAATCGGCGGGATCAGAGAAAGTCCGTCTTTCGCGATTGCAGCCAGAAGGTCGATCCGACCATCAGGGCGATCGCGGCGACCTCGCCGACCAGTAGGGTGAGGGCCGCCGGGCTCCAGACGATGCGCGAGCCCTTCATCGTCTGGGCGATGCTCGGCAGGTGCGAGACGGTGTAGAGGAAGCCTTGAAAGAACAGGTTCCCGAACACGATCGCGCCGATCGTCCAGTTTTGAGACTCGCTGACCAAAGCGACCGAAAGGATCAGAACGGAGCTGGCGAAAAGCTCCAGCAGGATGATCGCGGTGAACGGAATCAGGCCGTCCGGAAGCCCCGGTTTGACCGCGATGACCACGAAGCTGCCGATCAGCAGGGTGAGCCACGGAACCAGGAAGATCAGCAGGTTGGAGAGGATCTTCGCCGTCGTGTACTCCTTGACCGAGATCGGCAGGCTCATCACGAAGGCGAGCGTCTGGTCCTTCCGCTCCTCGACCACCGAGGCCATCGCGAGGTGGATGCCCACGGCGAGCAGGACCGTGATCATCAGAATGCTGCCGGCGAAGAACGCTCCCTCGTTCGGGTCTGCGATCAGCGCGAGCGCGAGGACGCCGGCTGCGAGATAACCGAAGATCGGCTTCCGCTGGAAATACCAATCCTTGAGGACGAGCCGGCGGACCATTTGAAAATCCATCGCGAGAGCGTTCATGCGGCCTTCCCTTCCCGCCGGCTGCGGACGTCGGCGACGAAAATCTCTTCGAGAGTCATCGGTTCGACCGCGAACACCGTGGCGCCCGCGGCCTGATAGGCCTCCGTCACCCGAGGCTCGAAGCGGTTGGTGGTCACGATCGCGAGCCGGCCGCTGCGGGTCGCCTCGACGGTCCCCGGGACGCTCGGGAGCGTGGCGTTCGACGGCACTTCGAGCCGGACGCGGCGCCAACGATCGAGGAAACTCTCCTTGTCGTCCGATTCGATGATCCGGCCGCGGTCGATGAAGGTGATCTGGTCGGAGATCTGCTCCACGTCGAGCGTGTTGTGCGACGAAAAAAGGACCGTGCGGCGCTCGTCCGCGAGGATCTCGGTGAGCGCGCCGAGCACCTCGTGGCGGGCGACCGGATCGAGCCCGGTCGTCGGCTCGTCGAGCACCAGCAGCCGGGGCCGCCGGGCGAGCGCGAGCAGCAGCGCAGCCTTGACCCGCTGGCCATGCGAGAGACCTTTGATCTTCTGCTCCGGCTTGAGGTCGAACCGCCGGGCGAGCTCCAACGCGTAGGCGGAATCCCAGCCGGCGAAGATCGAGCGGATGAACTCCATATGCCAGGACAGCGTGGCAGCTTTGTAGAGGCGTAGATCTTCCGAGACGTAGCCGATGTCGCGCTTGGCGGCCACTTGGCTCCCCGGCATCGAATGGCCGAGCACTTGGACGGTGCCGCGGTCTTGATGCACGAGCCCCATCAGGATGCGGAGCGTGGTGGATTTTCCCGCGCCGTTCGCGCCGATGAAACCCAGGATGCTCCCGGCGGACAGCTCTAAATCGATGTCGTCGAGGGTGAAATGGGGGTAGGTCTTCCCTACGCCCGCGAAATGGACGGCAAGGTCGCTCATAGGTTCTCCTCGGTCGAGCGATTCGATGATTCGTAGGACGCAATCGCGTTGCGCAGGCGGTCTTCAAGATCGTCAGGCGAAAGGCCCAGCAGGCCGCCGATCCGGGCGGCCTGGTCGAGGTGCTGCGCCAGCTCGCGCTCGTAGAGGCGGGGCCCCAGATCGACATCGGCGGCGACCGTCGAGCCCTTGCCGTGGCGGGTGACGATCACGCCCTCCCGTTCCAGCTCCAGATAGGCGCGCTTGACCGTGATGACGCTGACTTCCAGGGCGACCGCGAGCTGGCGGATCGAGGGGATCTCCTCGCCCTTCCCCCAATCGCCGACCGCGATCCGCTGTTTGATCTGCTCGATGATCTGCAGGTACATCGGCCGGCCGTCGGCTTGCGAGATCACGAAGCCCGCACTGTGCATATCCATATGCTGAGTATACACAGCCAGCGAGGCGCGTCAAGCGCACCGCGGTGAAAGCCTGCCACCTACGTCGTGCCGATCTCCGCCACCAGCAGCAGGTTGATCAACTTCGGGCTCGCCTGGCCGCCGCCGGCCCCGGTGGCCGCCACCTGCTTCATCGCTTGGGCGACGAGGAAACCGAGCAGGCCGGTTTTCCCTGAGCGGTACTTTTCGACTTCGGCCGGGTGCGCGGCTAGGACGTTCTCTAGGATCGGCGCTAGCTCGGGGCGCAGGCGATCGAGAAGCTCCTGCTCTTCGGCGGTCAGCGGTTCGGGCGTCTTTTCTTCCACCACCTTGGGCGCTTTGGCGGCGGCGGGCGGGGTGGGAGGCGCCGGAGCCTGCGGCGCCTGTTTCTGGACCTCCGCCGCCCAGGAGTCGCGCAGCTGGACGGTGCGGTTGTACACCGGCCGGGCGGTCGTCGAATCGATCGGGTCGCGGTAGAAATACCCCTGGCGCTCGAACTGGAAACGCTCACCCAGGTTCAGCTTCGCCGCGGCCGGTTCGAGTCGGGCATCGGCGAGCACTTCGAGCGAGTTAGGGTTCATCGTGGTTTCAAAGCCCCCCTCTTCGAGATCGGGGCGCTCGACCTTGAACAAACGATCGTAGAGCCGCACTTCGACGGGCAGCGAGTGCTCGGCCGAGACCCAGTGGAGGGTACCGGGCACCTTCCTGCCATCGGGCGAAGAGCCGCCGCGGGTCGCGGGATCGTAAGTGCAGCGGACTTCCGTGATCTCTCCGGTCGCGGGGTCTTTGATGACGCTTTCGCAGCGGACGAAATAGGCGTAGCGCAGGCGCACTTCGCGCCCCGGCGAAAGGCGGTGAAAACCTTTCGGAGGAACTTCCGCGAAATCGTCCCGCTCGATATACAGCGTGCGGGAGAATGGCAATTCTCGGCTTCCCACCTTCGGCACGTCGTGCGGATAGAGAGGCGCGTCCAGCTGTTCGACCTGATGTTCCGGCCCGCCCTCTGGATAATTTTCGATCACCAGCTTGAGCGGGCGGAGCACGCACATCACGCGCGGAACTTCCAGGTTCAGCGCCTCGCGCTGGCAATGTTCAAGAAGCGTCACGTCGACCGTGCTGTTCGCCTTGGCGACTCCTATCCGATCGCAGAAATCGCGCAGCGCGACGGGGGTGAAGCCGCGGCGACGAAGGCCCGCAAGGGTTGGCATGCGCGGATCGTCCCAGCCCGATACGAGCTTCTTTTCGACCAGCTCCAGAAGCTTCCGCTTGCTCATGATCGTGTAGGTGAGGTTGAGCCGGGCGAACTCGGTCTGCCGCGGCGGCTCCGGAAACGGCAGAGTGTCGACCAGCCAATCGTAGATGTCGCGGTTGTTTTCGAACTCCAACGTGCAGAGCGAGTGGGTGATCTTTTCGATCGCGTCCGAAAGCGGGTGGGCGAAATCGTACATCGGGTAGACGTGCCAGGCGTCGCCCCGCCGGTAGTGCGCGGTGTGCTTGATCCGATAAAGCAGGGGATCGCGCATCTTCATGTTCGCGGCGGACATGTCGATCTTGCCGCGCAGGACGTGGGCACCGTCTTCGAACTCTCCGGTCCGCATGCGGGCGAACAGGCCGAGGTTCTCGTCCACCGACCGCTCGCGGTAGGGGCTGTTGCGGCCAGGCTCCTTGACCGTCCCGCGATACTCGCGGATCTCGTCCTCCGAGAGGCTGCACACGTAGGCCTTGCCGAGTTTGATCAGCTCGACCGCGAAATCGTAGAGCGGCTCGAAGTAGTCCGAGGCGTGGAACAAATTCTTGCCCCAATCGAACCCGAGCCAGCGCAGGTCGTGCTGGATCGAGCCGACGTACTCCTGATCCTCGGTCTCGGGGTTGGTGTCGTCGAAGCGCAGGTGGCAGGTGCCACCGTACTCCTCCGCCAAGCCGAAATTCAGGAAGATCGATTTGGCGTGGCCGATATGCAGATAGCCGTTCGGCTCGGGAGGGAACCGGGTGACCACCCGGCCGCCGTATTTGCCCTCGGCGCGGTCGCGGTCGATCAGGTCGCGGATGAAGTCGCGGCCGGGAGTTTTGGAATCGATGTCGGACACAGGCGTAGATCCTCGGGAAGAAAGAGGGAGCGAAACGAAGGCGAAAGATATCATCGAGCAGAAATCGACCCGAAGGAGGGACCGTCCCCATGCCCAGCCAGATCGAAAAAGCCGAGACCTTCGCCCGACTCCACGTCCCGGGTTCGCCCGTCGTTTTGTTCAACATTTGGGACCCGGGCAGCGCGCGGGTCGTCGCCCGATCGGGCGCAAAGGCGCTCGCCACCGGCAGTTGGTCCGTCGCCGCGGCGTTCGGGTACGACGACGGGGAGGAAATGCCGTTCGATCTGGCGCTCGAAAACCTCCGGCGCATCGTCGCGGCGGTCGACCTGCCCGTGACCCTCGATTTTGAAGGGGGGTACGGGTCGACGCCCGAATCGGTTGCCGCGACCTTTGCCCAGGCGCTCGACGCCGGAGCGGTCGGCTGTAACTTCGAGGACCGGGTGGTGGCGGGGGTAGGTCTCTACTCGATCGAGGATCAATCCGCGCGGATTCGCGCACTGCGCGAAGCGGCGAAACGGGCGGGCGTTCCGGCCTACATCAACGCACGGACCGATCTGTTCCTCGAAACCGAGCCCGGCCGTCATGACGACGCGCTGGTCGAGGAGGCGCTCGAACGGGCGGCGGCCTATGCGGCAGCCGGAGCCTCGGGGTTTTTCGTTCCCGGGATGGTCGACGAATCGCGGATCCGGCAGGTGTGCGAGGGGACTCCCCTACCGGTGAACGTCATGTACTTCTCCGGCGTACCGGAGGCACGGCGCCTGGCGGAGCTGGGCGTCGGCCGAGTCAGCCACGGCCCGGGGCCGTACCGGCTGGCGATGAGGGCGCTCGAAGAGGCCGCGAAGGGCGTGTACGGAGGCTGATCGGTCTCTTGAGGAGGCGGACGCGTGGAGGTCCGCTGGAGGTCCGCCCCCCTGTGGGGTGCGATTTGGCCGTCAGTCCGCCGCCTCTTCCGCCGCGGCGAGCGCGCGGAGGAAGTTCTCGCCCAGAATCAGCCGCACTCCGCCCTTGTCCACTCCGCGGGCCAGCAGGGCGTCCGTGAGATCGGGAAATTTGGACGGGTCTTCGAAGCCCCGAAGCGTCTCGTGGATTCCGTCGAAATCGCTGCCGATCCCGACGTGCTCTTCGCCGCCCAACTCGATCAGGTGAACCAGATGGTCGACGAACCGGTCGAGCGTCACCTCGGGGAGCGGGCGATCGGCGTAAATCCTGGCCCACTCGCGGGCGACCGGTCCGGGCTCGTCCCAATACCGGGCGGACAGCTCGCGGCGCTCCTCGGCCAGGCTCGCCTCGCGTTCGGTAAGCGCCTCGGCGGCTTCGTCGTCGACGAACGGGGGGAAGCTGTTCGCCATCACGACCCCGCCGCGCCGTGCGATCTCACGGATCAGAGGGTCGGAAAGGTTGCGCGGGTGGCCGCAGAGCGCCCGCGCCGAGCTGTGGCTGGCGATCGGCGGGACCTTCGAAACGTCGAGCACCTGCTCGGCCGCCGCATCCGACACGTGCGAGACGTCCGGCAAAATGCCCGCCCGGTTGAGCCGGCGGATCAGATCGCGCCCTTCCGCCGAAAGCCCGCCGTGGCGCGACTCGTCGGTCGAGGCGTCGCACCATTCGTGGCTGCCGAAATGGGTGAGCGTCACGTAACGGACGCCCCAGCGCGCGCACTCGTCGATCATGCCGGGAAGCGGCAACGGCCGGCCGTTTTCGAGCCCGAACACGACCGAGACGATCCCGCGCGCGGCGTTCCTTCGGACGTCCTCGGCGCTGCGCGCCCCTTCGAGCTCGCCCGGCACGAGGTGCTCAAGCGACGCTTCGTATAGGCGCCGCGCATGCTCGCGCCCGGCTTCCGGGTCGAGGCTCGCCGGGAGGAAAAGTGCCCAGACGAGGGCGTCGACGCCTCCTTCCTTCAACCGGGGCAGATCGACCTGCCGATCGCGCTGCCGCTTGCGCAGGTCGACCGGCTCCTCCCAAAGCCGAGTCGGTACGTCAGTGTGGCCGTCGATCACCAAGCAGTCGTCGTGAAATCGCATGGGCCGGAGTGTACCGCTCACTAAGGATCCGCGCCTTCCGGCTCCCGGCGGAAGCACTTTGCACAGGGGCAACCATGTTTTGCAGAGGTGCACCGCCGTTTTGCATTTGTGCACCAGGGGATTGCAGGAGTGCCCCCAAGTTTTGCACTTGTGCAACGCCGCAATGCACAAGTGCGCTGGAACTTTGGACCTGGGCAATCCCTCGGCGCACATGTGCATTCCGACTTTGCAGAGGTGCTCCTGCATTTTGCACTTGTGCAATCCGCCAGCGCACATGTGCGCAGCCGCAGTGCACAGGTGCACTGGAAGAATGCACCTGTGCCCGGACGCTGCGCACCTATGCAGAGCGCTGTGCGCCCTCTTCTAGCGACCTCCGGCCCCGTGGCGATGGCGCGGGGAGGAGCTCTCGAAATCGGCGTGCACAGAACAGGAAGCAAGGGGCGTAGCCCAAGGACCGACGCTTGGAAACCCGAGAGCTTAGCGCCGCTTCCCGGATACTGTGCACGAGGTCAGCTCCGGCGCGATGTCGATCGATCCCATCATCTCGTCGAGGCGCGGCTTGGGGAGAGCCGGATCGCCGCATTCGTAATCCGAAATCGTGCCCTCCGCCAAGCCGGTCTCGGCAGCCAGCTCGGCCTGGGTCAAGCCTTTCGCCTGACGCAGGTTCTTGAGCGCGGCGTTCGTCGCGGGGATCCGAGGATTGGCCATTGCCGTCCGATTCCGATCAGGAGTTTCTTAGAACTTAGTTGCCGGTGAAGGTCTTTTTTACCTTGGAGCGGGTGCGCAGCCTCTCGAACCGAAGGTGCTCGGCGAATCGGTGATCCGGGCGAAGCTCCGAGCCATGGGGGCCGAGCTGCGGCACCTCCAAGATTGCGCGGAAGAGGTGGAGAACGAGCCGCGGCAGGTGGGCTCCGTCGAGGGGGCGCCGCGAATGGGCGGCGGAGCAGCGGCGCGAGATCATGCGGCTGGCTGTGCGGTTCGAGCGGCGGGTGGGACCGGCGCCGGACTCCGAACCGCCGGAAAGTTGATCGATCTGGCGTCCGGCCTGGATCGCCCTCAAGTAGAATCCACCCTTCCCGCCCGGGACGGAAACGCCGTTCGGAGGGTGAAAAGAGGAGCGAACGATGAATTCAGCGATACCGCGGGGCGAAGTCTCGCCGCGAACATTACGAATTGGCGCGAGCCTCCCCTGGGTAATCGGTGCAGTTCTTTGCCTCGGGCTCTGGTCCTGCGGATCGAGCACCGGCCAAGAAGAACCCCCTGCGACCGGCGCACCCGCAGCAACGGAACCGGCTGCGGCGGCGCCGACGGGCTCCGCCGAAACTTCGGTGCCGAATCAGGAGACTGCGACCACCTCGGAAGTCACTCCGGATCCCCGCTTGGCCGCTCTTCCCCCCGTGGAGGCGCAGGCCCGCGGAACGAGCCAGTCGGCTCACCTCGCCCTCACCGGCGATCAGAAGTACGAAGGCGACGCGCGGTCGAACTGCGCTCTGTTCCCGAACAAGACCTTCCAGGTCGCCTTGAACATCCCGGGAGCGCCCTTCTTCGTCCTGCGGATCGAGAATTTTCACGGCGCGGGGGGGTACGACGGCGACGCCCGAGTCCGCGCGAACTTTTCGGGCGAGGTCGTCCGCCAATCGCGCGGCGTGGCGAAAACCACGATCACCGTCGTCAAGTCCGCTCAGCCGGGCGGTCCGGACGAGATCTCCGGCTCGTTCTCCGGGCCTTTCAAGGGCGAGGCGGGGGAGGGGACCGTCACCGGCCATTTCGAGCGCTGCCTCTACGAACTACCCGAATTCAACGGCTAAGGTTTCCCGCCCCAATGAAAAACGCGACCGCCCCATTTAGGGAGCGGCCGCGTTTTTTCTTCGTTGCTGCCGTGCAACAGCCGGTCCGAGTTAGATGACTTTCCTCGTGCCGTCGAACTTGGTGAAGATGAAGCCCGTGAAGAAGTCTCGACGGACCTCGTTGTAGCTCGCTTTCTGGTCTTCCAGGATGGAGATTGCGATCTTCTCGCCCAGCTTGAACGATTGGACCGCGTCGCTGCGCCAGTGGACGCCGGCGATGTTGCGGCCGGTTCCGATGTTCGAGCAGACTTTGTGGAGCTCGCTCAAGACCGTAAGCTTCGGACCCGTGTAGGGCACGAGCGACAGGCCGTCCGCGCTCACCTGCACAGGACTCGGAATCTCGAAGGTCTCGTCGAACAGAGCCTTCAAAATCGTCACGCAGGCGCCTGCCACGGTGGCGTGGCCCGCGGTGTAGGACGGGTGGGTCGGCGACCCTTCGGGGAACGCCATCGGATGCAGGTAGCTCCCGAACTTTTCGAACGTCGCGTCGAGCACGGGCGAATTGAGGATGTTGTCGTGAAGAAGGCCCGGGTAGCGATTTTGCGTCTTCTGCAGGTGGACCAGGCCGCCGAACGCCTCCGGCCGGAGCCGGCGATGCACGAACCACTTCTGAAACCAGGTCGCCTTGAGCGCGCGCGACGCGACTTCGCAAAGCAGAGCGGCAAAGTGCGGTGGGCCGAACGTGGCGAAGCCGAGCTGGTTCCCCGAGTTGCGATACGGATTGCCCACGTTCGGCGGCACGCCCATGCCATCGGCGTTCTGGTCGAATGTGCTCGGCGGCGCGCCCATGATGACCAGGGCATCGAAGTACGCCTGGAACAGGACGTCCATCTGCACCCAGGAAGAGAGGTCGCGGCCGTTGCGCAGCAAGCGGCGCTGCGAGTCGTACGAAGTGGTCTCGTTGACGCCGCCGTTCTGCACCGTCAACCAGTCATCGAAGTTCGTCATGTGGTCGGAACCCGTGGCGAAGACGCGCGAGCGGCGATCGACGAACTCCGAACCGAGGGGGGTACCCTTCATCATGAACTGCGAGAGGTAGGGTCCAACCGTAGTGCCGGGCAGCGGATCGCGGAAGAGCGTCTGCGGAGTCACCACGCCGTGATTATCTTTCGGGCCTTTGAAGCTGTTTCTTAAGCTGGTCAGGTCGGCGGCCGCGGCAATCGCGAGATCGTTGTTCTCGTAGTCCTCGAAGTGGACGTCGCGCAAAAGAGCCATCCAGTAGAGCTCGACGGCCTCGCCCGCTTCCTCGGCAGAGGAGAGCTGCGGCGCCGCAGGCGCCGTGACGGCATGGGAGTCGAGGCCTTCGAGGTCGAAGGCGAGACCGGACTGCGGGTTGGTCAGGAAGCGCGGCCCCCCCAAGGGAATCGCCTCGAAATCGGAGGGGGCGCCGGTCTGAAGAGCCTTCAACATCTTCGAGTACGCCGACGCGCTGACTTCGCCGAACTCGTTGTGCGGCAAGCCCTTCGAGTAGCTGCCGATGCGGTTCGGGTAGCGCGTTTCGTCGCCGTTCGAACGGTGCTGGGGATGGGGCGCATCGCGCCGGACTTTGGCAGCGTTCACCCGGAAGTTGTAGGAGGCCAGGGTGCGACCGACGTTCGCTTGGTCGATGATGATGCTGTCACCCTCGACCTCCGCAGTCGCTGCGGCCGCCGCAGTCGCTCCGGCCGCCTCGCTTTTCGGTGCGAAGGCGAGCGCGCCGACGCTCGCGCCGATCACCGCAGCGCCCGCTCCACCCAAGAACTGCCGACGGCTGACGTTAGGAATCTCGGCGCTCTCCGGCGCTTGGGTTTCGTCCTGCTCGGTGCTCATACGATTTACTCCTATGGTTGATGTACAGCCAGTCAAACCGACTATCAGCAGGTGAAGATCGCGTCTCGGCGAGGGTCGGAAAATCCAAAGCCGGGAAATCCAAAGCCGGGAAATCCAAAGCCGGGGCAGTGGCGTATAGACAATAGTCAGGGTGTTGATTCCTGGCCAAAGTGTGACACACAAGGGGGTCAGTGTGTAAGAACGTCTGGCCCTCCCCCGGTCCCCGAGGCCTGCAATTTTCCGGTTCGAATCGAAGTTCTTGCGAGGGATGCCCGCTTTCGGGTATCCTCCCGGGCTCTTACGGCGTCTCTGGCGTACATCGCCGCCAGGTGTCGTCCCAAGCCAAAGCAGAGAGGGGATGTTCCAGTGAAAGAAAATCTCCACCCCCAGCTGAACCTCGTGACCGCAATCTGCGCCTGCGGCAACACGTTCGAGACCCATTCGACGAAGAAGGATCTGCGGCTCGAGATCTGCAGCGTCTGCCATCCGTTCTTTTCCGGCAAGCAGAAGCTGATCGACACCGCCGGCCGCGTCGAGCGCTTCAAGAAGCGCTACAACAAAGCCGCTTAGCTTCGCTCGCGTACGAACCCTTGCGCCGCGGCCGGCAAGTGCCGCGGCGTCGCCGTTTCTGGGGTCGTCAAAAGGGTCGCCACAAGACCCAACGGAGCGAGGTAGCCCATGTTCGAACGCCTGGCCGATATCGAAAGAACCTACGAAGACTTAAACGCCAAGCTCGCCGATCCGACGATTCTGGGCGATCATAAAGCGTATGCCGACACCAATCGGCACATCGTGGAGATCCGGCCGCTGGTCGATCTCTACCGCCAGCACGCGAAGGTCGCCCGCCAGATCCGCGAAGCCAAAGAGGTTCTGGCGAGCACCCCCAAGGACGATGAGATGTACGCCCTCGCGGAAGAGGAGCTCGGCGCGCTCGAACCGCAGCTCTTGGCGGCGGAAGAGGCGTTGCGCGTCGAGCTCACCCCCAAGGACCCGAACGACGCGAAGAACGTCGTGCTCGAAATCCGCGCCGGCACGGGCGGCGACGAAGCGTCCCTGTTCGCGGGCGAGCTGTTCCGGATGTACAGCCGCTATGCCGAAGTGAGGGGTTGGCGGGTCGAGGTGATCGACATCTCCGAGTCGGGCGTCCGGGGCATCAAAGAGGTCTCGGCGATCATCGAGGGGCGCGGCGCCTACAGCCGACTCAAATACGAGGGGGGCGTCCACCGGGTGCAGCGGGTTCCGGAAACCGAAGCCTCCGGGCGCATTCACACCTCCGCGGTGACGGTTGCCGTGCTGCCGGAAGCAGAAGACGTCGAGATCTCGGTGGAAGAAAAGGACCTGCGGATCGACCGCTTCTGCGCCTCAGGCCCAGGTGGCCAGGGGGTCAACACGACCTATTCCGCCGTGCGCATCACCCACCTACCGAGCGGCATCGTCGTCAGCTGCCAGGACGAGCGGAGCCAGATCAAGAACCGCGCGAAGGCCATGCGCGTCTTGAAGTCCCGCCTGTTCGAGATGGAGCAGCAGAAGCAGGATTCGCAGATGGACGAGGAGCGGAAGAAAATGGTCGGCTCCGGCGACCGGTCCGAGAAGATCCGCACCTACAACTTCCCCCAGAACCGGGTGACCGACCACCGCATCGGCATCTCGGTCCACAACCTGCCGGGAGTGCTCGAAGGGGGCATGGATGGGTTGATCGACCCGCTCGTCGCCCACTACCAAGCGCAGAAGATGGCCGACAACGCGGGCCGGGCGGCGGCGTAATCAGCTCACCAATTGCCCGCATGCCCCCTGGACGTTGCGGCTGCGGCTTTTCCTGACGCTCACGAAACAGCCGTGATCGCGTAGGCGGCGCAGAAATCGCTGAACGCGGTCGCCCGCCGGCTCGCGAAACTCCGAGCGGGCGTGCTCGTTCATCGGGATCAGGTTCACGTTGTGGCAGTGCCGCAGGTCGCCCAGCCAGGCGGCGAGGCGGTCGGCGTCTTCGTCGGTGTCGTTCTCCCCGGCGAGCATCACGTACTCGAACAGGAAGCGCTCGTTCTTTTCGAGCGGCCAATCGGCGAGCGCCTGGCGCAGGCGGGCGAGGTTGAAGGCTCGGTTGATCGGCATGGTCGCCGAGCGCCGGGCGTCGGTCGTGGCGTTCAGGGAGACCGCGAGCTGCGGCCGGGGGGTCATCTTTGCCAGCCGCTCGATTCCAGGGACGAGTCCCGCGGTGCTGACCGTGATTCGCCTCGACGAGAGGCCCGCGCCGCCCGGATGACAGAGCACGCGGATCGCCCGGTGGACCTGATCGAGGTTGTGCAGCGGCTCGCCCATGCCCATGAACACGAGAGTTGCGAGATCGCCCCGCTTCGGTCCCAGCTCGTGCATCAGGACGAGCACCTGACCGACGATCTCCCCGGCGGAGAGGTTCCTCACGATGCCCATCGCGCCGGTCGCGCAGAACGTGCAGCCGAGGGCGCAGCCGACCTGGCTCGAAATACAAAACGTGACTCTGCCGTCAGGCCGCCGCGGCATGTGGATCGCTTCGATCCGATGGCCGTCGGAAAGCTCCAACACCAGCTTGGTGGCACCATCGTCGGAGGCAAAGCGCTCAGCGACCCGGGGCAGCGAGAGATCCGCGTGCTCCGCCAGCCAAGCTCGGGTGTTGCGGGCCAGGAACAACTGCCGGTCCGGAGTGCTCGCATCCGGAGCGGTGGTACCCGGAGCCCGCCCCCAGGTGAGCACCCGCTGCAACCGGCCGAACGCATGCTCGGGAGCCCCTGGACAGCCGAGATCCGCAAGCTGATCCGGCAGCAGCGCCCACGCCGAGGGGAGCCCGGCCCGCTCGGGCGCACGACGGTCCCACGGCGCGGAAGGTGCCGGACCCGCGGAAGCCGCCGGGGCGGCCGGTACGGTTGGAACGGTGGGAGCGAGGATCGTAAAAGTCGGCATGAACGGAGATCTCGCGCCGCGCTACATCTTGTCCGGCACCGGCACTCCCAAAACGTCGGCGAGGGTTTCCAGCCCCTTCTGGTACACCTGCACGGCGGCGAGCCGGGCGGTGCGGAGGGTCTCGTCGGTCTCGTGGAGAATCGGGTGCTTGTGGTACGCCTGGTTGAATTTCTGCGCCAGGTCGAGCGCCTGGCGGGCGACGATCGACAGCTCCAGCCCGAGGGCGCCGCGTTCGATCGCCTCTTCCACCTGGGCGGTCGCGAGCGCCAGGTCCCACAGGTCGTCGGCGTAGGCCTCGGCCGGAATCTCGGCGGCCTCGCCGGCCGAAACTTCGGCCGCGAGGCCCGCTTCGACCAGCCGGCGGCGGATGTTTTTCGCCCGCACCAGCGAGTACTGGAGGTACGGGCCGGACTCCCCTTCGAACGACAGCGCCTCGTCGAAATCGAACGCGATCACCCGGTTGGTGGTCGCCTTGACCATGAAGAAGCGGATCGCAGCGACCGCGATCTGATTCGCCAGGGTGTCGAGCGTCGCGGGATCGAGCTCGCGGTTGCGGGAGGCGATCTCCTCGCGGCTCTTGGCCTGGAGCTGGTCGATCAGGTCGTCGGCTTTGACTCCGATACCTTTGCGGCCGGACATCTCCAACGCCTTTTCTTCCCCTTCGACCGCGAATCCGAGCAGCCGGGCGGTGGCCGGGGAGAGGGCGACCATCTCGTAGGCGAAATGGACCGAGCGCTTCGCCTCTTCCCCGTGGCCGAGCGATTCGAGGCCGGCGCGAACGATTTTCTGGAGGTACGACTGGCGGTTGTCGATCACATTGATCACCCGGCTCGCGCCTCCGAACGCCGGGTGTTCGGCCACGCCGTCCTGGTGACAGGTCTGCCAAAGGTTCCGCTCGGCCCACAGGCGATACTGGAAATCCTGGCCCAACAGGCCGAACTTCCAGAGCTGGTAGGCGATGTCCTTGCCGACGTAGGTGACCGTGCCGTCGGAGCGGACGATCACTTTGTCCGGATCTTCGAGGCCCGCGAATTCGTCGCTCTCCGAAAGCGGCATCACCCAGCAATCCTTGTTCTTGCCGTCCGCTTCGAGCCGCACGGCGCCGGAGACCTTCAGGCGCTCGAACGCGACGTTGAAGAAATGGAGCGCCAGGATGTCGCTCTCGTGGGTGAGCAGGTCGTAGCCGATGCCCAGCCGAGCCATGGTCGCAAGATGCCGGCCGACGATCCGCCGGGCGACCAGGCGACCCATTTCGGCGCGCAGTCCCTCTCCGGATTCCAGCTCGTGGAGCGTCGCGCGGCGGAGCGCCTGGCGTTCGGGGTTGTCCCCGAACCAGCGGCCGACTTCGCTGTAGAGATCCCAACAGTAGAAGTCGAACGGCTCGGGCAGGGCGGCCACCTCGGCGAGGGTCGAGCCGCGCAGGTCGAGGAAACCGACCACCACGTCGGCCACCTGGACCCCCGTGTCGTCGATGTAGTTCTGCACCTCGGTCGGAAAACCGAGCGCGCGTAAGGACCGGCCGAGCACGTCGCCGAGAACGGCGTTGCGGAGGTGGCCGATGTGCGCCGCCTTGTTCGGGTTGATGTTGGTGTGCTCTACGATGACTTTTTCCGCCCGGGAGGTGCCCGAAAGGATCGGCGCGTCGAGCAGCCGGCCAACGAACGCCGGGCGGTCGAGGAACAGATTGAGATAGCCGGCGCCCAGGATGCGGATCTCGCGGACCCCGGACGGAAGCCGAAATTCGGCCTGCAGCTCCTCGGCGATCGCCCTAGGGTTCTTCTTGAGCGTCCGGGCGAGCTGGAGCGCGGCGGGAAACGCCAAGTCGCCCAGCTCGCGACGCGGCGGCACTTCGAGAACCGGATCGTGTTCGACGCCGAACCTTCCTCGGATCGCGCGCGTCATCTCTTGTTTCAGCTGGGAATTGAGCTCTCTCCACATGGTCGCGGGAGTCTACCTCAGGGATTCTCCCGAGCCCGTTTCGGCGTTCTACGCCGTACTTGATATGATTTGGCCACCGCAGGCGGTTCCCCGAGCTGGAGGCCAGGCAGTGACCACGATCGAGAACAGGGTGACCTTGACGCTAGAACACACCCAGCTCGAGCTGATCGAGGGTGACATCACGTTGGTCGATGTCGATGCCATCGTCAACGCCGCGAACGAAAATCTGAAGCTCGGAACCGGCGTCGCGGGTGCGATTTTGAAGCGGGCGGGCGCGTCGATCCAAGAGGAATGCAACCGGATCGGCTACGCCGCGGTCGGCTCCGCCGTGATGACCGGACCCGGACATTTGAAGGTCAAGCAGGTGATCCACGCCGTGGGACCGCAGATGGGCGAAGGGGACGAGGACCGCAAACTCGCCTCGGCCGTCCGCTCGGCGATGGCGCTCGCGGATCGCGCCGGCCTGCGCTCGATCGCGATCCCGGCGATCTCGACCGGCAATTTCGGCTTCCCGATGGACCGGGCCGCGCGCATCCTGCTCACCGAGGTACATCGCTACCTCCAAGGGGGCACGAAGCTCGAACGGGTGGTCGTGGTGCTCCACGACAACGAAGCCTTCGGAACCTTCCGTCGCGAGCTGCGGCGGGGATTTCGCTAGAGGGCGCGATGGCCTAGGGTGCCTTGCGGGCGGAGCTCAAAACTCGCCTTCGGCTCAAACAGGTTCGCTCCGTCCTCAGACGCCCTAAGCCATCGCGCCTCTTGCCCGAATGGGTTCAGGCCCCGAATTTCGCCAGCCGGCCGGCGTTGGCGAGCAGCAACGACATCATCTGGTAGGAGGGGATCGTGCCGATCTCGCCGTGGGCGCAGGCGCGCTCGGAGAATTCGTCGGCGAAGCCGAACGAGCAGATCTCCGAATGGATCAGCAGCGGCACCGGGTGCCAGCTGTGGGCCTTCATCGGCGCAGGGGTCGAATGGTCGCCGGTGACCGCTACGACATCGGGTCCCAAGGCGAGCAGGTCGGGCAGATGCGCGTCGACGTCTTCGAGCACCCCGATCTTCGCCGCGAGATTGCCGTCCTCGCCCGCCTGGTCGGTCTGCTTGACGTGGAGGAAGAAGAAGTCGAACCGGTCCCATTCCGCCCGCACGACCTCCAAAATCTCCGAGAACTTCTTGCCGCAGGGGACGATCTCCATGCCGCTCGCGGCCGCCGCCCCGCGGTAGAGCGGATAGCCGGCGAACGCCCCGGCGCGGAGCTTGTACAGCTCGGGGATCTGCGGCAGGTGCGGCAGCTGGGAGAAGCCGCGCAAAAGAGCGCGGTTCGCCCGCGGCTCTTCGACAATCGCCCGCTCGACGATCTCGACGATCCGGGCGATCGCTGCGGCGGTAACCTCACCCTCCGGCGCGGTCGCCTGGACCGGTAGCGGCGCCACGTCGAGCTGCTGAGGGTCGGTGTCGGCGATCACCGCCGAAAGCGGAGCGCCGTCGATCTTGCCCTGAAGGTGAAGGACGAATCGGTGCCCTTCGCCAGGCGCCACGTGGACGATGAGACCCGGAATCGGCGCCGCTTCGAGAGCGGCGGCGAGAGCCAGGTTGATCACCTTGCACAGCCGTTGGCATTCTTCGGTCGGAATGCGCCCGGCCCTGCGGTCGGTCAGAAGGCCCTCGCGATTGGCAGTCGCGAAATTTCCCCGCGCGGCGACGTCGCCCGGTCCGATCGGCAGACCCTCGCCGATCGCCTCCAGGATGCCGCGGCCGATGTCGGCCGCCGGGTCGCTCGGGTCGTAGCCGAACAGGCCCAGATGGCCGGGTCCGCTGCCGGGCGTGACCCCGGGATAGACGGGAATCAGACGGCCAAGCGCGGAACGGCCGGCGAGCGCGTCGAAGTGCGGCAGATTGGCCGCTTCGAGCGCCGTCTGGGGCTGATCGGACGTCCGGATGTCGCCCACCCCGTCGAGGACGAGGAGGACGATCTTCGAGTCGTGCGATTGGGCGAGTCGCCGCAGCAGGTCGAGATGGCGCATGGAGGCTCCCGCCGAGATGGCGTCAGGCGACGAAATATGCGCTGGCGCGGACCTGCACTCGGGCGCGGGTCTCAAAGCCGCTGCCGGCCAAGGCGAACGCACAGTTCGCGGCGAGCACCGGCAGGACGATCCAGCCGTCGAAGCTGTCGCTGCCCGCATAAGGCGGCACGACCGGCTCGATCTCTGCGAGCTTGGTCCAGTGCTCGTCGTCGGGATCGAACGAGGCTCGCAGCTCGACGTAGGCCCGATCCAAGTCGATCGTCCGCTGGCCCGAAGGATGCCAGAGCGAGAAGACGAACCGGATTTCGTCATACGACTGGGTCGCGAGATAGAGATTGCCGGCCACCGCGAGCGGAAAGACGAACGATCCCCCGGTGTCGGTCGCGAAGATTTCGGGAGTCGAATCGAAAAGCAACTGGCGGGGCGGGGTAGGGTTGGTCATCTCGTCTCCGCGCGGGGGTTCCGCGATGCGCGCGCAAGCTCCAGTGCTCGCGTTACGCGATGCCGGGTTTCAGCCTCGTCGGCGCCCACCAAGGGGCCGCCGATTCCGAAAGCCGAAGCTCCGGCCGCGGCATAGTGGGGAATATCCTCGATGCCGAAACCACCGGCAGCGAGCATGGGAATGTCTCTTAGCGGTTGGCGGATCGTCGCAAGGTACGCGGCGCCGCCCACGGGGGGCAGAGGATACACCTTCACGAGGTCGGCTCCCAGCTCGTGCGCGGCAACCACCTCGGTGGGGGTGAGCGCGCCGCAGACCCAGAAAAGATCCGCGGTCCGAGCCACCGCACCGACTTCGGAGCTGACGTTCGGTGTGACCAGAAACTCGGCGCCCGCCTCGACCGCCTCGCGGGCGCAAGAAGCGGTGGTGACCGTCCCCATTCCGATCCAGGCGGGACCGTCGCCGCCGCGCCGGGCGAGCAGCTCGCGCACCAGGTCGGCGGCGCCGGGAACCGTGAACGTGATCTCGACCAGTTCCAGCCCTGCGGCAAGGAACGCCTCCGCCTGCGCGCGGGCGAGCGATCGATCGTCGGTTCGAACGACGCCGATCACCGGGGATTGCGAGAGCGAGAGCGCAACGCGCGCCCGGGTCGTGGCCACGGTCGAAAGCATACGCGCTGAGCATATCACCGGCGCTCCGGTCGGTTCAGAGGGACGAGAATCGGAGGGAATGATCGAGCAGCAACTAGTTTTTACAGTGTGAAGCGGTATCATCAATGGCTCGCGGCGGAAACCACCGTTCGCGGAGTTGA
>JBDTZG010000087.1:0-18307 GCA_040005235.1 Acidobacteriota bacterium | reverse complement strand
CGCGGCGCGATCCGTTTTGGCTGGTCGCGTCGCGCGGCTGAACCTTTAGGTTTCGGCAATGAAACCCCTCCGCCTTCTGCTCGTTTCCCACCCGCCGCTGCGGCCGGAGTACGGCGCCGCCCAGCTCGCGATCGAGCTTGCGGCGGCGTTGTGCGCACGCGGCCACGACGCCAGCGCCTGGTCGCCCGAGCCGTTGCCTCCCGGGGGACACTGGGGAGGGCATTACAAAGCCCAGCGACGGGCGATCGAGCGCCACCTTGCAGCGACCGGTCCGTTCGACGCCATCGACCTGCCTGCGCTCTCGGTCTCGCGCCGCGTCGCGGCCGCCTCGTTCGTCGTCGCCCGCAGCATCCAACCCGACCTTCTCTACCTGGCCGCAAGCCTACGTTCGGGGTTTTCCCGTCGGCCGCTTTCTCCGAACCTGGCGATCGAAGCGGTGCGCGCTACGCGCCTCGCCGCGGCGTTCCGCGCGGGGGCGCACCGCGCCGACTTGGTACTCTGTCTGGGGAGCGTCGAGCGGGAATGGATGGCTCGCCGTTTTCCGCGCCTCGCCCCGAAGCTCGTCTCCTATGTCGCGGCGCTCGGGAGTGAAGACCGCTCGGCGCTCGCCGAGGTTCGGGCGCACCGTTCGATCCGGAATCCGGAATCCGGAATCCGCTACCTCTGGCTCGGCCGCTGGGTCGCGCACAAGGGTCCGCGGCTCCTGCTCGACTGGAGCGCCGGGCTTGCGGCCAACGATCGGCGCGACACGTTGACGATCGCCGGGTGCGGCGAAATCGCGCTCGAAGACGTCGCGCGCGACCTGCTGGCTGCCGGACGGCTGCGGATCGTCGAGCGCTACGGACGGGCCGAGCTGCCGGCGCTGCTCGCCGCGCACGACGTTGGGCTGTTCACCAGCGTCGCGGAGGGATGGGGTCTCTCGCTTCACGAAATGATCGAATCCGGGATGCCGATCTACGCCACCCCGGTCGGGGGCGCGCCCGACCTCGCCGCCTTCCTGCCGCGGACGATCCGGCCGTTCCCGCCACCCGAACGGATCGCCGCCCCGGACCTCGCGATCGATGACCTCGCGGCGAGCGGCTATTTCGAGCACTTCTCCTGGCCGCGGATCGCCGAGGACTATGAACGGCAACTCTCGGAGCGCCTCTCCCGGTGAGGATTCTCACCCTCGCAAACACGCCCCTCGATCCCGCCTCCGGCTCGGGTTACGTGATCCTCGGTTACGCGGAACGGCTTCGCGCGCTCGGTCACTCGGTCGAGTTGCTCGGACCGGTGGACTTCGAGCCGTTCTACGGCGCGCGACGGGCGATCCGCCACCGACAGACTCTGGGCATGGCGGCCGCCTGTCTCGATCGGCTCGGCGCCGGAGGCTACGACGTGGTCGAGATCTACGGTGCCGAGGGTTGGCTCGCGATGTCGCTGCTCGCCGCAACCCCCGGACGCCGGTATCTGCTCGCCATCCATTCGAACGGCATCGAAACCCATTGCTCCGAGGTCCTTGCCGCCGCCGGGCTCACCGACCGGACCCGCTGGCGTCCCGACCCCGCAAGGCTATCGGCGCTCGCTTTCCGGCGCGCCGACGCGCTGGTGACCGTGAGCGACTGGGACGCCGGTTGGGCCAGCCAGCGCGGTTATGCGCCGAACCGACGCATCCTCGCGCTCGACAACCCGCTTCCGGATCGTTTCCTCGATCAACCTCTCTCGCTCGATCGCGAGCCGGAAATCGGCTACTGCGGCGCTTGGCTGCCGATCAAGGGGATTGCGGCGCTAGGCCGCGAGATCCCAGAGGTGCTCAGCGCCTTTCCGGACTGGCGGTTCGTCTTGGTCGGCGTCGGCGACTCGTTTCGGGCAGAGGAACACTTTCCCGAAGACGTTCGCCCCCGGATCTCGGTCGTTCCGCGAGCGGATCGGGAGACCGAGCTGCGTGCTCTCTATCACCGGTTCTCGATCGTCGTCGCCCCTTCCGTCTACGAGAGCTTCGGGCTCGCGACCGCGGAAGCGATGGCCTGCGGCGCGGCGGTCGTCGCCTCGCCGGTCGGTTTTGCGGCCGGACTGGCGGATGGACAAGAGGTTGTCCACCTAAGGCCCGACCGCCCTTTGACCGCGGCGGTCGGACGGCTGATTCGCGATCCCGACCTCCGCCACCGGGTCGCCACGGGGGGCTGGGAGCGCGCCCAGGCGCTGCGATGGGAACCCGCCGCATCCCGGCTGGCCGAGGCTTATCAAAGCTGGACGGCGGAGCTGCGCCGGGGAATCCGGAAGGGCTCGAACCAATGAGGTTGATTCAAATCGTCCCCCGGCTGCCACCGCCCGAGGAGGGGGTCGGCGGGATCGCGCTCACTCTGGCCGGGGCACTCTCCGAGCGCGGGATCGAGTCTCGATTCGTCGTGCCCGCCCCGCACGGCGCCGCAGCGAAGGGCGCCGGGCTCGACGTGGTCGAGGTGGCTCCCGAACCGGAGGCACTCGCCGCGGCCCTGGCCGGTGCCGAGCGGACGGTCCTTCACTACGCGGGATATGGCTATCACTCGCGCGGTGTTCCGCGGTGGCTCGCCGCGGGGCTCGCGCATACCGAAGGAGCGCTCTGGACCCAGTTCCATGAGGTCTGGGCGACCGGACCGCCCTGGCGCAGCTCTTTCTGGCTGGGCCCCCTCCAACGCCGGATCGTCCGGGCGCTCGGCGACCGGAGCGAACGGGTCACCACCAGTCTCGACCTTTACTCCGACCTGTTGCGTGGCGTCCTGTCCGATCCGAGCCGCGAGATCGGGGTCCGGCCGGTGATCTCCGGCATCGGCGAGCCGGCCGAGATTCCGACGTTCGCCTCCCGCGCGCCGCGCCTCGTCCTGTTCGGTGGGACGGGCGTGCGCGGCCGGGCGTATGAGATCGACTCCGGGAAGATCGAAGCCGCGGCGCGGGCGTTCGGGCTCTCCGAGATTTGGGACATCGGCCCCGGCGGTGTCGCTCCTCAATCTATCGGCGCCCTGCAGATCCGCCGATTGGGTGTCCTGCCAGCTTCGGAAGTGAGCGCGATCCTAGCCGAGAGCGCCGCGGGCTTCCTCTCCTATCCGCTCGGCTTTCTGGGCAAATCGAGCGTCTTTGCGGCCTACGCGGCGCATGGGATGCTGCCGATCTGCTCCGGCCGGCCGGCCTCCGGGGTTCGCTCCGGGGTTCCTTTTTGGGATGCGGCGGCGGCGTTCTCTCCGGCTTCTTACGCTACGGGCATTGCCGCCGCCGCGCGGACCTGGTACGAAGGGCATTCGCTCGCCCGCCAGGCTGGAGAGATCGCCTCGTGGGTGAGCAACGTCGGCGACGCCACTCGATGAAAATTCTCCACTACTCCCCCGCCTTTCCGCCCAGCGTGGGGGGGCTCGAAAACACCGTGGTGAACGTCGCGGCCGGCCTCGTGGCGCTCGGTTGCGAGGTCACGGTGGTCACCACCACCCCTTCGGCCGAGCCGGATCGTTACCCGTTCCGTGTCGTCCGTCGGCCCGGGCACCGCGATCTACTCCGGCTGGTCCGCGAGCACGATGTGTTCTTTCAGGCGAGCATAAGCCTCCGCGGCCTCTGGCCGCTGCTCTTCGTCCGTCGTCCTTGGGTAGTCTCCCATCACAGCTGGTACTGCCGCACCGACGGCCGGATCGCCTGGCAAGATCGACTGAAACGCCGTCTGCTACGTCGTGCCGCAGCATCGATCGCGGTGAGTCGGGCGATGGCGGACGACTTGCATCCGGTTCGGTCGATCGTGATCGCCAACCCGTATGACGAGGGGACCTTTCATCCCTATCCGGAGATCCCGCGCACGAAAGATCTCGTGGCGGTCGGCCGCCTCGTTTCGGACAAAGGTTTCGACCTGCTGCTAGAAGCGCTGGCGTTCCTCGCGCAAACCGAGGGACTCACCCCGCGCCTTACGCTGATCGGCGGCGGCCCGGAGCGCCCTCGCCTGGTCGCGCAGGCCGCGGCGCTCGGGCTAACCCACCGGATCGAGCTGACCGGTACCCTACCGCCCGGCGAGATCGCCCGCCGCCTCGCCGAGCATCGCTTCCTGGTCGTTCCCTCGCGTTACGCCGAGCCGTTCGGTCTCGTGGCGCTCGAAGGGATCGCCTGCGGCTGCGCGGTGATCGGCTCGTCGCGCGGGGGACTTCCCGAGGCGATCGGCCCCTGCGGCCGGACCTTTCCAAACGGCGACGCGGGCGCTCTCGCCGGCCTGCTCGCCGAGTTGCTCCGCTCCGCCGACGCCCGCGAGCGGCTGCTCGAAGGGGCCGCGGAACATCTGGCGGAGCACACGATCGATCGCGTCGCCCGGCGCTATCTCGCGGTGTTCGAACGGGTGGCGACGAACACCTCCAGGGAGGCGGCATGATTCGGATTCTGGTCCTGCTGCTCGCCGGAGCGGCGGCGGTCTGGTCGTTCCGCAACTGGCGCCGCGCGGTCCAGGTGGTGATGGTGCTCTTGATTCTCGAAGGCGCGATCCGCAAGTGGATCTTCCCCGGAGCGCAAGACATCGTCTACTTCGGCAAGGATCTCTTGCTTCTTGGGATCTACCTCGGGTTTCTCAGCCGCGATCGGCCGGGGTTCCGTCCGCCGCAACTCCAGATCTTGTTCGGCGTGCTGGGTGCCGGCGCTCTGTTCGGCGCTCTGGAGATTTTCAATCCCCATCTGCCGAGCCTGCTGATCGGCGTGCTCGGCTTCAAGGCCTACTTCTTCTATGTTCCCCTGTACTGGGTCTTACCCGCAGCGTTCTCCTCGGACGCGGAGCTCGCCCGGTTTCTGCGTCTCTATGGCCTTATCGCGATTCCCGTCGGGTTGCTCGCGGCGGCCCAATTCGTCGCGCCCTCGTCGAGCGTCTTGAACACCTATGCCCGCGCCGGGACCGAGGCGAGCGACATCACGACTTTCGGAACCTCGTCGCGGGTACGGGTCACCGCGACTTTCGCCTACATCACCGGGTTCACCTCATACCTGTTCGCGAACGTCGCCCTGTTGCTCGCACTGCTCGGTGCGGAGCGTTGGCGGATGCGGAGAAATCTCTGGCTGTTCTCCGCCCTGGGGCTCACCTTGCTCGGGATGATGATGAGCGGATCGCGAGGCCCGATCGCGGTGCTGATCGTGCTCATGCCGATCTACGGCTGGCTCGCCATCGTGCGCGAAAGAGGAAGCGGCGCCACCACGGGTCGTCTGGTGGTGGCCTTGCTTTTCGTGGGTGGGATTGCCGGTTACTTCGGCACCGATGCGATCGCGGCTTGGCGCGATCGCGCGAGCGGCACGACCGACACGGGCGAGCGTCTCCTGGTGCCGTTCACCGCCCCCTTCTTGATCCTGGATCGCGCCGGCCTGTTCGGCTACGGAATCGGCGCCACCCACCAGATGGCGACCGCGATTATTCAGGGTCCGCAGCCGTTCTACTGGCTCGATGGACCGAACACCGAGGTCGAGAGCGGCCGGGTCATGCTGGAGCTCGGCCCGCTCGGCTTTCTGCTCACCTACATGGTGCGCCTGATTCTGGTCGCCTACGCACTGCGTCAGGTCTTGGCGTTGCGCACCTTGTTCCACCGTTCGGTCGCGGTGGGCTGCCTTCTGTTCTTCATCGCCCAGTTGACCGGAACGATCGTCTTCGAGGTCACGTCCGGTCTCTACTATTGGTTCTTCGCCGGCCTGTTGACGACGGTCGTGGCGCTCGATCGGCAGGCGGTACTGGCCGCCTTCGCGGCCCAACCCCGCCCGGTGTCGCTCGCCGGCACGGTGCGCACCGGGACCGCCCGTGGCCCGCTCGGCGCCCCCGCTTTCGCACCTCCGGCCTCGCGCAGACTCCGGTGAGCACCCGGTTGAGAGTCCTCGTCACCCATCCCGGCCGCCAGCATTCCCACCAAGCGGCGCTGGCGCTCGAAGCGGCAGGGCTCCTCGCCGGCTATTGGTCGGGAGTGCCGTCGAGCGCCGAGCATGGACGGTTCGTCCCCCGGTCGCTCTGGCGCAGGTGGATCCGCTACGCAGCCGTGGCGCTCCCACCGGACCAGACCCGCTGGACGCCGACCGCCCCGCTGTTGCGCCAGATCGCCCATCGCCTGCCGCGAGGGCTCGCGGCGGAGATCGATTTCGCCGCCTGCCGAATCTTCGACCGGTGGGTGGCCCGGCGGCTCGCGCGAATGCCGGAAAGCGAGCGCCCCGCCGCCGTGCTCGCCTGCGAGATCTCGGCGCGGACGACCTTTGCGGTCGCGCGGCGGCTCGGCATCCGGACCTGGCTCGACGCCCCCTCGATCCATCGACAGGTACAGGATCGGCTTCACGGGACGACCGATGCCCCCGGCCTCCACGCACGGATCGCGGCGATCAAGGACCGCGAGATCGAGCTTGCCGATGCGATCGTCACGGTGTCGGAGCTGGCGCGGACGACGTACGTCGAGGCAGGAATCGATCCCGCTTGCGTCCACGCGGTGTCGCTGGGCGCGGATCTCGACCTGTTCGCGCCACCGCCCGAGGAGCCCGCGCGCGGCTCGGGAACCCTCTTCCTGTTCGCCGGGGCACCGATCGTGAGGAAGGGCTTCGACCTGCTGCTCGAAGCGTTCGCGCGGGTCGTCGAGGCCGAACCCACGGCCACTCTGCGGATCGTCGGTCCGCGCGGCGGCGAAGCGGCCCGGGACGCGATCACCTTCGTCGGCCCGATCGACCAGGCTGAGCTGGCGGCCGAGATGAGCCGTGCCGATTGCCTGGTGCTCCCCTCGCGCAACGACTCCTACGGCATGGTGGTCGCCGAGGCGCTCGCGGCCGGGCTGCCGGTGGTGGTCTCCAACATGGTGGGAGCGGCCGAGCTGGTCACCCCGGGCGAGAACGGCTGGGTGGTCCCAGCGGGAGATGTCGAGGCGCTCTCGGCCCGGCTACTCGCCCTGGCGCAATCACCCGACGGCCCCGCCCTGCTGCGCGCGATGCGTCCGCATTGCCGGGCGTCCGTTCAGGGCGCCACCTGGGCTGCGTATCGCGACCGCTTTGCCACGCTCGCCCGCGAGTTGCTCGCGATACCTGGGAAAGGAGCGGCGTGAGGCTGCTTCACGTCGTTCCGACCTACCTGCCGGCCTGGCGGCACGGCGGTCCGATCCGCGCGGTTCATGGGCTCACCCGGTCGCTCGCCGCTCGCGGACATGCGGTCGAGGTGTTCACCACCGATCTTCATGGACCGGGCCGGCTCGACGTGCCGCTCGGGGTGCCGGTCGATCTCGACGGCGTTTCGGTGCGCTACTTTCCCGTCCGGTCGCTGCGCAGGCTCGCCTACGCTCCGGCGATGCGCGCGGCGTTCGCCGAGTTGAGCCGCTTCGACGTCGTCCATCTTCACTCGGTGTTCCTCTGGCCGACGCTCGCCGCGGCGCGGGTTGCCGAGAAGGCCGGGGTCCCGTGGATGGTGGCGCCGCGCGGCATGCTGGTGCCCGAGCTGATCGCGGCGCGCGGCCGGTGGAGGAAAACGCTCTGGCTTCGCCTGTTCGAACGGCGGACGATCGAGCGGGCGGCAGGCTTCCATGCCACGACCGAGATCGAGGCGCGCGACGCCAGGCGGCTCGGGCTCCGCCTGCCCTCGGTTTTCGTGGTGCCGAACGGTGTGGAGGCGGAACCCTGGTCGGGCGACCTCGAGGCGCTCGCACCGGCGGTGCGCGACCTGGTTTCGTCCCCTGAGCCGTTCGTCCTGGCGCTCGGACGGGTCAATTGGAAAAAGGGGCTCGACCGGCTGATCGAGGCCTTGGCCAACGTACCCAGAGCCCGCCTCGCGATCGCCGGCAACGACGAGGAGGGGCTCACGCCGCGGCTCGAACGGCTGGCCGCAGAGGGAGGAGTCGGAGAGCGGGTGCGGTTCCTCGGGCCGGTCGATGGCGCGGACAAGGCCGCGCTGCTCACCCGTTGCGCCCTACTCGCGATGCCCTCGACGTCTGAAAACTTCGGCAATTCGCTGCTTGAAGCGATGGCCGCCGGGCGGCCGGTGCTCACCACCCCCGGCGTTGGCCTCGCGCTCCTGGTCGCCGAGGTGGGTTGCGGGCGCGTCAGCCCGGGCGATCCGGAATCGCTCGGAAACGCGCTCCGCGAGCTGCTCGCCGATCGTCCTGCGCTCGACGAGATGGGCCGACGAGGACAAGCTGCCGCCCAGGAGCGCTACGGCTGGCCGGGGCTCGCCGAGCGGATGGAGGCGGTCTACCGCGAGATCGCGACGGCCAGGAGCAGGGCTCCGCGATGAAGATCGTCTTCTTCGTCGAACGCCCGACACAGTTCGAGGTGCCGTTGTACCGTTTCGCCGCGCTCGACCCCGAGCACTCCCTGCGGGTGATCTATACCGGGGGCAATCCGTCGGAGCCGGCCTACGACCCGGAGCTGTCGCGCCCGGTCGATTGGGGCTTCGATCTGGTGGGCGGTTACGATTGGGCGGCGCTGCCCCCTTCGGGGCGCGGACGGTGGCTTTCCCATGAGCTGGCCCCGGGGCGCTTCGACCTCGCGATCGTCAACGGCTACACCCAAGGCGCTTACCTCCGCGCGGCGATCCAATCGCGCCGGAGCGGCATCGCCACCGCCTTGCGCCTCGATTCGGTCGCGTTCGCCGGGGAAAGCTCGAAACGGACTCTGGTCAAGCGCATCCTCTATCGCACGGTCCTGCCGCGCCTGTTCAATCTCTTTCTGGGCGTCGGCACCGGGACGCTCGACTTCCTCGCCGCGCAGGGCATTCGAGAGGAGCGGCGCGGTCTTTTCCCCTATGCCATCGACGTCGAGGGCTTCCGGAGGCACTCGCGCCTATCGCCCGAGGAACGAGCCGCCCATCGGGCAAGCTTGAAGATCCCGGCCGACGCGCGCATCGTCCTCTCGCTCGCGAAGTTCGGCCCGCGCGAGGCGCCGTGGGATCTGCTTCGCGCCTTCCCCCACCTGGCGGCGATCGATCCGGGTGCCGTGCTGGTCCTCGCCGGTGACGGTCCAGAGCGCTCCGCCCTGGAGGCCGAAGCCCGAATGCTCAACCTGGCGGAGCGGATCGTCTTTCCGGGATACGTACCTTACCCGGATCTGCCCGTGCTCTACGGCGCGGCCGACCTGTTCGTCCACCCCGCGGCGGAGGAACGTTGGGGAGTCTCGGTCCAGGAGGCCCTCGCCTGCGGCCTGCCGGTGATCGCCTCGGAGCGGGTGGGCGCGGGGCGCGACCTGATCGCACCGGGCAGGAACGGCTTTCGCTATCCTGCCGGCGACTTCGAAGGGCTCGGCCGCGCGCTTGTCGCCGCGCTCGCAATTCCGCCCGCCGCGGTCGATACCGCGAACCGCGAGATCCTCGCCCGCTGGGACTACGCCGCGACCTGGCGCCATCTGCTCGCCGCGGCCTCGGGGTTTCACGCTACCATCGACCGATTGTCGCCATGAAAATCCCCCTCACCGTCCTCGTCACCACGCGCGACGAAGAAATGAACATCGAGCGCACGCTCGCCTCGGTTCATGGCTTCGCCGATCAGATTTTTGTGCTCGATTCCGAGAGCCGCGACCGGACGAAGGAGATCGCCCGCCGCTATGCGGACGACGTGATCGATCTGGCCTACGAGCATGGCCGGATCATCCCGTGGATCTTCCAGTGGGGTCTGGACCACCTGCCGATCAAGAACGAGTGGGTGCTGATCCTGGAAGCCGACCAGGCGCTGCCCGAGACGCTGCGACAGGAGATCGCGAGCGTCCTCGCGCGTCCCGAGACGCCCGAATCGGGGTTCTACATCCGCCGCCGTCAGATCTTCCGTGGCCATCCGATCGAACACGGGGGGTACGGAGCCAAGTACCTGTTGAAGCTGTTTCGCCGCAGCCGCTCCGAACTCGATCCGGTCGAGCAGGACACGCGAGTCTACGTGCGCGGCGCCACGGCCAAGCTCAAGGAGCCGCTCGAAGAGTGGAACAAGAAAGAGGACGCGATCCTGTTCTATCTCGAAAAGCACCTGCGCTATGCCGAAGCCTTCGCGCGCGAAGAATTCGAGCGGCGGACCCAGGGCACCCCCTGGAAAGCCACGCCGCGGCTGTTCGGAACCCCGGACGAGCGGATTCTCTGGATGAAGAGCCGTTGGTACCGGATGCCGCTGTTCGTGCGCCCCGCCCTCTATTTTGCCTATCGGTATTTCTTTCTGTTCGGCTTCCTCGACGGCGCGGTGGGCACGCTGTTTCATTTCCTCCAGGCGTTCTGGTTTCGCTTGGTGGTCGATGTCCGGCTCGCCGAGTTGCTGCGCGAGGCCGGAGAAAAGAAGTCGAAGGCGGACGTCGCATGAGCCGCATCCTGGGGCTTTCCGTATTCCACGCCGACGCCTCGGCCGCCGCGGTCGAGGACGGCCGTTTCGTGGCGGGCGTGGAAGAAGAGCGATTCCGCAGGATCAAGCACTGGGCGGGCTATCCCGAACAGGCGCTCCGCTTCTGTCTCGACGAGCTGGGAGGAGATCTGGGAACCGTCACGGCGCTCGCTGTGGCGAGAAAGCCGCGTGCCTACCTGTGGCAAAAGGCGCTACTCGCGCTCACCCACCCTCGAAGCCTGCCGCGCGCATTGTCGCGGGTGAAGAATCTGACCCAGATCGGCACTTTGGAGGAGCGGGTCGCCCGCACCTTCGGGATTGCGGCCCCACGCCTCCACGAGGTCGAGCATCACCTGGCGCACGTCGCCTCGGCGTTCTACTGCTCGCCGTTCGAGGATGCAGCCTGCCTGACCGTCGACGGCTTCGGCGATTTCGTCTCGACGATGATGGCGGTCGGCCGAGGCAACCGGATCGAGGTGCTGGACCGGGTTCATTTTCCGCATTCGCTCGGGCTGTTCTACTCCGCGATCACCCAGTTCTGCGGTTTCTTGGGCTTCGGCGACGAGTACAAGGTGATGGGGCTGGCGGCTTACGGCGAGCCGCGGTTCGTCTCCGAGCTGCGTCAGGTGGTTCCCGCCCGCTCCGACGGCACGTTCCGGCTCGACCTGCGCTACTTCCGGCATCTTTCCGAAGGGGTCGAGATGACCTGGGACGACGGGCCGCCGCGTCTGGGGTTGATCTACACCCCGGCGTTGGAGTCTCTGCTGGGCCCGGCGCGCCGGCCGGATCAAGAGCTCTCGCAGCCCTACAAGGATCTCGCGGCATCGCTTCAGGCGGTCTACGAGGAGCGGTTCTTCGCCCTGGTGAACACTCTGCTCAAGAAAACCGGGATGAAGCGCCTCGCGCTCGCGGGCGGCTGCGCGATGAACTCTCTCGCGAACGGCAAGCTGTTCGACCGGACCGACGTCACGGACGTGTTCATCCAATCCGCCGCGGGCGACGCCGGTACCTCTCTCGGCGCCGCGCTCTACGTCGCCCACGCCGAGCTGAACCAGCCGCGCGGTTTCGTCATGGAGCACAGCGCCTGGGGGCCGCAATATGGTCTGGCGGAGATCCGTGCCGCGATCGCCGCGCGCATTCCGGAGTCGGCCGGCCGGGACGGCCGGTTCACGACCGCGCACGGCGATCTGACGATCGAAACCCTCGGCGACGAGGAGCGCTTGTGCGCCGAGACCGCCGCCGCGATCGCGCGCGGCGAGGTGCTCGGTTGGTACCAGGGCCGCTCCGAATGGGGGCCGCGCGCGCTCGGCAACCGTTCGATCCTCGCCGACCCGCGCCGGGCTGACATGAAGGACATCCTGAACTTGAAGATCAAGCGGCGCGAATCGTTCCGACCGTTCGCGCCTTCGATCCTCGCCGAGCGAACGGGGGAATGGTTCACCCTCGACTACCCCGATCCGTTCATGATCAAGGTCTATCCGATCCGGCCCGAAAAGCGCCCGCTGATCCCCGCGGTCACCCACGTCGACGGCACCGGCCGACTGCAAACCGTCTCGGAGCGCGCGAACCCGCGCTATTGGCGGCTGATCTCGGCGTTCGAGAAGCTGACCGGAGTGCCGATCGTGGTCAACACCTCGTTCAACGAGAACGAGCCGATCGTCAACCGGCCGGAAGAGGCGCTCGACTGTTTCCTCCGCACCAAGATGGACCGCCTGGTGCTCGGAGACGTGGTGATCGAACGGGCGGCGACGAGAACCTCCCCATGAGCCTTGCCCTGGCGCTGCGCGAGCGTGCGCCCCACCTGTTCCTCGCCCTGCGTACCTTGCGCTACGCGTTGAGCCCCGAGCGGCTTGACCCTAAGACCGCGGCGATCGCGGAATCGCTTTGTGGCTCCGAGCTGCGAGTTCTCTCCGGACCTTTCGCCGGCACCCGGTATCTTCCGTTCGCGAGCGGCAGCGGCCTCTTGCCCAAGCTGGTCGGCTCGTACGAGCTGGAGATCCACCCGGCGGTCGAAGGGGCGATCGAACGCGGCTACCGCCGGGTGATCAACGTAGGCTGCGGCGAGGGCTACTACGCCGTCGGGTTCGCGCACCGATTGCCCGAGGCTCAAATCCACGCCTTTGACACCGATATCTTGGCGCGCCAGCGCGCCCGGCAGCTGGCGCGGAGAAACGGCGTCGCCAAGCGGATCCGGGTGAAGGGCCTGTGCCGCCCGGAGAACCTTCGGAGCCTGGCGGGTCCGGGATCGCTGGTCGTTTGCGACTGCGAAGGGTGCGAGCTCTCCCTGCTCGACCCGGTCCGAGTTCCCGAGCTGGCCGCGACCGATCTGATCGTCGAGCTGCACGACTTCATCGACCCGACTCTCTCGGCGACCCTGCTCGAACGATTCCGCCGGACCCACGAGATCGAGATCTTCTCGATGGCGGACCGCTCCACTCTGCACCTGCCCGCCCTCGATGCGCTCGGATCCGAGCGGCGCCCGAACGCGCTCTGGGAGGGCCGGCCCGAGGGGATGCGGTGGGCTTGGCTCCGGTCTCGCGCACCGAAGGAGCAGGCATGAGCGCCGAGCGGGCAAAAGCCCTTCTCGGTCGCGTGCTCGGGGAACGGCGGCTCGACCGGGTGCGCCGCGCCTGGCATCGGCTCCGCGACCGTGACCCCCGCCTCGCGATCCGGCGCCGCGGGTTTGCGCGGGCGAACGCCGGCTTGCCCCCCGACCGAATCGAGATCCGCCCCGGGCTGAGGCTGTCGATCGAGCCGGCCGCGCGCGATGGTTTCGAGTACTTCTGTTTCCGTTCTCTCGACATGGCCGAGGAGCTGGACGGCTTTCTCGCCCACAGCCGCGGAAGCGGAGCGCCCCGGCGCCGGCTTCTCGACGTGGGCGCCCTGCACGGGATCTTCTCTCTCGCCTTCTCCCACGGTCGGGCCGACGCCGAGGCGCTTGCGATCGAACCTTCTCCACTAGCCTTCCCGATCCTCGCCGCCAACGCCGGAAGGAATCCAGAGGCGAAGACCCGCGTGCTCCAGATCGCGGCCGGCGCCGCCGAGGGGACGATCGCGATGCGGCTCGATTGGCACCACCTGGAAGCCTGTGCCGAAGGGGAGGCAGACGCCCCCGGCGTCCTCACCATCCCCGTCCGCACGCTCGATGCGATCTGCGCCGGGGAGAGCTTCGTCCCGGACGTGATCAAGATCGACGTCGAGGGCTATGAGCTTTCGACCTTGCGGGGTGCCGTTCGGCTGCTCGGCGAAGTCCGGCCGGATCTCTTCCTCGAAGCTCACCCGGCGAGCCTCGAACGTTTGAGGACTTCGATGGCGGAGTTGTTCGATCTCCTACGGCGATTCGACTACCGGGTCTTCGACGTGCGGGGCCGGCCGGTCTCGTCCGCAGCGTTCGCGGCCGAGCGGGAGGTGACCCGGTATCGTTGCGCGCCCGGCTCTTTCGGCCGGGGGGAACGCACCTGATGCGCCGGTCGATTCGGCGGCTGATCGAGTATTTGAGCCGAGGACGCGTGCTCAGGCGCCGGCTACCCAAGGAGCTCGGCGGCGCGACGATCTTCGTCACGCCCGACGCGGCGCTCAAGCTCTGGGGGCGCGATCTTCGCCGGTTCGATCCGGCCCTCCTCGATGCCGCGGCCGAGCTGGTCTTCCCGGGCGCCCAGGTCTGGGACGTCGGCGCGAACGTCGGCCTGTTTACCTTCGCCGCGGCGTTTCTTTCCGGTGAGAAAGGCAACGTCCGCGCCGTCGAGCCCGATCCGTTCCTCGCGAGCCTCTTGCGCCGTTCGGCCGCGAGCCAGCCTGCCGGGCGGGCGCCGGTCGAGGTGATCGAGGCGGCGGCGACCACCACGGCCGGCACGGTCGAATTCTTGATCGCCGAACGGGGCCGGGCCGCTAACCACCTGGCCGCCGTCGAGGGTTCTTCTCAGGCGGGCGGCGTACGCACGACCCGCAGGGTCACGGCAATCACGCTCGACGGCCTGCTCGAAATCGGCCCCGCCCCCGACGTCTTGAAGATCGACGTCGAGGGTGCGGAGCTGCTCGCGCTCCAAGGGGCGACGAGACTCCTTTCGGAGGCGAGGCCGCGGATCTTCTGCGAGGTCACGGCGGAGAACGCCGGTCCGGTCGGCGCGCTGTTCGTTGCCTACGGCTACGACGTGCTCGACGCCTCGGTGCCCGCGGCGGCACGCTCGCCGCTCGCCGCGGCGCCTTGGAACACCCTTGCCGTTCCCCGGCCGCGGGAGCGCGGTCCGGCATGAACGAACCTCAGATCGAACCGAAACCGGGCTTCTGGGCACGTGCGCGGAGGAACCTCGCTCGGCTGGCCCTGCTGCTCGCGGTTCTGATTCCGGCGGGCGAAATCCTGGTCCGGGCGGTCGAACACTTTCTCGCTCCGAGCGGCACTCTCTATTCGCTCATCGTGCCGCGGCTCGGGAGTCGTTTCGTTCTGCGGCCGAACGCCGACCTCACGGCCCCCGAGCGCTATGGCAACATCCGCTACCGGCTGAACCGGGAGGGCTATCGCGACATCGACCATGACCCGGAGGCCAAGTCCGCACGGCGCGTGCTGCTGCTTGGCGACTCAGTGACCTTCGGGCTCGGCGTGCCGCAGGATCGAATCTACGCGGCCGAGCTAGAGCGCGAGCTTTCGGCGAGCACGCAACATCCCAGCGAGGTGATCAACCTGGCGGTCTTCGCCTACGACACCCTGGACGAGCTGGCCGCCTTCAACGAGGACGGCGCCAAGTACCACCCCGCAACCGTCATCCTTCAATTCTACCTAAACGATTTTTCCGTCCGCGTGAAGGTCAAAGGAAACCCTGCGACGGGGGCGGCTCCCGCGGCGCCTCCGGCACCCACCTTCGGGCAACGCCTGATCGCGATCAAGAACCGGGTCTTGTTCGGCTCCGCGCTCTATCGCCGGCTGAACCAACTAGTCACCGGACTTTCCTATCGGCTGTTTCACGATCTCCGGCGAGAGCGATATCCCGAGACGCTCAATCACGACGAGATCCAAGCCGATGCCGCATACCTGGCCGAGACTCCCGACGACAGGACGGTGTCCGCATTCGAGGCGATTTTAGAGGTGCGCCAGGCGGTGGAAGCGAACGGTGCGCGGTTTCTGGTGTTCCTCTCGCCCGACGAGGTTCAGCTGTTCGACCGAAAGTTTGACAACGTGACGGAGCGCCTTCTGCGTTTCTGCGCCGAGCAAGGGATCTCGTGCTTCAACCCGCTACCCACCTTCCGCGCACGGAGCGACAAGACCCAGCTGTTTCTCGACGGCGTCCATTACAGCCCGCACGGCCATGCGGTGGTGGCCCGCCTGCTGGCTGATGAGCTGAAGCGCCGAGGATGGGAATGACGGCCGAGATTGCGGGGCGCGCGGTCGCCCCGGTGCCCGACTCGACTCCGAGAAAAGTCCATTTCGGCGGTCTCAACGCCCTGCGCTTCTTCGCCGCTCTCTTCGTGGTGATCGGCCACATCCCGCTCAACCAGGCGAGCGGCAAGCTGCCGAGCCCTTCGTACGGGGCGCTCTTTTTTCGCGGCGCGCCGGCCGTGGCGTTCTTCTTCACCCTGTCGGGTTTTTTGATCACCTACCTGCTGCTGACCGAGCAGCAACTCACCGGAACGATCGCGGTGCGCAAGTTTTATCTGCGCCGCGTGCTGCGCATTTGGCCGCTTTATTTTGCGGTCGTCGCCTTCGGCCTCACCTTCTACAACCTGGTTCTTCCTGCCGTGGGCATCCCCTATCCGGTCGAGTATTCGATCCCGCTCGCCGCGCTCCTCTACCTGTTCTTCCTGCCCAACCTGATGAATAGCCTGTATACCGTGGGCGGGATCTTGAACCCGCTCTGGTCGATCGGCATCGAGGAGCAGTTCTACCTGGCCTGGGCCCCCGCGGTGAAGCGGTGGCAGGCACGGCTTCCCCTGTTGCTCGCGGTGATCTTTTCGGTCTCGCTCGCGATCTTCGTGCTCAACCGGTTCGAGCTCTTGGGACCCGGCCGTGCGAGATTGTTCTTCAGCCAAATCAAGTTCCACTTCATGGCGATCGGCGGATTCGCCGCCTGGGCGTTGGTCAAGCGGCGCGAGCGCCTGCTCGGCGCCTGGCCGTTCGCGAGCCGGATCGTCCAATGGGTTCTGCTCCTGCTGCTCGCCGACTTCTACCTGTTCAACTGGGCTCGCTGGGGCGGCTACGCCGAAGAGTTGGTCCAGCTTGCCCTCTACCCCTGGTTGATCGTCAACGTCGCCGCCAACCCGCGACGCATTCTCTCGCTCCGCGGCACCTCGCTCGGCGGCCGGGTGCTCGACCATCTCGGGGTGATTTCGTACGGGATCTACATGTTGCACATGATCGCGGTCTACGCCACCACCGCGCTGTTCCAGCGGACCTCCTGGTGGCACGGCCGGCCCCTGGCGCTCTACTGCGTCGCGTTCTACGGCATCGCAATCGGCGCCACGCTCCTTCTGGCGCACCTCTCGTACCGGTTCTTCGAGTCGCCGTTTCTGCAACTCAAAGAGCGGTTCGCGGTCGTTTCGAGCCGGCCCGCGTCGCCGCTATCGGCCCCCCTACCGAAGGAATAGGCGGCGGAGCGCGCGCCGGGCTTCGGTCGCCGCGAGGTCGAGCGGTGACAGGCGACGCGCGAGCCCGCTCCGAATCTCGACCGGCGCCTCGCCCCGGCGATCCGACGCGTGAGCCAGAACCTCTCCCAACCGGGCGCGCAGGGGGCTCACGAAATGGAGCGCCACGGTGCTGGGTGAGGCAGTAGAAGCACCAGGGAAGGCGATCTGGCGCGGATCGAACAGCCGACAGGTCCGGTTTCCGGCGAGCAGCGCCCAGGCGGTCTGCTCGACCCAGGGCGGCGCGAAGCAGTATTCCGGGCGCGAGAGGTACCACTCCAGCAGGTCCGGATCGAAACATCGCGCCCGCACGTGGATGAGCCCGGTGTTGACTCGGGCGGGCAACCGGAGCCGCTGTTCAGTCATCAGGTGCCGGGAACGGACCGAGTAGGCATTCTGGCTGTCGCGCATGAAACAGGCTTCGGTCACGGGCGCGAGAAAAAGGAACAGGCCGGAAAACGGCCGGAGGAACAGCACGTCGGAGTCGCAGTAGGAGAGGGTGTCTCCTTCGGAGAAGAGAACCGTGTCCACCAGCTTCAAGGCGAGCGGGCTCTCTCGGCGATACGCAGCGAGGGCCGGACGGCGGGCAAGGAGATCGGCGACCCGGTCGTCGGCCTCCGGCCGGCCGACGTAGACGACATCTCCCAGCGCCCGGCTGAGGCGGTCGCGGTCACCCTCGGTCAGGCTGCCGTCGTCGTGAAGGCGGAGGCGAATCGAATCGGCGGAGTAAGCGAGCAGGCTCCCCAGGCAAGCGATCGCCGTGTCTACCTGGGCGTGCCCGAGGAGGCTCGCCACGGTCTGGGTTGAGGGGGGTGGCAGCATCGATTTGGGGTGCCCGCTTGGCGTCCGGTAGACTATCGCGCGTTCCATCGCATCGAGGTCGCCATCGACCGGCCGAGCATCTGGAGCCTGGAGAGTTTTATGGATTGGAAGGAAAAGACCGTTCTGGTCACCGGCGGAGCCTCGTTCATCAGCTCGCACCTGATCGACCGGCTGGTCGAAAAAGGGGTTACGCGCATCCGCGTGGTCGACGACCTGACGAGTGGCAAGCTGGCGAACATTCAAACTCACATCGATTCGGGGGTCGTTGAGTTCCGCCAGCAGGATCTGCTGGAGCCCGGGGTCGCGCAGTCCTCGGTCGCCGGAATCGACGTCGTGTTCCATCTCGCGGCGATCCACGGCGGACGGGGCTACGTCGACCTGCACCAGGGGGCCTGCGCGCAGAACCTGGCGATGGACGGCATGTTGGTCAAGGCGGCCTACGAGGCGGGGGTGGGAAAGTTCGTCTTCGCCTCGTCCGGCTGCGTCTACCCGAACTTCATCCAACAGGACGTCACCAAGGAGCTCTACCTGACCGAGGAGATGGTCGGGCCGCCCTACGACGCCGACAACATGTACGGCTGGGCGAAGCTGATGACCGAGATGACGCT
>JBDTZG010000086.1:0-18394 GCA_040005235.1 Acidobacteriota bacterium | reverse complement strand
CCCCAGCCGGAGCCGTCCCAGACGCCTTTCATCAGCGATACGGCGTGGGTCGTCGGTAGGCAGTAGGCGATGACGCGCCAGAAGGTCGGCAAGGTCTCCACTGGGAAGAACACGCCCGATAGCGAGATCATCGGATAGAGCAGCGCCCCGCCGATCGGCTGGGCGAAACGCGCCGTGGGTACGAGGCTCGCGATCACGAAGCCGAGAGAAAGAATGCTCGCGGTGCTTACCAGCACGGCCGCGGTGAAACTCAAGACGTTCACCTGCATCACCCCCGGAAAGACCTTCCGGCCGGCGAGCAGAAGAAGCCCCAAGCCGATCGTCGTGAAGAAAAGCTTCAGGACCACCTGCGAGCCGAGGATCGTCACCGGCGAAAGCGGGGTGGCGCGCAGCCGTTTGAGAATTCCCCCTTCGCGGTAGATCGAGATGATTGCGACCAGAGAGAGCACCGCGCTGATCGCGATGAACAGCGCCGCGAGAATCGCCAGATTGAACGGCGGGGCGACGGCGGTCGTCGGTTTGCGGAGACCTAGACTGCGGCCCAGCACGACAAAGAGCACGACCGGAATGAACAGGGTACCGATCAACCCCATCGGTTCGCGAACGAACACCTTGGTCTCCACCCATGTGAGCTTCCAGAATCCTTTAAGCATCGGATCAGTCCCTGATTCCGCGGCCGGTGAGCTTCAAGAAGACGTCTTCGAGCGTCGGCATTTCAGTGCGAAACCCACGCACGCGGAGCCCTTCGCGCGCGACGAACGCGATCACTTCGGTCACGAAGTCGTCCCCCTCGCCGGTGAGCGTGTGGGTCGCCCCTTGGCTGGTGGCCGACCGCACGCCGGGAACGCCGCCCAATCGCTCGGAGAGCCCTTCCCCGTCGCTCGTGAAGACGACCGTCCGCTCCGGGCAGTGCCTCAGCACCAACTCTTCCGGCGTGCCCAGCTCGATCAGGCGGCCGTGCTCGATGATCGCAACGCGGTCGCACAGCCGCTCAGCCTCTTCCATCAGGTGGGTGGTCAAGAAGACCGTCGTGCCGCGCTCGCGGATGCCTTTGACCAGGTCCCAGATCGTGCGGCGCGCCTGCGGGTCGAGGCCGGTGGTCAGCTCGTCGAGAAATACGACCTCCGGCTCATGGATCAAGGCGAGCGCGATGAACAGGCGCTGCTTCTGCCCGCCCGAAAGCGTCATGAACCAGGCGTTGCGCTTAGGCGTCAATCCCAGGCGCTCGAGCAGCGCGTCGCCGTCGACCACACTTCGATAGAGCGACGCCCAGAGGTCCACCGCCTCCCACACCTTGATCCGCTTCTGGAGGTGCGCCTCTTGATGCTGCACGCCGATCCGCTGGCGAAGCTTCGTCGCGTCCCGGTGAGGATCAAGGCCGAGGACGGTGAGCGTGCCGCGGTCTTGCCGGCGAAGCCCCTGCAGGCACTCCATGGTGGTCGTCTTGCCCGCTCCGTTCGGACCGATCAGCCCGAAGATCTCGCCCTCGTACACTTCGAGCGACACGTCGTTGACGGCGAGCGTTTTGCCGTAGCGCTTTTCGAGGTGGCTGACCGTGAGGACCGGAGCGGGCATGGGAACTTTAGGCAGAGTCTACCGCGGCACGGTCGTCGGGGATGGGGCAACCGGATCGGGAAATCGGGTCGGCCGACGCGATTCCTTCGGACGACAAGGCAGAATTCTCATATATTGCGCAAGCTAGCCCACTCAAAGGAAGGACCCATGAGAACCACTCGAACGTCTCTTCGGGCGCTCCAACTTGCGACACTCGCTCTTCTGCTGCCCACTTGGGGGTGCCCGAGTCCCGGCACCGTTGGCACGGCCAAGGCGACCCAAAACCTGAGTTGCTCTGAAGCCGCGATCGAATCGACCCGTTGCGCGCAGGGCCTTGAGCGGAGCATGGATCGCTGCGCCTACGCGGAAGCGATCTCGCGGGTGTGCGAACCGGAAAAGCCGAACAGGCCGGGGAGTGTGGCCACCTTGGCCGCCGCCGCTTCGTCAAATACCGGCAGCGGCTACAACCCGCGGACGACCACCGTCTTCTATCGCGAGATTCCGGGCGGTCCCGAGAAGTCCGCGACCGGTTCGCTTTCGGCCGACCCGTGGGCCTTGTCCTGCCGGGGCAAAAACGGCGCCGAGCTTGCCGCCTGCCTACGTTCGCGCTTCCTCGTCAGCAGCACCGCCGTCTGCGAGGAATACACGAAGGCTTTCGGCGTCAGCACGTGCGGCACGCCCGCGGGCGGCTGGACCCGGGGGCCGAGCAACGAGCGTTGGGGTAGTGCCCTCCAGGCGCTCAACTATTTCTGCCAGAACGATCCGGCGGTCATCGGCTCGACGGGTCAGGCCGGCGGGTGGGATTGCGAGAGCACCGCGATCGAATGGGCCCGCCTCGGGGCGTTCGGCGGCGAGGCGATCGTCACCGAATGGCAGCGCCGCACCGAGCCTGCCGTCTGCGGCAACCATCGGCGCGATCCGGGCGAGACCTGCGCCAACTGCCCCGCCGACCTCGGCGCCTGCGTACCGCCCCCGTCCGATCCGAACGCGATCGACTGCTCGGGCCTGACGCTGCCTGCTCCCGGAGCGCCCTTGTTCGTGACCTACCGGGCGGACGTCGCCTCGACCGGGTTGTCGGAGGTTCGCCAGGTGAATTGCCGGATGCGGCCGTAAATCGTTCAGGCGCAGCGCCTTCTTCGCGGGTTCCCCGCCATTTGCGCTCCGCCCCGTTCTGTGAGATGCTTCACGGGTCAGCTTTCCAGCCCTGCATTTACGGGCTCCCGAAACCTCGACGAGTAGCACCCGATTTCGAGGGCCTCCCGGCCCCAGCGGTGGCCTCACCGGCAAGTCCCCCGTTTTTCCCCCTGCATCGCCGGAACCAATTGAGCGCGAGCTTTAACCTCGCACGGCGAGAAACCGCGCTCAGAAAGAAGTAGGTTCCAATGCCTTTCACTAAATTCGGCCTTCACCCCACTCTGCTCGCGGGCGTCCGCGACATGGGCTACGACCAGCCCACCCCGATTCAGCTCGACGCGATTCCCCCCGCTCTCGCGGGACGCGACCTGCTCGCCTGCGCGATGACCGGCAGCGGCAAGACCGCAGCGTTCGTGCTGCCGACGCTCCATCGCCTGCTCGGCAAGAGCCGCGGCGTGACGCGGGTCCTGGTCCTCACCCCCACCCGGGAGCTGGCCGCTCAGATCGAAGAGAACACCCGCGCGCTCGGCGCGCACACCAACCTGAAGAGCGCGGCCGTTTTCGGCGGCGTCGCGATGGGTCCGCAGGAGCGGGCTTTCCGCACCGGCGTCGACGTCCTGATCGCGACCCCCGGACGCCTGCTCGATCACTTCCAGTATCCGTACGCGAAACTGCCGGGGATCGAGATTCTGATCCTCGACGAGGCCGACCGGATGCTCGACATGGGCTTCCTGCCGGACATCCGCCGCGTCTTGAAGCACCTGCCGAACACGCCGCGCCAGACGCTGTTCTTCTCGGCCACCATGCCGCAGCCGATCGTCGTCCTGTCGCGCGAGCTGCTCTCCTCACCCGCGATGGTCAACGTCGAGCGGAAAGCCGCGCCGGCCGAAGGGGTGACCCAGACGCTGTTCCCCGTGCGCGACGATCTGAAATCCGCGCTGCTGCTCGAAATGCTCCAGCGCGACGAGATCAAGAGCGCGCTCGTTTTCACCCGGACCAAGCACCGCGCGAACCGGCTGGCCGATTACCTGAACCGCCACGGCGTGCCGTGCGAGCGGATTCACGGCAACCGAAGCCAGGCGCAGCGGACGCTCGCCCTTTCCCGCTTCAAGGAAGGAAAGGATCGCGTATTGGTCGCAACCGACATCGCCGCCCGCGGGATCGACGTCGAGCTGCTGTCGCACGTGATCAACCTGGACGTCCCGAACATCCCCGAGGACTACATCCATCGCGTCGGCCGGACGGCCCGCGCTGGAGCGGTGGGCGAGGCGTTCACTTTCGTCGGCGACAACGAAGGGGCGGAGCTCGCGGCGATCGAACGCGCGATCGGCAAGAAACTGCCGCGGAAGAAGCTCGAAGGCTTCGACTACGAACGCAAGGCGAACGAGAAGCTGGAGATCCCAATCGCGGAACGGATCGCGAAGATCCGCTCGCAGCGTTCGGAAGAGCGCGCCCGCGCCAAAGAAAAGGCGGAGCGCAAAGCGACGGGAGCCCCGGCCCGGCAGGCCGGCCAAGCCGCCCCGAGCGGTGGCCGCGGCCCGAGCGCTCCTCGGCCCGGCGAGGCGCGCCGGCCGCAGGGCGGACGCCCCGGCCAGGGGCAGGCCCCGCGCGGAGCCTCCCCCGCAAGGGCGCCGCGGAATTACAGCACCACGACCGCCCCGGCCGGTCGCTCGGCGCAGTCGCCCGGACGCAGCCCGGAACGCGCGTCGCTCGGCACCCCCACCACGCCGTGGCACCTGCGCGGCGCTTCGCTCGACGCCCCCCGCCGTCCGGAGCCGGGCCAAGCCGCCCGTACGTCCGAACCCGGTCGGCCGCGCGACCGTCGTAGGTAGATAACGACCCTCACCCCCAGCCCCGGGGGTGAGGGGTCCCGCCTTTGCCGCTCTGCGGCATCGCATGCTAACGTCGCGGCGTCCTCTTGCCTTAGGAGCCCGCCGCGATGCCATCCACCCTCATCGAAGCTTCGCCCGCCACGACCTCCGCGAGCCCGAAACCGGCTGGTATTCCTCCGACGCCGCGAGCCGAGATCGACGCCGCGGTGCGCGATCTACAGAACGCGAAGCGCGCCTGGATCGCCGTGCCTCCCGCCGAGCGGTTGAAGCTCCTCGCCGAGATGACGAAGCGTACCCTCGCGGTCGCCGACCGGTGGGCCGCGCTCTGCACCGAGGCTGAGGGTCTTACCCCCGGTCACCCGGCCTGGGGCGAAGAGGCGATGGTCGGCCCTTACTTCATGCTGCGCAACCTGCGCCTGATCGAGGCCTCGGTGGCGGATCTCGCGGCGGGAAGGAAGCCGCGCATCCCCAGCAGAGTGCGGCGCCTTGCCGACGGACGGGCATCCGCGCGGGTCTTCCCCGTAGACATCTGGGATCGGCTGTTCTACACCGGCGTCTCCGCCGAGGTTTGGATGGAAAAAGGGGTCACGCCGGAAAACCTGGCTTCGACCCAGGCGGTCGCCTACGACCACCCCGAAGATCCCGGCGCCGTCTGCCTGGTGCTCGGCGGCGGCAACGTCTCAGGGATCGCGCCCCAGGACACGCTCTACAAGCTGTTCGTCGAGAATCGCGTCGTCCTGCTCAAGATCCACCAGGTCAACGAGTACTTAGGGCCGGTCCTCGCCGAAATCTTCGAGCCGCTCGCCAAAGGCGGTTTCTTCCGCATCGCCTACGGCGGAACGCCCGAGGGCGCCTATCTCGCAAGCCACCCCGACATCGACGAGCTGCACATCACCGGCTCGGACAAGACCTACGACGCGATCGTCTTTGGCACCGGACCCGAGGGGCAGGCGCGCAAGGAACGCGACGAGCCGGTCAACCCGAAGCCGTTCTCCTCCGAGCTGGGCAACGTCTCGCCGGTGATCGTGGTCCCGGGCGACTGGAGCGATTCCGACCTCGCCTACCACGCCGAAAACCTGGTCACTCAGTTCACCAACAACGCCGGCTTCAACTGCAACGCAACCCGGGTGATCCTCACCTGGGCCGGCTGGCCGCAGCGCGAAAAACTGCTCGCCGAGATCCGCCGACTGCTCAAAGCAGCCGACCTGCGCAAAGCGTATTACCCCGGCGCCGCCGACCGTTTCGGCCGCTTCGCCGCCGCGCATCCCGAGATGGAACAGTTCGGCAGCCCGGGGCCTGAGGAGCTTCCCTGGGGGTTCATCTCGGGCGTCTCCCCCGCCAACGAAAACGACCTCTGCTTCAAGATGGAGGCGTTCTGCGGCCTCGCCTGCGAAACACCGATAGAGGCCGGCTCCCCGGCAGAGTTCGTCGCCGCAGCGACCCGTTTTGCCAACGACAAGATCTGGGGCACGCTCAATGTGACCCTGCTGGTCCATCCCGCCTCGCGCCGCGACGCGCAAGTGGGCAAAGCGGTCGAGCGGGCGATCGAGGACCTTCGTTACGGCACGGTGGCGATCAACCACTGGGCCGCCATCGGCTACGGCGTGATCGTCACCCCCTGGGGCGCCTACCCCGGCCACCCGCGGAACGACATCCGATCCGGCACCGGCTGGGTGCACAACACGCTGATGTTTTCGCGGATCGAAAAGACCGTCTTCCGCGCCCCGTTCCGGGTGCTGCCGAAGCCGGTCTGGTTCCTCACCCACAAAACCGCGAACCGGTTGACGTCCAAGCTCGGAGCTTTCGAAGCCGCCCCCTCAGTCGCCAAGCTGCCGGGGATCTTCGCGCTCGCGCTCCGGGGATAGCTAGACACTTAAAATTGGGCCAGCAGCTCCCGCGGCACCCGCCAAGTCGGTGCCGCCGCAACCGCCCGGCGCAAGTTCTCGACGGCCTCTGCCCGGTCTCCCCCGGCGAGGGCCGCGCGGGCCAGACCGTAGAGGCAGCCGTGATGGTCGGGCTCGGCGACGAGACCCTGATGGAATTCGCGCTCGGCGCCCGCGAGGTCGCCTTCCGCCAAATAGCAACAGCCGAGCTTGTAAGCACGTTTTCCGGGTGTCAGGCAAAGATCTCCAGGCACCGCGGGCGGTCCGGCCGCCGGATCCAGGCTTCGCCGCACCCGGCCGTACGCCTCTCGGGCCGCCGCGTACCAGCCGTCGGCGTAGAGGGTTTCGGCGAGCACGTAAAGCGGCAGCGAAGCGCCGGGAACGAGCGCGAGGCTCTCTTCGAGATAGCTGACCGCGGCAACCCGTTCGCCCGCTTCGGCCAGTAGCGTTGCGATCATCGCGAGCGCCGAAGCGCGGAGCGGCGGCGGGCAATCCAGGCTCTCGGCCATCGCCCGAAAAATCGCCCGCGCTTCGTCGCGGCGCTCCAGAAACCAGACGGTCTTGCCCCGGTAGTAGCGCGACCAGAAATCGTTCGGATCGCGAGCCAGGGCAAGATCCAGCAGGCGCAGATAGCGTTGCTGCTTTTCCGCCAGGCGCTCGTACGGAAGATCGCTCACGAGATGGATCAAATGAACGGGAGCCAAGGCGCCAACCGCGAAACCCGCGCGGAGCACCGCGTCGTTCGGTCGCTCGTGGACGATCCCTTCGTAGCGGATTTCCGGATGGTTCCGGAACAATCGAAGCATGCCGATCGGATAGACGTCGGGCTCGCCGTCCCCGGGGCGAACCACCCGATCGTGACGTTCGAGGAAAAAACCGCCGATCCCGGGCGGTGCGGCCTCAAGCGCTTCGCGCAGCCCCTCCGGATGGATCAGGCGCTCGTCGGCGTCGAGGCAGAGGAGGAAGCGGCCTCGGGCGGCCTCGATCCCGACGTTTCTCGCCGCTGAATAATCGTCGCGCCAGGGTTCGTGGAGGACCCGGCAGCCGTACTCGAAGGCGATTTCCACCGTGCGATCGGAGGACCCGGTGTCGACTAGGACGATCTCGTCGGCCACCTCGCACACCGAATCCAACGCGCCGGCCAGAAAGCGCTCCTCGTTCTTGGCGATCAGGCAGACGGAGAGCAGCATGCGGCGAAAGCGCCCACCCCGGCGCGCCGGGAGTGGGCTGAATCCGAATTCAGGAGTGGTGGTACGCGGCGAGCGGACCCTGCGGGATCACGATGCCGGTCCCTTCAATCCGCTTACCGCCCTGCACAACGCCGAGCAGCCGGGCGATGGCGGCCGGTTCGATCGTCTGAACCTTCTCGGCACGATCAGCTTTGGTTTTGGTTTCCATGAGATCTCCTTTTGAGATGGCGAAGGCTACCACGCGACCGGCGAGACCACCCGACCACAACGGCAAATGTAGGTAGGAGTCGTTTCAATCCTTGGGCGCCGGAGCACGATTCGGCGCCCCCGTTTGCGCTTTTTCCCAACGCTTGAGATTCCCCTCCAAGACGTCCAACGGCAGTGCCCCATGGCGCAGCACCTCGTCGTGAAACGCCGGTAAGTCGAACGCCGGTCCCAGCAAATTCTGCGCTTCGGCGCGCAGCTCCCTGAACTTCAGCTCACCCATCGTGTAGGCGGCGCCGAGCCCCGGATCGTTCAGATAGCGCTCAATTTCGATCTCGATCGCGCGGTCGTCCTGGCCCGTGTTTTCGCGGAAGAATTCGACCGCCTGCTCGCGGCTCCAGCCTTTCGCATGAATTCCGGTGTCTACCGCGACCCGCATCGCGCGCCATAGCTCGGAGGAAAGCTGGCCGAACTTTACATAGAGGTCTTTGTACAATCCTAAGTCGTCGCCCAGGGTTTCGGCATAGACGCCCCAGCCTTCGACGAACGGCGTGTAGTCGTGGTAATTGAGCACCCGCGGCGCTTTGCGGATCGACTGCGCGATCGTCACTTGAAGATGATGGCCGGGCATGCACTCGTGAAGATAAAGCGCCGTCATCTCCCACTTCGGGCGCAACCCCAGGTCGGAGGTGTTGACGTAGCAGGTCCCTGCCGCATCACGCGCTACGGAACCGATGTCGTAATAGATCGTCGATTTTCCCGCCGCCTCGCCGGCAGGGATCGCGACGATCCGCAATGGCAATTTGGGAATGTTGCCGAACAGCGTCGGCAGCCGAGTTTCGACCTCCCGGCCAATCGCGCGGTAGCCTTCGAGAAGATCTTCCGGCTTGGTACAAAGAAAACGCGGATCGGTGCGCAGAAACCGCACAAATTCCGGAAGGCTGCCGGCAAAACCGGTAGCGGTCTTGATCTTCTCCATCTCGGCCCGAATGCGCCGAACTTCCGCGAGGCCGATCTCGTGTACCTGCTCGGGAGTCAAATCCGTGGTCGTCGCTTTCCTCAACCGATAGGCGTACCAGGCGGCACCGTCGGGCAGCGCCCCCAGCCCCAAGCTCTCGCGCGCCGCCGGAATGTAGGTCGTCCTGAGGTAGTCGAAAAGCTTGCGAAACGCCGGAGCGGCCTGGGTCTCATAGGCGTGGAGCGCCGCGCTTTTGATCCGCGGCGCCTCCTCGTCGTCGATCTGGCTTCCCGTCTGGCTCCCGATCTGGCGGAACGGTGCAAGCAACGGACTTTTCCACGGATCGTCGGGAGTGAGCGCGCGAACCTGCTCGGGCACACCCTGCATCAAACTCTTCGGTGAAGTCACCCCCGCCGCGAGCCCTCTTCTCAACAGAACCAGATTCTGCTCGACGAGTGCCGCGACGCCGTTCAACCGGGCGATCAAATCGTCGTAATCCCGGCTCGACCGGGCGGGCGCTCGCCCCAACGCGAACGGAACGTCCTGCTGGACGCCGCCGTAGCGGGTGATCGTCACTTCCTCTTCCGGGAACGCGAAACCTTCGACCTGGCCCTCCAAGCGGCGAAGATAGAGATCGAGATCGACCTGATCGTCCGCGGCCAACAAAGAACGGTCGATCGACCGAACGGCAACCCGCTGCGTCCGCGTCGAAGCCTGCCGCCTCTCGATGCCCGCCGCCGAGAGATCCGTCCACAAATGGTTGTGCCCCGGAAAACCGATGTACGTCGCAAACTCCGGATGATCGCGCAGCTTCGCGTCCCAGCCTTCGTCCAGCAGGCGGTGGAGTTTCTTGCTCTCCCGGGCGGAGGCCTCCGAACCCGCGGCTTGGACGCCGGAGCCCAGGAAGGCCAGGAGGAGAACGGCGAACAACAGAGATCGATTCGCGGCTTGGCGGGGCATCGTCGCACTGTAGCGCCCGCGGTCCCCTAAGGCGAGGCCCTTCGTGGCACGGGGAAGCTGCCAAGAAAAAAGGGTGAGGCCGGCCAAGCCTCACCCTTCCCTCTCGACTTCCTACTCACCCGCTTTCCGATCTCAAAAATCGTTGGGTGGGCCGTGCCTGCAATCCGTGGGAGCTCCCCGGGGACGGTGCGCACGGCGCACCCTGCTAGATCAGGCGGCTTTTTCGGCGACGGACTTCACCTTCGGCTTACGGCCGCGCTTTGACCGGTGCTCCGATCGAATGTTGAAGCTCTCGATCACCGGGTTGGCGAAACCGAACTTCGCCCGGACAACCGCCGCAAGATTCCGGAGGGATTCGCTCGCCTCCCGGTCACGCTGTTGGCGGACGATCACCGCCTCCGTCAACTGGCCGCGCAGCGATTGCACCCCTTCCTGCGAAGCGCGCAGATCCTCGACCCGTTGCCGCACTTCGGCGACGTAGGTCTCGCCGCCCGGGATGTTGGGCACCTCGCTCAAAAGATTCTGAAGCGTGGTCTCGCACCGGCTGATCTTGTCCGCGAAACTGGTGTCTTTCATGGCACAACTCCTTTTGCGAATAACGGGACGCGATATGCGGCCCGAAAATGCCTGGGGCATTGAGTGGACGTCGCGAGCTCGGCAAGCTTCCGAAGCTCGACGGCCGGACCGTCGACGCTCAGGGTCGGGAAGATCGAAAGCGGGACGGCGCAGGGAGCGTTCATCACGCCGAGAACGCTACAGGCCGCAAAAGGAGGGGTCCAGGCACAAAGATGGCCCTTTTTCGGCCATCTTTCTGCGTTGCAACTTTTGGCTGGAAGGTGTAACGGGGCGGGAGTTTTGCCCGGGTAGAAACTGTTTGGGGTTCCCGGAGACTTACGGGGTCGGCTCGACGTCGGGCCCCTTCTTGTTGGTGAAATCGGCCTCCCGGACGTTCCCGGTGCCGGGGCTCGGAAGGTGGATGCGCCGGTAAGTTCTGGCCCGAGCCTCTGATCCAGACCAACCCAAGCTATCGACGCACCAAGACGGTCGGCGAGCTCGTGGCCTCTGACATGCTCCAACCGGGCTGTGCCGAGATCTTTCAGGCCGACGGCGAGCCGCTCGCTCTCCATAAGCACCAAGAGCAGGGGATCGCGCTCACGGCGCGAGGAGCTACGTCGTCACACCGGGCACAGGCAAAATCGCTCCCTGGGTTGTAAAGGCCTCGCAACAGGGAATTGAGATTGGCCTTATGTTTATGCACAGCGCCGACGTCGAGCACTATTTTCCACTGCCCCAGCGATCCGCAGTATCTCCCCTTCAAGGTCTCGGCTGATCGAACTCTCCCAGCAACGCACCACGCACCAACTCGCCGCTCGAAGCTCGCGAGTGACGACACGGTCTCGTTCAATATTGCGACGAATCTTAGCCGTCCACCACTCAGCGCGTGAAGGGAACATATCTTCGAATTTCTCGCAGCCGCGGCGCTTCCATTCCCGGGGATTTCCGTGCCAGAAATCACCATCGATGAACACCGCGACGCGCAAGCCTACGAAGGCGAGATCCGGCCGGCCGATGATGCCGCTGGGGTGAATTCGATAGCGATATCCAAGAGACCAGAGCCGCTTTCGGACCGCCAACTCAGGTCGCGTGTTTCTCGAGCGCACACTCGCCATGATTTCCGATGTGATCTTCGCGTCGCGGGTCACGAGCCCTTCTCCCGTCACAGTTGACGGAGGGCTGCGCCGTCGATCAAATCCACGAGCGGCGTACGGAATTTCACCCGATTTGCTATCGTCGCCCGCTCTAACATCTGCCGAATTTGCTCACCAAAAAGACGAACAACCTCTATGGGAGCGGCGTTCCCAATCTGCCGAATCGCCGCGCTTCGGGTACCTCTAAAGACGTACTCTGGTGGAAATGTCTGAAGTAGCGCCGACTCGTGAAGAGAGAAGTAGCGCAAGACCCCGTTTGAGAACCGAATCATATTCTCACCGCCAGGCACTCCGTGAACCCCAGCTTTGAGTGTCTTGGCGGGTTGATCCATGGGACTTCCAGTATGCCCTCGGTACTCGCGACACCCATCAATTCGATAGTGGTTTGGGTGGTATGGCTGGCTCGCGCCGGGCGGGTCCGGGGTTGGGAGATTCTGGAGCACATCTCGCACGGTTCGCCATCGGCTCGTCCCGTTCGGATTCAGAAGCACTGCTTGATCGGAGCCTCCATCCGCGTGCTGAGGGCATACGCCATGCTCAAGCCAGTAGGTTCCGGTCGAGTACTTAGCGAAGCGCAACGCGTGCTCGCTGTGGGTAGCCTCCGGCCATTTCCACACGATGTCGAGATCGGTCCGAAAAGCCACAATGAACAAGCGGTTGCGCCGTTGAGGAACACCGTAGTTGGCACATTCAACGGCCGCGATTCGTACATCGTACGACGGTGCGTCCCTAGCGCGATTTCTTTGAACTTCGACCTGAAGTCGCAGCTTATGTGACTGCCAGATCTCATGCGGGCGAGCCGTGCTATGCGGGAGCGCCAACTGAAGGAGCAGGTACTCTAGATACGGCCGAAAACTCGGTCGCGCGAGTCCCCAAACGTTCTCGAGTAGGACGGCTCGTGGAATGAGCTCGCGCTGGGCGCGAAATACCTCGGGAAAAAGATTCCTCTCGTCCTCGTCTCCCAGGTGATTCCCCGCGAGCGAGAATGGCTGACAGGGCGCCCCCGCAGCCATAAGCGTGATGTCGGTCGCAAAGCCGTTGTACCTGTAACGATGCACATCTAGGGACTTGATTGGGCTGTCCGGCCGTACTCCCGCTCCAGATGTGGCATTCGCCTGAAGCGTCTCTACAGCATTCGGATCCTTCTCTAGCAGGGCCAAATGATGGAAACCCGCTCTGTGAAGGCCTAAAGCCATGCCACCCGCTCCCGCAAAGAGTTCTAGAACCCTCGGGCTTCGAGATCCCGCGATCACAAGCGCTCCCGATCGTCGAAGGCCACGTTGCCCGCGCCGCCGCCCGAATCGAAGAATCCGATCGTCGGTCTTTCGAGCGTGCCCACCACGAGCCCTCGATCAAGGAAGCGATTGAACTCCTCGCATGACGTCTCGGGCGCCAGAGCGCAGTTGTGGCAGGCGGCGAGATTGCACGAGTCCGGACCCTGTCCTCCGAGCTCGCCGAGTTCCATGCACACGGGATCGGCGGAGCACCACCTCGCGTTCAGAAGCGCCCGTTCTATTACCGGCTCCAGATTGCCAGGCTTCCCCATGCGCACAAGGCCACCCATCGTGCCTTCCGCGTCGCCCGCCGCCGTGTAGATCAACAGACCAGCCATCGGGGCGGTCCGATCGGCGGACACGTAGAGTCGCTCACGAAGCGACGCGGTGCTGTAGCCGCAGTCGAACGTCAGCTGATTCATTAGGAGGTGCGCCAGGGTGTGAAGCAATACCAGTCGCGGGCTGAGATACCGCGGACCGAGACGCCGTCGCTGAAGCACCAACTGAAATCGATCGCCTAGTCGATCGGTTCGCTCAAGGATCTCAGGGCGACCCTCCCACCGCTGAAGAATCACCTCGTTCAACTCCAGGTAGATTCCTTCGCCGAAGACCAGATAGGCCGGAAGCCACTGCGTCGCCGGGATAGTCCTCCACAACATCGCCTTTCGGTCATCGAGAGATTGATCGTTTTCAGCGAAGACGCGAGAAAAGCCCGCGAACGCGCGGGTCTCACGGAGTTTAGGAATCAGCGTGACGCGCGCGAACGACATCGTGATGGCGCCGCCGTAGTCGGACAGATCCTGGGGGCAGGTGAACAGTTGCTCGTCGCTCCTGGCGGTCCGCAAGACCGCGTGCTCCTCTCGTCGGAAGGCGGTCTCCGCATCGTCGGTGTTCCCACGTTCGACGTCCTCCACGGGCGAATCTGTGGTCACTCGTTCAAGCGCTAGCCGGATCTCCTTGTCTGAGAACTCTCGGAGCAACTGCCCCTGCTGCCCACGAAGCACAGCAGGCTCCAATGGATAGTCCCGAGTCCTCAGCAGCCCTATCAAAGTCGAAAGCGGTGGATTCTCCAGCAACTCCACAAGCTCGCTTGGGACATCACTTCCACCCCGCGGGAGATATACCGCGCTCCTGACAACCGAGAAATAGACGTTCGTAGCCCCACGCAGGGCGCCACGCAGTGGACGCACGCAGCCGCGCCCCTTCTCGTCGCCCAGCCAAGGAAAGCGCCCCTCGCAGGGATACTCGGTTCCTTGCGCGAGGTTGCGAGTCAGAAAAGACGACGGCGCCTTGTCGCCTCCCGGTGAGTCAGCATCGGTAATGTGTTCAAGGTTGCGCTTGAGTCCGCACTCGCACTCGACGCGCGTCGCGGCGAGGGAAGCCCCGCCCATCGCGACCAGGCGCATCGGCCGGTCACAGCCAGGATGGATCGAGGCGTGCACCCACTCGCGCCACGGAAAGTCCTGCAGATGCCCCTGATCGCAGAGCGCGATGAATCGGACCTGGACCATCGCCGGCGCCCTCCCACCTCGATCCACTCGGTCGGAACAGGCTGGGCACCGGGGAAAATCCCTCAAGACAAGGGGAGAGCGCTCCAGGCGTTGACATCGCGGACAAACGTGCCACTGCGGAAACCGGAGAAACGGAATCGTGAGTTCGGAGTTTGGCGCGCTACTCGGCATGTCCAATCGGCGTTTCCGGTAGTCCGGCGGAAGTCCGAAGTACTTGACACCCAATTCACGTTCCAGGCGCCACTCTCCGAACCAAAATTCGGTCGGGTCGTACTCCCCGTTGCCCGCCACTTCGGGCTCATACCAGTGGTCGAGACCCGCCGCGATCAAGCTCGTCCCGTCCCGCATGACGGTCATCGCGCCTGGTCCGAACGGAGCGATTAGCTGCCCTCGGCGAATGGCCCGCTTACGCATCGGCACCCTCAGTGTCAATATAGGTTGTCGTTATTTGCGCTTCACACTCAGCGTCAACATTTCGCATCGACGTTGGCGTCGGCCAAGAGAGGCGAGCCATAGCGGGGCTCGCGTACTCGCCAAAGATGCGGAGCAGCGCTGTCTCCTCCGCTTGAGGGTCGCCTCTCCAGCGAGTGCGCTGCCAATCTCGCCATTGCCGGATCCGCTTCTCGAAAACGCGCCGCGTCGTCTCAAGTTCAGCGGGATCCACCCGGCGAACGCGATTCTCGATTAACGGCCGCAGCCGCTCGATCAGAGCATCCGGGTACGGGAATGGTGAGCGTGCGATATCCGGGCCGCCAATTTGAAGGCAATGGGCGACCATCACGGCGTGAAGAGCGCGATCAAGCGCTGGCGCCGAGAAGGGAGTCACACTTGTGGGCTCAACCTGAGCATAGAGACGCTCATGGTAGGCGCGGAAGCGCTCAAAATGAGAGCGATCTCGAGGCTTTGACGGACTATACATCGTGACGATGAGACCTGGCCGTTCTCGGACGCGGCCTACGCGTCCCGTTACTTGAATGTATTGAGACGTCGTTTTGGGTTGTCCAGCTACAACCATCAGCGAGAGTCTTGGAATGTCTATGCCTACCTCGATCACGCTGGACGCCAAGCAGACGTCCTTGGGCGTCCAGCGGCTTGTACAGGCAATCTCGAGAGCCGCTATCGCTTCCATAATCTCATCGCTTGGAAGCCCACCGGTCAACTCGAAGATCCGCCCAGCGCTTAGATATCGACGTTGGTCACGCGCGATGCCCTCGCGACTACAGAGAACCTTTGCGTAATCAGGCACGTCCGACTGAAACAAGGTGTGGGCCGTCCCCATCTCGCGAATGCTGTTGAAGAAAACCAGAAGCGTCCACCAAGGGTCGCGACCCTCGAGATCCAGTGGCATTGGCGCTTGCAATAGGGCGGTGAAGGTGCGGACCCACTCCGTCTGAACAGATCCGAGACTGACGGCGTGCACGCCGACGAAGATGCGTCCCGCGCTTTTCCGATCATGGCGCGCAAAGAAGGAGTCGCTCGCATCGAGTCCAGGTGGCGGAAATAGCGCCACTCGTTCACGAGCGTAGAGAGCGCGGATCTGGTCCTCGAAGCGCCTGATCGTCGCTGTAGAACACACGATCTTCGGAGAAATGACCGACCCCGAACGATAGTCTGTCGCGAGTTCTTCGATCACTGTCTCATAAAGACCGGCAAGGGAGCCCAGCGGGCCCGCGATGAGGTGTAGCTCGTCCTGAATGATAAGACCCGGCGGCGAGGCTACACGCTCGCCTTCGGAATTCAGCCCGAACAGCGACCGAGCTTTCGGTTCCCACGCAAGCATCGCGAATTTATCTACCGTACCGATGACAAGGGTTGGTCGTTTCTGGTAAATGTCCTCGTCAATCACGTAAACCGGAAGGCCAGAAGCGAATTCACAGTCACCGTCGGGGCAACGGAGTGCCACGGTTTCCTCTCCGCCCACCTCGCTATGCCGCGCGTACCCAGGAGTGAGAGCTGGGCCGCCTCTTCGACCGCGCATGCCAGGTAGCTGGACACGCCCGAACTTCGCGCCACACCATGGGCAACGTCCGAGAACGAACGGATTAGGTGCGTCCTTCGAGCGCTCCAATTCCCGGAGTGCTTTGAGGGCACCTGATCGCTTGTTAGGGGTGGTATCGCCACCAAGCCAGATTCCGGTCGAGAATGGACCGCTCCCTAACTCTTGGGAATTGAGTCGACGAAGATGCTCCATGGCGCAAAGAAGGCTGGAAGCCCTCTGGAACTGCTGTGCTGTGAGTAGGCGAAGGGTGTAGCGCATGAGCACATGCACCCCACAATCGTCAACGGCCTTCAGGCGCCGCATGAATGCCGAGAACGCCGCGAGGCCCAGATATGCCTCGGTTTTGCCACCCCCGGTAGGAAACCAAAGGAGTTCTACCGTCCGCCGGTCCGCCGCGTCGCCGTCAACTGAGGAACGAAGACTCATCAGAAGGAAGCCGATTTGGAACGCGCGCCATAGTCCGCGGTCAGGCGGGACACGGCTCACATCCGGAAGTGACCTCTCGCCGACGAAGTCGAGCGCCTTTCGTTTGACATCGTAGGAGAAGTCACGCGATACAATTTGAGTCGCCAGCTGCTGAAGTAGGACCGCGTGGTTGGCTAGGCGGAATGCGCGCCGAGCTCGAGCGTCGTGCTGTAGAAACTCGAGACCGGCTCGCATTCGAGCCGCCGCTTCGGCGCAAGCAATCATGTGACTATGCCCTGCTTGCCGATAGCGACTTGAAAGCGCGTCGGATTCCGCTCGCCGCTCCTTGATCCAGCGCTCATAGCCTGAGACGATCTCATCAAGAGCGTAGAAACCGTCATCGCCGGGATCGAGCCCTCCCAGCGCCACCATCGATGCCACTAGTGGAGACCCATCCGTCCGAGTGATGTCCGGGGTGACTGTCGGGGTCTCGGTCACGGGCAGACTCTCCGCTCGCACAGCCCGGGCACGATCAGCGCCTTCGTCGAGGATCCAATCGGCGGAACAGCCGTGCCCGGTTGCGAAGGCCTGCCACCCTCGATAGAGCAATGCGAAGGATTCTTCCTCGAGATCCGTATCCACTCGCGGTCCCGGATACGGAAGGATCGCCGAATCGCCGGTGGGCTTTACTATTTCCGCGGAGAAGGCGGCCTGAAACAGGCATTGCTCGCTCTTGCTGCGCGCGCCGGTTGAACGGTTCACCAGGCACACGGTAAGCAAACGCTGGCCCGGCCCGTGTGGACGGGTGATTACCTCGACTTGCAGGCTAAGCTCACCGACGTTCGACATCTCGGTGACTAAGCCCTCGCCAGCCTCGCAATATCTCGCGACCAGACGGCTGGGCCCATCGGGCCGGAGCAAATTGCCCGGCACCTTCGCCAGTACTCGCACCGGATACCGAAGCCACCAAATGCGTTTCCTCTCCGGCTTGCCCGGCACCGCGACGATGACAACCGCCTGGCTATACCGTCCACCAGTCACCTCGACGACCAGATCGTCGCCATCCCTCAAATCCGCGAGGAAGCTGACACCCATACTGCTCGGTTGATAGGCGTTCGCGAGCGAGAGGTCGAAGTCGTCCGTATCCGCTTCCTGAGGGCTCGCGATGGGTCCACTGGTGTGGACCTCGATAACCTCCGCCGGCCGCTCGTCCAGCGCTTCAAGACCATCGAGCTCCTGCTCGATCGGATCCTCTTCTACCGATCCGTCGACGGCGCCGGACTGTGCATCCCGCGGCACTGGGTAGAGAACCCCGACCCCATAGCGTTTCACTGGGCTGTCGCGTGCCAGGATCTCCTCGCCGCCACCCACCTGTCGCCAAGGGCCGTACGAGTCCTGGGCCTCGGTGAAGCGAATCTCACCCGAAACGTCTATCTCCCTCCCGGCTGGTGCGGGGCCAACAAGCTCGCGACGAAGGCATTCGACAACAATTGCTCGGTTTCCAATGTGATCGGTCATCGTCCCTAGAACTCCTCGCGTTGAAAGATCCGGCCTTCGCGCGCGCTTGAAACCATTGAACGCTCCGGCGCGCGCCTCTCGACGAGAAATGCTGTGAGCCTTCCGCCTTCCGCCTCCGGAAGTGCGAAATCGATGCGCTCACTTCCGGTCAGTTCTAAAGAGTCAAGTTCTCTAACACGCTCTAGGAGGTTTCGGCGAATTCGCCGCCCGGCTAGCAGCCCGTGGCAGAAGGGCCGTTTTCCTGAGGTTCAGGTCCACTGAGC
>JBDTZG010000040.1:0-51545 GCA_040005235.1 Acidobacteriota bacterium | reverse complement strand
TGCTGGTCAAGACCGGCAGCGGCGACCTGCAGTTCCTGCCCAACGACGACTGGATATTGACCGACGACCTGGACGGCGTCGGCCGTCCGGCCGTGGCCCACGTCCTCGCCGGTCCCACGGGAGTCCTGCGCCCCGTCTCCGTCGCCACGACGGCGCCGGGCGGCGGCCACGTGAGCTGGGTCTACCGCTTTCACATCCCCGGGGGCGAGAAACGCGCGATCCTCTCGTTCGGGATTCAAAGAACGAACCGCTCGGAAGCGATGTCCACGGCGGACCGGCTGGCTCGGTTGGGCCCGCTCGCGCCGTTCGGGATCGCGGCTCTGCGTGGCCTTTCGGCCGAAGAGCAGGGGGAGATCCTCAATTTCTTCGCCTATCCCGACGCCGACCTCGACCGCCTCTCGGACGCCGACGAGGCGAGGCTCGGCACCGATCCGAACAATCCGGATAGCGATGACGACGGCCTGACCGACGGCTTCGAAGTCTCGGGCGGTCTCGATCCGCTGAGCGCGGGCGACGCCCATCTCGATCCGGACGGCGACGGCCTGGACAACCTGGGGGAATTCGCCGCCCACACGCTGCCCAACGATCCTGACACCGACGACGATGGCTTGAACGACGGCGACGAGGTGAACGTCCACCATTCGAACCCGCTGGTCACCGACACCGACGGCGACGGCTTGACCGACGGCGCCGAGGTCCACGTCCACCACACGAATCCGACGCTGGCCGATACCGACGGCGGTGGACGAAACGATGGCGACGAGGTGCGCGACGGTACCGATCCGCTGAATGCGGCCGACGACTTCGGCCTCAGGAATCTGCCGACCGAGCTGCAGGATGCGGAAGGTTTCCGTTGGGACGTGCAGCGGAACGGCTCGATCTTCGCCGGCAGCCTCGCCTGGTCCGGCGCGGCGAACCTGGAGTTGAACGGTCAGAGCTTCCCCGGCTTCGCCACGGCGCGGACCGAACCGGGTGGGCGCGAGCTGCTGGTCGGCCCCTGGCTGCCCACGACCGGCGCGAACGCGGGGCTCAAGGTGACGCGCAAGGTGTTCGTGCCGACCGACGACACGTTCGCCCGCTACTTGGAGATCGTCGAAAACCCGACCACCGAGCCGGTGTTGGTGCGCCTGACGGCACGCTCGCGGGAGCGAGGAGCGGTGCAGATCCTCTCGACTTCGAGCGGCGACGCGGCGTTCGACCGCGCCGACCATTGGTTGTCGCTCGACGACGACGATGGCGGAGTGGGAGACGTGCAGCCGCCGGTCGCGCTGGCGTTCGCCGGCCCCGGCGCACGGCTCTCCGCCGACGAGGCGACCCAGAAGCCGTCGCTCACGACGTTCGCCTACGAGCTGCGGATTCCGGCCGGCGGCAAGGCGATCGTCATGCACTTCCTCACCCAGCAGGGAGAGCGCGCGGCGGCGACGGCGAAGGCGGCCGACCTCACGCATCTGCGCGGCTCGGCGCGATCCGGCCTGGAGCCGGACGAGCCGGCGGCGATCGTCAACTTCTTCGCCTTCGCCGACCTCGATTTCGACGGGCTGTCGGATGCCGACGAGACGGTCGCCGGCACCGATCCGGCGAACCCCGACAGCGACGGCGACGGTCTTCTGGACGGCTTCGAATCGCGGTACGGCTTCAATCCGCTCGTGGCCGGCGAACAACATCTCGATCCCGACGGCGACGGCTTGGACAACCTGGCCGAGCAGGTGGCAGGAACGAATCCGACCCGCCCCGACACCGACGGCGACGGTCTGTCCGACGGCGCCGAAGTGCTCTCCCATCACACCGATCCGCTCGACGACGACTCCGACGAAGGCGGCCGGAGCGACTCGATGGAAATCAATATCGACGGCACCGACCCGAACGACGGCGCGGACGACTTCCGGCTCGCCTCGCCGCCCACCGTCGGCACTCTCGACGGGCTCGGCTTCCGGTGGGTTCTCTCCGGCGGCAGCGGCAACGTCTCCGGCGCCACGACCGGCCACCCCTTCAGCTCCGGTGCCCTGCTCGACGTCGCGAGCCAGCAGGTCTACACCTTTGGCCAGCCCCTCGCCTCGGGCGACCTGCGGCAATGGCTGTTCGGGCCGCTGGAAACACCGACCGGACTCTTGGTCTCGCGAAAGTTTTACGTCCCCGACGACGCCGGATTTGCGCGCTATGTCGAGACGCTCGAAAATCCGACCGGCGCGCCGATCACGACCAACGTCGATGTCCATACCTACTTTGCCAACCGTCTTACGTTCCAGACGACCAGCAGCGGCGACGACCAGCTCGACCTCCACGACTCATGGGCCGTGACCGACGACGACGACGGCTCCGGAGCTCCGGCCGTCGTCCACCTGTTCGCCGGTCCGGGCGGCAGGCTCCGGCCGATCTATGCCCGAACGCCGACGTCCAGCATCGACGACCTCCAGTTCTTCTACCGGGTGACGGTGCCGCCGGGCGGGAAGGTGGCGCTGCTGCACTATCTGATGCTGCGGACGCTCCGCGCGGACGCCGCAACCGCGGCGGCCGATCTGGAACGGCTTCCGGCGACGGCCCTCGCTCGCCTGACGTCGGACGATCAGGCGGCGATCGCCAACTTCTTCGCCTACGTCGACAGCGACGGCGACCAGTTGTCCGACGCCGACGAGATCCGCCTGGGCACCGACCCGAACCGGGCCGATACCGATGGCGATGGAATTTCCGACGGTTACGAGGTGGCGCACGGCCTCAATCCGCTCTCGGCGGCCGACGGTGCGCTCGACCTCGACGGCGACGGCCTGACGAACCTCGAAGAGGCGACAGCGCACACCGACGTGCGGGTGGCCGACAGCGACGGCGACGGCCTCTCCGATGGCGCTGAGGTCCATACCTACACGACCGATCCGACGCGATCCGACACCGACGGCGACAAGCTCGCCGACGGCCGGGAGGTCACGCTGGGCACCGATCCCAAGCGGCTCGACACGGACAACGGCGGTGTCGCCGACGGCGACGAAGTGATCGCCGACGGAACGAATCCGCTCGATCCGGCCGATGACTCCGGTCCGATCGCGATCGACGGTGACCTGGCCGACGCGGACCCGCACAACCCGGTGGCGGTGGTCGATCGTGCGGGCGACGTTCACCTCGCCTGGTTCGAAGGGGCGAGCTGCAACAACCTCTACTACTCGCTACGCGACCGGAACGGCCGAGCGAAGATCGGCCCGACCCAAGTTTCCGGCCTCTGCGTCTACGGAGATCGGCCCGCTCTCGCGATCGACGGCCTCGGCCTCGTCCATCTGGCGTGGCCGACCAACGACGGCGGAGGCTCGACCCGCCTCTGGTACGCCCGGCTCGATCCCTCGCGCGACGATCGCGACGGCTCACCGGCGGACCCGAACGTGATCGAACGGGTGGCTCCGCGGGGCCTGCCGCTCGAACCGATCCCGAGCAACTTCACATTCATCCTGGACCTCGCTCCGACCCTGGTGGCCGACGATCAGGGCGTGGCCCACGTCGCCTGGATCGAGCGCCGCAAAGAGCTCGCCAACGACGGCGGCAGCAACAATCTCGACATTTTCCATGCGACGCGCATCTCCGCGGGCGACGATCCGACCGTTCTGGATCGCAAGCTCTCGACCACCGACTCGTGGGATCTCGCCGAGCGGTTCGGCTCGACGCTCGACGCCGGAGGCGATTTGCACCTCGCCGTCTCCGCGCGGCGCAATGCGTATGCTCCTGACGAACGGACCAGCCTCTGGTACTGGCTGCTCGACGGCACGACGAACGCGGTCCGCATCGACGCCACGCCCGTGGTGACCAGCGATTTCCAACCGCACGTCGCGTCGCTTTCGGCGCACGACAACCGGGTGACGGCTGTGTACGGTTCGTCCGCGCCGGGAGGGCTCCAAGCGCTCCGGTTGGAGATGGAGCCGGGTCTCGACGACCGCAACGGCAACCCCGCCGACCCCGCGGTTCTAGTGGTCTCCGGGCCGACGCCGGTGGCGCCCACACCGGAGACCTCTCCCACGGCGATCGAGACGTCGTTGAACGGCGTCGCCTTCGACCGCGACGGAGGAACGTACCTGTCCTACGCCTCCTATGATCAGTTCGATCCGACGGCCAACGACCTTCTGGTCCATGCCTTCGACGCGAACGGCGCGCGCATCCTGCCCGACCTTTCGACGCGCCGGGGCGGCCTCTACGAGGTCGGCGGCGAGATCCGCGGCGCCGCGACGGTGGGCGGCACCTACTACGTGCCCTGGATTCGCACCGGACCGGATAGCGGCAGCCATTTCATGCTCTCGGTGATCAATCCCGATCCCGACGGCGACGGGTTGGGAAATCTGGGCGAGGAGGCCCGTGGGACCAACCCCCAGGTTGCCGACACCGACGGCGACGGCGCGCGCGACGGCTTCGAGATCCGCTACGGCTTCAATCCGTTGTCGGCCGGCGACGGCGCGCTCGATCCGGACGGCGACGGCTTGACCAACGCCGCGGAAGACGCCGCCGGGACCCATCCCCGACGCGCCGACACCGACGGCGACGGGCTCTCGGACGGCCAAGAGGTCCATGTCCTGCACACCGATCCGACGGTGCGCGACACGGACCGCGACGGTCTTTCCGACCGGGACGAGACGCTGCGCGGCACCGATCCGACCCGCGCCGACAGCGACGGCGACGGGCTGCCCGACGGCGTCGAAGTGGCGCGGGGCACGAATCCCACCTCGCCGTCCGACGGCGGGCTCGACACCGACGGCGACGGTGCCTCCGCCGGGGAAGAGTACGCCGCCGGTACCGATCCGAACGTCGCCGATACCGACCATGACGGGCTCTCCGACGGCGACGAGCTGCACCTCCATCACACCGATCCGCGGCGGCTGGACACGGACGACGACGGACTTTCCGACGGCGTCGAAATCGCGACGTCCGCCACCGATCCGAAGCTCCGCGACACCGACGGCGGTGGGCGGTCCGACGGTCAGGAAGTGCGCTTTGACGGCACCGACCCGCACGTGGCGGGCGACGACCGACCGCTTTCCCATGTGAATGAGCAGGCCAACGCCATCGGTCCGGCGGTGCAGCAGGACGCCCTGGGCAACAGCCATCTCACCTGGCTCGGCGGCGACTGTTCGGAAGTCACCTACTCGATGGTGGCGGCCAACGGCACGAAGGCGATCGCCGACACCGAGCTGACCACGGATTGCTCGCTCCAGACGGCGCCACGCACGGCGCTTGCGCCCAACGGCACCCTCCATATGGTCTGGCCGGGTTCCAACGGAATTCGTTATCTGGCGATCGACCCGGCGCGCGACGACCGTGACGGTTCGGCGGCCGACCCTGCGGTGATCACTGTCGTCGGCGAGACGGGGGTCGGAAACCCGGCCGGCAACTCGGATCGGGTCGATCCGGAAGTTGCGGTGGGCGCCGATGGGCGCGTCCACTTCGCGTGGGTCGAGCTGGCCACCCGGGGCTGCTGCGGCAACCGCGAAGACTTCGATCAGATCCATTACGAGCAACGCGATTCCTCGGGCGCCGTTCGCCTCGCCGACCGTGCCGTGTTCGATTGCAAGGGCGTACGGCGGGGGGGCCAGGAGATCGTCGAAGACCCCGGCGATCACCTGCGCAGCCACGTGGATTTCGGCAGCAGCACCCGGCCGCGGCTCGCGGCGGCGGCCGAAGGTTCCGTCCATCTGCTCTTCACCTGCGAGGGCGAGACCGACGGCTGGGGTCTCCATGAGCTGATGCTCGACGGCACGACCGGGACGGTGAAGATCGATGCCACCAACCTGGTTCCATCCTCGGGCCAAGACGTTGGACAAGCCGCGCCGGCGATGAATGCCGATGGCTCGGTCACGGTCGTCTTCGAACGCGGACCGATCGCGCGCGAAGTCCAGCTCGTCCGCTTCCAGCCGGCGCTCGATGATCGCGACGGCTCACCGGCGAATCCGGCGACGATCCTCACCGTCGGTCCCACGACGTTGACGTCGGATGACGGGGCGCCTTCGGATCACCCCAATCTCGCGCTGGTGAGCGGCGGCCGGGCGGTCGTGACGTTCTTCGAGCACCCAGGCCTCATTCTCGATATCGCTCGACCGCGCCTGGTCGTCGCGGGCGCGAACGGCCTGCCCGAAGGGCCGGCGATCGACATCAACGACGGTACGCTGCTCTCCGTCCAGGGCGGCGAACGGCTGTCGGTCGCCAGCAACGGCACGTCGGCCGCCTTGACCTGGCTCGAGTACGATATCGACTCGAACTTGATCCGCCTGTTGCGCTTCATCCCTTAACGGCCGCCGACGGCCGCCATCCCCCCGGATCTTTCATCACGAAAGACCGGGGGGATGCCCTATGATGGAGTCCCCTTTGGCCGCGCTCGACGCCCGGCTCGGCGAGTCGTTCCGCGACGCGAAGATTCCGGGGGCGACGGTTCAAGAATCCCTGGGAGGCCACCGACCCGGTGCGGCTGGTCCATCTGTTGGAACACACGACCGGTTGGCCGGACATCTCTCTTCGCGTTCAGGGGCCATCCGAGAATAGGGCAGGAAGTGGCGGCCGAATTGCAGGTCTCCGAATCGAGCACGGGACATATCCTCTCGGCTCCACCGGAGACCCAAGCCATGAACAAAGACGAGATGAAGGGCAAAGCCCACGAGTTGAAAGGGCGGCTCAAGGAAGCGGTCGGGGTCGCCACGGCCAATCCCAGCCTCGAAGACGAAGGCGCCTCCGAGAGAACCCATGGCGTAGTCGAAGGGAAACTCGGAGAAGCTCGCCGCAAAGTCGGCGAAGCGATCAAAGACCTCGGCTCCGCGATCAAGAAATAGCCGCCGAGGCGATTGGCCGGCGCGGACGGACCTGAACGGCGCGAATCGAGAAGGCTCGTTCTGCGGCAGGTGTTTCAGTTCGGGTTGGCCTCGTCGGCAACCGGTTCAGTACCCCAACCGGTCCTTCGCCTCGACGATCGCCTCGTCGATCTTTTCGATCGAGAGGTTCTCAGGCCCGCGGCCCCCCGGGTAGAACGGCCGCTCGTACATCGAGAACGTCTCCGTGCGCAGATGGGCGAGCATCTGATGGCCCCGCCGGGTCGTTCGCTCGTGGCGTAGGGCGGCGATGTCGATCGGCGCCACCACGATCTTTTCGCCCGGGCCGGGGTCGGCTTGGGCGAGAAGGCGGCCGTCGAAATCGACCACCATGCTGCCGCCCGGCCAAGAGAACGGGGGATAGTGCGACAGGCTCGCAGCCTGATTGCTCGCGACGACGTAGGCGACGTTTTCGATCGCGCGGCAGCGGTTGACCACCGTCCACCAGTCCATCGGCGCGGTCGCCCCCCAGGGGTCCATGTAGGCCGAGACGCGAATCAGCACCTCGGCCCCGTTCGCAGTCAGCTGACGGAGCGTTTCGGGAAACAGCCAGTCGTAGCAGATCGCCGCCCCCAAGCGGCCGATCGGCGTGTCGACCACCGGGTACATCTCTTCCGCATAGCCGGGAATGTCGTGCGGGCTAGCATGGACCTCCCAGGGAATCCACGGGTTGACCTTTCGGTACTTGGCGAGGATTCCCTCCGGACCGATCAGGCAGGTGGTGTTGAAGACCACCGGTCCGTAGGCGTCGTCGCGCTCCAGGAAGGTCCCCGTCTGGATGTAGACATCCAACTCCTTGGCCTTGGCGACATAGCGATCGGTGTGCTCGTTCGGGATCGGGATCGCTAGTTTGTCGAGCAGCTCCTGGGCGGTGTGATAAACCGGCGCCGCGTGCGCGAACTCCGGGAACGCGAGCAGACGAACGGGAAGGAACGGCGAATAGCCACCCACCGCGTGGTCGATCATTGTGAGCATGCGGTCGACGTGGCGCGCGATGCCCCTCCGGTCGGGCGGGTTGGGAAAGTCCACTTGGCAGGCGGCGGCGGCGTAGCGCAGGCGGGGGGTGTCGGTCACGGCGGCTCTCCTCGGAATGGCGGCTCCATCGTAGCGCGGGCGGTGCGAGTCGTGAGATCTTCAGCCCCCAGCTATCGCCGCACGTACAACGTGAGGCGCGCACTGCGGCTGATCGAGCCCCTCCGCACTGGAGTATCGCCATGAACCCTTCGACGGAGAGAACGTCTCGACTCGGACTCGCGACCGCGGTCGTCCTGCTGCTTCTGTTGATCAACACCGCCTATGTCGCGGCGTTCGCCGAAGCGTCGCTCTTCTACATGGGGAACGCCGCGCTCCACCTAGGGCTCGGGCTTCTCTTCGTGGGCCTAGGCGCCCTCCTGCTGTTGCGCCGGCCGGCATTACGTCGGTCGTTCGCTCCCGCGGCGGCGCTCTTTTTCGTGGCGCTTCTTTCCGCGCTCTATCTGGTCAAGTTCTACAATCTTCGCGAAAACCGCTGGGCGCTCTGGCTGCACGTCGCAACCGCTTCTCTCGGCGTCCTCGCGTTGCTCGTCGCCCTCTCGAAGAGTTTCGCGACGGGGCTCCCCAGCCAGATTCGATTTCGCCGGGCGCTCTCGCTCGCGGCGCTTTTGGCGCTCCTCGTTCCGGCGGGCGCCGCGATCTTCCGCCGCCTGCATCCCGATCCGTCGCTGCGGATCGTCAATCCTTCCGTCGTACCGGCGTCCATGGATGAAGAGGGCGGGGGACCGAAATCGCCGTTCTTTCCCTCCTCGGCGCAGACGAACGTCGGCGGCATCATCCCGTCCAACTTCTTCATGGATTCCGCCACCTGCGGCCGGTGCCACGTGGACATCTACCGCCAGTGGCAAAGCTCGGCCCATCGCTTTGGCTCGTTCAACAACCAGTTCTACCGCAAGTCGATCGAATACATGCAGGACGTCGTGGGTACGAAGCCGAGCAAATGGTGCGCCGGCTGCCATGATCACGCGGTCTTCTTCAACGGTCGCTTCGACCGGCCGATCAAGGAGCAGATCGATACGCCGGAGGCGCACGCCGGGCTCGGCTGCATGTCGTGCCACGCGATCGTCCACGTCGGCAGCTCGATGGGCAATGGCGATTTTACGATCGAGTATCCGCCGCTCCATGAGCTGGCAAGCAGCAAGGATCCGACGATTCGGCGGATCGACAAGTTTCTCACCTATCTCGATCCCGAGCCGCACCGACGGACCTTCATGAAGCCGTTCATGCGCGAGGATACGGCCGAGTTCTGCGCCTCCTGCCACAAGGTTCACTTGGACGTTCCGGTCAATAGCTACCGCTGGGTGCGCGGCTTCAACGACTACGACAACTGGCAGGCGAGCGGCGTCTCGGGCCAGGGCGCGCGCTCGTTCTATTACCCGGCTGAGACGAAAAACTGCGCCTCGTGCCATATGCCGCTGATCGATTCGCACGATCCAGGCAATCGAGACGGCAAGGTTCATTCGCACCGCTTCCCGGCGGCGAACACCGCGCTGCCGTTCGTGAACCACGACGCCGAGCAACTGGAGACGGTCACCAAGTTCCTACAATCCGGATTCATCACCGTCGATCTGTTCGCCATCGCCCCCGCTTCGGCGCCGCTTTCCGGCGAGGGAATGGTGCGCCGAAGCGGCGAAGCGCCGCAGGCGATGTCCACCTTACCCGTCGGCGAAGAGGCGGAGGGCGGGGGAGAAACGACGCTCCGCGAAGTCTCCGAGTTTTCAGCGCCGCTCGAATCCGCCGGGGCGCGGATCGTGCCCGGCTCGACCATCCGGGTGGACGTCGTCGTGCGCACCCGCGGAATCGGCCATTTCTTCCCCGGCGGTACGGTCGACGCGTTCGACGTCTGGCTGGAGCTTCAAGCGAAAGACGCGACCGGCCGCATGCTCTTTTGGAGCGGCCGGGTGGAAGACGGCGGGCGTGGCGCGGTTGAAAAAGGCGCGCACTTTTACCGCTCGTTCTCGCTCGATGCCGAAGGCAATCCGATCGACAAGCGGAACGCCTGGCAGGCCCGGAGCGTCCTCTACACGCGCCTGATCCCGCCGGGTGCGGCCGACACGGTGCATTATCGAGTCCACGTCCCAGCGGACGCCAAGGGGCCGATCACGCTCACGGCGAAGCTCAATCACCGTAAGTTCTCCCGGTACTACACGGAATTTTCCTACGCCGGGCAGCCGAAACCGGGGCAGCCGACGAACCTGATCTCGCCCCACTTCAACTCGCTCGATTACTCGTTCGATCCGAAGAACATCCCGGCGAACGTCTCGGGGAAGATCAAAGGCGCCATTCCCGATCTGCCGATCACCGAGCTGGCGCGCGACGAGGTGACTCTCCCCCTTGGCCCCGCGGGCGCGGCGCCGCAATTCGCGGCCAAGCCGCTTCTCGAAGACCGCGAGCGGTGGAACGATTGGGGGATCGGCCTGCTGCTCCAAGGCGACTTGAAAGGCGCGGAACGGGCGTTCCGTATCGTCACCCAGATCGAGCCTGAGTACGCCGACGGTTGGGTGAACGTCGCCCGGGCGTTGATCCGGGAAGGGGAGACGGAAGCGGCGCGGCCGTTCGTCGAGCGTGCCTTGAAGGTAAAGCCGCAGCTCGGCCGGGCGCTATTCTTCCGCGCGATGATCGAAAAGGCGGCGGGCGATTATTCGAAAGCCGAGGCTTCGCTGCGCTCCGTCGTCGCCCAATACCCGCGCGATCGGGTGGTCCAGAATCAACTGGCCCGCATCCTGTTCCTCGAACGCCGGCACAAAGAGGCGCTCGCAGTGCTGGCTGAGGTAGGGAAGATCGACCCCGAAGACGTGCAGATGCACTACACGGCGATGCTCGCCGCCCGCGCCCTGGGCGAGGGTGAGCGCGCCGCGAGAGAAGCGCAACTGTTCCGCCGATTCAAGGCCGAAGAATCGGCGCAGGCGATCACGGAGAAGAGACGCCGCCTTTCGCCCGAGGACAACAACGAGCGGCAAACGATTCACGAACACGAGAGCGCGCCGTTGCCGACGCCGTCTTCCCGGACGCCGATCGCCATGGCGACGGGAGGGTGACGAGGATGAAGCGTCTAGTTTTCGCGTCCATGGCCCTCGTCGCGTCGATCCTTGCGGCGCAAGGCATCAAACCGAAGGCCTCACCGTCGCAGCCAGCGCCGGGCGTCCGCTTCACCGACGTCACCGCCACCGCGGGAATCCGTTTCGTCCATGAGAGCGGCAGGATGGGGAAGAAGTACCTGCCCGAGACGCTCGGCGCTGGCGTCGCGTTCTTCGACGCGGACGGCGATGGCTGGCTCGACCTCTATTTCGCCAACGGTCGCAAGTGGACGAAAGGCAAAGGCGGCAAGCCTGCCCTTCCAGCGCTCTATCTCAACCGGAAGGACGGCACGTTTCGCGACGCGACGAAGGGGAGCGGGCTCGATATCGAGCTGTACGGCATGGGGGTTTCGGCTGGGGACTACGACAATGACGGTCGCGACGATCTGTACGTCACCGCGCTCGAAGGCGACCGGCTGTTCCACAACGAAGGCGGCGGCAAATTTAAAAACGCGACGGCAGGAAGCGGCATCAAGAACGCGACTTTCGGCACCAGCTCCGCCTGGCTCGACTACGACAAGGACGGCAAGCTCGACCTGTTCGTCGCCAACTACGTTCAATGGACGGCGGAGAAAGATCTCCGCTGCTCGCTCGACGGCACGAGCAAGTCATACTGCACCCCGGAGTCGTACAAGGGAAGTGCTTCGAAGCTGTTCCACAACTTGGGTGGCGGCAAATTCGAAGACGCGAGCGCCAAAGCGGGGATCGCCGATCCGAACAGCAAAGCGCTCGGCGTCGCGGTGCTCGATTTCGACGGCGACGGTTGGAGCGACCTGTTCGTCGCGAACGACACCCAGCCGAACAAGCTCTACAAGAACCGGGGCAACGGAACCTTCGTCGATCAAGGGCTCGAAGCCGGAGTCGCCTTCGCCGAAGACGGAACCGCGCGCGGCGCGATGGGGGTGGATGCCGCCGACTACGACCGCTCCGGCCGCCCGCATCTGCTGGTCGGCAACTTCTCGAACGAGATGCTCTCGCTCTACCACAACGAAGGAAACGGTCTATTCATCGACCAGGCCCCCGCCTCGGCAGTCGGCCGGGCGAGCCTGCTCACGCTCACCTTTGGAGTCTTCTTCTTCGACTTCGACCTCGACGGCCTGTCCGACATCTTCGCCGCCAACGGCCACATCGAAGAAGAGATCGCGCGCGTCCAGCCGAAAGTCACCTACCGCCAGCCGCCGCTCCTGTTCCGCAGCCTGGGGAGCGGGCGTTTCGAGCCCGTCGGTGGATCGATGGGCAAAGACTTCAACCGACCGATCGTCGCCCGCGGCGCGGCCTACGGCGACTTCGACCACGACGGCGATCTCGACGTCGCGATCTCGACCAACGCCGGCCCGGCTTACCTGTTTAAGAACGACGGCGGAGCGAAGAACCACTGGCTCCGAGTCCGGACCGTCGGCACACGCTCCAACCGCGACGGCATCGGCACGGTGGTCAAAGTCACGACCGCTTCGGGTACCCAATGGCAGACGGTCCACAGCGGCTCGTCCTACTGCTCGCAGAGCGAGCTGGCGCTCACGTTTGGGCTGGGGAACGACGTGAAGGTGAAGAGCATCGAGCTGACCTGGCCAAGCGGTACGAAGCAGAAGCTCACGGATGTGGCCATGAACCGCGAGATCGTGATCGATGAGACGAAGGGGAACGTCGGTCGATAAAAATCACGGCCGACAGGGCACCCCTTTCGCGTAGGCGGCCAGGCCGCGAGCGAGCCCGTCGATTCGACTCTCTAGCCTTTCGCTTTTCGCCAAGTCGATCGCCTTCTGCTGCCACTTCGCGGCCTCGTCGCATTGGCCCGACTCTGCGAGCGCCAGGGCCAGCGTCTCGGCATGCGCAGACGCCTGCCGCGCGTTCCAGACCGCGACCGCCAACTCCAAGGCCTTCTTACCGTCGCGCACGGAGCGGTCGGGACAGGCGGCAAGTAGGCGGGCAAGGGCGTGGCTCAAGAGGCCACTTCCCGGGATCTGATTCAATCCCTCGTCGAGCTTTTTTCTTGCCTCGGCATAGCGGGAAAGGCGCACGAGCGTTTCCGCCTCTCCCAGGCGGGCGGTCTCGTCGCCCGGCGTCAGCTCGATCGCGCGGGCATACTCCAGCAGGGCGTCTTCCAAACGGCCCGCGTCGCGCAGCAGTTGCGCCCGCAGGCGGTGCGCTTCGCCATCCTCGGGATGGGCGGCAAGATAAGCCTCAACGTGCGTGAGCGCCTCTTGCCGCTCTGGGCTCGTGTTCCTCTGGGCGAGCAGGGAGGCGAGGTTGAAGTGAGAAGTCGCGTTTTCGGGATCTCGTTTGAGAGCTTCTCGGAGCTGCTCGACGGCCCCGGCTCGGTCGCCTAAGTTCGCGAGCATCGAGCCGAGATTCACACGGGCTTCCACACTCTCCGGCCGGGCGATGAGCGCGCGCTCAAACTCCTTGGCGGCGTCGGCGTAGCGCCTGGCGCGCGCTGCCGTTCGGCCGCTCATCATCGCGAGGCGTTCGCCGGTTCGTAGGCTCGCGACTGCATCAAGGAGGGGATCGGGCGGTTTCAAACCCACCTGGCCCGCCTGGGAGAGATGTTCCTCGGCCTTAGCGAGATCGCCTTTTCCGCGATAGGCGAGGGCGAGCGGATGGTGAAGGCGGTTCGCGTCGGGCACGGCGGCGAGGGCAGCTTCCAGATGTTCGATCGCCGCGGACCAGTCGCGCCGGGCGAGCGCCGCTTGGCCGAGCAGCGAATGCGCGGCGGGGGAGAGGGCGGCCACGTCGAGCGCCGGCTTCAACACCGCTTCGGCCTCGTCCGGGCGCCCTTCTAGAAGCCGGATCTCACCCAAGTGGATGGCGGCGACCCCGGCGGCGAGCGAAAGATCGAGGGCGCGCCGGAAAGCCTCGGCGGCCGGTTCGAGTCGGCCGGCGGCCTGTTCGGCAGCTCCCAAGAGGTAGGCCCAATTGACGTTGCGATCTTCAATCTTCGCCGCGAAGCGGAAACAGTCGGCCGCTGCGTCGTTCCAGCCGTAGGCGAGATAGACCTGCCCCAGATCGCCGTAGACGGCGGCGACTTCGCGTGGCTCGGCGCCAGCCTTGCCGAGGTGGTCGGTCAACGCCCTCCGGATCTGGCCGATCTGTTCGGCGACCGCGGGTTCCAGGCCTGACAGGTCCGGTGTAGGCACCCGAGCCTCCTCGGACCCGTGGGCCGGCAGGCCAAACGCAACTGCCAGCAAAACCACCACCCACGTAGCGGTTATTTTCACTTCGGTACCTCCGGCACAGCCTGGCCACTACCCCGAACGAGCGTCGTATAGGTCCGCAGTGGCGGCGGCGGAAACGTTTCGACAAGCCCGTCCGGCCAGAAGACCCGAATGCCGGTCACCTCCGAAGCGGTGCCTAAGCCCACCAGCACTCGGGGGTCGTTCGCGGATTCATAGCTGCCGTCGGTGGCCGCCCGCCGCCAGAGCGAAGGCGCGCCTTTTCTCATCACTTCGACACGGGTGCCGGGGAACTCCCGCTCGGCTTTCGATCCCGCGGGGATGCCCACGAACCGTAGGCCGAGCCAGAGATTCTTGTTGCCGGATTCGTTGATCAGCAGGCGCACGGGACTGTCCGCGTCCACCACGAGGATGTCCGTGTCGCCGTCGTTGTCGATGTCGCTGAACGCGGCGCCGCGGGAGACTCGCGGCGTCGTAAACGCCGGGCCGGCTTGGCCGCTCGCGTCGGCGAATTTGCCAGAACCCAGGTTGCGGAACAGCTGGTCCGGTTCGGCGTACGGCGCGAGCCCCTCGCCTTGGCGCATCGCACCGGCCAGGTTGACGGCTCCGTTGAAGGCCGCGAGATCGAGCAGGCCGTCGTTCTCGACGTCGAGAAAATGGGTGCCGAATCCCGTCATTGGGAGGCTTGGCGGACCGAGGCCCGACTTGGCCGTTGCGTCTTCGAAGAAGCCGCCGCCAAGGTTTTCGTAGAGCGTGTTCGTCTCGGTCGTGAGATGCGTGATGAACAGGTCGTCGTCGCCGTCGCCGTCCGCATCGCCCAACGCGATGCCCATGCCGGCCTCCGGCCTACCGGCGGCGTTGACCGCCACGCCGGAGATCAAGCCCTCCTCGCGGAACTTGAAGTCGCCCTGGTTGCTCCAGAGAAAACTGTCGGCGCCGTCGTTTGCGACGAAGAGGTCGAGGCGGCCGTCGCCGTTCAGGTCGCCCGCCACCACGCCGAGTCCCGGCCCCGCCTTCCGGCCGATGCCCGACGGCAGCGACACGTCCTCGAACGTGCCGTCGCCGCGGTTGCGGAACAGCCGGCTGGTCACCGGAGGAAACGCCGAGGGGCCGCAGAAGTCCCGCCGGCTGCTGGGGGAATAGCAGACGGTATTGTGCGCCAGGGTGAAATCGACGTAGCTCAAGACGAAGAGATCGAGCCGGCCGTCGCGGTCGAAATCGCCGACCGTGGCGCCGGTGCTCCAGCGCGGATCGTCCACCCCTGCTCTGGCGGTGACGTCGGTGAAAGTGCCGTCGCCGTTGTTATGCCAGAGCTGGTTCGGTCCAAAGTTCGCGAGGTAGAGATCGATCCGGCCGTCGTTGTCGTAGTCGGCGGTAGCGACCCCCATGCCGTAGCCGCCTGCCCGGATGCCGCTCGCCTCGGTCACGTCGACGAAGCGGGGGAGGGCGCCATTCCCCTTCGGCGTGATCAGGTCGTTGCGGAACAACCGGCCCCAACCCGCCGGGCCGGGATCGGGCGCGCCTGGCTTGAGCGCGTGCCCCTGCACGACGAAGACGTCGAGATCTCCGTCGCCGTCGAAATCGAACAGCGCCGCCCCGCCGCCCATGATCTCCGGCATATAGAGCTCGCCCGATTGGCCCGTCCGGTAGGTGAACACGAGCCCCTGGTCTGCGGCCCGGTCGACGAACAGAGGGGCGGCAGCCTCGGCCACCAGGGGCAGAGCGGTGGAGAAGAGCGCAGCGGCGAGCACGTATCTCATAGGTCGAGTCAGTGTATCGCCAGCTCTTCCAGCTCCGACCGGCAGTGGGGAATGATTTCTGTTGACACCATACCCACTGGTTGGTATCGTACGTACCAACTGGTGGGTATGCGATGAAAACGACCGAATTCCAACAAGAATCCCCGCACGGCTCCTCCCATGGCTCGAAGACGGCGCTCCTCGACGCCGCGCTGCATCTGATCCGGGCCAAGGGCTATTCCGCCACCCGGATCGAAGACATCTGCGAGGTGGCGGGCCTTACCAAGGGCAGCTTCTTCCACCACTTCAAGAGCAAGGAAGATCTGGCGCTCCGGGCCGCGGCGCATTTCGCGGCGCGGGCGGACTCCGCATTTGCCGTGGCGCCTTACCAGGAGATTGCCGATCCATACGACCGGCTGCTCGGCTACGTCGATTTCCGCATCTCGATCCTTCAGGGCCCGCTGCCGGACTACACCTGCCTGCTCGGCACGATGGTTCAAGAGACGTTCGAAACCTACCCGGCGATTCGCGCCGCGTGCGATCTCCACATCAGCGCGCATGCGGCGGCGGTGGCAGAAATCATCACCGAAGCGAAGAGCCTTTACGCCTCGGACGCGCCGTGGAGCGCAGAAAGCCTCGCTTTCTACATCCAGGCGGTGATCCAAGGCGCGTTCATCCTCGCCAAGGCGAAGCAGGGGCCGCAGATCGCGGCCGATTGCCTAGGGCACCTGCTTCGTTACCTCAAAACCCAATTCCCCAAGGCCCCCAAAGGAGTATGAATATGTCGAACGTGAAACCGATCCCCGAAGGAATGCACTCCCTGACTCCGCTTGTGGTCTGCGCCGGTGCCGCCGCCGCGATCGAGTTCTATAAGAAGGCGTGGAACGCCGTGGAGGTGTCGCGCCTTCCCGGACCGGATGGCAAGCTGATGCATGCCTCGGTGAAAATCGGCGATTCGACCCTCATGCTGACCGACGAGATGCCGGAATGGGGCGGTTTCGGTCCGCTCGCTCTCAAAGGCTCGCCGGTGACCATCCACCTGTACGTAGAGGACGTCGACGCTGCCGTCGCCCAGGCGGTGGCCGCGGGCGCCAAGGTCACGATGCCCGTCCAAGAGATGTTCTGGGGCGACCGCTACGGCCAGTTGGAAGATCCGTTCGGCCACCATTGGTCGGTGGCGACCCACACTCGCGACCTGACTCCTGAGGAGGTTCAGAAGGGGATGGCGGAGATGGGCCAAGGCGAGGGCTGCCCGCCGAGCTGACCGCTGCGCTCTTTGGCCGGCCCCTAGAGCGCCGGGTCTCGCCCGACCACGCGCCGGAACGCCGCGAGGTAGCGCTCGCGGGTTCCGGCGACTACCTCTTCGGGAAGCGGCTGCGGCTGGCTCTGGTGATCCCAACCGGAGGCGTCGAGCCAGTTGCGGACGAACTGCTTGTCGAACGAGGCGGGCTCGGCGCCCGGGACCCAGGTGGAGGCGTCCCAGTAGCGGGAGGAGTCGGGGGTGAGCGCCTCGTCGATCCAGAGGATCTCGCCGGTTTCGTCGAGGCCGAATTCGAACTTGGTGTCGGCGAGGATCAGGCCGACGCCCGCCGCATGCTCGGCGGCGGCGGAATAGAGCGCGAGCGTCAGATCGCGCAGGCGCCCCGCGAGATCGCCGCCGAGGTCCGTGGCCATCCGCTCGAATGTGACGTTTTCATCGTGACCTTCCTCCGCCTTGGTCGCCGGGGTGAAGATCGGTTCCGGCAGACGGCTCGCCCGGAGAAGACCCGGAGGGAGCGGCAGGCCGCAGACCGTGCGGCTCTCGACGTACTCCCGATGACCGCTTCCCGCCAGATAACCGCGGGCGACGCATTCGAACGGCACTACCCGCGCTTTGCGCACGAGCGCCGAGCGACCCGCGAGCAGGTCGGAATAGGGCCGAAGCTCCGCGGGCAGATCGCCGCCGATCAGGTGGTGCGGAACGATCGAGCCGAGCCGCTCGAACCAGAAGGTCGACATCTGATGCAGGAGCTTGCCCTTGTCCGGTATTCCCGGCGACAGGACGTGGTCGTAGGCCGAGAGCCGGTCGGTGGCGACGATCAGCAGCCGGTCGCCGAGGTCGTAGACGTCGCGGACCTTGCCCCGTTTCGGCGCGGGGAACCCGGGCAGGTCCGTGTGGACGATCGGTGGGGCGGGCTTCCAATCCATCGGTCGATCTCCGGGATGGGGGTTCAACGGGCGCTTCCCGGACGGCGCAGCTCGCGGTCGAGCGTCGCGAGCAGGTCGCCGGGGGGCAACGGCAGCCATCCCTCGCTGGGCAGCGGCGCGGCGTCGATCACCTCGTAGATCGGCAGCTCGTCGAGACCCTTGAGCTGCGCGGAGCCGAGTGGCCGGAAGCCGACCGGCAGGCGCTCCGCGCCGTCGTCGAACGAGGCGACGCAGTAGATCCGCTCCCCTTCGCTCACGCGGTGGATCTCGCGCACGCCGCGCTCGCGGGAGAGCTTGGCGAGGAAAGCCTGGGTGGCGACGATTCCCTGGTTGATCAGGCTGCCGTTGCGATCGAGATAGGCGTAGAACGGACGCGCCTCTTCGCTTTTGTCGATCATTTCGACGTCGCGCCGCTGGAGCGGCTCGAAGAAGCGCTCGACCGCCTGCGCCGGATAGCCGAAGTGGAGGAGGAGGTTCTTGATGTCCTCGACCTCGCGGGTGGTCTTGCCGGTCACCAAACGCGACAGCTCGACCAGGCCGTGGCCGAAGAACTCGTAGCGCTCACCCCCCTGGGGACCGCTGTCGCCCATCGGGATCAGCCGGTAGTGGCCGTGGTTGAGGGCGATGCGCAAACCCTGGTCGAACGGGAAGCCTTCGGTGAGCGCATGGGCGTAGGCGCGTTGGACGTGGATCGCGGCGATCAACGGGCGGGTCGCTTCGCGGCTGGAATAGAAGGCGCCGTCACCGAGGTATTTTTCCAGCTTCACCCGGCGCGACTGCGCGAAGCGATTCACCCTTCTTTGGTAGCGAAACATCATCCGGAACGCCTCGTCCTGCGAGCCTTCGCCGGAGCGCTGGAGCAGCGAGACGGTCTGGGAAAAATCGCTGATGTCGTAGATCAGGCCGAAACGCTCGACCCGCGGGTCGACCACCCAGGGTTCGAGAAAATCGAGCGGCCGGGTGGCGGGGGAGACGGCGATCGTTCCATCCTGGGGGGCGGCAGTCCGGGCGGGACCGGGATCCTTGGCGATCAGCCGGCCGTCCTTCCGCTCCACTGTAATGAAGGATCGCCGCAATGCGTGGAGCAGCTCGAACTCCTTGAGCTTTTCGAGGAGGTTCTCCCAGACCAGAACCCCCTCGGGCGTAAGCAGCCGGCTCGAATTCCACGCCTTGCGGGTCGCAAGGAACGTCACGTACCCGGGCCGGATCAACAGACCGCGCGCCGTGCCTTGCTCGGGGCCGCCCCCGCTGCCCGCACCCAGCAGGTGGGTGGCCGTGGCGGCGAGCTCCTTGTCGATCGCGAGCTGCTCGTCGTGCCAGCGGACCAGCTCGTCGTAGCGCTGGCGGAACTCCCGGCCGTCCAGGCGCAGGCAGGCGGAAAAGTAGACCGACAGCTCGGTGAAATCGCGCGAGATGTGGTCCTCGGTAAAGATCAGGACGTTGTCGCGCATGCGCGTCAGCAGGCGCGGGAACAGCTCCTCTTCGACCTCCTCGGTGGCGGCGGCGACTTTCTGGACCACCTCGTAGGAGGTCTGAAGGACGCGGTCGAGATACCGGTCGAGGACCCGATAGCGAATCTGGTCGCCATAGCGCCGGCCCAGCTCGGAATCCTGGCGCAGGACCCGCCGCGGCGTCTCTTTGAGGAAGCGGGCGATGTCGAGCGAGTGATGAAGCCAGAAGGCGCTGGGAAAATGGCGCCCGAACGAGGAGATAGTGGCGTTTTCGAGCGCCCGGGAGAGCAGCGAGCGGTAGCGATCCCACGCCTGGGTATGGATCTTCCGGTCGAGCGGCTCGCGCGACAGCACGGAAATCTGCACCGCCTCCTCGGCGGCGAGGAATTGCCGCAACGCGGTGCGGAGCATTTCCATCCGATCCGAGGCGGCGACCGCGAAACCGAGGACCGGCGTGGCCGCTTCGTCTTCGAGGAAGACCGGGCGCGGAATGGGCAGCGTCCGCTCGTAGTCGGGTGCGAGCCGGCGCAGCTCGTCGGCGTCGATCCGCAGGAAATTGAACGGCCCGGGCAACAGCTGGAGAAATCCCAGTGCGTTCATGGGTGGGGGTTCCGATCGACCGGAAAAGCGCGGTCGGGCGACAGGGGGCAGGGAACGACTGTGCGGCGCAAACACATCGGCGGATGCGATTACGTATAGCATATCGCCTCCGTTTCCGACGCCTCTTTCCTGACTTCCCGGACTTGAGAGCGGGCAAGATCCGAAGTAACCCTTCCCTCAGGAGGAACGAGCCGGGCAAGCCGGTCGAGCGAAATATGGTCGAGACATGGTAGAGAACGTTTCGCTTCCCCTCGACGGAGCGGAGGCCCAGGCTTCGACCGTCCCCCTGCCACGGCTCGACGTGTCCGACGCGCTCGACGCGAGGTCCCCCCGGTTGGACCTGCTCGCCGCCGCCACCTTCGAGGGCGAGACCTTCGCCCACCCGGGTCTGCCGCCGGAAATCCACGCGGCGTTCGCCCGGCTCGGCGCGCGGCCCGGCTTCGACGGCGAGGAAGAGCAGCGCGCCGAGGGGGATTCCGGCGCTTCGGAACCGGGAGTCATTCTGTCCCTCGACGGCCTCGGCCCGCGCGGCGAGTTTTCGGATCGCACGTTGTCGGCATGGCTCGTTCGGGTGATCGAAGCGGCGCGCCTGTGCGGCGCCCCCTCGCTGGGCGTGATCCTGCCCGACCACCCGACGACCGCCGGCACCGCCGCGGCGGAGCGCGCCCTCACCGCCTTGGCCCTCGCGGGGTATCGCTACGAGCGCTACCTCGGCAGCGAGGCGAGAAAACCTCCCTTGACACGAATTGCGGTGGTGCCGCCGGCCGGCCAGGAGGCGGCCTACCGGGCCGCGCTCGCCGTCGCGACGGCGATCGCCGAGGCCAACGCCTACGTCCGCGATCTGGCGAACTCGCCCCCCAACGAAGCCGGCCCCGCTTGGTTTGAAGCCCAGGCGATGGCGCTCGCCTCGGCGCACGGTTTCCGCGCCGAGGTGTTCGACCAGGCCGAGCTGCGGCGCCGCGGCATGGGCGGCCTGCTTGCGGTGGGCAGCGGCGGCAGCCAGCCGCCGCGGTTGATCCGCCTGGAGGCCGGCACCCGCGGTCCGGTGGTGGCGCTGGTCGGCAAGGGGGTGACGTTCGATTCGGGCGGCATTTCGATCAAGCCGGCCGCCGACATGGACGAGATGAAGTTCGACAAGGCGGGGGCCTGCGCGGTGCTCGGAATCTTCCGGGCGGCGATCGAGCTGGACCTGCCGGTGCGCCTCCGCGGCTATCTCGCGGTGGCCGAAAACCTCCTCGACAGCGCGGGGTATCGGCCCGGCGACATCCTCCGGTTCGGCAACGGCAAAACGGTGGAGATCACCAACACAGATGCCGAAGGGCGGCTGATCCTCGCCGATGCCTTGGGGCTCGCGGCCTCCGAGGCGCCGGACGCGCTGATCGAGCTTTCGACCCTCACCGGCGGCTGCATCGTGGCGCTCGGCCCCTTCGCCGCCGGGTTGTTCACCTCCGACGACGCTCTCGCGGGCGAGCTGCTCGCGGCGAGCGCCGCCTCCGGCGAGCGAATCTGGCGCCTGCCCGTGGGGCCTGAATATCTGGAAGAAATGCGCGGCCAGCACGCCGATCTGCGCAATTCGGCCAGCCGCTACGGCTCGGCGTGCACCGCGGCGGCGTTTCTGTCCCAGTTCGTCGGCGAAGTGAAGCGGTGGGCGCATCTGGACATCGCGGGCGTGGTCAACAAGAACGCGGAGGAGCAGCCGCAAAAAGGGGCGACCGGCTTCGGCGTCGCCCTCGTCGTCCGCTGGCTGCGCGACCGGTAGTGGCTCAGCTCAAGGTGTCCGGCCTTTCCGTCGAGTTCCCGATCGACGGGCGGGCGCGCGAGGTGGTCTCGGCGGTGTCTTTTTCGCTCCGTGCCGGCGAGGTGGTCGGCCTGGTCGGCAGCTCCGGCAGCGGCAAGACGATGATCGCGCTGTCGCTTCTTCGCATGGTGCCGCCCCCCGGCCGGATCGCCGCCGGGCGCGCGGAGATCTCCGGCGAGGATCTCTTGGCGCTCAAAGGCGAGGCCTTGCGCCGCCTGCGCGGTGGCCGGATCGCGCTGGTCGCTCAAGATCCCGCGACCGCGCTCGACCCGTTGTTCACGATCGGCGACCAGGTGGCGGAGGTCGCGCGGGCGCATGGCATTCCCCGGGCCGAGGCGCGCGAGGAGGTGCGGCGACGGCTCGCGCAGATGGATCTTCCCGGTTCGGCGGCCACTTCCTATCCCCATCAGCTCTCCGGCGGCCAACGGCAACGCGCTGTGCTCGCCGCGGCACTCGCGGGCCGACCGAGCTTTTTGATCGCCGACGAGCCCACCAGCGCGCTCGACGCCACGCTCCAAGGCCAGGTGCTCGACCGCCTCGATCGGCTCGCCGAGGAGGGCCTGGGCGTCCTCTTGATCACCCACGACCTTGCGGTCGTCGCGGCGCACTGCGCGCGGATTCTGGTGCTTTCGGCCGGCCGGCTGGTCGAGTCCGGCGCCACCGCGGAAGTGCTCGCGGCGCCGCGCCATGAGGCGACCCGCGGCCTGCTCGCCGCGGCGCCCCGGCTCGGCCGCGGCCCGACGATCGAGGGGAAGGCGAATGTCCGAGGCGAGCTCTCTCCGGCGCTCCTTGAAGCGCGCGATTTGACCCGTATTTTTCCTCTCCGCCGGGGGTTGCTCGGCCGGCGGGTGGGGGAGGTGCGGGCGTTGGACGGCGTCGATCTGGCGATCGCCCCCAGCGAAGCGGTCGGCCTGGTCGGCGAATCGGGAAGCGGCAAGACGACGCTCGGCCGCTGCCTGGTCGGAATGGATTTGCCGACCCGCGGCGCGGTCCTGCGCCGGGGGATCGACCTCGCGACCCTCTCCCGGGACGAGCGCGCCAAGGTCCGGCTGCGGCTGCCGATGATCTTTCAAGACTCGTGGGGGGCACTCGATCCGCGCGCTTCGGCGGGCGCCTCGATCGCCGAGGCGCTCCGCGCGCGAGGCGTCGCCCGGAGTTTGCGCGATCGTTGCGTGGCCGATCTGCTCGCTCGCGTCGGTCTGGCCGCCGCGCATTCGCGGCGCTACCCGCACGAGCTTTCGGGCGGCCAGCGGCAGCGGGTGGCGCTCGCCCGGGCGCTCGCCTGCGAACCCGAGCTGATGGTCGCCGACGAGCCGACCTCGGCGCTCGACACGGTGAGCCGGGAACAGGTGCTGGCATTATTTGCCGAATTGCGCCGAAAGACCGGCCTCGCGCTGCTTTTGATCTCGCACGATCTCGCGGCGGTCGAGCAGGTCGCCGAGCGCATTTTGGTGCTCTACGCGGGTCGGGTGGTGGAGAGCGGTCCAGCGCGCGAATTGATCACCCGGCCGCTTCATCCGTATACGGCAGCGCTGGTCGCCGCGGTGCCGGGAGCGACGCCCGGTTCTCTGCCGGTGCCGGCGCAGCGGGCAGGCGATGCGCCGGTAGAGGGGCCTACGGCGGGGGAGGGGGACGCGGCGACCGGTTGCGCCTACCGGCGGCTCTGTCCGATCGCCCGGCCCCGTTGCGAGCGCGAATCGCCGGACCTGATCGCCGGGGAATCCGGACGGCGGGTCGCCTGCTTTTACCCTGGAGAGATGGGGGTGTTAGGAGCCGGTTTGGCCGCGGAGGCGAAGTTGAGTTAGCTTGTTCGCGCCCGGAACATTTCGCGGGACGAACCGTACATACCTGAGGCGGCTGTGCCGGAGAATCTCTCCCTGCTGCCTGAACTACCCGAGCGAACGAGGAATCCTATGGTCGAAGCGCTGGATCGGCAGGTTAGGCAAGGCAGACATCTCAGGCTCGAGAGGTTCCGGCGGGTGACCGCATCCCTCTGTGCCGCATCGGCGATCGCCGGGTTCGCCGCCCCGGTGGGGACCGCTCCGGCCCTGGCCGAAGACTCCCCGCCGAGGATCGTGGTCGGCGCGACCGTCGGCGCGGCGCCGGCCCCTCCCGACCTTCCGGTGGTCGACGGCAAGCTCGAGCTGTCGCTCGATCAGGCCCTCGCCCTGGCGCTCGAACGCGAGCTGGGCTTGCAGGTCCAGCGCTACGTTCGGACCCAGACGTGGTACGGCATTCTCCAGGTCAAAGGGATCTACGACTTGAACCTGAACGGGGTGGTCTCGATCCTGGACAATACCGGCGCCCAGGTCTCGCAGCTCACGGCCGCGAGCTTCAAGCAGCAGACTTGGAATCTCGGCCTGGCACAGCTCATCGGGCCTTTGAACAGCCGGGTGCGGGTCGACTTCGACAATTCGCGCTCGGAAAGCGACGTGGTGTTCAACGCGCTGAATCCCAGCTTCGACTCCTCGCTCCGTTTCGGCTACTCCCAGCCGCTGCTGCGCAACTTCGGCCGCAATCCCGGAACCCGGGCGTTGCGCGTAGCGCGGAAGAACGATCAATCCACCGCGAGTCAGTTCGAGCGCTCGGTGAGCAACACGATCCAGAGCGTCGACTTCGCCTACTGGAACCTGGTGGCGGCGCGCGAGCAGCTCTACGTCTCGCAGGAAAGCCTGTCGCTCGCCCGCGAGCTGCACTCGCGCAACAAGATCCAGGTCGACGTCGGCACGCTGGCGCCGCTGGAGCTGGTGCAGAGCGAGGCGGCGATCGCCACCCGTGAAGAGGACATCATCCGTGCCGAGGCGGCGGTGGGCGACGCGGCCGACCAGCTGCGTGAGCTGCTCGACCTGCCGCCGGGCGACGTTTGGGCGGCCGAGATCGTCCCGACAACGAAGCCCGAGACCGACCGCATTTCGATCGATATCGAGCAGGCGATCTCCACCGCTCTGACGTACCGCCCCGAGATCCACGCCCAGCAGAGCGAGGTCGAGCGGTTGGCGATCGACGCGGTGTTCCTCCACGACCAGCTCAAGCCCCAGCTCGACCTCGATCTCGGTTATCGCTTCAACGGCACCGGCGGCACCCAGACCCGAGATCCAGTCACCGGCGATCCGCTGCCGCGGCCGATCCGAGGCGGTTACAGCGACGCTCTCGATCAGATCCGCAACCGTGATTTCGCCGGTTGGTCGGCCATGCTCACGCTCGGGATCCCGATTCAGAATCGGGCCGCCAAGGCGGGTGACATCATCGGCAAGCTCGACCTCGAACGCGGCCAGACGACGCTCGACCAGATCAAGCTGCAGGTCGAAACTCAGGTCCGCACGGCGGCTCGGGCGGTGACCACCGCAGCCAAACAGATCGACGCCGCCCGCATTTCGGTCAAGTTCCAGGAGCGCAACCTCGACGCCGAAAAGAAGCGCTACGAAAACGGCATGTCGACCAGCTTCCGGATCAACCAGGTCCAGGACGACCTCACCCAGGCGCGCAGCCGCGAGGTCACCGCGGTCGTCAACTATCGCACTTCGCTCGCCAACTTCTACAGCGCAACCGGCAAGCTGCTCGATCAGGAGAACGTCCAGATCGAGGGACCGGTGGGAGATCCGCCGTCCTCCCGCAGCGAAGAGAAGAACATGAAGATCGTGGCACCCGTCGAAGCCGCACCGGCGGCCTCGACCAGAGGAAACTGAGTTTGATCCAGGCGGTGGGTCGTCTGTTGCGGGTCTTAAGGGCCCCGGGGGAGGTCTTTCGCGAGGTCCGCGAAAAACCCTCCTGGGTGTCCGGATTCCTGGTGTTCTGGGCGCTCGGTTGTACCGCCCTTGGAAGCCTCCGCTGATCCGGAGAGGGAGACGTCGATGAAGCGGGTTCTGATCGGTCTGGTCGTCGCCCTGGCGATCGGCGGGATCGTGTTCGCGAGTCTGCGCGCCAACAAAGGCAAGCAGGGTCCGAAGGTTTACGTCGAAGAGGCGAAGCGCCGGGAGATCGTCCAGGTGGTCAAGGCCACCGGTTCGATCGACCCGAAGGAGAAGGTGAACCTCTCCTCGCACGTGGTGGGCAAGATCCTCAAGCTCTACGTTCACGAGGGCGATTCGATCCGCGCCGGCCAGCCGTTTCTCGACCTGGAAAAGGACACCTACCTGTCGGCCCGCGACCGCTTCACCGCCCAGCTGGCGAGCGCCCGGACCGCCACCCACAAATCCGAGGTGAATCTCGCCGACAGCCGCCTGCGGCTCGACCGCGCGAAGCGTCTGGCGGGCGAAGGGGTCGTGTCGCAGGAGCAGCTCGAAGCCGCTCAGCTCGCCGAGTCGTCGGCAAAGCTCAGCGTCGATGAAGCGCGGGATGCGATCACCCAGGCGAGCGCGAGTCTCGACCAGGCGAAGACCGATCTGGCCAAGACGACGATCTACGCGCCGATCACCGGCCGGGTCATCCGGCTCGACGCCGAGCAGGGCGAGGTCGTCGTATTCGGCACGATGAACAACCCGGCTTCGATCATCGGCGTGATCGCCGACCTGTCCGAGATCCTGGCGAAGGTCGACGTCGATGAGACCGAGGTGGTCAACATCCACCCCGGCCAGGCGGCGACCTTGAAGGTCGACGCGGTCTCCGCACGCGAGTACCACGGGCACGTGGTCGAAGTGGGCAGCTCCGGCTCCTCGCGCCCGCAGCAGCCGGACGTCACGTTCTTCGAGGTCAAGATTCAGCTCGACGACGCCGACGAGGCGCTTCGCCCCGGCATGTCGGTGCGCGCTTCGATCCGCGCCGAAGCCCACGCCAACGCTCTGGTGGTGCCGATCCAGTCGGTCGTCGAGCGGACGCCCCTGGACGCCTCCGGCAAGCCGCTCGAAGGGCCGGCGGGCAACGAAGAGGTGAAGGTCGCGTTCGTGGTCGAGAACGGCAAGGCGCGCCAGCGGCCGGTGATACTCGGCCTGTCCGACGAGACCCACATCGAAATCCTCAAAGGGATCGATGCCGGAGCCAAGATGATCACCGGTCCCTATCGCACCCTGCGCGATTTGAAGGACGGCGATTTGGTTCAGGTGAGCACGACGTCCGAGGCGGAAGATCGCCGCAAGGCGCGAGAGAAGGATCGGGACAAGAAAGAAAAGGACGAGGAGTAGAGCCCATGGCGCTGATCGAGCTGCACGACGTGTACAAGATTTATGACATGGGCGCCGAGAAGGTGCGAGCTTTAAACGGGGTGGATCTCGCGATCGAAAAAGGCGAATACATCGCGATCATGGGCTCGTCCGGAAGCGGCAAGTCGACGATGATGAACCTCCTGGGCTGCCTCGACACGCCGACCGAGGGGCATTACATGTTGAACGGCACCGCGGTCGAAGAGCTGGACGACAGCCAGCTCGCGGGAATCCGCAACAAGGAGATCGGCTTCGTCTTCCAGACCTTCAACCTGCTCGCCCGCACCGACGCCCTCCACAACGTCGAGCTGCCGTTGATCTACGCCGGCCTGCCGCGGGCCGAGCGCCGCGAGCGGGCGAAGAAGGCGCTCGAACGGGTGGGGCTCGGCGACCGGACGCACCACCAGCCGAACGAGCTGTCCGGCGGCCAGCGCCAGCGGGTGGCGATCGCCCGCGCCCTGGTCAACGACCCGTCGATCCTGCTCGCCGACGAGCCGACCGGCAACCTCGATTCGGCGACCTCCAAAGAGATCATGGACCTGTTCGATCAGCTCCACCGGGCCGGCAATACGGTGATCTTGGTCACCCATGAGCCCGACATCGCCGAGCACGCCCACCGGCAGGTCCAACTGCGCGACGGCAAGATCGTCGGCGACCAGGCCTCGGCGCACCGCCCGGCCGCCTCGGCCTGACGCCGCCGACTTCTTCATTCCCCTGCGCCGAACGGGCCGCTCGTGATCGTCGCCGAGAATTTTCGCTTAGCGCTTTCGGCGATCCGCGCCAACAAGCTGCGGTCGCTGCTGACGACCCTCGGGATCATCATCGGCGTCGCCGCCGTGATCTCGGTGGTCTCGCTGGTCCAGGGGCTGCAATTTCTGGTGACCCGCGAGCTGCAAGGGGTCGGCGCCACCTTCATGGAGGTGAGCCCGGATTTCGGCGATCGGCAAAACCAGGGGCCGGGCCTCGTGCCGCGCCAGGTCCGGCTGACCTATGACGATTACCAGGCGATTCAAAAAAGAGCTCCCGGTATTCGGATCATGACTCCGGTGGTATTGGGCAAGATCGCGCTCAAGTACAAAGACCGCTCGCATATGCCGAACCTGATTCTCGGCGTCAACGAGAACTGGCCTGAGGTGCGCAACCACGCGGTCGAGAGCGGCCGGTTTCTATCGCGGATCGACCTGGAGAAGCGGAGAAATGTAGTGGTGATCGGCCGGACCACGATCCGCGAGCTGGGCCTGGGGTCCGACCCGCTCGGCAAGGAGATCTACGTCGGTCGTTACGCCGCAACGGTGATCGGTGTGATGGAGAAGAAGGGGCAGACGCTGGGCGAGGATCTCGACGATCTGGTGTTCGTGCCGTTCGATGCGGCCGTGTTGCTGTTCGGCCGCAACGCGCGCGACCTGGTGCGGTTGCGCCTGCAGGTCGAGTCGGTTGCGCAGATCCCGCAGGTGCGCGACTCGATCTCCTCGATCCTTCGCCAGCGCCACAAGATCGCCAAGGGCCAACCCGACGACTTCCGCATCCGGGTGCAAGACGAGATCCTCCGCTCGACCCAGACCATTCTGGGTTCGATCACCGGGGTGGTCGCAGGGGTCGTGGGCATCGCGCTCCTGGTCGGCGGCATCGGCATCATGAACATCATGCTGGTCTCGGTGCGCGAACGGACGCGCGAGATCGGCGTCAGGAAAGCGGTGGGAGCACGCAAGCGGGACATCCTGGTGCAGTTCCTGGTCGAGGCGATCACCCTGTCTTCGGTCGGCGGCGGGATCGGCCTCGCCCTCGGCTGGGGATTCGGCGCGCTGCTCGCAAAGGTCCTTCCCGGCGATTGGCCTCCCGCCCACGTACCGCTCTGGGCGGTAGGGCTCGCGTTCGCGTTCTCGGCGGGGGTTGGAATCTTCTTCGGCAGCTATCCGGCGAGCCGCGCGGCGCGGCTCGATCCGATCGAAGCGCTCCGCTTTGAATAGGCCCGCGCGATGCATCTAGGCGAAAATTTCCGCGTCTCGCTCGACTCCCTGCGCGCCAACAAGGTGCGCTCGCTGCTCACCGCGCTCGGCATCGTGATCGGCGTCGGCGCGGTGATCGCCGTGGTCTCGATCGTCCAGGGCCTCCAGTTCATGATCACCAGCGAGCTGCAAGGGGTCGGCGCCAATTTCATGGTGGTCGTCCCCGACATCGAGCAGGAGCGCCCGGGGGTTTTCACCCGGCCCATCAAGCTCACCTGGCAAGACGGTCAAGAGATCGCCAAGCGAGTCCCCGGCGTGACGCTGATCACCCCGGTGATCGCCGGGGGGCGCGACTTGCGCTACCTCGACCGGCAGCACAAGCCGCAGTTCGTGCTGGGCGTGAATGAGAACTGGCAAGAGATCATGAACCACGCCGTGGGGGAGGGACGCTTCCTCTCCCGGGTCGACCTGGAGAACCGGCGAAAGGTGACCTGCATCGGCCGCAAAGTCGTCGATGAGCTCGGCCTCGGTCGCCAACCGATTGGCCGGGAGATCTACATCGGCGACTTGCCCGTCACGGTGATCGGGATCATGGAAGAGCGGGGGGAAAGCCTCGGCATCGATCTCGACGACCTGGCTTTCGTGCCGTTCGACTCGGCGCTCTCCCTATTCGGCCGCACCGCGGGGGATCAGGTGCAGCTCCGTTTGAAGACCGTGGATTCCGAAGCGGTCGAGCCGGTCAAGGACGGCATCCAGGCCTTGCTGCGCCAGCGCCACCGCCTGGTGGCCGGACAGAAAGACGACTTCCAGATCCAGACCCAGGACGACATTCTCAAGACGGTCGGCACGATCTTGGGCGGTGTCACCGCGGTGGTCGGCGGCGTCGTGGGCATCGCGCTGCTGGTCGGCGGCATCGGCATCATGAACATCATGCTCGTCTCGGTGACCGAGCGGACACGCGAGATCGGCGTCCGCAAGGCGCTCGGCGCCAAGCGTGGCGACATCCTGCTCCAGTTCCTGATCGAGGCTTTGCTGCTCTCCGCGATCGGAGGACTGATCGGACTCGCCTTCGGCTATGGACTCGGGGTCGCGATCGCCAAGGTCTTGCCGGGCAATTTTCCCGCCGCCCACGTCCCCTGGTGGGCGGTCGCCCTTTCGCTCGGCTTCTCCTCCCTGGTGGGAGCTTTCTTCGGCAGCTACCCGGCGGCAAGGGCCGCCAGGCTCGATCCGGTGGAGGCGCTGCGGTTCGAGTAGGAAAGAGGACCTCGCCTCATCGATAACGGTCGGTAAACAGCGCCTTTCCCTGGGAGCGCCGAGCACCAGCTCGGCACCGAGGCGGCCGCGATCGTCAAAGCGGCCGTGCTGGAGCCCGGGTCTACCTGTCGGGTCGTTCGCCGAAAACGAGCCTGCTGTGCGATCTTGCTGAGGATGTCGGTGAGGTTCTGAACGATTACGGCCGCATCGCGAGGATCATCCTCGTTCCACGGGGTGGCCAAAGAGGGCTCCTATGCCATAGGCGTCTGGAGACTCGGCATAGCGGGATCGGAGAGGATCTTCGAAGTCCCCCTCGCTCAATAGCCGATTCGGCGAGCTCATCCTTTGAGACACCCAGCGCTTCAGCGGCCTGCTCCAGTGGCGAGCACCGCCTGCCAACGCCGGGATTCTTGGCAATCGCCCGACCTGCTATCTCGAACGATCGGGCTCGATAAGATCGGCCAGAGCCACGACGAGCACGCCTTCTCGGGACTCAGGTCTCGCGCGGCTCGCGATCTCTGGAACGAACAGCGTCCGCACGATATCCAGGCTCGCATACCTCGGCGGCAGCGGGGGAGCCGGCCTCGCGGCCAGCTCGCCGATCGCCTGGGCGAGCGCTCGGGCGTCGAACGGTTTCGCGCTCCATTTCACCTCTCCGAGCAGCAACCGCTCGCTATCGATCGACTCGCTGATCACGTCCCACTCCGGGGCTTCTTTCTGCCACCAGCGCGAAGCGGGACCCCAGGGGCCGAGAGCGCCGAGAGGGGTTTCTTCCGAGACACGGGGTACGAGGAGGCGGCAGAGATCTTCCCAGGCTTCCGCCCGGAGAGCATCCCAGAAGCGGGCGAGAAGTTGGAACCGCGCCACGGTTGAGCCGCTCGCGAGTTGCGCCCGGTAGGGTGCCACGACGCGAAACCAGAGCCTCGTGAAGGGGTCGGCGATCTTGTAGATTGCCCGTTTGCTCCCTTTCTCGCTGTCGCCGAACGGCGCTTCGCGACGGATCAGCCCCAGGCCGAGCAGACGCTCCAGGGGTCGGGCCATCGAGGTGGCTGGTCGTCCCAGGCGGCCCGCGATCTCGGACACCCGATGCGCTCCGGCGCCGATCGCTTCGAGGAGGGGGCGGACTTCGAGCGCCGAAGGCACCTCCTCTAGCAGCAGGCGATCCGGTTCCCGATGGAGAGCCCCGAGCGGATCGAGAGCCAGGGCCTCGATCTGGTCGACGACCTCGCGACCCGCGCCGAGCGCCAGCTCCCAGTAACGGGGAATCCCGCCCCAAGCGGTGTAGAGATCGATCCACGTGGACGCTTTGCCACTCGGAAAGGCGTCCGGCAGGTGGCGCGGAGAGAGCGGCTGAAGGTCGAGGATCTCCCGCGCCCGTCCGAATAGAGGCGCGTTGCCGGCGAGCACCAGGCCCTGCATCATCCGTTGACTGGAGCCCGCAATGGCGACGGTCAACTTCGCATCGCGCGCCTCGTGGTCGACCCAGCGTTGGAGGACGCTCGGTAACTCCGGCGAGGCGAGCACCAGATAGGGCAGCTCGTCGAGGATCAACGGCCCGCGCCATCCCGCGGCTTTCGCTTCTCGCGCCAAGCGAGAAAGGAGAGAGCGCCAATCGCGATATTCGACCTCGGCGAAATTGCCCAGCCGTTGGGCCACCGCTTCGGCGAAATACCGGCGCTGCAGATCGGGTGTCGATTGGTCCGCCACGGTGTAAAGACCGTCGTGCCGTTCCGCCCATTCGAGGAGAAGGCGAGTCTTGCCGACCCTGCGCCGACCATAGACGACCGCGAGTCCTCCATCGTCGGAGACGGCGAGCCGGTCTAGGCGGGCGAGCTCTTCGAGTCGGTTGACGAAAAACATTATGCCGATCAGCATAATGCAGGTCCGCATAATCTTGCCAAGGGGAACGCCCGTGAATAGCCGCTTTCGAGCGCCGATCGCGGCTATGTCTCGACGGATAGCGGCCCTGCGGCGCCGAACGTGGCTATCCAGCGGGGAGTGCCGGTATGTCGCCGTGTAGAGCGGCTCTCGACGGCGAACTACGGTTATCCAGCTCCGATCTCCGCGATGTTGCGCGCGAGAGCGGCCCTACGGAGCCGATAGCCGCTTTAGGGCGGAAATCGCTGAGCTCAAGCGCCCAATAGCCGATCTCCGCCGTCCATAGCGGCTCGCGGTCCTTTGAATTCGCGGCTCACTCGCCGCATTCCGAATTCAGACGTCGAAAGAAGCAGGGGATTGCCGATAGCGGCCCAACCGCGGCCGCGGCTGGTTATCGGCGACTGATGGTGAACTTCCCGAAGCTGACGCCCAATTCGACGCCCGTTCCGTTGCCGGCGAGGGCCAACGACACTTCGCCCTTGGTGACCACCTGGGCTTCGGACGATTTACCGGCTCCCGCCGCGGCGCCTCCCGCGGCGTAGGCTCCGAACAGCTCCTTGATGTCGCCGACTTCAGAGAACTTGCCGAAGCCGTCGCGGACCTTCGAGCGGCCGGCGGTCAGGCCGCCGCCTCGGCCTACGAGGCGAACGTTCGCCGACTGGCCGTTGTTGCAGGTGATCGTGCCGGATCCTTTGCTGGCCTTATAGAAGATCGACCAGCTGGTGAGGTTGAATTTCATGGTGCAATCGGTCGCCTGTGCCGCGGGAGCGGCGAGGGCGGCAAAAAGTGCGACAAAGGCAAAGGCGAGGGTGAAGCGTCGGAACATGGTCGGTTCTCCTCAGATTCGGTTTCTATAGCAGACGGATACTCCACGCCCCGGGGTTCGACCCGCCGAAAATGCGTGGATGAGGGTGGTGTACGCAAGATTCGAACCGCCGGACGAAAAGGGTGGCCGCGGAGGCGGCTGAATGGGATACTTGGCACCGTTTTCATCGCGTCGAGTCTGCCGTCAGCGCGGAGCTTTCGGCAAGCCTCTTGTTTCGCCGCAAATCGTCCCTCGGAGGGAGCATGGCGTCGGATATCGAAATCGCACAGAAGGCAACGCTCAAGCGCGTGGCAGGAATTGCCCAGGAGCGTCTCGGGATCGCCGAGGAACATCTGGTACCTTACGGCCACTACAAGGCGAAAATCTCGCTCGACTACCTCGCGGGCTTGAAAGATCGGCCGGACGGCAAGCTAATCCTGGTCACCGCGATGACCCCCACCCCCGCGGGCGAGGGCAAGACCACGACATCGGTGGGCCTGGGCGACGCGCTCAACAAGATCGGCAAGAAGGCGCTGATCTGCTTGCGCGAGCCGAGCCTTGGACCGGTGTTCGGGATGAAGGGGGGAGCGGCCGGCGGCGGCTTCGCCCAGGTGGTGCCGATGGAGGACATCAACCTCCACTTCACCGGCGATTTCAATGCCATCGGCCTCGCCAACAATCTGCTCGCCGCGCTACTCGACAACCACATCCACCACGGTAACGAGCTGGGGATCGACGTCCGGCGGATCACCTGGAAGCGGGTGGTCGACATGAACGATCGCGCGCTGCGCGAGATCGTGGTCTCCCTCGGCGGCTTCGGCAACGGCTTTCCGCGCCAGGACGGGTTCGACATCGTGGTCGCTTCTGAAGTGATGGCGATCTTCTGCCTTTCCACCTCGCTCGCCGATTTGAAGGAACGGCTGGGCAACATCGTCGTCGCCTACACCCGCGACCGCAAGCCGATCCACGCCCGCGACTTGAAAGCGCATGGCGCGATGACCGTGCTGCTCAAGGACGCACTCCAGCCGAACCTGGTGCAGACGCTCGAGAACAATCCGGCGATCCTCCACGGCGGGCCGTTCGCCAACATCGCACACGGTTGCAACTCGGTGATCGCGACGAAAGCCGCGCTCAAGCTCGCCGACTACGTGGTCACCGAAGCCGGCTTCGGCGCGGATCTGGGCGCCGAGAAGTTCATCGACATCAAGTGCCGCAAGTCGGGCCTTCGCCCCTCGGCCGCGGTGGTCGTGGCCACCATCCGCGCGCTCAAGTATCACGGCGGCGCCGACTTGAAGACGCTCACCACCGAGAACCTCGACGCGTTGGAGAAGGGGCTCGTGAACCTCGAACGCCATGTCGAAAACGTCCAGAACGGCTACGGCCTCGCGACCGTTGTGGCGATCAACCGGTTCTCTTCCGACACCGCGGCCGAGATCGCCCTGGTCGAAGAGAAGATGGCAAAGCTCGGCGTGAAGGTGGCGCTCGCCACCCATTGGGCGGATGGGGGAGCGGGAGCGACCGATCTCGCGAACATCGTGGTCGAGCTCTGCGAGCGCCCTTCGACGTTCCGCTTCGTCTACGAGGATTCCGACACCTTGATGGAGAAGGTCGAAAAGATCGCGAAGACCATCTACCGCGCCGACGGCGTCACCGTCGACAGCAAGGCGCGCACTCAGATCGAGCGCCTCCAAGCCGATGGCTACGGCCACTATCCGGTCTGCGTGGCCAAGACCCAATACTCGTTCTCGACCGACGCCACCAAGCGCGCGGCGCCCACCGGCTACAAGCTCGACGTCCGCGAGGTGCGCCTGGCGGCAGGAGCCGAGTTCGTGGTCATGGTCTGCGGCGACATCATGACCATGCCCGGCCTGCCGAAAGTCCCGTCAGCGCAGGCGATCGACCTGGACGAGAACGGCAAGGTGGTGGGGCTGTTCTAGTGAAGCTTCAAGGGCGCCGGTCCGGTCGCGCGAGCGAGCCGGCACCGGCGCCATTTCTGCGCGCCTTCAAGCGGTGAGGTTTTGGCCGCGCAGGGTGAGACGGCGAGACCGCGATGGCAGACCCGGATAGACGCTAGCAGGCGCCGGGGCGTAGACCCACCAGGACAACACCTGACTCGCCCTCACGAAGTTTCTACCGTGGAGATTTCGCAATGCGTTTGCCTGGCTCAATCCTCGGCTTAATATCCTCTGGTGCTTTACAACCGGGCTCGAAGTGGCTCGCTCGCGCGAGCGTCGCGCTGCTCGTCCTCGGAACCGTCGCCTCCGCCCTCCACGCGGGCGTCAACCGCTGGACTCCGTCGGGTGTGACCGGCGGAACGGTGACCGCCGTGGCGTTCGATCCGAGCCAGCCGGCGATCCTTTATGCGGGGACCGCCGATGCAGGGGTCTGGAAAAGCCTCGACGGCGGACGCTCCTGGCGCGCCGCGAGCCGCGGCCTCGACGCGCCGGGCCGGCTCCGGATCAGCGACCTCGACATCGACCCGCGCGACCCTCGGATCGTCCTGGCTGCGACGGGTGCCGGACTGTTCCGAACCATGTCGGGAGGGGAGAGCTGGGTGGCCGCGGGTCCTCCAGTGGCATTGCTCTCGCGCTCACCGGTCGCTCCGTCGGTGCTCTACGCCACGACTCGCGAGGCGATCCTGCGAAGCACCGACGGCGGCGCCAGTTGGCAGCCGACCGCGCCCCTCGCCATCGGCTTCTACGTCCATGACCTGACGGTCGACCCCTCGACATCGGCGGTGGTCTACGCGGCGACCAATGGCGGGGTGCTGAAAACTGTCGACGGCGGCGGTGCTTGGACCCTGATGAACGAAGGGTTGTCCGCGAATCCGAGAGCGGTGTTCGTCGTCGCCATCGCCGTCGACCCCCAGACCTCGGCGAACGTGTACGCCGCCAATCTCGATGGCGCGACCGTCTTCAAGAGCCTGGACGGCGGCGGGCACTGGCGGCCGTCTCTCGCCAGGCTTGGACCGGACGGCGAGATCGACTTTGCGGCCATCACCATCGATCCGCACGCGCCGGGAAAGGTCCTGGTGGCCGTGAACCGCTTCGGCCAAGATGTCCGTGGCGAGCTGTGGCGAACGTCGGACGCCGGGGCGACCTGGCGCCGCGAGCGACAAACGCCGATTCTGCAGACGGTGGCGACGTCTTCGAGCGATGAGGGGACGGTGGTCGCCGGTGTGTACGGGCGGGGCCTCTTGATCAGCCGGGACGGCGGCGCACGATGGCAGGCGGTGACGGCGGGGCTGACGGCGCTGGGCGGCAGCGCGGTAGCCGTCGCTCCGACCTCAAACCCACGGACCGAAGGAGACGTGCTGGTCGCGACGACGGCGGGTACGGAGTTTGGCGGGGGCGGCGCGGGCCTGGCGCGCCGGACCGCGGCCGGGAGCGTTTGGCAACCGTCGGATCTCGGCCTGGCATTTCGCGGCGCGGCACCGGTCGTGATGGCGTTGGCGTTCGACCCGGATCGGCCGCGCCGGGTCTATGCCGCCAGCGCCGCCGGAATCTTCGCCAGCCGGGACGGAGGCGCCCACTGGCTCCGTGCCGAGAGCACGGTGGGTACGCTGAACGACGTGCTGGTCACCGCCTCCGGCACGGTCCTCGCCGCGGGAGCTCAGTATGTGCCGTGCGGTCTGCCGTTCTGTGGCGCCTTACCGATTCCGACGGCTTGGCAGAGCGAAGACGGGGGCAGCAGTTGGAAACTGTCGGTCGACGGCATCGACCCGAGTGGCACGCCATCGGCTCGGACAGGTTTCCTGCGGGCGCTGGCTCAGGATCCGACGAACGGCGTTACGTATGCCGGTGGCACCGCTCTCTTCGTGCGCTCGAACGTCGATGGACCCTGGCAGGCATGTCTCGCCGACGGTTTACCGAGGCCCGTCGAGGCGCTAGCGACGTTGCCACCGCGCCAGCCGATTCCGGGCGAGCCGTCGCCGCTTTTGGCGGCGGTCGGCGGGCCGAACCCCGGGCTATGGCGGAGTACCGACGGTTGCCGGAGTTTTGTGCCGTTTGGCCGCGGCTTGCCGGCGGGAACCACGGTCCACAGGTTCCTGGCCAGCGGTTTTTCTTCGCCCTCCGCCGACGCGGTTCCGCCTGTGGCTCGGATCCTGTTCGCGGCAACCAGCCGCGGAGTCTTCCGCTCGCTCGACGCCGGCACGACCTGGCAGGCGCTGGGTCCGCGAACGTTGCGCGCCGAAGTCGTCGGTCTCGACCTGCAACCGGGGCAGGAGGGCGGCTGGACGTTGTACGCCGCCACCTCGGCCGCTCCGGGACTTTTCGAATACAGCATGTCCGGCGCCCGTCCTTAGCCCCTTACATCTTCCAAAGCCGGCACCACCAGTGGGGCTCGACGGGTACCGGCAGCTCGGGCAGGTCGCACCACTTGCCGTTGGGCAGGTAATAGATGCACTCCTGGCAGCGCTGCATCTCTTCGCCTTCGCCGACGGTGTAGTTGGCGAAGCCTCCGAGATCGAGCCTGCCCAGGAGGTCGTTCTTTTCGAGCCGGCGAAGATCGCGGACGATGGCGAGAAACTCCGACTGGGTGTCGGGGAACGGGCTCATGGTCGATTTGATGCCGTAGCTTAAGAGGCCGTCGACCCAGATCCTCACGGTTTCGACCTCGATCGCGCGCATCATGATCGCGAGCAGGCCGGGAATGACCCGCCGGTCGGCGGATACCACCATCAGATGCTCGGGGTCGAAATTGAGCCGTGCCCAGAGGAAGCTGCGCGTCGGCGTCACGATTTCCGCGCGGCGTATCTCGATCGACTTGACGTCGCGATGGTGGAGGTTCACCCCGCGCGCCGGTCCGTTCGCTAAGAAAAGGTCGCGCACGAGCTCGGTCAGGTCACCGTCCGGCTTGACCACCGAGACCTCTTCGAAGCGCTCGTACCGATCCAGAACCTCGCCCGCCTTGAGGTCGAGGAGGAGGCCGAGCAAGACCTCGTTGGTGGCTTCGAGAGTGGGACCGATCTCCGTCTTCCCTGAGACCTGGACCTGTTCGGTGACCGAGCGTCGAAGGCTCAACGCCGCCGCCTGGTTGAGGCTCGCGGAGACGGTCAGCACAAGGGCGTTCTCGGTGTCGCCCACGCGACTCAAGAGCAGGGTCTCTTCGCGGAAATTGAAGTAGGCGGATTCGATCGGACGGATCGCGGCGAACGCCTGCACAAAGCCGGGGTCCTTTTCGGCTTCCGGACCGCCGAACAGGCCGGTGGTGAGATCGATCATCGTCCGCAGCTCTTCGGCCTCTCCCGCGCGGCCTCCGGATTGGCGGTAGACGCCCTCGTGAAAACGGGTGTTCACAAAGCCCGCGCCGAGGGTTCCGGGAACGCTGCTCAGAAATCTGTCGAGCTGTTCCTGGTAGACCTCATCGTCCAGGTTGGTGCGAATCTGCGGTTCCCACTGTGCCATAAGGAAGGCCTCCTTACGACGTCTTGAAACGAGCCAGTTCTTTCCCGGTTTTGGCGTCGTGGGCGTGTACGGTACACACCAGGCACGAGTCGAACGAGCGGGCGACGTGTCCTACCTCCACGGGGTCGGCGGGATTGGCGATCGGCACGCCCAAGAGGGCCTGTTCGATCGGTCCCCGGTTGCCCTGGCCGTCGCGCGGACCGACGTTCCAGGTGGTCGGCGCGATGATCTGGTAGTTTTTGATCTTGCCGTCCTTGACGTCGATCCAGTGGCAGAGCGCGCCGCGGATCGCCTCGGTCGCTCCCCAGCCGCGACCGTCCCGCTCCTCGGGCTTGATATAGAACGGTTCGTCCAGGCGGAGCTCGCGCAGGCAGCGCTCGGCCTGGCGGTAGAGCTTGACCAGCTCGTGCATGCGCGCGAAGTGGCGCAGCAGGAGGCTTGGGCCCCCCATCGTCTTCATCATGTCGAGCACCAGCGGGTCGTTGTGCTGGAAGGCGCGCTCCTGCGGTCCGCCGGCGACCAGCTGCCGCGACAAGGGGCCCGCTTCCAGACGTCCCTCTTCGGCATGACTGACGGCGGTGGACCAGGAGTATTTGCCGTCGAAGTCACGGTCGTTCTTATTGATCGGCCGGGTCAGGCGGTCGAACGGGTGAACCGGCTTTTCGCCCTCGTCGTACCAGGCGCGGCCGGTGCTTTCCCGCACCATCTCCTGCGACGTCTCGCGATGCTGGTCGAGGTGGAAGTCGTAGATGCCGTTCTTCATGATCAGGGCCTCGTTGCGCCCTTCGACCGTCGGTTTTTGATACTTGTCCTCATGCGGCAGGTAGCCCCAGCTCAAGAACTTCCGGTGACCGCCGCCGTAGCGATCGACGCCTACGTCGACGCCCATGCGCCAGAACAGACCGAGGTCGGAGTTGGCGTGCGCGGGGCTTTCTTCGAGCCAGGCCATGAAGTCCTGGTAGCTGCGGATCTCCTCGTAGCGCTCCATCGAGCAGCCCAGCCAGACCGGCTCGATCCAGGTGCGGCGGAAGTATTCCAGGATCGACCAGGAGCGGGTGACGTCGGTGAGCGTGGGGGCGCACATTACGCCGCCCGGAACCATGAAGCTCGAATGCGGCCACTGGCCGCCGAACAGCGCGTAGATCTCCACCGGCTTGCCGGAGATGCCGATGCCGATCCGGTAGTTGGTGCCGGTAAACGGCGTCCACCGTCGCACCGCCTCTTCGTAGAAGGGGCTTTTGCGGTAGTTGGCGTTGGTGAAGTCGATCTGGAACAGACCGTAGTGATGGCGCGGCAGGCTCTGCAGGCTTTCGACGATCTGCCCAAGATTGCGCGTCAGGATCGCGTTCCTCGGCACCTCGGCGCCCCAGGCGGTGTCGAGCGCCCAGGCGGCGCAGGTCAAGTGGGACGCGCCGCAAATGCCGCAGACGCGCGGCGTCACGACCAGGCCGGCCTGCGGATCCTTGTCGCGCAGGATGACCTCGAAGCCGCGAAACAATTCGGCCGAGGTCCAGGAATCGACGACGATTCCGTCCTGGATGTCGACCCGGACGTCGAGGTCGCCCTCCACTCGGCCGACGGGACTGATGTCAAGGGTGCGGGTGGCTGCCATTACCGGGATCTCCCGAGGAGGGGGTCATGATTAGACTACGAAAAAATCGTCTTCGGTCCAGGCCGGAGCCGCCATCTTGGACGCCGCGGTGAGCTTGATGTAGCCGCTCTTGTCGATTCCCGCCGGCATCTCCTTCGGGAAACCCATCATGGTCTGCGTCTTGAACACCGTGCCCGGCGCCAGGTCGAAGAAAGGGAACTCCGGCTCGGTGCATCCCAGGCAGGGCATTCCCGCCCGGGTCTTCGAGGATTGACGATTCCAGAGGATCCGGTTGCACGGGCTATGGGTCATCGGACCGCGGCAGCCCAGGTCGTAGAACAGGCAACCTTTCCGCTGGCCGAACTCGGTCGACGACACCTTCCAGACGAAATGCATGTTGCGGGTGCAGCCGGTCTGCGTGAAGCTCGCAAAGAAGGTCCGCGGCCGTTGCAGGTCGTCTAGATCGAGATCCTCGATCCGGCCGGTGGCCAAAGCGACCAGGATCTGGGTGATCCAATCGGGGTGGGCGGGACATCCCGGGATGTTCACGACCGGCAGGCCGTTCTTGCTCTGAAAGGTCGAGCCCAGAGCGCCGCCCTTGCTCCGCTTGAGGTACTGCAGGCCGGTCGATTCGGTCGGATTGGGCGCCGTGGTCGGTATGCCGCCCCAGGTGGCGCAGTCGCCGATCGCGACCACGTAGTCGGCGGCGGCCGAAAGGATCTTCACCCACTCCTTCATCGGCCTGCCGGCGAACCGGTTCCAGTTGCCGGAGCCGTCCGGCGCGTGGACGACCGTCCCCTCGAAGACGAAGATGTCGAGCTTTTTTCGGCCCGATGCGCAATCTTCGAGCAGCTGGATCAGGTTGTCGCCCAGCTCCATCCCCAACGACGGATGCCACAGGAGGTTCACTCCAAACGTCGTGATCAGTTCGCAGGCGCTCGGTTCCTCGGCGTTTAGAAACGACATGCTGTTGCCCGAACAGGCGCCGCCTTGAAGCCAAAGTACGTTTGCCATGGCCCCTACTCTCCGATCAACAAGGACTGCAAGAGTTCAACGATGGGAAGAACAGCGGGGGATCTGGCGCTCAACAGCTCCAGCTCGGTCAAGGTCTCGGGGATGTCGAGCGCGCCCAACCTGTGAGCCTTGGCGAGCAGGAGAAGCTCGCTCTCCAGCTGAGCCAGAGGATCCGCTTCCCGCAGGGGGACGGGCGAATTGGGCAGGAACCCCGAGTAGACCGTTTTGCCGTGTTCCTTGGCGAGGGTGCGGAGCAGCAGCGGAAGCTCCACCTTGCGGTCCGCGAAATCCCGGTAGGTGGAGACGAAGTCGGACGAGATCTGGGAGAGGATCTGCACCGCTTTCCGCGACGGCAGGCCCGGTTCCAGGCCTTGTTGGAGAAGCATGCCGAGGGTCGGCAGCTCGCGGCCCAGCTGCCAGACCCGCCAGCCCTCCGCGACGACCGAAAGGACGATGCAGCGCTGCACCGAAACAGCGTCGCCCAGCCGGGTCAGCCAATCGACCAGCCGCTGAGATTGAGCCCGCCCTTCTTCGAGGCTCTTGCATAACCCGCCCGAGCGGGCGTGCCACCCGCCTCCGATGCGGCCCTGGAGCACCTCCAGGTTCGCCTTCGGCGGATCGAGGCTCGGATCGACCGAAAGCCGGATCGCCTCCCAGATCCCGGCCGGCCAAGCGGCCAGCACCCCGGCTTCTCCTCCGCGAAGCCAGGGCGCGGGTCGCGCCGTCGGCCCCTGGGGTTCCGGCGGCTTCGGAACCGCGGAGGTAGGCGCGGTGGCGACGATCTTCATGGCTTCGACGTCGACCGGCTCTACCGTCGACTCGGAAGCCATCGCCTCGAGGATTTCGGCATCGGCGTTCTTCGCGGCCTCCGGGATCTCGGGGGGTTCCGGGGTCTCCGGGGTCGCTACGGTCTTTAGGGACTCAGGCGTCATCGCCGTCGCCGGCCGAGCCCCGTGGCCGACCTGCGCCGCCCGCTCGGCCAACCAATCGGCCATGGGCATCACGGCAGGTCGCGATTGCGGCGAGGCCGGCGACGTTGTCTGCGCAGAGGCCTGAGCCGCAGGAGATGCCGAAAGGGGAGCGGGGGACGTCGGTGGCGGAACAGGTGGCGGAACCGGGACCGGTGCCGGAGCGGGCTCCGGCTCCGTCGGGGACGCGCTGGGGTCGTCGGCGAGCCGCACCTGATCCAGCAGCTGCTCGCCGGTCGCGATCTCCGGCGTACCGGTCGGCAGCCGGTTCGAAGCGCGGAGGATCTCGGCCTGCCGGACGCCGAAGCGAACCGCCGCGACGAAGGCGATGCGGACGCCGTCTCCCTGGAGAGCCGAGCTCTCGTACAGCTCCGCCTCGGAACCGAGGGCCAGCTCCTCGCGGATCTGATCCATTCCGAGGGTGCCCGGAAGATCGCGTTTGTTGCATTGGTAGACGACGTCAATCGGCGCGAGGTCGTACCGGTCGAGCCACGGGCGAAGCTCGGCGAGGCTCTTCCGGTTGACCTCCATCTGGTCGGACCGGGAGTCGATCACGAACACCACGGCGTCGGCCGCTTCGATCAGCAGGTTGCGGCGGCGGCGGAGGGATTCCTGCCCCGGCACCGAGGTGATCTGACACTTCACCTGGCCGTCGCGAAAGCTGCCGCCCTGGTATTCCGCCCAATCGAAATAGATCGTCCGGCCGCGCGCTTCGAGCGGCGAGTAGACCAGATCTCCCGTGGTCTGACTGCGAAGGATCGACATCAGAGCCTTCATCGTCGCCGTTTTTCCGGACAGCGGCGCGCCGGCGTAGGCAATGCGCAATATCAATAATTTTTTGGAACTGTCGACTAGCATAACTTTCGGCTACTATACCCTAGGAATCCTGATCGGGGGCATGACGTGGCGAACCTCTTATGGCTGCAAGGCGGCGCGTGCTCGGGAAACACGATGTCGTTTCTGAACGCCGAGGAGCCCTCGGCTTGCGATCTGGTCACCGACTTCGGCATCAACGTCCTCTGGCATCCCTCGCTCGGCATGGAGCTGGGGGACAATCTGATCCAGCTTCTCGAAGATTGCGTGACGGGCAGAAAACCCTTGGATATCCTGGTGTTTGAGGGCACGATCGTCAACGCGCCGAACGGTACCGGGGAGTGGAATCGATTCGCCGGCCGGGCGATGAAGGATTGGGTGAAGGATCTCGCCGCGGCCGCGGGGCACGTAGTGGCGATCGGCGATTGCGCCACGTGGGGAGGCATCCCCGCGACCGCGCCCAATCCCACCGATTCGGAAGGACTCCAGTTCCTAAAGCGTCGGCGTGGCGGATTTCTCGGATCTTCTTTCCAAGCGAAGAACGGGCTTCCGGTGATTAACATCCCAGGATGCCCTGCCCACCCTGACTGGGTGACCCAAATTCTCGTGGCGGTGGCGACCGGCCGCAGCGGTGAGATCACCCTCGATGAGCTGCAAAGGCCGAAGACGTTCTTCACCACTTACACTCAGACCGGCTGCACCCGCAACATGCATTTCGCCTACAAGGTCTCGGCGACCGAGTTCGGGCAACGCCGCGGCTGTCTGTTCTACGACCTTGGCTGTCGAGGGCCGATGACCCACAGCCCGTGCAACCGGATCCTATGGAATCGCCAGTCGTCGAAAACGCGGGCGGGCATGCCCTGCATCGGCTGCACCGAGCCCGAGTTCCCATTCTTCGACCTCGCGCCGGGAAGCGTGTTCAAGACTCAGACCGTGATGGGCGTGCCGCGCGACCTTCCGGACGGGGTCGAGAAGAACGGCTATTTGAAGATGACCGTTGCGGCGAAGGCCGCCTCGCCGGCTTGGGCGGAGGAAGACATCTTCGTCATCTGATTGGCCGCCCAGGGGCCGCGGTCGGGGAGAATGCGCTGTGGACGCAACGCTGTATCCGGGCATGCCCGGCCAAGATTCGGCCGAAACCGTCCGCGAGAACATCGCGCAACTCCTCTCGGACGGCCTTGGTACAGATTGGCGAATTCGTGCCGATGACAGCGAACAATTCCAAGCGATCGTCAGATCGATCCGCGCGAGCGACGGAGAGTTGACGACCAAACTGCGCCTCGCCGGATTCACCGACCATTCCGTAACCCACTTCGACCTCGAACAATCCTGCGAAACCTGCATGTATTTTCAAGTCCATCACGGCTGGTGCGTGCTGCCCGAGATCGATCTGCCGGTGAAACCGGAATGGTCCTGCAACGTCTGGCGGATCTAGGGGATGGTCGGCTCCGCGCCGCCGCAAGGCGACGTCCTCCTCACCCTGCGCCACGGATCGCTGCTGGTACCGGCTGAAACCTTCGAACGTTATTTCAGCGGGTTGCACTCGGTCTTGCTGTTGCCTCGGGAGCAACGCCTGCTGATTCTCCCGGTACAGAATTCCGGGGGCGGAAATCTGGTCAAGATCGTCAACCTCGCCGGGGATCGCGCCATCTCGGGGGTGGAGCTGTTCCGGCTCTACCACCTCGACGACGAGCTGATCGATGGCTACCGGGAGTTTGCATTCTCGGCACGGTGGGACGACGACTTGGCGGCCCTGGTCATCGAAGGGTTCTTCTGCGAGACTCCCCAACAGTGTTGAGCCCGCAACTCTCCGAAGATCGCTACAAGACGGACGTCGAGGTGGCCCTTGCCACGGTCGAGAGCTCGTTGGCTTCGCCGGTTGAAAAGACCGAGATGCTGGTCGAGATCGCGATGGGCCTGCAAAAGAATCCGCGCCTCGCCGCACAGCTCGAAGGCGCCGTCACGCTCTACAGGAAGGCGCTCGAAACCTGCCCCGAGTCCGAGCCGCTGCTCAAGGCGCGGACCCTCGCCCGCATGTCGACCGCGCTGCGCGCCCTGCCCGGCGATTCGACCGCGCCGCTCGACCAGGCTCTCAATTGCCTCGACGACGCCGCGCCGACGCTGATGGCGCTCGGGCTGCCCGAAGAGGTGGCCGAGCTGGAAATGAATCGAGGCCTGATCGTCCAATCGCTCGCCGCCCAGGGGAGCGGACGCATCCAGGACGCGATCACCGCCTACCAGCGGGCGCTCCGGGTTTTCGACCGCGAGCGCTTTCCCAAAGAGTTCGCCATTCTGCACAACAACCTCGCGACGGCGTTCCTCTCGGTTTCGGTCGGTGGTGAAGGCTCGAAGATGAGCGAGGCCCTGGCCGTCACCTCCTTCGAGGAAGGCTTGCGCGGGGTCAACATCGTCGACCACCCGGTCGAATACGCGATGCTGCAAAGCAATCTAGGCAATGCTCTTCAGTCGGTGACCACCAGCCATGCCCTGGAAAATCGCCTGCGCGCGCTCGATGCCTACGACGAGGCGCTGCGGGTCCGAACGCGCAAGGACATGCCGCTCGAATACGCCAACACCCTCGCCAACAAGGCGACCTGCCTCTGGGGCTTGCCGGACGATCCGCAGAGCCCGGAAAGCGGCGATTTCGCCAATCTGAAACAAGCGCAGCGTCTGCTGGCCGAGGCGCTCGAAATTTTCGACGAAAGCGACGAAATCATGAAATCAGCCTCGGTGCGCGAAGCTCTGGACCAGATCGGCGAAGAGCTCGCGGAAGCGCAATCCAGCCGCTCGGTGGTCTCATGAGCGGCGGACAGGCTGGGATCGCCCTCCTCTTCGCGCTCGTCACATCGATCCTCGGCGGAGTACTCGGCGGCCTACTGGTCGGGCGCAAGATCCTCGGCAACAGTTTGGCAGCGATGATGGGCGCGTTCTTCGGCCCGGTCGGCGGATTTCTCGGAGTCCTTTTGAGCCTGGGTATCCTGGCCCTTTGGGCCGTGGCGAGGAGCTAACCGATGTGGGACATGGCGCTCGCCTCGATCAAGCTGTTTATCGCCGGTAAATTGTTTCAAAACCCAGCCGATGTCGTGCGTCAGAATCTGATCGGCGCCGGCGCCGCCGCGGTCGTCGCGATCGGTCTATTCGCGGCGGGCCTTTCTCTTCCGTGGAGCGCCGGCATCGCCGGATTCCTGGGCGGAATGCTCCAGCCCTATCTGTTCAAGGACCTCAAGTTCCGTTGACCGGACCTCCCTCCGACGACGCGCGCGCCACGCCCCAGCTCGCTGGTCTGGTCAAAGACCTGGCGGCGCTGGACACTTTGTTCGCCACCTGGGAGCCGGAGCAGCGAGGGGCGGTCCGGGCCTATCGCACAGCGCTCGAAAACCTGCACCGAGAAGCGATCCGCCGATTGATCGCGGGCCTCAAGACCGATCCCAACGCGCTCGCTCTGCTCAAAGAATCGCTCCGCGACGAGCTGGTCTACGGCGTCCTGCGCCATTTCGAGCTGGTCAAGCCCAGTTTGCAGGAAAAAGTCGATGCCGCCTTGGAGCAGATCCGTCCGATGCTCGGATCGCACGGCGGCAACGTCGAGCTGGTGCGAATCAAACTGCCGGACACGGTGGAGGTGCGGTTCCTCGGCGCCTGCGACGGCTGCGCGGCTTCGCAGCTCACGTTCGTCGCAGGTGTGAAGAAGGCGATCCTAGAAACCTGTCCTGAGATCCTCCACGTGGTCGAGGTCAAAGGACTCGCCGCCGCTCCGGCGGGGGAAGGCGGCGTCCGGTTCGTCAGCCCGTTCGCGCTCGGAGCCTTGGACGGCGACGCCTCATGGCACCTGGCCGCCCGGCTCGACGAGATCCCGCTCGGCGGCATTCTGCACCGGCAGATCGCCGAGCGCGACCTGCTGCTCTCCCGCACGGGCGACGCGATCGCCTGTTTTTCCAACTCGTGCGCCCATCTGGGAATGCCGCTCGACGAGGGGAAGATCGAAGAAGGCATCCTCACCTGCCCTCACCACGGCTTCGAATATTCGCTCGAAACGGGGGAGTGCCTGACCGCGCCGAAGGTGCAGCTCGAACAGCACGCGGTCCGCCTGATCGAAAACCGGGTCGAGATCCGGCTCAGCCGTTAAATGGAGCGGCTTCGCGGCGGCTGCCCCGATTGCCTGGGCGAGGTTGTGAGCCCGTTCGAGCGGCGCTACCGGTATCCGTTCGCATCTTGCTCCCGCTGTACCCCGGCGCTTCCGCCGCGCTCGGCCCAACAGATGTGCGTGGACTGCCGGCGTGAGTTTGAAAATCCGAACGACCGCCATTTCGAGGCCCCGGCCACGGCCTGCCACCGTTGCGGCCCCCGGGCCTGCCTCTCCCGCACCGACGGCGCGGAGATCTCGTTCGACCAGTTCAGCATCCTGGACGACGTCGATGCCGTGGCGACTCTGATCCAACGCGGTGAGATCGTCGCCGTCCGCGACATGGAGGGTTTTCGCCTGCTCGGTGATGCGCTGCGGGAATCGATCGTAGAAACTCTCGCGGCCTGGGCCTCGGAGCGCGGCGAGAACCTTCACGGGCTGGCGCGCGATCTGGAGGCGGCGCAGCGTTTTCCGACCGCCGGGGCGATCCCGGTTCAACTCGCGGCGACGGCGCTTGAACATCTGATCTTTCGTCGGCTGGGCCAACCGGTGGCCGTGGTGAGTGCTGGATCTTCGCCCGGCCCGTTGCCGGCCTACACCTTGACGCAGGAGCCCAGAAGATGACGCTCCTGCCCGAAGCGCCGAAGTCTCCCCATGCCCGGATCGTCGACTGCCTACGCGACCACGGGCAGCCGCTCGATGCGCTACCGGTGCTAGGCATCGTCCTCGGAGGAATGGCGCCGGGAGACGACGGCACCTTATGGGGGGGCGAGTTCCTGCTCGCCAATTTCCACTCCTATGAGCGCCTGGGAACCCTGAAGCCCGTGGTATTGCCCGGAGGCGAAGAAGCGACACGAGCCGAACCTTGGCGCAGCCTCTACGCCCACCTCATGGCCGAAATGGGCTGGCCGCGCTTCGCGATGGATTTCGCCGATCTTCCGCTCAAGGCCTTCCTCGCCGAACGGCGGAGCGAAGTGCTCCCGGGCGAGATGTCCGATCGAACCACCAGTCCGCTCGCCAGCTCCTGCGGCCGGCTCTTCGATGCCGCCGCCGCGGCCGTCGGCCTCTGCCGCGCGCCTGTCGATTTCAAAGGCCAGCCCGGGCAAATGCTCGAAGCCGCAGTCGATCCCGCCGCCCTCGACGAGGACGAAACCCTCATCTACCCCTTCGCCATCCCGCGCCTGGGCGGCCGGGGCCTGCCCTATATCGAGCCCCTAGGTGCCTGGGCCGCGATCCTCGGGGACCTCCTCCTCGAAACCCCGGTCGGCACCATCGCAGCCCGCTTCCACCGCAGCTTTGCGCATTCCCTCGTTTCGATGGTCCAAAAGGTTCTGCCGCCACGGGTAGAAGCCGGCCTCGCACGACCGACTGTGGTGCTGGCGGGAGGATGTCTCCGCAATCGAGTGTTGAGGGAGCTGACCGTTCAGTTCCTGGAAAGGGAAGAATTCGAGGTGCTGATCCAGCGTAACCAAGTCTCGCGGTGATTTCAGGCAGACTTTGGCCCGCTTAGGTTCGTCCGGAGCCGCTTGGGAATCGGGTACGGCTGGTGGGGAATCGGGTAAAATTTCGGTGCGGAAGCCTGCTCACCCTAAGGATCGAAACATATGACGGCACAGGAACGACCGAGCCAACCCCGCTCGACGCCTTATTTTCGCCAATCATCGGGATTGACCGCCCGTTTTACGTCTTTTAGTCAGGTGAAGAGGCCTTACTCCTCAAGAGGCCCGAAGGAGACACCTGGATGGCGGGCGGTCACGATCAACTTTGGAAGGACCTGATTCGAACTTTTCCCGTGGATTTCCTGCGCCTGGTCGACGACGACCTGACCTCTTGGCTCGAGGTGTCTTCGCTGAGGCTTGAGCCGGCTCAAGAATTCCTCGACCAACCGACCGGGGCCGAACGGCGGATGGATCTGGTCGGCAGCGCCAAGACGCTCGAAGGAAACGACGTCTTCGTGCATGTGGAAATCGAGCTGCGCTATCGGGTGAAGGTGCCGCCGCGACTTTGGATCTACAACCGGCTGCTCGGCCTGCGACGCCGGCTGCCGGTCCATACGATCGTCCTCTATCTACGGGGTGGTCCGCGGGGGCCGGAGTCCTCGCAGTACTCCGAGACCTCTTGCGGGCGAGAGGTCGGGAGGCTCTGCTACCGAAGCTTCGGCCTTTCGGGAGCACGTGCCGAAACCTTCCTCGCGCGAACAGAGCCGCTCGCCTGGGCCTTCGCGGCGCTCGGGAGGACTCGGGACGGCGACCGTCATCACCTGCGCCGCTCTTGCTTCGCCAAAATCGCCTCGGCCGACGGCTTAACCGACGTCGAGAGATTCCTGCTGTTCAATTGCGTGGCAACTTATCTAGAATTGGGCGGCGGCGCGGTAGAGGAGTACGTCTCCCTACGCGCCCGGCACAGAAAACCGGAGGTCGATATGAAACCTGTCACCTGGGAAGAGAAGGTTGAGGCGCGAGGCCTGGAAACAGGCATGGAGCGAGGCAAAGAGAACGGCATGCGCGAAGTCCTCCTGCGCCTGCTCCGCAGCCGCTTTCCGTTGCTCACCGGCCAGGTGGTAGCCCGGGTTGAGGCGATCCGTTCCCCTGAGGAGCTGGGCTCGCTCGCCGAGCGGCTCTTGACCGCCCGGTCGCTCGAAGAGTTGGGGCTGGCGTAGAGTTCTAGAGGGGGATGCCCGGAAGGGCACGATCGAGAAGCCCTTCCGGAAGCGGTTATCGGGGAAGCGCATCGCCGCTGGTCGCTACCCCCGCCCCGCAAACCCCTCCAACGCCGCCAGCACCCCATCGATATCGGCCGGCGTGTGGTCGGCCGAGACCTGAAACCGGATCGATTCGTCACCTTTCGGGACCACGGGGAACTTCAATCCCGTGGCGAGAATGCCTTGAGAGCGCAGGTGGGCGACGAGCGCGGTGGTCTTCGCGGTGTCGCGAACCATCAGTGGGACGACCGGGTGCGTTCCTGGGATGGTCTCGTAGCCCAATCGTAGCAGGCCCTGCTGGAAGCGCTCGGTCATCGCGCGGAGATGGGCGAGGCTCTCGATCCCCTTCGGGCTGTCGAGCAGGTCGATTGCGCGGAGCGCCGCAGCGCATTCGCCGACGGTGATCGGGTTCGAATAGATATAGGTGGGGGAGGTCTCGCGAAGGAAATCGGTGAGGGTCTTGCTGCCGACGACGTAGCCGCCGTTGACTCCCAGCGCTTTGCCGAGAGTCGCGAGCAGGATGTCCGCTTGCGGCGCTCCGGTCGCCTCTTCGGTGCCGCGGCCGGTTTTTCCGAAAGAACCGACGCCGTGGGAGTCGTCCACCAGGACGACGACGTTTTCCGGGAAATGCTCGTCGTGGCGGCGGGCGATCTCCAGAATCTTCGGCAAGGGAGCATTCGCGCCGCGCATGCTGAAGATGCCGTCGGTGACCAAGATCACCCTTCTGCAGGTTCCGGCCGCCTCGGTGAGCTTGGCGTCAAGATCGGCGAGATCGAGGTGGCGGTAAATCTTCTTGTCTTTCGGACGCGCGAGCCGCATCGCGTTGATGATGCAGTTGTGGTTCAGCTCGTCGCTCACCACCACGGTTTCCGGGGTGATCAGCGGCACCAGGACGCCGATCATCGCGGTGTAGGCGCTGCTCCAGAGCATCGCGGACTCGCGGCCGTGGAACTTGGCGAGGCGCGCTTCGAGGTCGGTGTGCGCGGTGTAGGTGCCGCTGATGAACCGCACCGCTCCGGGACCGACGCCGTAGGCGCGGCTCGCGTGCTCTTCCGCCTCGATCAGCTCGGGGCGCAACGCCATTCCCAGGTAGTTGTTTGAGTTCATCTTGAGGAACGGCCGGTCGCCTTCGCCCGCGAGGCGGTAGCGCGGGCCGAGATCGCCGGAGGCGGGGATGACGCCGACGATCACCGACTCGGCGCCTTTCTTGGTGCCGCGCTGTTCGAGGGCATCGAGCTCCGCGGCGAGCGCAGGGAGGAAACGGTCAACGGGCATGTTCGTCGATCTCCTGCTTGAGCTTGATTTCCAGGTTCACGAGCATCTCGTTCACCATCGCGGACAAATCGAATTGCGGCTGCCAGCCCCACTCCTGGCGCGCGGCACCGTCGTCGAGCGAACGCGGCCAGCTGTCGGCGATCGCCTGGCGGACCGGGTCGATCCGATAGTCGAGCACGAAATCGGGGATGTGCTTGCGGATCTCGGCGGCCAGCTCTTCGGGCGTGAAGTTCATCGCCGTGACGTTGAAGGCGTTGCGATGAACCAGCCGCTCGACGTCGGCTTCCATGACGTCGATCGTCGCTTTGACCGCGTCGGGCATGAACATCATGTCGAGGCGGGTATCGGGCTTCAAGAAACAGGTGTAGTGCTTGTGGCGGATCGCCTCGTAGAAGATCTCGACCGCGTAGTCGGTGGTGCCGCCTCCCGGCGGGGCGCCGTGCGAGATGATGCCGGGAAAGCGCACACCCCGGGCGTCGACGCCGAAGCGGTGATGGTAGTAGTCGCAAAGCAGCTCGCCCGCAACCTTGGTCACGCCGTACATGGTGGTCGGCCGCTGGAGCGTGTCTTGCGGGGTCAGATCGCGCGGTGTGCCCGGGCCGAAGGCGCCGATCGAGCTGGGGAAGAACACCGAACAGCGGTTCTGGCGCGCCACTTCGAGGATGCCGTAGAGGCTCCCCATGTTGATGTCCCAGGCGACCTGCGGCCGGCTCTCGCCGGTGGCCGACAGCAGCGCCACCAGGTGGAAGATGGTGCCGATCT
>JBDTZG010000039.1:0-51656 GCA_040005235.1 Acidobacteriota bacterium | reverse complement strand
CGGGGTCTCCGGGCCGGCTGCGCGCGGTGAGTGTCGCGTTGGATCGGCTTGCTCAGGCGGCGCCGTAGTCCGGATCGCCATCTGATTCCGAAGCGCCGTTGGCGCGGAGCGTGATCGAGCCGCTCAGCCAGTCGGCGAGAGAGCGTCCGCGCCGCGCGAGCCAGACGGGCAGGCCGAGCAGGCCGGCGACGATCAGGCCGCCCAGCCAGCGACGGGCGGTTTGGTCGAACGTCAGCGCCTGGCCGTCGCGATCCCGGGCGATCGTCCGCATCCACCCCATGCCGAGCGTCTGGCCCCAGAAGGCCAGCGGGATCACGGTGTAGAGAAAAGAAAACGACGCCAGGAACAACCCGAACGGTGCGGCGTGGGCAAGCGCCGGATGGATGCCCAAAGCCCGGACGCCGATCAGCGCCACGACCAGCACCGCAGCGTGGACCACCAGATCCGCGGCCCCGGCAATCCAGCGCTCCCGTCCGGAGGGGAAGACCGAGGAGACCGACGCCGTAACCGGCTCCTCTTCCTCCTCCTCCTCGAGTGAAAATCCGGCCGCTCTTGGCGATGGGACCGCCCGAGGGTAGCTCTGCGCCTCGGAGGGAGATTCGAACGGCAGGAGGTCGCTCGCAGCCGGCCGGGGTGCTCTGCCGGTGGATCCGGTCGAAGCCGCTCCTGCGGCGCGCGGCTTTTGCTGCTGCGGCGGCGGCTGCAGTTCCAGCTCAGGCTCCTCTTCGGGCAGGCCGAGTGGAAGGTCGAAGAGGACGGGCTCGTCCGGCGGAAGTCTGGAACCTCGACCGGAACGCGCCATCAGCGGAACCTAAGGTATTTGACGTAAATTTTGTACAGCAGGTCGATCTCGCGAGCCTGGTAGGTCTGGGCGAACTGAAGGTTGCGATCGAGCTCCGCGTCGCCGTGGGTCAGCTCGCCGGCCTCGTGGAATTGCTCGACCGCCTTGGCGGGATTCGACCGCTGCAGCTCGCGAATCCCTAAGTTGTAGTAGCTGTCGAGCAGCAGTCGATCGACGTCCGGGCCGGGTGAATTCTTGCGCAGCTGCCAGAGCTGCGGCAGGACAATGTCCCACTCATGGTCCCGAAACAGTTGGAGCTGCGAGGCCATCGGCACCAGTTGGCGCCGGGCGTCCTCGAACAGCTCGGCGTCCGTGCCTTCGAGCGCGGCAATGTCCGCCCCCTGTTTGAATCGCTCGGCGGCCAGCAGATACGCCCGTGAGGTATAAGCCTCTCGCGCGGCGGCGAGCGCCTGGTCGCGAACGGCCGTCTGCTCGGGGCTGGGACCCGCCGGCTCGGCCGGTGCCGTAGGCGCCTCCCAGGTCTTGATCAGCTCGCGCGCCTTGGCGTACAGAGGATCGCTCGGAGGAATCCGTTTCAACTGAGCGACCGCGATCGCCGTGTTGCCCTGTTCCTGGAGCTTTTTGGCCCGGGCGATCGAGTCGGCGGATGACGATTGGACCGGCCCTTCGCTGTCCGAATTCGGGAACCAGCTGTCCCAGTTCTGAAACAGCAGCCAACCCGCGACCAGCGCCAGGACCAGCACTCCGGCACCGACCAGCATGAAGGTTCGCTTCGCTTTGGTGGGAGCGGCCGCCGGGGTTGCCGTCGCCGCAACGACTTTCTCTTTTCGTACCCTACGCGGCTGGGCCGCGGCGCCTTCGGGCGGCACGAGGATCTCTTCCTTGAGATCGGCCGTGGCCGGGCTGTCGTAGCCGGAGGGGAGCGGCTCAAGCACCTCGCCGCCGCGAGGCGCGGGGCGCGCCGCCGGAGCCTGTCCGGCGTCCAGCAACTGCAACTGTTCGCGCGCCGCAAGGTGCGTCGGCTGAAGCTCCAGCACCCGCTCGAATGCCTTGCGCGCCGCGACGAAATCGCCCACCTCAGCCGCAGAGAGACCGTCGTGGAAGATCTCCTCGACCTGGCGCTCGCTCTCGGCCTTCAGCCGGCGAGCCCGCTCGATCCGCCGCGCGGCTTCGTCGTGGTCGATATCGATCAGGAAGATTCGTGACCAGGAGTCGATCGCCGCCTGCGGGTCGCCCCGCTCGAATGCGGCATCGCCCTCCGCGAGCAACTGGGCGATGCGGCGGTCGCTCTCGGAGGCATAGGTCTGCAACGTGGGTGCCAGCGGCTTCCCTTCGAGCGACGGCAAGGCGACAGGGGGGGCGCCGGATTCCAGGGTGAAGAACGACGCTTCGTTGACGTTCGCCCTTCCCCCAGAGGACCGGGCCTGCATCGAGCGGACGATCTCGCCGATTGCCGGATGGTCGGGGTCGAGCGAGCGAGCCTTTTCCAGGCTGCGTTCCGCCTCGGCGGTCTGACCCGCGGCGAGAGCCGCGCGGGCGGCGACCAGAAATTTTTCGACGTAGGGGGCCGATTCAAGCTTTTCCTGCGCGCTCATGGCGAGCTGGCCCAAGCTCGGATCCTTGGCCAGCGCGGCGCTCTCTTGATGGGCGCGGGCAACCAACTCGGCATACCGGCGCTCTGCGAACAGCTGCTCTAGCTCGTCGCGCAGCCCCCCTTGGCCGTCGACGAAACCGGCGAGACCGCCCACCCCCTCGAATTCATCCAGATGAGGCAGGAAACCGAGGTCGTCTTCGGCCGCGGAGCCTGTGCCCCCCGGCATCAGGTCCGCGAGCGCCTCGTGCGAGAGGGCGCCGGAGCTGGCGTTGATTCGCTCCTGAAGGCGCCGCGCCGGGTCGAAATGCGAATCCATGCGCAGGACGAAATCGCAACCGAGCAGGGCTTCCTGCCGGTTGCCGGCGATCGCCAGGTCGAGCGTCTGCTCAAACGTCGCGACGATTCGTTGCTGCACGTCGCTGCCGAGCGCTGGGTTGCCGGGATAGTTCATCTTGTCGGAGGGGGCGCCGTTTCCTTACCGCAGTCAGAGGTGCTCGCCGCTATCGTAGCAAAGCGGAGGGGGCGGGCCAAGGCGGGCCCCCGGACGGGATCGGTCGGAGACGCGCAGAACGACCCGGCCGCGATCAAATCGTGACCTCTTGGGCGGCCGCGAGCGACCCCGGTTGCCAGGTAGCCCCCTCCTGGGCCTGGTACTGAAGGCGGTAGAGGCGGTGGTAGATGCCGCGGGCGGCGAGCAGCTCCTGATGGGTGCCCTGCTCGCGCAGCTCCCCTTTATGCAAGACCAGGATCTTGTCCGCCCGCTGGATCGTCGACAAACGGTGGGCGATCACCAGACTGGTCCGGCCGACCAGCAGCCGCTCGAGCGCCGCCTGGATCAACTGCTCCGTCTCGGTGTCGATCGACGAGGTCGCCTCGTCGAGGATCAGCACCCGCGGATCGAAGGCGAGCGCCCGGGCGAAGGCCACCAGCTGTTTCTGGCCGACCGAAAGGCCGGCGCCGCGCTCCTGCACCAGCGTGTCGAAGCCTTCGGGAAGGCGTTCGATGAATTCGAGGGCGTGAACCTCCCGGGCGGCCCAGCGCAGCCGCGCCTCGTCGATCGACGGCTCGCCGAGACGAATGTTGCCGCCGATCGATCCGGAAAACAGGAAGACGTCCTGAAGCACCAGGGCAATGCTCCGGCGCAGCTCGGAGAGATCCCAATCGCGAACGTCGATGCCGTCGACTTTGACCGCGCCCTGCTGGACGTCGTAGAAGCGGAGCAGAAGGTTGGCGAGCGTGCTCTTTCCCGCTCCGGTATGGCCAACCACCGCGACCGTCTGGCCGGGCTCGACCCGGAACGACACGTCGCGCAGCACCGGCTCGCCGACTTTGTAGGCAAACGTCACGTTGGCCAGCTCGATCGCGCCGCGCGCCACAGAGCCCGGCCGGTTCGGTCCCGGCGCCTCGCTCGCGGCGCCCGGCCGGTAGGCCGCCTCCGGGCTGGTGATCGCGACATCCGTGTCGATCAGCTCGAAGATCCGCTCCGAGGCGGCCATCGCCCCTTGGAGGATGTTGTACTTCTCGGCCAGGTCGGAGAGCGGCTGGTAGAACCGCTGGGCGTACTGGAAGAAAGCCACCAGCGCGCCGACCGAGGCGAAGCCGGTGGTCACCCGGCCGCCGCCGTACCAGAGCAGTAGACCGAGGCCGAGCGTGCTGACCAGCTCGACGCCGGGAAAGAACACCGCGTAGTAATAGATCGAACGGACGTTCGCCTCGCGGTGCTCGTCGTTGATGGTCGAGAACTCGTCATAGGCCTTGGCCTCCCGGCCGAAGAGCTGGACCACCGACATTCCGGTGATGTGCTCCTGAAGGAACGAGTTGATCTTTGCGATCTTCACCCGGACCTCGCGGAAGCTGCGCTGCACTTTGGAGCGAAACCAGAACGTCAGTACGAACAGGAGCGGCACGATGGCAAACGCGATCAGCGCCAGGCGCCAATCGAGCCAGAACAGGACGCAGACGATGCCGGCGAGTACCACGAGATCCCCGAACGCGGCGACCAGGCCGGAGGCGAACAGCTCGTTGAGGGCGTCCACGTCGGTGGTTACCCGGGTGACCAGGCGGCCGACCGGATTGGCGTCGAAATAGGAGATCGGCAGGCGCTGGAGCTGGCGGAAGATCTGTCCCCGCAGGTCGCGCATGATGTACTGCCCCATCACCTGCATCACCCGGCCCTGCCAATACGTGCAGACGAACGAGAGCACGATCGAGACCAGGAAGACCAGGGCGGTGGCTGCGACGCCCTGGAGCCGCACCGCGCCGGGGTCGACACCGTAATGGTGGAGCGCATCTCCAGTGGCGATCGCCGCGGGCGAGATCCCGCCGGCCGCGCCGGGAGGGCGAATGAACAGGTCGATCGCGATCGAGGTGGCGAGCGGGCCGATCAACTGGAGCAGCGAGCCGCCGAGGATCAGCGCCACGGCCGCGGCCGTCATGCCCCGGTACGGCCGGACATAGCCGAGCAACCGGCGCATCAGCCGGGAGTCGTACGACTTTTCGATCGCCTCTTCGGCGTGGGGATCGGCGGCCATAGGAGTGCGGAAGATCTTAGCAGGCCCGAACCGACCTCAAAGGCGGCGACTCTTCTCCGAGGACGGGTCGAGTCTGTTTGAGCGCAGCGGGGAACTTATTCTCTTTGGTCGATCTTCTGAATGGTGTAGAATCTGGCAGCCTTAGGCCCTTAAGTCATTGCATCGAAGGAGTTGCGCCTTTATGCCGCCGGGTTTGACCCAACTGCTCAAGTCCATGGTCGAGCAGGGAGGCTCTGACCTCCATGTGACGACGAACTCGCCGCCCCAGATCCGCGTGGACGGCGTGCTGCGGCCGCTCAACCTGCCGCCGATGACGCCGACCGAGACCAAGCAGCTCGCTTACTCGATCCTCACCGATACTCAGAAGCACCGACTGGAAGAGAACTTGGAGATCGACTTCTCGTTCGGAATCAAGGGCTTGGCCCGTTTCCGCGCGAACGTGTTCCACCAGCGCGGCGCGATCGCCGCTGCGTTCCGCCAGATCCCGTTCGAGATCAAGACCTTTCGCGATCTCGGCCTGCCGGCGGTGGTCGAGCAGCTGTGCGAAAAGCCGCGCGGCCTTTTGCTGGTCACCGGGCCGACCGGCTCGGGCAAGACGACGACGCTCGCCTCGATGCTCGACAAGGTCAACCGCGAGCGTCACGAGCACATCGTCACCATCGAGGACCCGGTCGAGTACCTGCACAGCCACAAGAAGTGCATCGTCAACCAGCGCGAGCTGCACGCCGACACCCATAGCTTTTCCAATGCCCTGCGCTCCGCCCTCCGCCAGGACCCCGACGTCGTGCTGATCGGCGAGATGCGCGACCTCGAAACGGTCGAGGCGGCGCTGCGCATCGCCGAGACCGGCCATTTGACGTTCGCAACCCTGCATACGAACTCCGCGGCGCAGACGATCAACCGGATCATCGACATGTTCCCGGCCCACCAGCAGGGCCAGATTCGGGTGCAGTTGTCGTTCGTTCTCGAAGGGATCTTGTGCCAGTCGTTGCTGCCGAAAGCTTCGGGCAAAGGGCGGGCGCTGGCGATGGAGGTGCTGGTGCCTACCGCCGCGATCAGGAACCTGATCCGCGAGGACAAGATTCATCAGATCTACGGCATGATGCAGGCGGGCCAGGCCAAGCACGGCATGCAGACGTTCAACCAATCGTTGGCGGCTCTGTACTTCAAACGGTTGATCAGCCTGCAGACCGCTCTCGCCCGTTCGTCCCATGCCGACGAGCTTCAAGAGATCATCAATCGCGGACCGGCGGCGGTTGCCCTACCCACCACGCCGACCAGGGGCGAGGCGCAGCGCACTTCTTAGCGCGGAGCCCGAGGAGTCAGTCGATGCCCAATTTCGTCTGGAAAGGTAAAACTCGGACCGGACAGGCCCAAGAGGGCCAGCTTCTCGCGGACAATCGAGAGGCTGCGATCGCGGTTCTGCGCCGACAGCAGATCCAGGTCTCCACCATGCGCGAGAAGGGCAAGGAGATCAAAGTCCTGCCCCGCCTGCCGCGCAGCATCGGCTCAAAGCGGATCTCGATCTTCACCCGCCAGTTTTCGGTCATGCTGGACGCCGGCCTGCCGCTCGTCCAATGCCTGGAGATCCTGGGCGAACAGGAAGAGCACCAAGGGTTCCGGGCGATCATCAACACCGTGCGCACCGACGTCGAGTCCGGCTCGTCGCTCGCCGAAGCGATGAGAAAGCACCCGAAGGCGTTCGACAATCTGTTCGTCAACATGGTGGCGGCGGGCGAGGCGGGCGGTATCCTCGACATCATCCTTCAGCGCTTGTCGACCTACATCGAGAAGATCGTCAAGCTCAAGAGTCAAGTGAAGGCGGCCCTGGTCTATCCGGTGACGGTCATTCTCATCGCCGCGGGCGTCGTCACGATCATCCTCTGGAAGGTCATTCCGGTGTTCGCTCAGCTGTTCGCCGGCCTGGGCAGCGAAATGCCGTTCCTCACCCGCATGGTGATCGGGGCGAGCAACTTCGTGGCGCGGTTCTTCCCGTTCATCATCATCGTGGTCGTGGCTCTAGTCTTCTTCATCCGCCAGTACCACAAGACCTATCGCGGCCGGCGGGTGCTCGACGGCCTGCTGCTCAAAGTTCCGGTGATCGGCATGTTGCTCCGGAAGATCGCCGTGGCCCGGTTCTGTCGCACCCTCGGAACGCTCACGGCATCGGGCGTGCCAATCCTCGACGGCCTGGAGATCACCGCGAAGACCGCGGGCAACTCGATCATCGAAGACGCCGTGATGTCGGTGCGCAAGAGCGTCGAGGAAGGGCGGACGATCTCCGAGCCGCTCGGCGACACCAAGGTCTTTCCGCCGATGGTGGTCCAGATGATCAACGTCGGCGAGCAGACCGGCGCCTTGGACCAGATGCTCTCCAAGATCGCCGACTTCTACGAGGAAGAGGTCGACACCGCGGTCAACGGCCTGATGAAGCTTCTCGAACCCCTGATGATCACGGTCCTCGGCGTCGTCATCGGCACGATCGTCGCGGCGATGTATCTGCCGCTCTACTCAATCCTGTCGAAGATCGGCTGAGCCGAAGGCCAACCGAAACGCGCCCGGACGGCTCCAAGCCGCCCGGGCGCTTCGGAGACCGCCGCCGTCTCTTCGAACCCACCAGCCACAGATGCCCGCTCTCGCCCGTCAACTCCGCTGGTACATTGCGATTCGCCTGGTGGCGGTCGGCAGTGTGCTGCTGCTCTTTTTCCTGTTGCAGCTGGTTGACACGCGACAACCGGCCGAGCTTTCCGAGCTGAGCACGCCGGCCGCGACGGCCCCGGTCGTCCATCCGCCGATCGAACCGAGCCCCAACGTTCAGCCGGCGACACCGGCCGCCGACACCGGGTTTCCTTACGGATTTCTGTACGTCATCGCGGCTCTCACCTTCGCCGCGACGCTCATCTACCTGGCGCTCCTGCGCCTATTGCCCGGCTTCTACCAGCTTCAGGCTTACATCCAATTTTTCGGCGACCTGCTGCTGATCACCGCGCTGGTGTATCAGTTCGGGGGTATTTCGAGCCCGTTCTCGATGCTCTACCTGATCGTCATCGCGGTCGCCGCGACGCTACTTCGGCGGCGCGCCGGTCTCGCGGTCGCCACCGCCGCCTACGTCCTCTACGCGAGCCTGCTCCTGTCGCTCCATTCCCACTCGGTGCCGCTGCCGGCTTTCGCCGGAGACGAGGCGTCGACCTGGCGCCTGGCCTACAACCTCGCGGTCCACCTGTTCGGCTTCTACGCCGTCGCCCTGCTCACCTCGTATCTCGCGCACAACATCGCCCGCGCCGAGCTGGAGCTGGAAGCGAAGAAGGAGGACCTGGCGGACCTCCAAGTGGTCCATCGCGACGTGATCGAGTCGATCAGCAGCGGTCTGATCACCACCGATCTGGACGGAGTGATCAAGAGCGTCAATCGGGCGGGCACCGAAATCCTCAGGAAAGGCGAAAGCAACCTGGTCGGCGCGCCGATCTGGAGCTCCGGATTGTTCTCCGCCACCCGCTGGACCGAGCTGGCCGATGCGAGCGGCCAGAGCGGCAGAGTTCGGTCCGAGGTAGAGCTGACCTACGGCGGCACCGCGGGCTACGTCGGCTTTTCGATCTCGCACCTGGCCGATGCGGACGGCGTGCAGCGCGGCTACATCCTGATCTTCCAGGACCTCACCCGCTGGCGGCGCCTCCAGGAGGAGATGCAGGTCAAAGACCGGATGGCCGCGGTGGGCGAGCTGGCCGCCGGTTTGGCGCACGAGATCGGCAATCCGCTCGCGGCGATCTCGGGCTCGGTGCAGATGCTGTCGGCGAACCTGCCGACCGAGTCCTCGCAGCGCCGACTGCTCGACATCCTGCTCAAGGAGAGCCAGCGCCTCGATCGGACGATCAAGGGCTTCCTGCGCTTCGCCCGGCCGCGCGAGCTGTCGACCTCGGCGTTCGACATCGGGCATCTTCTGACCGAGAATTTCGAGCTGCTCCGAAACAGCGGCGAGGTCTCTGATCGTCATCGCCTGAGCCTCGACCTCGACCCGGCAAGCGTCACGCTGGTGGCCGATGCCGACCAGGTGAGCCAGATCTTCTGGAACCTGGCGAAAAACGCTTTGCGCGCCATGCCCGAAGGGGGCGATCTGCGCATCTCGGGACGGTCGGGTCCCGAGGCCTATCGGCTGCGCTTCGCCGATACCGGTCGCGGCATGTCGCCCGAGCAACGCGCGAATCTGTTCCATCCGTTCCGATCGTTTTTCGACGGCGGCACCGGGATCGGCATGGCGATCGTCTATCGGATCGTCCAGGAGCATGGCGGCCAGGTTTCGGTCGAGAGCCGCCCGAGCGAGGGGGCGACGATCACGGTCGAGCTGCCCCTTTCGCCCCCCCTGCCGGCCTCAAGGCCGGCGACCGCAGAGCTCGCCATCGTGGAGGCAGAACCATGAGCTCGACCAACGCGCGTCTGCTGGTGGTGGACGACGAACCGAGCATGCTCGACATGCTCACCCTGTTGTTCGCCGATGAGGGCTACGCGGTCGAGACCGCCCGGTCGGCCGAAGAGGCCCGCAGGGTGCTCGCGCACGGCGGGCTCGATCTCGTTCTCTGCGACATCATGATGCCGGACGGCAACGGGCTCGATCTGCTGCGCGAGATCAAGACCTCGAACCCGGACGCCCCGGTCATCATGATGACCGCCTATACCTCCACCAAGTCGGCGATCGACGCGATGAAGCTCGGCGCCTACGACTACATCTCGAAACCGTTCGACGTCGATGAGCTGAAGATCATCGTCCAGAAGGCCTTGGAGCGCGCCGAGCTGGTGGACGAAAACGTCTACCTTCGCAAAGCGCTCGAACAGAAATACACCTTCAACAACATCATCGGGCGCAGCGCGCGCATGCAGGCGATTTTCTCGCTGATCGAGCGGATCGCGCGCACCGCGTCGACCGTCTTGATCCAAGGGGAGAGCGGCACCGGCAAAGAGCTGATCGCCCGGGCGATCCATTACGCCAGCCCGCGCGCGGCGAATCGAATCCTGGCGATCAACTGCGGCGCGCTGCCGGAAAACCTGCTCGAAAGCGAGCTGTTCGGCCACGAGCGCGGCGCGTTCACCGGCGCGGTGCGCGAGAAGAAAGGCCTGTTCCAAGAGGCCAATCGGGGCACCCTCTTCCTCGACGAGATCGGCGAGATGTCGCTCACCATGCAGGTCAAGCTTCTGCGCGCGCTCCAGGAGCGGAAGATCCGGAAGGTCGGCGGCAACGCCGAGGAGTCGGTCGACGTGCGGGTGATCGCGGCGACCAACCAGAATCTCGAGGAGCGGATCGCCAAAGGGGATTTCCGGGAGGATCTGTTCTATCGGATCAACGTCATCCCGATCCAGCTTCCGCCGCTGCGCCAGCGCCGGGAAGACATTCCCCTGCTGGTAGACTTCTTCCTTCACAAGTATTGCGAGGAGATGAACCTTTCGCCGCGCCAGATTTCGATCGACGCGATGCGCATGCTCGAAGGGTACGACTGGCCGGGCAACGTGCGGGAGCTGGAAAATATGATCGAGCGCACGCTCGCGCTCGCTCATGCCGAGATCATCACGACCAAGGACATGCCGGTGCAGCTTCTCACGCACCGCAAGAGCCTCGCCGAGATCGTCACCCTCCCCGAGGAGGGTCTCGACCTTGAGGCCTACCTCGAAGACATCCGCGCCCAGCTGATGGTGCAGGCGCTCGACCGCACCAGCGGCGTCCAGACCCAGGCCGCCGAGCTGCTCGGCATGAGCTTCCGTTCGTTCCGCTACTACGCGAAGAAAGCCGGCTTGAAGGGCGGCGCCGACGCGGACGAGGATTGACCCCCTATTTCTCGAACATCTGGTCCACCGGCACGATCTCGATCGCGGCGGGTTTGATTTTGGTGCGCTGGATCAGCTCGTCTTCGGCGAGCAGATCGGCCGAGACTTCCGTGCCGTATTTCTTCGGTACCGGCAGGTCGCGTTCGAGTGCCGCTTTCAGCTCCGCTGCATTGTTCGTCACCAGGACGATGCGCAGGTTGGCGGTTTGCAGGTATTTGCGGATCGCCCGGTTGACGTCGTCGACCGTTATCTTCGTCAGCCGCTGCTCGATCTCGTCGATGAACGGTGACATGCCGTAATAGCGGCTGTCGAGCGCGAAGCCCAGGCGGTCGGAGAGCGTCTGGGTCCAGAGCTTCGTGTAGTTGGTGAGGAACGAGCGGGTGAGCTCGAAATCGGCCGGCGCCAAGCCGTTCCGGATCAACTTGTCCAGCTCGTAGAGAGCGCCGCGCAGGGCGAACTGCGAATCGCCGGGCTTGACCGGCCGCACCCAGAGCGAAAAATACTGCTGACGCCGCGGCGAGCCCGGGGTCGGGGTGTTGGTGAACGGCGGGAACGGGTAGTACTCGACGTAAGCGTAATCGCCGTAGTTCAACCCTCGCTTTTCGCGCAGCTCTTCGTACAACACGCCGTGAGAGGTGCGGTGCTCGCCCAGGAAGCTGGTGGCGACCAGCAGCGGGTAGTAGTCCGCGTCGGCCCGGGTGAGGGGGATCGGGAAGCCGAAATGAATGCCCACCGAATCGGTCGCCTTCTCGACCAGGGTGATGCGCCGACCCGAAGGGAGCTGCGGAGCCGGCAGATCGCGGGCAACGGCAACCCCAAGCGGCAGCTTGGCGAGGCCGGCCTTCAACTGGGAAATCCAACCTTCGGGATACCCCCCGCCCACGCCAAGCAGGAGACGGCTGCGGGTGAAGCTCTCTCCGTAGAAACGCTTCACGTCGTCGAGCGTGATGTTCTTCAAGCCCTGCACCGTACCCGCCTGGGCATGGGCGTACGGGTGGCCCGGAAAGATCGCGCCCTGAAGCGCTTCCAGGCCGAGCAGCTCGTCGTTGGCGGAGCGGAGCGAAGTCGTGAGGCTCGCCGATAGCTGATCCTTGTTGCGCTCGAAATCCGACGCGGCGAATCCCGGCCGAGTGACCGCCTCGACCAGCAGCGCCGTGTAGTCCGCGAGCTTGTCGCGATGCACCTGCCCGGTGATCGTCGTCACCTCGCGATCGGTCGAGACGTCGACCGAGGCCGCCATCGGATAGAGCGCCTCGACCAGGTCGGCGTAACTCCGATCCGCCGTTCCCGACTGGCCGATCATCAGCCCGGTGAGCGCCGCGAGCCCTTCCTTGCCGGCCGGATCGTCCATGGAGCCGACCCGGAACAGCAACCGGACGGCGACCATCGGCGAATTCGGGCTCGGCACCGCGATCGTCTCGATCTTCGGATCGATCGGAGCGGCCTGCACCGCCTTGGGGGCCGGCTTTTGAACCGGCGGTTTCTTCTTCGGGGCGGCGGCCTCCGCGGTCGGGCCGGCCAGGGCGAGGGCGGCGAGAACTCCCCAGGCCATCTTGGTGGTCGTCATGTTCAGTTTCCTCCTGGGGCGGCGTTGGGCTCCGGTTTCGTCGGTTCGGGCGCTTTGGGTGCCACGTAGACCAGGGGGACCTTCGTCTCGCCGGTAGACACCAGGACTTGCCGCGCGAGGCGCTGCACGTCGACGGGCGTCACTTCCGCATAGCGCCGATAGAGCTGGTTCAAGCTCTGGACGTCGCCGGTGATCGCGAGCATTCCCGCCAACTGTTCGGCCACCGCGCTCGGGCTGTCGAGGCTCGCGGCGAAGGCGTAACGCAAGTGCGACTTGATCCGATCGAGGCGCACCGGGTCGACCGGATCTTTCCCGAGCTTCGCCAGATGGTCGGCGATCGTCTTTTCCACCTGCGGCACGACCTCCAGGGAGCGGGCCCGCACGAAGACGTTGAACAGCGTCGGGTCGCGCTGCGCCGATATGCCGCCCGAAACGTTGTCGGCCAACTGCTTGTCGACCACCAGCTCTTGGTAGAGCGGGGCGTTTTCGCTGAACAGGAGCTGGCCGACCAGGTCGAGCGCCGCCCAATCGACCGACGCGGTGGAGAACGCCGGTGCCCGGTAGCCGTAGAGAATCTGCGGCCGCACCGGGTTCGGCCAGTCGAGCTGGGCCGATTTCGGCGCCGTCTGGGGCGGTTCGGCCGCCACCTCGGTCGGCCGGTACCCCCGCGCCCAGTCGCCGTAGTAGCGCTCGGCCAGCTGGAAGACCTGCGCCGGATCGACGTCGCCCACGACCAGGACGATGCAGTTCTCCGGCCGGTAGAAGCGCTGGAAGAATTGCCGGCTGTACGCATACTGCGCGGGCATCGCCTCGATGTCGGCCAGAAAGCCCATCGCGGTGTGTTTGTAGGTGTGCTGCGAAAACGCCAGGTCCCGGAGCTTTTCGATCAGCTGCCGAATCGGGTTCGAGGCGTTCTTCGCGTACTCCCCGCGCACCGCGAGCGCCTCGGTGCGGAAGACCTGCTCGGTGTATTTCAGGTTTTTGAAGCGGTCGGACTCAAGGTCGGCCATCGTCTCAAGCTCCCGTTTCGGGCCGACGATGTGGTAGAGCGTCAGGTCGTCGTCGGTCGAGGCGTTCGAGTCGGCGCCCATTCGCTTGAGGATCTCGGTGTACCGATCCTTCGAGTACTTGTCGGTGCCGCGGAACATCATGTGCTCGAAGAAATGCGCGAAGCCGCTTTTGCCCGGCTCGACCTCGTCGCGCGAGCCGGTGCGGACCACCGTGTAATACGCCACCGTGCCGGGGCTGTCGAACGGCACGACGACGACCTGTAGCCCGTTGCCGAGAGTCTTCTGGGCCACGGGGAAGGGAAAGATGTCGGCGGTCGGCGCGGCCGGTTCGGCCGCCCGCGCCGACCCGGCGCAGACCGCCAGGAACGTCAGGGCCAGCAGGGCCAGCGGGATTCCGTAGAGAGGTTTCACGATCGCGATCTCCTTTTCTGCAAACGCTCGCCGCTTCGGACTACCACCCGGAGCGCGACGTATCCTAATCTACGGGGAATGAAGAGGTCTGTTCCCGTCGCCGCCCCTCTGGTTCTCCTCTTGCTGCTCACGGCGCTTTGCGCTCTCGTCGCCCTCCGGTCGAACCCTCGGCCGGCGACTTCCGCCGCCCCCCAGACTGCCCCAGCCGCCCCCCGCTCGGAGGGCCTCGCCGCCCGGCGCACTCCGGTCGTCGCGGTGGTCGAGAAGGTCGCTCCTGCGGTGGTCAACATCTCGGCAGAATCGATCGTCCGCGAGGTCGATCCGTTCTTCGGCCAGTTTTTCGGCTCGCGCAGCCGGCGCTCACAATCGCTCGGCTCCGGGTTCGTGATCGACTCGACCGGTATCGTCGTGACCAACGCCCATGTGGTCGAAGGAGCCTCGAAGATCGTCGTCACCCTGCTCGATGGCCGGGAGCTGGACGCCGACGTGCTCGGTTTCGACCACGACGCGGACCTCGCGGTGCTCAACATCCGCAACGTCAGAGGGCTCCCCTCGGTGCCGCTCGGCACCAGCGGCGATCTGATGATCGGCGAGAGCGTGGTCGCGATCGGCAACCCGTTCGGGCTCTCGAACTCGGTGACCGCGGGCGTACTTTCGGCACGCGGCCGATCGGTTCCTTCCGAGACCGGCGAGCGGACCTTCACCGATTTCCTCCAGACCGACGCCTCGATCAACCCGGGCAACTCCGGCGGTCCCCTAGTCAACATCCTGGGTGAGGTGATCGGCATCAACACGGCGATCGTCTCGGGGGCCAACAGCGTCGGTTTCGCGATCCCCGCCGACCGGGCGCGCCGGATCGTCGACGATCTCCTCCGCTTCGGCGAGTTGCGGCCGCTTTGGACCGGCCTGCGGCTGCTGACGGTGGACGCCGAGCTGGCCCGGCGCTACGACCTGGACATCTCCCGCGGCGCCCTGGTCTACAAGGTCTATCCCGGATCGCCCGCAGCCCAGGCCGGCCTCGCCGAAGGCGACCTGGTGACGGCGGCCGGTGGGCGACCGGTGGCGGCCCGCGAAGATGTGACCACCGAGCTGTATTCGCTCCCCGCCGGGCGCGGCCTGGCCCTCGACCTGCGCCGCGCGGGCAAACCAATCAAGGCGACGCTCGCGCCGGCCGCTCCGCCGCGCGGCCTCGGCCTGCGCATCCTCGAAGATCAGATCGGTCTGTCGGTCGAGATCGATCACGGCTCGATCCTGGTCCAAAAGGTGGCAGGCAACAGCGCCGCGGAGCACGCCGGACTCCGCGCCGGGGACGGCATCCTCGGCGCCAACGGCCGGGAGCTCAAGGATCTCGACAACCTGGGCGAAGAGGTGCTCCGCGGCTTCGACCGGGGCGGCCTGCCGCTGGTGGTCCAGCGGGGCCGGTATTCGTACAACCTGGAGTTCCCGTTCTAGCGCCGCGGCGGAGGGCTCGATGACCAAGGGTCTCGGCCGCTGGACGCTCGGAATGGGGGTGGCCCTGCTGGCCGCCGGCATCGGATTCGGGTTGCTGCGGCAACAGAATCGCCTAGAGGGAGGGGTCGGCCGCCTCCGGGCCGACGCACAAGACCTCTGGTCGCAGCCGCTGTTCGACCTCGGGAGCTTACCCGTCTCGCCCGCCTTCCTGCTCAAGGCGGCGATCTTTCTGATCCTTCTGAACCTGGTCTCCCGCGGCAGCGGGAAGTTTCTTCAAAAGCGCATCCTCTCGCGCACCTCGATCGACGAGGGGCAGAAATACGCGATCTCCCGCGGCGTCGGTTACGCGGTGTTCCTGGGCGGGCTGTTCGTTGGCCTCCAAGCCGCGGGGATCGATCTTTCGAGCTTCGCGATCGTCGGCGGCGCGATCGGTTTCGGCATCGGCTTTGGCCTCCAGTCGTTGGCCAAGGATTTCGTCTCCGGCCTGATCCTGCTGATCGAGCGCGGGGTGAAGGTGGGGGACCGGATCGAGGTCTCGAACCTGCTCGGCGACGTCAAGCAGATCGGCGCGCGCACCACCTGGGTGCAGACCAACGACAACGTGGTGATCATCGTGCCGAATTCGGAGCTGACCGAGCGGGTGACGAACTGGAGCGCCCACGGCCGGCATGCCCGCTTCTCGCTCGATCTGGGCGTCGCCTACTCGAGCGATCCCGAGCGGGTGCGGGAGGTGCTGATCGAGGTCGCCCTCGCCAACGACGGAGTGCTCAAGGAGCCGGCGCCGGACGTGGTGTTTTTCGGCTTTGGCGACAGCGCCCTCAATTTTCAGCTCAGGGTCTGGACTTCGCGCCACCTGCGCACCCCGCAGACGCTCAAAAGCGAGCTTTATTTCGCGATCTTCCGCCGCTTCCGCGAGGAGGAGATCGAGATCCCCTACCCGCAGCACGAGGTGCGGGTGATCCAGCCGGACGGCGCAGCTTCGATCTTCTCTCTCGCCACGGGGGCCGCTCCTCCCCCGGCGGCGCAACCGCCTCCCTCGCCGCAACCCCCCGAAACCTCATGACCCATCGCATCGCCCTGCTGGTCTCCGGCGCGTCCGGCATGCTGCTGCCGCGCCACGTGCTCGGCAGGCTCGCCGAGCATCCAGGCATCGAGCGGATACACCTCGCGGTCTCCGCCGGAGCGAGCCAGGTGCTGCGCCACGAGCTGGGGCCGGAAAAGACGGGCGCGGCCGACCTGGTGGACGCGGCGGGCCTTCCCGATGCGCTCCGGGCGAAGATCCGCATCCACCGCGACAACGAGCTGGACGCGCCGATCGCCTCCGGCTCCTATCGCCTGACCGGCGCGGTCGTCCTGCCGTGCAGCGCGGGAACCCTGGGCGCCCTCGCGACCGGTTCGGCCCGCACGCTGGTCCACCGCGCGGGGGCCGTGGCGCTCAAAGAACGCTGGCCGCTGATCCTCGGCTTTCGAGAGACTCCCTACAGCCTGGTTCACCTGGAAAACATGCGGCGTCTGCTGATCGCGGGGGCGACGATCCTGCCGCCGGTTCCGGCGTTCTACATCGGAGGGGAGAACCTACCGCGTTTCCTCGACCACTACGCCCTGCGCATCCTCGACAAGCTGGGAATCGACGCCGAGGGCGAAGGGCTGCGCTGGGGGGAAGCGAACCCATGAAGATCATCCTGCCGGGAGGCTCCGGCCAGGTGGGCCGTCTGGTCGCAGTTTCTTTTTCCGCCGAGGGGCACGAGGTGGTGGTCCTTGGCCGAAACCCTGGCGCGGGCGGGAAGTCGCCCGCCGCGCCTTGGCGCACGGTCGCCTGGGACGGCCGCACGCTCGGACCTTGGACCGAGGAGATCGAAGGCGCGGACGTCGTCCTGAATCTCGCGGGACGGAGCGTCGACTGCCGCTACACCGCAGAAAACCGCCGGCGGATCGTGCTTTCGCGCGTCGATTCGACGAGGACGATCGGCGAAGCGATCGCCCAGGCGGCTCGGCCTCCCCGCGTCTGGCTGCAGATGAGCACGGCGACGATCTACGCCCACCGCTACGACGCGGGAAACGACGAGGCGACCGGCATCCTCGGCGGCAACGAGCCCGGTGTCCCGGACACCTGGCGCTTCAGCATCGAGGTCGCCAAAGCCTGGGAAGCCACGCTCGCCGAAGCCAAAACGCCGCAAACCCGCAAGGTCGCCCTCCGCTCCGCCATGGTGATGAGCCCCGATCGAGGAGGCATTTTCGACGTGCTCCTCGGCCTCGTCCGCCGCGGTCTCGGAGGAGCCTCCGGAGACGGCCGGCAATACGTCTCTTGGATGCACGGCAACGACTTCCTCGCCGCGATCCGCTTCCTCCTCGACCACGAGGAAATCGACGGAGCCGTCAACCTCGCCTCGCCGAACCCGCTCCCCAACGCAGACTTCATGCGCGCCATCCGCCAAGCCTGGGGAACCCGCATCGGCCTTCCCGCCAACCGCTGGATGTTGGAGATCGGAGCCCTCTTCCTGCGCACGGAAACCGAGCTGATTTTGAAGAGCCGGAGAGTGGTGCCGGGAAGGCTGCTGGAGGCCGGGTTTACGTTTCAGTTTCCGGAGTGGACAACGGCGGCGGGGGATCTATGCAAGCGCTGGCGCGAGGGCGGCGACGCACGGCCGCGACGCGCCCAGGCGCTCGACTACCTCGGCTAGAACCGAAGCGCCGTTCGATTGCGGGTAGATCGCGTCGAGATCCAGAAGAGCTCCCCGAAAAAACGACCCGAGGGTGCTACCGGTCCAGCCTCTCCGTCGCAGCAATCTACACGCCGGCCTGTTCATGGTGTCCTTAGCTTTCGTGGTCGGCACTGACGCCGCCCTGGCTTCGAGTGAGGATCCCATGAAGAAAAAACTTACGCTTCGAAAGGAAACCGTGCGACCGTTGACGGAGGCTCTTCAGGGTGTGGACGGAGGAGCCAGCGGCAGCCAGACCTGCAGCATGGTTGAGGCCAGCTGCATGACGTGCCAGGAAAAATAGGCACCTCCCTCGCGACCTCACTAGGCCGCTAGTCCCGGGAGACCTTTGCTGCGGCGACGCCTTGAGGATCGGGGCCATGGTGTCTTCTTAGTCCTCGCCAAGCCGGCTCGTGCGAGAGCCCGAGGAAAAGAGGGTGGGGCCGGCCAAGCCCCACCCTCTTGCTTCGAACGGCTAGCTAAATTGATCTCGGCTTGCTTCGATGGGTGTGTCCTGCCTGCAGGCCGCGGGAGCTCCCTTTGGACGGTGCGCACGGCACACCCTGCGAGATCAGACTGCCGGTGCGGGCTTCTCCTCCTTCTTCTTACGGCCGCGCTTGGCTCGGTGCTCGGAGCGGATGTTGAAGCTTTCGAGAACCGGGTTGGCCCAACCGTATTGAGCGCGGGCGACGGCCGCGAGCTTCCGGAAGCCTTCGCTGGCCTCCTTGTTCTGCCGTCGGCGAAGGACCAACGCATCCGTCAGCTGGCCGCGCAGCATCTGACAGGTTTCTTGGGTGGTGCGGAGAGCGTCGACCCGCCGGCGAATTTCGGCGAGGTGAGCCTCGCCTCCCGGGATGCCGGGAATCGCCTCCTGGATGTTTTGGATCGTCACGTCGCACTGGTTGATCTTGGCCCCGAACGTCGCGTCTTTCATGCTGCCTCCTTTTGAGAAACGAACCGCGAAATGCGGCCCGGTGGTGCCCGACAAACATCACGCGACAGACCGTAACGGACACACCCCTGAGAAAACGATAGGTCGGCGAACATTCTTTTTGGGGGGGTCCGCTTTGTACTCTCAGAGCGGGGGAAAATGCGGCCAGCGGGATCGGCGGAAAGGCCCAGGGAAGGGGCATGAAGCTCGCGGAATTCGATTTCGCGGGAGAGAAATTCGATTTCGCGAACGAGGAAATCGAATTTCCGGACCGGATGAACGATTTCGCGGGTGAGGAAATCGATTTCCGCAGCGAGAAAACTGATTTCGCGAGCCAGATGAACGATTTTCCCGGTGGGAAATTCGATTTCGCGAATCGGATGAACGATTTCGCCGATGAGAAATTCGATTTCGCGGGCCAGAAAATCTAATTCGCCGATGAGGAAATCGAATCTCGGGGCCGGATGAACGATTTCGCGGACCAGAAAATCGAATTCGCCGACCGAATCGGCGGCTACGAGTCCTGCCCTAGCGCGGCCAAAAGCTCCGCCAGCTCCGGTCCGATTCGCCGCAACTCGGCGCGGTGCGCGGCGGCGAGGCTGGCGAGCGAGCTTCGCCCTTCGGTGGTAAGCCGAACGCGTACCACGCGGCGATCGCCTTCGGAGCGCACGCGTTCGACCAAATCCTTGGCGGCCAAGCGGTCGACCAGACCCACGGCGCTGTGAGGACGCACCGCAAGCTCGAGCGCGATCTCGCCGATCGTCATTGGCTCGTCCGGGCTCCCCCTCATCGCGAGTAGCGCCTGGTGCTGCTGGGGCGTCAGGCCCGCGACGCGCGCTGCCTCTTCGCTGAAGCGGAGAAATCGCCGTAACGAGGCGCGGAATCGCGCCAGCATGCGGAACTGTTCGTCGCTCACCGGTCCGGGCACCGAGGCATTCTACTTCTCGTTTGTATCGCGCTGCGATATATATAGGCTCGCGACGCCGCGATTTTCCCGTACGCGCCCCTACCCTCTGGAGGTCTCTCAAGCGATGAGTGTCGATGTCGCATCGGATCGTCAATCCCGGCCCGAGGCCGATGATTCCGCCCGCCAAGGGCTCCACGCATCGCACGACAGGCTGGCCGATTTCAGCACCGATCGACGCGTTCTCGTTTTAGCCGGACTGGCGGCGCTGATCGGCTTGCTCGCGGCCTTCGTCGCCTCGGCGCTGGTCTGGTTGATCGCCGTTATCACCAACCTCGCCTACTACCAGCGCTTCTCGTCGCACTTCACGTCACCGGCAGGCAATACGCTTGGTTATTGGGCCGTGCTCGTTCCCGCCGTCGGCGGCTTGGTGATCGGCATCATGGCGCGCTACGGCTCGGAGAAAATTCGCGGCCACGGAATCCCCGAAGCCCTGGAAGCCATTCTCATCGGGCGCAGCCGGGTCGAACCGAAGGTCGCGCTGCTCAAGCCGGTTTCGTCGGCGATCTCGATCGGCACCGGCGGTCCGTTCGGCGCCGAAGGCCCGATCATCATGACCGGCGGAGCCGTGGGCTCTCTGGTCGCCCAGCTGTTTCACCTGTCTTCCGCAGAGCGGAAGACCTTGCTGGTGGCCGGCGCCGCGGCCGGCATGGCGGCCATTTTCGCGACCCCGATGGCGGCGGTGTTGCTTGCGGTGGAATTGCTGCTCTTCGAGTGGAAGCCGCGGAGCTTCATTCCGGTGGCGGTGGCCTCCGTCGTCGCCGCGCTCCTGCGGGTGCCGCTCCTTGGCGCGGGTCCGATCTTTCCCGTTTCCGCACACGCTCCGCTCGGCGCCGAGGCGATCGGCTTCGCGGTTCTCGTGGCGCTAGCGGCGGGGCTGGCCTCGGGGCTGCTCACCGCGCTGGTTTACGCCTTCGAGGATCTCTTCAGCAAGCTTCCCGTGCACTGGATGTGGTGGCCGATCCTCGGCGGCCTCGCTGTCGGCATCGGCGGCCTGATTGACCCGCGCGTCTTGGGCGTAGGTTACGACACCATCCAGGATCTCCTCGCCGGCCATCTCGTCGGCGCTTCCGCAGCGGTGCTGCTTCTGATCAAAGCGGTGGTCTGGTCCGTGGCCCTGGGATCCGGTACTTCGGGAGGCGTGCTCGCACCCTTGCTCATCATGGGCGGCGGCCTGGGTGCGCTCGAATCAACGCTCATCCCGGTGGGCGACGCCGGCCTCTGGGCGATGGTCAGCATGTCCGCGATGATGGGCGGAACGATGCGCTCGCCGTTGACCGCGATTCTTTTCGCCGCCGAGCTGACTCACGACTGGAACGTCTTGCCAGCCCTTCTGGTGGGTTCGGTGGTCGCACACGGCGCGACGGTCCTGCTGCTCCGCCGCTCGATCCTGACGGAGAAAATAGCCCGCCGCGGCCTTCACCTGGTGCGCGAGTACAGCGTGGACCCTTTCGAGATCCATCGCATCGGCGAGGTCATGGACAGGGACGTGATCACGATTCCCGAATCGATGACCGTCGCGGAGCTCGCGGCGGAGATCGCCGCCGGCAACCCCGCCCTCATGGGCCGTCAGGGCATCCCGATCGTCGATGCGGAGGGAGCGCTCGCGGGGATCATCACGCGCAGCGATCTCATGCGGGCGATGGAGGACGACCGGGGAAGGGCCACGAGCGTACTGGACTCCGGGACCCGAAACCTCATCGTCGCCTTTCCCGACGAGCTCCTGCGGGATGCGGTCTCGCGGATGCTCGGAAACGACATCGGCCGGCTGCCCATCGTCGACCGCCACGACCCCCGGCGCCTGGTCGGTTATCTGGGCCGGGCAGGAATCATGCGCGCCCGCGTTCAACTGCACGAAGAGGAAAATCTGCGCGAGCGCGGCCCGAGCCGCAACCGGTTGAAAGAGAACTGACCGCAGGGGACGAGGGGCGCGCCGTCAACGCGCGAGCGTCAGATCTTTGACCGAGACCCGCTTCGGCTTGGGGTAGGGGACGGCCTCGCCGCGGATGGCGCTCCAGAGGATGCGGTTGAATAGGTCGTCGTCGGAAGCATCGGGAATGTCCAGCCTGAGCCGGGCCGAGGCCTGCGCTCCCGGTCCCGCCGCGGGGTTCAGCTCGTCGAGCGGTACCGGGGGGACTAGCGGGTGGTAGGGGGTGAGATCCGCCTGGCGGCAGAAGATCTCGCGCAGCGGCCGGCCGTAATGATCGAACTGCGAGAGGTTGCCGAGGTGGAGGATCTCCTCGATCGTCGCCAGGACGTCGGTCGTGTTGACGAAGCGGTGGCTGACGCCTCCGTTGTTGTACGCCGAGATCGCGAGCATCACACTCCTGTGCGAGTCGACGTGATCGGGTCCCGCCTGCGCGTCGTCTTCGAGCGCGAAGATCACTGTGTTGCTCCAGAACGGGCTGGTCGACAGCGCCTCGACGATTCGGCCGAGCGCGAGGTCGTTGTCCGCCATGTGGGCGCGGGGCGTCATCTGGCCCGGCCGGGCGCCGGAGGTGTGATCGCTCGGCAGGTGAAGGATCTGGAGCGCCGGCATCTTCCCCGCCGCTACGAATCCGTTGAAATCCCGCAGCCAAACCGCCAGCCGCTTCTGGTCGGGGATCTTCATGTCGAACGCCGGATAGTCGGGGCTGGTGTAGGGCCTTAAAGCAGCCTTGGTCGAGCGGTAGGTGACCGGGTTCGAATCCTTCACCGGCTCGGCGTATTCGCCGTAGACGCGCAGGCTCAAGTGCTTGGCGATCGCCAGGTTCCAGAGGTAGCCGCTTGCGGAATCCTCCTCGTCCCCGTCCTCGTCGCGGCCGGGGCGCCGGTCGGAGTAGGACGAGGAGACCGTCTTCTCGGTGAAATCGGTGACATAGGCGGCGGTGGACCAGGGGTGGCCTTGCGCACTGACCTCCGCGTTGACGAAGAAGCGGTCGAACAGGCCGAAGCGCTCGGCGAGCGCGTGGTGGTTGGGCGAGATCTCTCGCGGGAAGAACAGGAGCGAAGTGTCGCCGTCGCCCTGAGGCAAGTCGCCGAAGACCTGGTCGTAGGTGCGGTTCTCTTTGACGATGTAGATCACGTGCTCGAACGGGGGATAGGCGGCCGCCGAGCGGGTGCGATCCCAGCCGTTCGCGCGCGCCACCCGCTCCGAGAGCGCGGGCAGGTCGCCGAGCGCCGCCTCGGGAATCACCGAGAGCGTGCCGTTCAATTGGCCGAGGGTGTAGTCGTGGGAATCCTTGGCGAGCTTTACCGGCGGTTGCGCCATCCCCCAATTCGGCCCGGTTCCGCGCCCCTTGGCGTCGATCACCAGCAGGTCGCCGCGATCGGCGATCACCGCGGTCGGGTACCAGCCGACCGGAATACGCCCGGCGAGTTTGTCGGCGCTCCCCTTCGCTTTCTTCGCCGCGCCTCCGGTCACCCCGCAAGTGCGGGGCGAAAGATCGAAGACCGCGACGGCGTTCGCGTCGGCCTCGGCGACGAACAGCCGTCGGCCGTCTTTCGATAGCGCGAGGGCATTCGGCGTCGAGCCCTCGTGCGGGCCGGCCGGCGGCGGATCGAGGAGGGTGGAGATCACCTTGCGGCGCGCCGTATCGACCACGGCCACCCGGTCGGTGCTCGCCGAGGCGACGAACAGACGCGAGCCGCTCGCGTTCAACAGCAGGGCCGAGGGGTGGCGTCCGACCACGATTGAGCCCGCGTCTTGAAGCTTGCCGGTTTTTCCGGGGCGAAAGACCGCGACGCCGTCTCCACCCCAGGCCGAGACGTAGACGGTGCCGTTCGGCGCCACCGCCACGGCGTACGGATAGAGTCCCGTGGCGAGCCGGTCGAGCACCTTGCCGGTCACGGCGTCGAGAACGGCGAGCGTGTCGGAGAGGTTTTCGGCGACGTAAAGCCGGGCGCCGTCGCGCGACAGGCTCAGCCCCGCGGCGTAGCGGGTGGCGTCTTTCCCCTCGAACTTCTTCGCCAGAACGAACGGCGGGAGCGGTTTGGCGCTCTCGCCGTCCCAGGCGTAGCGATAGACCACGTCGGCATCGCCGCCGGAGGCGTAAAGCGTCTTGCCGTCCCGCGAGAAAGCGAGCCCCAGGAACGCGGCGGTCTGGGGCAGCGTCTGAAGGACGGCCCCCGAACGGCGATCGACCACCTGAATACCCTGCTCGCGCCAGCCGCTCGACAAGACGACCAGCCGCTCGCCGCCCGGGGTGAGCAAAGCGTTCACCGGCAGATTGCCCAGATCGTAGAGCGTGCCCGCCGGATCGAGCCGCGCCCCGGTGGGCAGGCGGGCGGGATCTTCCGGAGGGGCGCCGAAAGCCACCGCGGCACAGCTGAGGAGCGCAAAGGCGAGAGGGCGGGCGGTGTTTCGGATCGACTGGATCATTCCCGGAGAGTGCCGAAAGGCGCGCCGAGATGCAAGCCGGGGCGGCCTGGTATGCTCCCCGGCCCGCGCCGACCTGGCGCCCAGAGCAGGAGCCGGAATCGAATGTTTCCCCACGAACGCATCCGCAACTTTTCGATCGTCGCCCACATCGACCACGGCAAGTCGACGCTCGCCGACCGGATTCTCGAAAAGACCGGCTCGGTCTCCTCGCGCGACATGGTCGCTCAGCTGCTCGACGACATGGATCTCGAGCGCGAGCGCGGGATTACCATTAAGGCCCGCGCGGTCCGGTTGTACTTCAAGTCCGCCGACGGCGAGACCTACCAGTTCAACCTGATCGACACCCCCGGCCACGTCGATTTCGCCTATGAGGTCTCGCGCAGCCTCGCGGCCTGTGAAGGCGCCCTCCTGGTGGTCGATGCCGTCCAAGGGGTCGAGGCTCAAACGCTCGCGAACGCCTACCTGGCGGTGGACGCGGAATTGGCGATCGTCCCGGTGATCAACAAGATCGACCTGCCCGCCGCGGACCCGGAGAGGATCAAGGAACAGATCGAAAACGTCATCGGGATCGACGCCCACGATGCGGTGCTCGCCTCGGCGAAGGCCGGAATCGGCATCGAAGACGTGCTTGAGCGGGTGGTGCGCGACATCCCTGCGCCCGCGGGCAATCCGGACGGCCCCTTGAAGGCGCTGCTTTTCGATTCCTGGTACGACCCGTACCGCGGCGTCGCCTGCATGATCCGGGTGATCGACGGCACGCTCAAAAAGGGCGAAAAGATCCAGCTGATGGCGAGCAAGCGGGTCTACGCGGTCGACGAGATGGGAATCTTCAGCCCGAAGGCGGCCGGAGTCACCTCGCTTTCGGTCGGCGAGGTCGGTTTCTTCTACGCCGGAATCAAAGATCTGATCCAGGCGCAGATCGGCGACACCGTCACCCATTCCGAGCGTCCGACGGCCGAGGCTTTTCCCGGCTTCCAAGAGGTTAAACCGGTGGTCTTTGCCGGCCTCTATCCGGTTTCGGCGGACGACTACGAGGGGTTGCGCGACGCGGTGGACAAGCTGCGCCTGAACGACGCCTCGTTCAGCTTCGAGCCGGAAAGCTCCGGCGCGCTCGGTTTCGGCTTCCGCTGCGGCTTCCTCGGTCTGCTGCACATGGAGATCATCCAATCGCGCCTGGAACGGGAGTTCGACCTCGACCTGATCACCACCGCGCCGGGCGTGCGCTACTGGGCGAAGACCACCGACGGCAAGCAGTTCGAGGTCGACAGCCCGGCGAAGCTGCCCGACCCGAGCAAGCTCGACTACCTGGAAGAGCCCTACATCACATCGACCATCGTTTCGCGCGCGGAATACGTGGGCGCGATCCTCCAGCTCGCGGAAGACCGCCGCGGCGAGCAGAAGAGCCTGCAGTACCTGTCGACCGACCGGGTTCTGATTCAGTACGACTTCCCTCTTGGAGAGGTGATCCTCGATTTCTACGACCGCTTGAAGTCCTGCTCGCGCGGCTATGCGAGCTTCGACTACCAGCTGATCGGCTACCGCCGAAGCGACCTGGTGAAGCTCGACGTGCTGGTGAACGGCGAACCGGTCGACGCGCTCTCGCTGATCATCCACCGCGAGAAAGCCTACCCCCGCGGCCGGATGCTGATCGAGAAGATGAAGGACCTGATCCCCCGCCAGATGTTCGAGGTCGTCCTCCAAGCCGCCATCGGCTCGCGAGTCATCTCGCGCGAAACCGTGCGGGCGGTCTCCAAAAACGTCATCGCCAAATGCTACGGCGGCGACATCTCGCGCAAACGCAAGCTGATCGAAAAGCAGAAGGAAGGCAAGAAGCGCATGAAGCGGGTGGGCCGCGTGGACATCCCGCAGGAGGCGTTTTTGGCGGTTTTGCGGATGGATTGATGAGGGGTGAACCTCAAAGCGGGTCGAGCAGCTCCCAAATCTTAGCCAGCGGAATCGCCCGAATGCCTTCGGTCATCGGGAAAGCGAATTCTCCGGCGTGAATCACGTCCAGGCGATCGAGCTTCAGGTCGTTCAAGGCGATTCGCATGGAGGGGGTGACCTTGGGGGCGTCGGTACGCTTGATTTCGAACCCCAGCCGCCTCCTGCCGCGAATTACCAGAAGGTCCAGCTCCGCGCCGCCGTGCGTGGACCAGAAGAAGGCCTCTTCCGGATGGGCACCCAACCTCTCGACGATCTCGCGAATCGCAAATCCCTCCCACGAGGCTCCCAGCCTGGGATGGCTCTCCAGGTCTTCTCGGTCGGTAATTCCGAGCAGGGCATGCACCAGCCCCGAGTCCGAGAGGTAGACCTTTGGCGACTTGACCTGCCGCTTGCCGAGGTTCTCAAACCAAGGGCGGAGTTGGTGTACCACGAAGGTCGAAGTGAGCAGATCCAGGTAGCGCTGCACTGTCGGTGTCGATACGCCAAACGAGCGCGAAAACTCCGAGCCGTTCCAGAGCTGACCGTGAACGTGCGCCAGCATGGTCCAAAAGCGGCGCAGGGTTTCGCCGGGAGTTTGGACGCCGAGTTGGGGTAAATCGCGTTCAAGAAAGGTTCGGATGAAGTCTCGCCGCCAGTCGAAGCTCGCGTCCTCCGAATCGGCGAGGAACGAGAGAGGAAAGCCGCCGCGCAACCAGAGGCGGTCCATTGTCCCGGGGCCGGTCTCGTCGAGCGTGAACCCTCCGAGGTCGTGAAAATGGATACGACCGGCGAGCGTTTCCGAGGTTTGGCGGAGTAGCTCCGGAGATGCGCTGCCGAGGACAAGAAATCGTGCGGGCTTTCCTGGGCGATCGGCGAGCACACGTAGGATCGGAAACAGTTCGGGGCGGCGCTGAATCTCGTCCAGAACGACGAGCCCCCGGAGGGGCTCTAGCACCAGCATCGGTTCGGCGAGGCGCGCGACCGCCACAGGATTCTCGAGATCGAAGAAGGTGGCGCCTTCTTCGTGGGCCGCGGCGAGGCTCCGAGCGATAGAGGTTTTTCCGACCTGCCGGGGTCCGAGAATTGCGACCACAGGGTATCGATCAAGTCCAATTTGGAGCGCTTCGAGGTGTCGTTGCCGAGAAATCACCTTGAAATCTTAACGGTGGCCTTCTCAATTTTCAAGGTGCTTTGGCAAAGACCTTGAAACCTTAACGCTGGTGTTGTCATTTTTCAAGGTATTCATCTTTGTGCTCCCCTACCTGCCGCGCAGCTTGTACTGCTCGCGCAGCGACTTCTCGACCGCCTTCACCTTCCCTTTGTCCTTCCGCCGCGCGAGGGCGTCGCTGCGGACGCGCAGGCTCGCGGCCTCCTTCTGGAGCTTGCGCCAGCCTTCCAGGCGCTCGGCGGAGAGATCTCCCCGTTCGGCCGCCTCTCGGACGGCGCAGCCCGGCTCGCTTTCGTGGGCGCAATCGCCGAACGCGCAGGAGCGGGCCAGCTCTTCGATGTCGGAAAACGCGGTGCCAGTACCCTCTTCGGCGTCCCAGAGCTGGATCTCGCGCATCCCCGGGGTGTCGATCACCAGGGCGCCGCTCGGGGCGAAGAAGATCTCGCGGTGGGTCGTGGTGTGGCGTCCGCGGTCGTCTCCCGCTCGAACTTCGAGGGTGGTTTGGGCGTCGTGTCCGAGCAGCCGATTGATCAGCGTCGATTTGCCCACCCCGGAGGAACCGAGAAGAGCCACCGTCACCCCCCGGGCGAGGTAGGGAGAGATCGCCTCGACGCCATCGCCTTTCTTGGCGGAAAGCAGGTGAACCGGTGCGCCGAACGCGATCGCTTCGACCTCGGCGAGCCTCGCTGCCGGGTCTTCGCACAGGTCCGCCTTGTTGAGCAGCAGGACCGGCTGGGCGCCGCTCTCCCAGGCCGCCGAGAGATAGCGCTCGACCCGGCGCAGGTTGAAATCGTTGTCGAGGCCGCAGAGCAGGAAGATCACGTCGACGTTCGCCGCCACCACCTGGTCTTCGGTGCGCCGTCCGGCCGCCTTGCGGGAAAAGGCGCTCTTCCTCGGCAGCACCGCCTGGATGCGGCCCTGCTTTCCCCCCGGAGGCACCTGAATCGCCACCCAGTCTCCGACCGTCGGCAGCTCGCCCGCGCTAAGGGCGTCGTGACGCATCCTTCCGGAGCTGGTCGCCAGGACATCCCCCCGCTCGGTCGCCACCACCAACATGCCGCGCTGGGCGATCACCCGGCCGGGCAGGCAACCTTTCGCCTCGAATTCCGCAAAAGTCGCGGCGAGCGCCGGGGTCCAGCCGAGATCTTCAATCGTCATCGGGCTCGATTCTGCGCGCAAACGGACCCTGCGGTCGAGCGGCGGGCTGACCTGCAGGCGAAGTAGACCCCCGGAGAGTGCCAGCAAATCCAGCCGGTTAGGAGAAGTTCCGGTCGCCCGGGTAAAATCGGCGGCATGGCGGCACCTGTGTATCTCGACGACGTTCGGGTCGATCCACCCCTTTGGCTCGCGCCGATGGCCGGGGTCACCGATCGCGATTTTCGCTTGATCGTCCGGCGGATCGGCGGCGTAGGCGTCGTGTCGATGGAATTCGTATCGTCCAAGGCGATCGTCAACGGCAATCCGCGAACGCGCGAGCTGATGTATTTCAGCGAAGAGGAGCGGCCGCTGGCGATCCAGATCTACGGCTCCGACGCCGCCACCATGCGCGAGGCGGCGCTGGTGGTCGAAGAGCTGGGCGCCGACGTCTGTGACATCAACATGGGCTGCCCGGCGAACAAAGTTCTCAAGGGCTGCGCCGGTGCGGCCCTGATGGGCGATCTCGCGCTTGCGGAAGACATCGTCTCCTCGGTCAAGAAGGCGATCTCGATCCCGTTGACCGTCAAGTTCCGGCTTGGGCTCGACGACGCGCGCCGAAACTATCTCGACCTCGGCCGGATGTGCGAGGCCAACGGCGTCGCCGCGGTGGCGATGCATGCCCGGACCGCGCGGCAGATGTTTTCTGGCGAGGCCGACTGGACTCACCTCGCGACGCTCAAGGAGACCTTGTCGATCCCGGTGATCGGCAACGGCGACGTGAACGAGCCGGAGGATGCCCTGCGGATGATGGCCGAAACCGGCTGCGACGGCGTGATGGTCGGGCGAGGTGCCACCAAGAACCCGTGGCTGTTTCGCCAGATCGCCGCAAAAATGACCGGCAGCCGGTTCCACGAGCCGTCGCTGGCGGAACGGCGCGACTTGATCCTCGGCCACTTCCGCATGGTGGCGGAACGCGAGGGGGGCACCTGGGCGCTCCACAAGCTGCGCAAATTCACCGGTTGGTACACCCACGGCCTGCCGAACGGGCGCAAGCTTCGTCAGGAAATTAACCAGCTGCCCGACGTACCGAGCTTCTTGGCCGCGGTCGAAGACTTCTTCGCCGAGATGTTCGAAATGGCGGCCTGAGGTGGCGGCGACGGACGAAAACACGGTCGACGTCGATCGGTCGGTCGAACACGCGCTCGCGCTGGTCGAACGGGCGGCGGAGGAGTGGGGCGCGGAGGTTCAGCTCGAAGCGGGGCGGGCGCGCGTCGTCCTGCCGGTTCGCGCGGGGCTCCGCCAGGGGTTGGTCGAAGCGGAGATCACGGCGGAAGCGCTCGAAAGCGGTACCCGCTTGGCCCTCCGCGAGATTCGTTCGCAGTGGCGGGTCCAGGCCTCAGCCGTGGTCGTGCTGCTGATTTCGGCGGCCGGCGGCATCGTCGCGGCTCTTTGGCCGTTCTTTCCGGGCCTCATACCGCTGGCCCCTTTCGGCGCGGTGCTGGCGCTTTCAGGGTGGTTCCTGGTGATCTCGCGCTTGCGAACCTCCCGTCCGGGCGACTTCCTGCGCACGGTCGAGCTGCTCGGCGAAAAGGCTCCTCCGGAATCGGAATAGGCAGCGGAGCGAGGTCGGGGAATCCGCCGGGCACAAGGTCTGTTATGGTGCGCGTCCGTCGTTGCCGTCTCGAACGCGCGCGACAGGTTCTTTGCCAACGGAAGAAGCAGCACTATAGAAACTGGGGGCGTACCGGTTTCGACGGGGAACAAAGCGGTGCGGGGGTTGCGTGTCGAGGTCGACTCGTAAAATCGATTTTTTAACTGCGAACGACAACTTCGCTCTCGCGGCCTAAACGGCTGTGACGTCAATAGAGGGGCTCTGACCCGCTGCACCTCTAAAGACGCCGACAATGCGGGTCAATGGGTCCGGAGGCCTCGCGACGGACCCAGATACTAGCGAGGATAACTGCCGCGCGCGGCGCCTTCACTCGAAGCGCGGCGGTGAAAAAGAAGTGAGGGCTACGCACGTAGATGCCACCGCGACGCGTTTTCCGGACGTGGGTTCGACTCCCACCGCCTCCACCATTCCTTCCCTCTTCCGGGGGTTCCTACCTCTAAGACCGTTTCGGTTCACGGGCGTCACTCGACGTCGGCGAATGCCTTGGCGATGCTCGGCCCGTACGGCGCTTCGAGTACCCCGGCGTCGGTGACGATCGCGCGGATCAGCTCGGCGGGAGTGACGTCGAAAGCGAAGTTGATCGCCTCGGTGCCGTCGGGAGCGATTTGGGTGCCGAACACTTCGGTGACTTCAATCGCCTTGCGTTGCTCGATCAGGATCCCGGTTCCGTTGGCGAGCGTTCGGTCGATCGTCGAGAGGGGGGCCGCGACGTAGAACGGCACCCCGTGGCGGGCGGCGAGGACCGCGAGCGGGTAGGTGCCGATCTTGTTCGCCGCATCGCCGTTCGCTGCGATCCGGTCGGCGCCGACGATGACCCGCTCCACCAGGCCGAGCGACAGAAGCGTCGCGGCGCTCGAATCGGTCGCCAGGGTGTGGGGAATGCCCAGCCTTTTGAGCTCCCAGGTGGTGAGCCTCGCGCCCTGGAGCAGCGGACGGGTCTCGTCTACCCAGACCTTCGAGACTTTTCCTTGCCGCCAAGCGGACTGGATCACGCCGAGCGCCGTGCCGTAGCCGGCGGTCGCGAGCGAGCCGGTATTGCAGTGGGTGAGCACCCGATCTCCGGCGCAAAAGAGCGTCGCGCCGAATTCTCCCATCCGCAGGTTTGCGGCGATGTCGTCGCGGTGGAGCGCCTCGGCCCAGGCCAACAGATCCGCCGCCCGTTCAGTGGGTGGCCGGCCGGCGCTCGCCGCGAAGCGTGTGCGACCCCGGTCGAGCGCCCAACGCAGGTTGACCGCCGTCGGACGCGTCGCCCCTAGCAGCTCCACCGTGGACTCGAACCTCTGTTCGGATTCCCGCTCGTCGCGGGCCGGAGCCACCCCCAAAACCAAGCCGTAGGCTGCCGCCACGCCGATCGCGGGCGCGCCGCGAATCGCCAGGCGGTAGATTGCGTCCGCCACCTGTTCCGGGCTTTCGCAACGAAGCCAGGTCTCCTCGCGCGGCAAGAGGGTTTGCTCGAGCAACTCGAGCGCACCGTCGTGCCACCTCAAGGGTGAGAAGATATCTTCCCGATTCACGCCGCTTATCTTAACCCCGGGGCGGAGGGCTTCGGTCCCTCCCTCCCGAGGTTCGATCGCCGCGCTCTTTACTCGGAGCGAAAAGCGGCTGCTACAATGCGCCGCGATCCTTGGGGTAAGCCGCGAAAAAATTCGATCGAGCGGAGATCTGCTCCGCGAAAAAGGGGAAGCGCTTGAAAGGTAATCCTTCGAAGCTCGCGTTTGCGACCCGCGCAATTCACGCCGGGCAGTCTCCCGACCCGACGACCGGTGCGGTCACGGTGCCCATCTATCAGACCTCGACCTACTCCCAGGCGAGCCTTGGCGAGAACACCGGCTTCGAATACGCCCGCAGCCAGAACCCAACCCGCTTCGCGCTCGAAGACCTCGTGGCCTCCCTCGAAGGGGGCGCCAAGGGCCATGCCTTCGCTTCGGGCATGGCGGCGATCTCCTGTTTGATGACCATCCTCAAGGCGGGCGACCACGTGTTGGTCTCCCAAAACGTCTACGGCGGGACGTTTCGCTACTTCACCCGAGTCCTCGAAAAATTCGGGCTGTCGTTCAGTTGGATCGACACGACGAGCCTCGAAGCGGTGGAGGCGGCGATCACGCCTTCGACCCGCATGGTGTATCTGGAGACGCCGTCGAATCCCTTGATGGAAGTCACCGACATCGCGGCGGTCGCCGAGATCGCCCACGCTCACGGCGCGAAGGTGGCGGTCGACAACACGTTTCTGTCGCCTTACTTTCAGCAGCCGCTCGCGCTGGGTGCCGATTTCGTCGTCCATTCGACGACCAAGTTCTTGAACGGCCACAGCGACTCGATCAGCGGCGCGCTGATCTCGAAGGCGGTGGAGGACGGCGAGTGGTTCACCCTGTCGCAAAAGTCCGCGGGCGGCATTCTCGCGCCCTTCGAGTGCTTCCTCGTGATGCGCGGGATCAAAACCCTTGCGGTCCGGATGGAACGGCACGAGGCGAATACCCGGACGATCGTCGATTTCTTGACCGGCCACCGCGCGGTTCGCGGAATCCTCTTTCCGGGATTGCCGACCCATCCGGGTCATGAAATTCAGAAGCGCCAGGCGAACGGTTTCGGCTCGATGATTTCGATCGAGCTCGGCAGTTACGCCAACGCCAAGGCAATGCTCGATTCGATGCGTCTGTGGGCGCTCGCCGAGAGCCTGGGCGGTGTCGAGAGCCTGATCAGCCATCCGGCTTCGATGACCCACGCCTCGATCCCTCTGGAGCGGCGCAACGCGCTCGGCATCACGGAAGGCTTGGTCCGCCTTTCGGTCGGAATCGAGGCCGTAGAGGATCTGCTCGCCGACCTGGAGCAAGGGCTCGACGCGGTCCTGGCCTAGAGCCGGAAGCGCGGGAGCCTGGCGGCCCCCGCGACCATTCTTCGGCTTCGGGATTCGGCCTCGGGCGGTTATTTCCACCGGCCGGTCGCGGCCTTGTAGGTGAGAACGCGCACCCTGCCGCTTCGACTGAGCACCCGAATCGCGGCAAGGCCCTTGTACCCGTCGGTCAGGTAGAGCGAGCCGGGGGTGGCACCGCCCAGGGGATCGAACGAGGCGAGATCGGAGCCATTGAAGCGAACCGGGTCGGTGAGCCGGTCGAGCCGATGGCTGGGATCTCCCGGATCGGTCGGCCGAATCCCGGGCGGAAATCCGAAGCGTAGGCCGAAACCAAGGCCGCCCAGGCGCCTCGGACCGTCGATTTTCGGATCGGCGCCGGAGCGGATGTCGGCGCTGCGAACGCCGTTTCCGTTGCCGTCGCGATAGAGGGAGAAGCTCACCCCGCCCTTGGGATCGACGGCGAAGCGGACGGCGACGTTGGCCGAGTGACGAATTGCGAACGATTGTGCCAGGCGGAGGGCGCCGACCAGCTCAGAGGCGGCCTGGCGAAGGCGAAGGGCGCTCACCGCCCGGTGGAGCGGCGAAACCAACAGCGTTCCCAAGAGGACCAGGAGCGCGAAAACCACGAGAAGCTCGACCAGGGTAAAGCCTCTGGAAGATCGGGCAGGGCGTCGGAGGGGGAGGGCAGAGAGCTCCATTGCGGCTCCCGGGGAAGGCCGAGCCGGAGCGTTCGCCGCTCCGGCTCGGAAACCCCGACCTCAGCGGCTCGCGCCCTTTTCGGCGCTGGCACCCTTCACTTTTTCTTTGAGGGTGGTTTCGCCGCTGATCGCGAGGTAGGGCCGAAGAAGCGCGAAGGTCTTTTCGCCGACCCCTTTGACGAGCATCAGGTCCTCGACCTTCTTGAAGGCCCCGTTGGCCTTGCGGTGCTCGACGATGCGCTGAGCGACGGAGGGTCCGACCCGGGGAAGCAGGGCGAGCTGAGAACCGTCGGCGGTATTGATGTTCACCACTTTCGAAGCCGCGGGGGCCGCTGCCATGGCGGCCGGGGGAGAGATAACGGCGAGGACGAGGGCGAGAAGGACGAGAACGGCGGGAACGTGAATGCGATTGAGTTTCATGGGTCTGCTCCTTGGTTGATTTGGTTTTGATGTGGGTGGGTGGGAAAACGGGTTTAGGAGGGTGGGTTCGCTCGAGGGGGCGGTTGAAGCGCCCCTCTCGGCCCTTCGCTGGCGGTTTTTTGTCTCCCTTAAGCGGCTCGCTCCACCTCCCCTCCGGTTCAAGTTCGGGAGGGATGTAGATCAAAGCGGCTGCCAGCCCTCTTGGAATGACGCAAACAACGACAAATAAACGGTTTGATGGGTTTTTGCCGACACGCCAGGAGGGCCTTGGCGTCCAGTCAGCTTGTCGGGCAAGGGAAGGGATCGGGCGCTCCCCGCTGGCGAAAAAGGGGGGTGCAAAAGAACTTGACGAGCGCACAATTTTTTGCGGGGGTCGGGCAGGTAGAGTCGATCGGTAGCCGGAAAGGGGCCTTTCGAGTAGATTAGGCCGCCATGTCGAAGAGCCCGAAACTTGAGGAAGTGCTGCGCAGTCCGGCGGACAAAAATCCCCCGAAGTCCCTGTTCCGCGAATATGCCGAGGCGTTCGTGATCGCCGCGATCTTTCTACGCTTCGCCAACACCTTCGTCGTCCAGACCTTCTACATTCCGAGCGGTTCTATGGAGAACACGCTGTTGGTCGGCGACCACCTGTTCGTCAACCGGTTCATCTTCGGGCCGGATACGCCGGGCCTCGGCAAGCTCCTGCCCGGACGGTTGATCCACCGCGGCGACATTGTCGTCTTCCGGTCGCCGCAGGACCCGAAGCTCGACCTGGTGAAGCGCTGCATCGGCCTGCCGGGCGACACGATCGACGTGCGGGACAAGCAGCTCTACATCAACGACAAGAAGGTCGAGGATGCGGGCTACGCGATCCACACGGACCCGAATCTCTACCAGGACCAGCCCTACTTCGACAGCGAAGGACGGATCCGCGACAACTTTGGACCTTTCACCGTGCCGGCGGGAAACTACTTCTGCATGGGCGACAATCGCGATCGCTCCTTCGACTCCCGATTCTGGGGCACGCTGCCCGCCCACATGGTCAAAGGCCGCGCGTCGACGATCTATTGGTCCTACGGCGGCGAGACCTCCGACGGTCATTGGCCCGGTTGGGGAGCCAAGCTGCGACAGATCGCCGATACCGCCATCGGATTCTTCGGTCGCACGCGCTGGAGCCGCTCCTTCCTCACCCCCCGCTAGTGAGTTTCGGCGATGGCCGCGAGAAGCACGGGGCGGGAGTATCTGGAGGCTTTGCTGGTCGCGTTCATCTTCGCGACGTTCGCCCGGACCTTCCTTTTTCAGGCCTTTGAGATTCCGACCGGCTCGATGGAGAAGAATCTCCTGGTCGGCGATCACATCCTGGTCAACAAATTCATTTTCGGACCGGCGCACTTCGACTTCGAGAAGCGCCTTTTGCCGCTCCGCCCGATCGAGCGGGGCGACGTGGTGGTCTTCCGCTACCCAAGAGATCCCTCTCAAGACTTCATCAAGCGATGTGTCGGGGTCGGCGGCGACTTGGTGGAGATCGTCCACCGCGAGCTGGTGCTCAACGAGAAGCCGGTCCTCGACCACTCGTACACCTATCATTTCGGGGACGATCCGCGGTCCGATCCGGTCGGGCTGTACGAGGTGCGGCCGCGAGATAATTTCGGTCCCTTGAGGGTTCCGCCCGGCAACAGCTTCTGCTTGGGCGACAACCGGGATAACTCGCAAGACTCAAGATACTGGGGAACGGTGCCCGACGAGCTGGTCAAGGGACGGGCCCTGCTGATCTATTGGTCGGTGGCGGTCGACGACCCGGATCTCGGCGTGGAGCCGCGCGGTTGGCTCGACAGGAGCTTGCGGTCGCTCGGACGCCTGGTTCGGGCTACCCGCTGGAGCCGGTCCTTCGGATGGGTCCGTTGATCGAGTCCACGGTGCTGGCGAAAGGACGAGGGGCTGCTAGACTATGCTTCCTACCAACAGAACGTGACCGGCGAGGTCGGGGATCGAACTTAGGGCTTTAGGGAGGCTCGGATGCGTCGACGAAGAGGCCAGCGAGGCGAAGGAAATCTAGGCTGCATCCTCTGGGCCGTGCTGTTGGCGGTGGTGGCGCTCTTCGCCTGGAAAACGATTCCCGTGAAGCTCAACAGCTCGGAGATGTACGACTTCATGGAAGAGCAGGCGAAGTTTGCCGCCCAGACTCCGGACGAAGAGCTGAAGAAACAGATTCTCATCAAAGCCCAACAGCTGGGAATCGCCTTGGACAAGGATCAAGTCACCGTCGAGCGCATCGGGGATCGGATCCGGATGAAAGCCGACTACCAGATTCCGATCGAGTTCCCGTTTAAAACCTACGTGTGGAAATTCCACCACGAGGTCGATCGTCCCATCTTCATCTTCTAGGTTGGTTGGGGAGTCCGGCCAGGGCTCGGCCGCAGGGACGCGACTAAGCCCGGCCTTGGTGCGCGCGCTCGGCATCTCTCTGCTGCCGGGGCTCCTGCTCGGCGGCCACGTCGCAGGGTTGTTGTTTTTCCTCAACCCGCGCGTCGCCTTCACCCCCTTAGGGTTCGGCAGGGCAGTGCTTCTTTATGGCGCGCTGCTCGGCGCCTTGGGCTCCGCGCTTCAGACGCCCTGGCTGTGGCAGCGACCGGAACGCTCGGCTCGTTGGTTGCCCTGGACACTTACCCTGGCGCTTTTCCTCGGAGCGATCCTGGATGCCGCTCACGCCTCGTTTTACGCTTACTTCTTGCCTCCTGGCATCAATGTCCGGCTGCTGAAGACGGCTCTTTGGCTCGCGCTCGGCGGGCTGATCGCATTTTATACCGCCCTGCTCCATACGCTGGACAGGAGGGCGTACGGCTGGCGCAGCCGTTGCGCCTTGGGGCTGCTCGCTTTCCTTTCGATCTTCGCGGCGGTCGAGCGCCGAGAGGCCTTCCGGCCGCCTTCCGAGGCGAACGCCGGTCCTCCGGCGATCGAGCGCTCGGAGCGGCACCATCTTTGGGTCGTCGGGATCGACAGCGCGACGCTCGACGCAATCCTGCCGCTCGCCGGCCAGGGCCGGCTTCCGGCGTTCTCGGCGCTGCTTCGCGAAGGAGCCTATGGACGGCTCGAAACGCTCGGTCCCAACCGGCGACCGGCGCTCTGGGCGACCCTCGCGACGGGAAAGTATCCCTGGAAGAGCGGCATCACCGGTGAAATTGATCACTCCGGGGGCTTCGCGGTACCGGGAGCCGAGTTGAACCTGCTGCCGCGCGGTATCGGTTTTCGGCTTTGGGGCCTGCTCGGACCGGATCCCACCCCCGGCGAGCCGCGGCGTAGAGCCCTGGGATTGTGGGAGATCTTTTCCCGCTTGGGACTCTCCTCCGCGTCGCTGTCGTGGCCTTCGACCTGGCCGCCGACGGGCGGCGGCGCCGCGGTTTCGGAGCGCTTTTTTCGTTCGCCGAGAGGACTCTCCGAAGCGGAGCCGGCGGCTTTGGGCCGGCTCGCGAAGAGCCTTGAGGTCCGGCCCACGGATCTCGACCCGGAGACCCTCAAGATTCTTGGCCCGCGCCCCTCCAGAGACTCCAAGGAGGCCCTGGCGGGAGATCTCTGGCGAGAGGAAGTCGCACTGGCTCTCCCTAGGGAAAGCTCAAGGACGGCGCCGCCGAGTCTTTCCTTCGTGGTGCTCCCGGGCCTCGCGACGATCTCGGCGGAAAGCTTCGGCGGTTTTTATGCCGCTCAATTCGGCGGCGCCGCGAGCGCAGGAGCGCAGGAGGCGGACCGTCGCCTGGCCGAGTATTACGAGCATCTCGATCGGTTCCTCGGCCGGCTGCTCGCGGACCGAGCCGAGACCTTGGTGGCGATCGTCTCCGCTCAGGGCGCTGCGCCGATCGGGTGGTGGGAGCGGGTACAAGGGGGCGGCTCGCTCGGAGGGACCTTTGAAGGGGCACCGGACGGGGTTTTCATCCTGGCCGGTCCAGGCATTCGCGCCGGGGCGCTGATCGCCGATCCCCGGCTGGTCGACGTGGCGCCGACGCTGCTTTACGCGCTCGGGCTCCCGGTGGCTCGCGATCTCGACGGACGCGTGCTCACCGGGGCGTTCGAGGCTTCGTTTCTCGGCCGGCGGCCCCTGTCGTTTTTCCCTTCGTACGAGCCGCTTTCGCCCCAAGCGCCGCCCGCCGCCCGGTGATTAGCACCACCTAAGGATTCGGCTCATTCCGGCTTGGCCGGGCCGCCGGACTTGGCCGTTTCTTTGCGCTGGGCAGAAAGAGTGGTCCCTGATGCCGGAGCCGCCGGAGCCATGGCGCACCGGCCTTCGAACAGGGCGCCGTCTTCGACGATCAGGGCGGGAGTTTCAAGGTCGGCGAACACCTTGCCGGTGGGGGTGATCTGAACCCGGCGTGCCGCCCGGATCGTGCCCCGGACCACGCCGGAGACGAAGACCTGGCCGACCTCGATCTCCCCTTCGACCTCCCCGCCTTCTCCGACCACCAGGTCTCCGCCCGAGCGGACGATTCCGGTGAGCTTGCCGTCGACCCGGAAGGTCGTTTCAAACCGGAGCTCGCCGTTAATGTGGCTTCCTGTATCGAGAAAACCGTTCAGGTCGCTCTGTTTCCCGTCGTTCTTGAAGATCATGACTCCTCCGCGCGGCCCATGAGGAGATCGTAGAGCCGAATCAGCTCATCCTCGGAATGAAAGTGCACCTGCAGTTGGCCTCCCTTGCCCCGTCGGCGGATCTCGATGCGCGTTTGCAGCTTTCGGGTGAGGCTCTCCAGGGCAGCGGCCGTGTTGCCGTCGACCGGCGGTTTCACCCGCGACGGCGCCGGCGGTCGTTCCTTCTCGGGTTCCGCGGTAATGCGTTCAAGATCGCGCGCCGAGAGATTCTCGGAGACGGCGCGCTCAGCCAGGGCGATCTGCGCCTCCTCCGACGCCAGGCCAAGCAAAGGCCTCGCCTGTCCGGCCGTGAGCGCTCCGCTCCGCATGAGATCGCGGACGTCGTCGGGTAACTTTAAGAGCCGTAAGGAGTTAGAGACCGCGGAGCGGCTTTTTCCGACGCGGGCTGCGATCTCCTCATGCTGCAAACCGAAACCCTGAAGGGCTAGCAGCGCTTCCGCCTCTTCGATCGGATTCAAGTCCGAACGCTGGAGGTTTTCGACCAATGCCAGCTCCAGTAGGTGGCGATCGCCGCTCACCTCCCGAATGACGACGGGAACTTCGGTGAGACCGGCGCGCCGTGCGGCCCGCCAGCGCCGTTCGCCGGCCACGATCAAAAACCTTCCTTCGCCTGTCGCCGCGACCACCAAAGGCTGGATGATCCCTTGGGTCCGAATCGAATCGGCAAGCTCTTCGAGCTTGTCGTCGTCGAAGCGAACGCGGGGCTGGAGACGATTGGGCTGGAGCAGATCGATCGGTAGCACCGTCGGAAGCGCCGGGACTCCGGCCGCAGCCTCGCTAGCCTCAGCCGGCGCCGGATCTCCCGCCTTTTCGGTTTTCTCCTGAATCAAGGCCCCCAACCCGCGGCCGAGGCCGCCTTTCTTGCGCACGCTCACTTAGTTTCTCCGGAGAAATTCGCGGGCGAGGGCGAGGTAGGCGTCCGCGCCGCGCGACTTGATGTCGTATTGAAAGATCGGCATGCCGTGGCTCGGCGCCTCGGCGAGCCGTACGTTGCGGGGCACCACGCTTTCGAACACCTTTCCTGCAAAGTGGCGACGAACCTCGTCCGCCACGTCGCGCGAAAGGTTCATCCGATCGTCGAACATAGTAAGGACGATGCCGGCAATGTCGAGCCGCGGATTCAGGCCCTCGCGGATCCGCTCGACGGTCGCGACCAGCTCGCTGATGCCTTCTAGGGCGAAGTATTCGCATTGGAGAGGAACGAGCAGTCCGTCGGCCGCGGAAAGCGCCATGACGGTGAGGTGGCCGAGCGACGGCGGGCAGTCGATCAGGATGAGGTCGTAGCGGTCGGAGACGCCGGTGAGCATTTCCAGCAAGCGGTGCTCCCAGCCCGGTTCGCCCACCAGCTCCACTTCGAGGCCGACGAGATCCCGCTGGGCAGGCGCCAGGTCGAGGTTGGGAAAACCCGAGGGGCGTATCACTTCGGAGAGCGGAGCCTCGCCGATCAGGGCGTGGTAAAGGTGAGGCGCCGAGGCGTTCGAGCCGACACCGCGCGAGGCGTTTCCTTGGGGATCGCTATCGACCAGAAGGACGCGCTTTTCGAGCGCTCCCAATGCCGCGCCGAGGTTGATCGCGGTGGTCGTCTTGCCCACGCCCCCTTTTTGATTTGCGATCGCGAGAATCCGCGCTTTGGTCGAGGCCATGTTGTGGCGACTTTCTCCTGAGGAGGCCCCGGGGAGGGCTCGACAATGGGGTTGAACCTGAATTAACTCGCGCGAACCAACTCCACGATCCGCCGCCTTTCGCTGCCCGCTAGAGGAATTTGCCTGGCGATGACCAACCCCGCGGGGGGAGAAGGCGTTTCCGCGCCTGCCCACATCAGAATTTTCCCTTTGGGGTCCAGTCGCCGGCCCAAGTCTGCAAGAAGGTCGGGAGGAAGCCTCAGCGCCCGAACGGTGATCAGAGCCGGCGATTCCGGAAAGGACGCGGGCAAGGGAGCCGAGACTTTAACATCCAGACATCGCAGCGGCAACGCCGCGCGACGCGCAGCCGCAAGAAGGAAGCTTGCCTTCTTCTCCCGCGCTTCAATGAGAACCATTTGGAGGTTGCGCCGTGCCGCTGCGATCGGAAACCCGGGAAAACCCGCACCGGACCCAAGATCAACCGCCGTCCCGGCATCCAAAGGAATCAACGGGAGCGCCGCCAGGGATTCGCCGTAATGGCGGGCGAAAATCTCCGAGGACGTGCCGGGACCGATCAACGAGAGCGCACGGTTCCAGCGGCGAAGCTCCTCGTAGTGCGCGTGGAGCACGAGAACAGCCTGCCCCGAAAGCGGTTCCGGAGAAAGCGAAGAGAGCCGATCGGAGAGCTCCGGAAGGGAGATTTGGGGAAGGTTGAACGCCACGCCTGATGGTAGGACGTGGCCTGTCGGGAGGCAAGGACGGTATGTTTCACGTGAAACACGAGAGCCGGCAGGTCGCGATTCGCACGTGGCCGGTTCAAAGGGTAAGAACGGCACGTTTCACGTGAAACATGAGCGTTGGGGCGCTACACGAAAGACTTCCCCAATGTGAAACGACTTAAACCCCGCGCACCACCACGCGCTTGAAATAGCCGTCACCTTCGCTCTCGGTCATCACCGTAGCGTCATCCGCGAGCGCCATATGCACAGCACGACGATCGGCAGGGTTCATCGGCTCGAGGATCTTCGGCGCCCCCCCTCGAACCACTTCCGCAGCGACGCGCTGGGCCAGGCTACGCAGCTGCTCCTCGCGAATTTCGTGGAAGTTGTCGCAATCCACTCGGCAAGCGACCGCCTCACCCGTACGGCTGCGGATCAGCCGCGGCAACAGGTGCTCAAGCGAATGGAGCAGCTCGCCCGAGTCCCTGAAGCAGATGTCCGCATCCGGCCCAGCGAGGTCGACGAGCAGCTCGCCGTCACCTTGAAAGACGTTCGCGTCCAGTCGCGCGCCGGCAATCGAGAGAAGGCGCGCCGCTTCCTCGCGCGCCGTCGTCGCGGCCAATCCTTCCGCCGCCGGAAAGCGCTCCGAAATCTGACGCGGAACCTCCAGCAGCGGCACCAGCTCGGTCGCCACCGACTCGATCTTCGGTCGCCGGGCATCCTCTTCGCGGCGGCGCCCGTCGCGCGCCCCGCGATCACCGCGCCCCCCGCTGTCGCCACGCCCACCGCGGTCACCTCGACCGCCGTGACTGCCACCCCGATCCTCCCGACCTCGCGGCCCGGGGCGTCGTGCATCGCTCCGTCCGGCCGCCGCCGGCCGCTCTTCCCGCGGCCGGCCGCCCACCGGCGCGGGCCGGCTCACCGCTGGGGCGAGGCCGGGCGCTGGCTGCGGCACTCCCGCCTCCCTTTCCGGGCGCGTCACGTCGACCTCGATCAAGAACTTCCGCCCGCTTCGGGTCATGCCCTTCTTCTCGACCTTCTCATACGCAACCCGATCAGGATCGATCCCAAAGTGGCTCGCGGCCTGCAGAACCGCCCGTTCGAGGCTATCGGCCGAAAAGAACTTTCGCTTGTCTTCGCTCATTTCGCTTTTGCCGGGAGAGTGCTGCCGGCCGGCGTGGTCGGCAGAATCCATCGGTTGTAAACCGCCTGCTGGGCAATCGTCAAGACGTTGTTGGTCAGCCAGTAGAGGACCAGGCCGCTCGGAAAGCCGAGAAACAGGAAGGTCATCACCACCGGCATCAACTGAAACAGCCGGCGTTGCATCGGGTCGCCGACGCTCGGGGTCATCCGCACCTGAAGAAATTGGGTCGCCCCCATGACCAACGGCAGGATGTAGAACGAATCCTTTGCCGACAGGTCGTGAATCCAGAAAATCCAGGGGGCGTTGCGCAACTCGACCGCCGAATACAGCACGCTGTAGAAGGCGAAGAAAATCGGCATCTGCAGGATCATCGGAAGGCAGCCGCCGGTCGGCTGAACCCCCTCCGCCTTGTAGATTGCCATCATCTCTTCGTTCATCTTGCGCTGCATCTCAAGGTTCGGCCGGCCGTTCTTGTCGCGCAGCTTCGACCGATACCGCTCGCGCAGGGCCTGCAGTTTCGGGTTCAGCTGCTGCATCTTGCGCATCGATTTCGTCGAGCTATGGGTGAGCGGCAGAAGCACGACCTTGATCAACGCCGTCAGCAGGATGATCGCCCAGCCATAGTTGGGCACCACGTGGTCGTAAATCCAATGGAGCGCCGAGAGCAGAGGCTGCGCGAGAAACGAGAACATTCCCAGGCGGAGCGCTTTGCCGAGATCGTGAGGAAGAGACGCCAACTGCTTCCGCTCCTTGGAACCCCAATAGGAGCCGAGCTTCATGTGGTCGCCCGAGGGATAAAGGAAAACCCAGAAGTCCCTCTTGAGCTTCTTCTGATCGCCGGTCAATTCCGCCGGCACCGGCAACGCCGCTAGGCCGTCCGGCCCGGGGGTCAGCAGAACGGGCTGGAAGACCGCCTTTTGAAAACCTTCGAAGGGGACGACCGCGGCGAGGAAGTAGGTGTCGTCGAGGGCGACCCAGCCGAGCCCTGAAGCGGAGACCTCTTTGACGTCTTTCACCTTCTGGGGGTCCAACACCTCCACCGATCCCCCGGAGAGATACAGGCCCTCGCGTCGTTCGAAGCGGCTGCCCAGCTCGTCGGCCGTAAGGTTCCGCATTCCCGGTCCTACGGCCACCGCCCACCCTTTTAGCCCTTCGACTTCGACATCGAAGTCGAACAGGCCGTCGGGTCGAAAGCTGAACGCTTTCCGCGCCCACACCTTGCCGTCGCCGTATTCGAACGTCACCCCCTTGCCGTCCGGCGATCGCTCGCTATGAAACAGCGCATTCCCAAGCGGGATCGCCTGCCCGGAGGCATCGACGATCGCAAAAGGATAGGGGCCGCTCTTGCGGCTACGCACCAGCTCCAGGGGCTTGCCCGTCGGATCGACTTGCTTCTTGAGAGCGTAGGAACGAATCTCCCCGCCGCGATTGCTGAGCTCGACCCGGGCGTCCTTCGTCTCGATCACCACGGACTCGGCGGCCGCGGCCTGAACCGCTTCGTGAATCGGCGCCGGTGCCACGACCGCTGCGGCACCCGGCTCGGGCGCACCGGTCGCCTGGGGTACCGGCACGCCGGCCGTCGGTCGAGCAGGCTCCGTAACGGCCGGGATCGGGCGGGCGGTAACCGGCGTTTCCGCCGGAAAGAAGTAATGCCAAAGGACTAGAAAGCCGAACGACAATGCGGCGGCAACGATCAGGCGGCGGGTATCCAAGGGGAGCCTCTTGCGCTTTAGTTAGGGCAGATCGATGCCGCCCGGATGAAACGGTTGACACCGCATCAGTCGCCCGCCCGCGAGCCAGGCGCCGCGCGCCAGCCCATGCTCCAGAATGGCGAGCTGGGCGTACTCCGAGCAGGTCGGCGTAAAACGGCACGAACGCGGCAGAAACGGCGAGATCCGTCGCTTGTAAAACCTAAGCGCGGCGATCGCCAGGCGCTTCACCGGGACCCTCCGCGCGGCATCGCGCCGCGCCAGAGACGGATCAGATCCTCGACGAAAGTCCGAGGATCTGCCTTGGCGGCTTCCGGTTTCAGATGTACCACGAGATCCAAGGGGGGAAGTCCGCCGCGTTCCGGCCAGCGGCGATACGTCTCTCGAATCCGCCTCTTGAGGCGATGTCGGACCACCGAGTTACCCACCTTCCGGCTGGCGGTTACCCCCAGCCGTGGCCGACCTTCGATGTTCGGGGTGAAGTATAAAATCGATAAAGAGCCGGTCCGTCGACGTCCGGTTCGGTAGCAGCGCAGGAAATCAGCCCTTCGCCTCAAACGATCCTCGCTCCGAAATCTCTCGCTTCGAGAGGCCCCGTGAGCAGAATTGAGAGGGGAGAAGGACCGAGGCGGATCCTGTGCTTCCGACATCAGACGGCTAGGCGGTGACGACCCTTCCGGCGACGACGTCCGATGACCGCACGGCCGTTCCGGGTACGCATCCGAACCAGAAATCCGTGAGTCCGCTTGCGCCGCCGGTTGTTGGGCTGAAACGTCCGCTTCACGTTGCACCTTTTTCCTTGACAGTTTTTTTGACTTCGGCCGCCCGTCTTTGATGGAAACAACGACGGACACTATCGGCACCCCTGCAGGCGCCGAGCCGGGCAGGGGCGTAAAACTAGACGAGAAAACAATCTCCGTCAAGAGCGGGCACGACCCAACCACGGCTGCGACCCGTTCCTGTCGAGAGCGAAGGAATGGCGGAGAGGGTGGGATTCGAACCCACGGACCGATTTCCCGGTCAACGGTTTTCGAGACCGTCCCATTCGACCGCTCTGGCACCTCTCCAGTTACTACATTTTGGCGGTGAGGGTGGGATTCGAACCCACGGTAGAGTTTCCCCTACACACGCTTTCCAAGCGTGCTCCTTAAGCCACTCGGACACCTCACCCACGGCTTTTAAAGAACCCTACTTGCCCCGCAGCCGGGCGAAGAATCGGCGGAGAACGTCCCCGCATTCCTCTCCCAGCACGCCGTCGACCACTTCGAGGCGATGGTTCAAGCGAACGTCCTGAACCAGATTGCCTAGACTACCGCAGTAACCGGCTTTCGGGTCCGAAGCACCGAAAACCAACCGCTCGACGCGGCTCGCGACCAGAGCCCCCGCGCACATCGCGCAGGGTTCGAGGGTGACGTAGAGGGTGCATCCCGTCAGCCGCCACCCGCCGACCTGCTCTGCCGCCTCGCGAATCGCCAGGATCTCGGCGTGGCCCAAAGGATCGCCGTCGGTCTCTCGTCGATTGTAACCACGCCCCACCACCTCGCCGCCGCGGACGATCACCGCGCCGATCGGAACTTCGCCGAGCGCCTCGGCCCTACGGGCCTCCGCCAGCGCCAGCTCCATCCAAGCCTTGTCCACTTCGGCGAACGGAGCTTCCAAAAGCGCCTCCACAACCGGCTGACGAGCGGGGGATGATAGACGAAGTCCCACGCCACGTAAACCTCGCGCGCGGACGGTCCGGTTCCGGACGAGAACGGCGGCGGTCCCGCCGAGAACGGCGGTGAGGTGATCCAGACCAGCAGTGGTCCCGGCCAGAACAGTGGTGATCTGGACCGGAACAGCGGTGGCCCCGAACAAAACAGGGGTGACCTGGACCGGAACAGTGGTGACCTGGACCGGAACAGTGGTGATCTGGACCGGAACAGTGGTGACCTGGACCAGAACAGTGGTGACCTGGACCAGAACAGTGGTGATCTGGACCGGAACAGTGGTGATCTGGACCGGAACAGTGGTGGTCCCGGCCAGATCAGCGGTGGGCTGAACCGGCCCGCTTTGCCACTTGGAGGCCCAGCTCGGCGAGAGCGTGCGCTTCGTCTGGATCGCTCTGCGCCACCCGCTTGCTTTCTTCGGCCAGCCGCTCGACCAGCGCAGGGCTCCAAAACGGCGGCGAGAGCTCGGCCAGAACCAGGCGCTGGTGCCTGGGGAGGTCATAGAGTCGGCGCCATAGCTCTTCGGCGTCGACGCGTTGCTCCTCGGCCGAGCGGGCGCGAGGCTGTAAGGCCAGGGCGACCCGGAGGAGCGCGCCTTCCACGATCTCTCGGACCCGGTCGCCGGTCACCGAGGCACAGGCGGAATCCAACGGGCTGATCCCGTTCGCCGCCGGTCGCCGAATGGATTCGGCCGCTTCGACCACCGCTTTGACGGTCGTCCCCAACGCGGCGGCCATCCGGCGAGGGTGCTGGGGCGAGGGATCTTGTCGCCCGTTTCGTAGGCCGAAATCTGCGTCCGGTGCATCTTCACGGCCCGGCCAAACTCTTCCTGCGTCATTCCTTGGGACGCTCGAAGCATCAACACCAGCGTCGCCTCGGTGACGGGCTCGCCCTGGAGCGTCAAAACCGTCGGATCGGGCTGTATCTTGCCTTTCGGGTAGCGTGACATAGCCTTTCACCCGTTTAAACGGGAATTCCTTTCCGCGACACTCCGGTCGCCGGGTCTACCGGTGCGCCGACATCCCCAAGGAGGATTGCCGTGAAGCCACCTCTTCGCCGTCTCGCCATTCCCGTGGCGCTCGCCTATGCGCTCCAGCTCACCCTTCCCTCGGCGGTGTTTAGCGCGCCAAAAGATGTGAGCCTTCGCTTCGGTAGTTGGCTCGGATTCCTGTCTCAACTCTGGGCTCCGGAACGGTGCGTGATCGATCCGGCCGGGCAACGCAGCAGTGCGCTAAAGCAGCTCGTGCAGAACAACGGTTGCGGCTTCGATCCCGCGCGCCAAACCGTTGCGGTCTTCCAAGGGGTGAGAATCGAGCGCGTGCAGCCTTACCTTCGAGCCAAAGTACGCGCAGGAGGTCAAGTGAATCCCGTCGCAACTCGGCGAGCGAACGGATCTGCGGGAGAAGGGCCTCGGCTTCCCCGCCCCGGTTGAGCTCGACCAGGTTCACCCCGAGGCTGAACAGCGCCCCCCACCGGTCGCGGGGCTCGCTCCGCTCGTCCAACGCCGCGCACGCATTCTGGAGTGCCGAGATCGCACCCTCGGGATTGTTGTCCTGTTGAAAGAGCAGCGCGCGACTGAGCCAGAGAAAACCCCGCTCTTCGGGGCGTGCCACTTCGAAAGCCCGGTCCTGGAGATCGAGTGCGGTGACAAACTGCCTCTTCTCCCTGTGAAGAGACGCTTCGCGATCGAGCATGCGGGCACGGGAGAAGGGGCTGAACGCCTCCCCCTCCGGCGGAGCGACCTCTTTGGCGCGGGCAAACGCGGCAAAGGCCTCGTCGAACAAGCCCTTCACGCGACCGGCGTTGCCGATGTAGATCCAGGCGTACTCCCTGGCTTCCGCCTGAAATGCTGCGGTGTCGGGCAGTCGATCGGCGGTCCATACGCCCAGCTCGCCAAGGGCGAGCGCTTCTTCAACGTCCCTCGCAGCAGCCTTTTCGCTCTGATGGGCCAGCTTTTCGACCAGCGCCCAGGTGGCGAAACCGGGGGTGCGTTCGATCAACGTTGCCTCCTCTATTTGCAATGCCCCGACCGCCTTCCCGCGCTCGCCGGGCGGATCGTCAATTCGGCCACTGAGGCCGGAGCGTCGCTACCGCCGGGCGGCTACGTTTCCTTGCGCGTCTGGGCCGCCATCCTGCGCCGGGCCTATATCGAACCCGGCCCGTTGCTCCATCTAATTCGCGAACGGCGGCGGGTCCGCGCTGCGCGAAGAAACGCGTGGGCTGAAAGTGCGGCGTCGTGAACGAGAAGATCGAAAAGCACGTCGAAAAGCTGGAGAAGGCGGCGCACAGCCGGCTCTGGCCGTTGCGCGAGACGGTGATGCTCCGCCTCCGGCAAATTCCCCACATTCTCCGAATCGTCGAGTGGGTCACCAAAGGGCTCGTGAGTGCGGCCGGAGCGCCGCCCGATCCGCAACTCCTCGGCGAGTCGGTCGTCCGCGCCGAGGTTCGGGCCGCAGGGGTCGAGCTGCGGCATCTTCAGGAGCATTTATCCCGGGTGGCGCTCCGGCTGAAAGGTCTGGAAGACGCTCAAGGGGCGACCCTCGAACCGGCCGACCGGCGGCTCTGCGAGTTTGCCCTGGCGCAGCGGCGCGAAATGATGCGCCTCGCCGTGCGTTTCGAGCGGCGGGTGGGTCCCGCGCCGGAGCGCGGCCAAGAAGACCGGCGGCGGTCTACCCTCGCCGCTACCACGCCTTTACAGCGTCCAGCCTGAGAACATAGGATCACCTCTCTTTCCGGCAGGGACCGACGAAGGGTTCGGGTCCTGTGCATTGATCCTCACCGAACCTCGTCAGGCCCGGAAGGGAGCAGCGATAAGGTTGGGCGATCGAGTGCCGCAGATCAACCGGAACCCTTCGTCAATCTCTGCCTCGACCCGATCCTCCAGACACTCAAGCCATGGCCTATCAGGTCCTCGCGCGCAAATGGCGGCCCCAGGATTTTTCGAGCCTCGTCGGCCAGGAAGCCATCGTCACCGCGCTGCGCAACGCTCTGCGCGAGAAGCGCATCGCCCAGGCCTACCTGTTCTCCGGGATTCGCGGCGTCGGTAAGACCACCGCCGCCCGGGTTCTCGCCAAGGCTCTCAACTGCGAGACGAACTTCGGCGGCGACCCGTGCAACGACTGCACGCCCTGCCGCGAGATCACCCGCGGCGGCGATCTCGACGTCATCGAAGTGGATGCCGCCACCTACTCCAAGGTGGAGCAGGTTCGGGAGCTGACCGAGAGCCTGCGCTACGGCCCGGCGCGCGACCGCTACAAGGTGGTAGTGCTGGACGAGATCCATCGTCTCTCGCGCCAGGCTTTCGACGCCCTGCTCAAGATCGTCGAGGAACCGCCGCCGCATCTGGTCTTCATCTTCGCCACCACCGAAGCGGATGCGGTTCCGGTCACCATTCTTTCGCGCTGCCAAGAGTTTCGCTTTCGCCGCGTCCCGTCGCTCGAAGTCGCCGCCCTGCTGCGCAAGATCTGCACCGAGGAGGAGATTTCCGCCAGCGAAGCGGCGCTTCGTCTCGTCGCCCGGGCCGGCGAGGGGAGCGTCCGCGACGCCGTGGCGCTTCTCGACCAGCTCGCTACCTTCGGTAACCGGACCATCTCCGACGACGACGCAGTGCGCCTGCTCGGCGGTTTGGACACCGCCCTGTTCCATCGTCTGCTCCAGGCGATGCTGGCCGGAGACCGGCTCGCCATCCGCGAGGCCGCGCGGCGGATCGAGGACGAAGGGTGGGACGCGCGAAACGTCTTCAGCCAATTCCTCGCCTTCGGCCGAGACGCGCTTCACCTCGCCCTCGGCGGCTCTCCCTCCTCGATCGACCTTCCCGAGGAGGAGGCGCAGGCCCTGGCGAAACTCGCCGAGTCGGCCGGTTACGAGAACCTGCTTCGCCTGCTTTCCCAGCTGCTTGCGAGCGAGCCGGTAGTTCGGCGCAGCGAAACCGGCGTCCTCGCCGTCGAGATCGCCTGGCTGCGGGCCGCGGAGCTGCCGAAGCTTTTACGGGTAGAAGAGCTTCTCGCGGGCGGTGCACCGCCGCCGGCACCTCGGACGGCATTCCCGGCCGGACCCTCCGCGTCGCGGGCCGCGACCCCGGCGCCGCCCCTCCCGGCGGCGGCACCGCCAGTGAGCTCGCCGGTCGCGGCCCCGGTCGCCGAACCTCCAGCACAGAAGCTCTCCGCTCCCGCTCCGGCTGCAATCCCGGCAAGCACCGCCCAGGGAACTCCGCTCGAGCGATTCCTCGACGAGGTTCGCAAGCGCAAGCCGCCGCTCGCGTCGCACCTCGACCGCGGCACCCTCGGCATCGAAGACGACGTGCTGACGATCACCTACGATCAAGGCGATCTCCAACTCCGCGACGGCTTGAATCGCGGTAGCAATCCTCAGATACTGCAAGAGGCCATCGCCGCCATTTGGGGCGCCGAGGTCGTCTGGCGGGCGGTCCAGGGAGTGCCCGCCGTCGCGAGCCGACCGCCGAGCCAGACGCCAAAAGCCGATCCGCCGGCCCAGGTCGACAACCCCACCGTCCAAACTCTCCTCGAGCTCTTCGGCGGCCAGATCGAAGCGAACGAGGGAAGCTAGACACCAGGGAGGAGCTTCACGATGAGCAGCATGCGTCAATTGATGAAACAAGCCCAGGAGATGCAGGAGCGTCTACAGCGCGAGCTCGGCGAAACGACGGTCGAGTCGAGCGTCGGCGGCGGAATGGTGACCGTGGTGATGAACGGCCACAAGCAGCTCGTGTCGGCCAAGATCGATCCGGAAGTGCTCGATCCGGAAGATCCCTCCGTGCTCGAAGACCTGATCGTCGCCGCGGTCAACGAAGCCGGCCGCAAGATCGAAGAGACGATGCAGGCCAAGGTCGGGTCCATGGCTTCGAGCCTTCCCGGCTTGTTCTAGGCGTTCTTTTTACGGAGCCCGATGTCCGATCCCCTCGCCCGCCTCGTCGGCGAGCTCTCTCGCCTTCCTTCGATCGGTCCGAAGACGGCGACCCGCCTGGCCCATCACCTTCTCAAGGTGTCGAAGCCGGAGGCGGAGGCGCTCGCCCGGGCGATCGTCGAGGTCAAGGAGCGGCTGTTCCACTGTTCGTTGTGCAACGCGATCACGGCGGTCGAGCCCTGCTCGATTTGCACCGACGCCGATCGCGACCGGGCGCGAATCTGCGTCGTCGAGGAGCCGTTCAACATCGCCCCGATGGAGCGAACCGGCGAATTTCGCGGTCTCTACCACGTCCTGCTCGGCGCTCTCTCGCCGCACCGCGGGATCGGTCCCGACCGGTTGTCGATCGCCGGCCTGCTCGACCGCCTCGCCGGCATCGAAGAGGTCATCGTCGCAACCAACCCGAACGTCGAAGGCGAGGCGACCGCTCTCTACCTCGCCCGCCTGCTCAAGAGCCGCGGCGTCTTGGTGACCCGCCTCGCGTTCGGCATGCCGATCGGCGGCGACATCGAATACACCGACCAGGTGACGCTCGCCCGCTCTCTTTCCGGCCGCCGAGCTCTCTAAGGCAATGGCTCCGCCCCAGGTTTTCCCCAGGCTGTCGCGGGGAGACCTCCCGCCGCGAATCGTCGAGCCTCCCCCGGGACCCCGGTCCCGCGAAATTTCCCGCGGACTCGATCGCTTCCTGGCGCCCGGGCTTTCGACCGTGGTCGCCGGGGAGCCTTCCCTGGTCTGGGAAGAGGCGCTCGGCTCGAACGTCCTTGACGTCGACGGCAACGTCTTCGTCGACCTCACGGCCGGTTTCAGCGTCGCCTCGATCGGCCACCGCCGGCCTGAGGTCGTCGCCGCGGTTGCTGCCCAGGCGGCCCTTCTGGTCCATGCGCTGGGCGACGTGGCGGCCCACCCCGCGCGACTCGACCTCGCGCGCCGGCTCGCCGAGCGGGCGCCGGTCGGAACCGCCGGCGACGACCTCCAGGTGTTCTTTGCCGTCTCCGGCGCGGAGGCGGTCGAAATCGCGCTCAAGACCGCGCTCGCCGCGACTCGAAAGCCGGGCGTCGTCGCCTTCGATCCTGGCTACCACGGCCTCTCTCTCGGCGCGCTCGCCGTGACCTCGCGGCCGGCGTTCCGAGAGCCTTTTTCGCCTCATCTCCACGGCCATGTCGAGCGCTTCGCGTTCGGCGGGCCGCTCGACGCCCTGGCCTCCCGGCTCGAACG
>JBDTZG010000085.1:0-18523 GCA_040005235.1 Acidobacteriota bacterium | reverse complement strand
GAGGCGGCGAGGTCGCCAAAACAGCCGAGCTGGAGCTCGGCGCCCCCAGGAAAAGCCACTCGAGCCGATCAAGGGAAACAATAAGATCCACGACTGACCATTCGCGCTGGTGAAAAAGTGTCTGCGACGGCGGGCGTGCATTTGAAAAAAAGCGCGCTTGGGACGACAATCAGCACTCTCGGATCAAATTGCTCTCGCCTTTAAGACCGGGCCTCGATCGTGCAAGCCGATCGGATTTAGCAAAACGTGCGAGCCGGAGGAGGGCTTGGGATCGGCTGCGGAGTGCCGATTTCCGGCAAGGATCGGGAATGCGCGTCTTTGTGATCATTTTACAATGCTGGGGGTCTCATGCTCAAACAGAAGGTTCTGCTGGTTGACGATTCGATGACCACGCTGTTCATGGAAGAGATGATCCTGAACGGCCGCTACCAGGTGGTCAAGGCCACCAACGGCGAAGACGCGATCGAGAAGGCCCGGGTCGAACGGCCCGACCTGATTCTGCTCGACGTGATCATGCCGAAGATGGACGGCTTCGCGGTCTGCCGCGCGCTGCGCGCCGAAGAGGGGACGAGGACCACGCCGATCATCATGGTCACCACTCGCGGCGAAGAGGAAAACGTCGAGCGCGGGTTCGAGGCGGGCTGCAACGACTATGTGACCAAGCCGATCAACGGCCTGGAGCTGTTGACCAAGGTCGACAACCAGCTCGCGTCGGCCGGTGCGGCTCCGGCGGGCGCCGGAATGGCCGCCCTATGAAAGATCAAACGAGCGATCAACCGACGGATCGACCGAACGAAAAGCTGGCGGCCGGCACCGAGCCTGGCCATTACGTGCAAAAGGTCCGCGAGGACACCCAGCGCTACATTCAAGACCTGTTGGCCGAGAACGAGAAGCTGCGCCGCCTGACCGCGGAGGTCGACGGCGAGCGCCGCCGGCTGGAGGACGAGGCGGCGCGTTGGCGCGATCAGGCCTCCGGCCTTGCGCGCGAGCTCGATTCGTTCCGCCAGGACCGCGAGCGGCTGGAGCTTCAGCTGTCCCAGATCGAGCGCGAAAATCACGGGTTCTCCAATCGCTTCACCGAGCTGGAGCAGCGCAACAACGACCTCGCAAATCTATACGTCGCGACATATCGTCTGCACTCGACGCTCGACCGCGAAGAGGTGCTCCAAGCGATCCAGGAGATCGTGATCAACCTGATCGGCTGCGAAGAGTTCGGCATCTACGAGCTCGCCCCCGGATCGAACGAGCTGCTGCGCGTCTCGTCGTTCGGGCTGGTGGACGACCCATTCGAGCGGGTGAGCCTGGGTGAAGGCTGGATCGGCCGCTCGGCGGCTTCCGGCAGCGCCTATTTCGCCGGCACGGCGCCCGAGGCGGAAAAGCGAGAGGGCGAGGAGCATCTTTCGGCCTGCGTGCCGCTGAAGCTCGACGGCCGGGTGGCCGGGCTGATCGCGGTGTTCCGTCTGCTGCCTCAGAAGGGCGGGCGTTTCGCGCCGATCGACGCCGAGCTGTTCGACCTCCTCGCCGCCCAGGCCGCTCCTGCGGTCTATTGCTCCACGTTGGATCGCTAGGTTCGGGATTCCCACGTTGAGAGGCAGGGATTTCGAAGCGGGCTCGATGGCCGCGGTGGCGGAACCACAGCATGCCGAGCCCGCGATCCAGACGCGGGAGCGGATCTACGTGACGCCGGGCGGTTTTTCGATCGCCCGGACGCCCACGGCCATCTCGACCATCCTCGGCTCGTGCGTCTCGGTCTGCCTATGGGATCCGGAGCGCCAAGTCGGCGGCCTGAACCATTTCCTTCTGCCGCACTGGGTGGAGGGGGGCGGCGCTTCCTGGCGCTACGGCAATGCGGCGATCGAAGGGCTGATCGATGCGGTGGTCGCCTCCGGTGCCCGCGAGGCGAACCTGCATGCCAAGGTTTTCGGCGGGGCGCGGGTGCTCGCTGCGTTTGCCGGCGCGAACGGCAGCGCTGCGGGCCATGCGGGTCACCTGGGCGGACGCAACGTCGAGGTGGCGCAGCAGACGTTGAGGCGGCGGGCGATTCCGATCGTCGCCGAGGCGGTGGGCGGCGAGCGGGGCCGGAAGCTGATCTTTCACACCGACGACGGCAGCGCCTGGGTCAAGCTGCTCTAGGGGACGGGGGCGATGCCGATCGATTTCGACGCCCTGCTCCAGACGTTCCTCGCCGAGGCGCGCGACAACCTGGAGGCGATGGAGGCCGACCTGCTGGCGCTCGAACGGACGCCGGACGACCGCGATCGCCTGCACGACGTCTTTCGCCTGGCGCATACGCTCAAGGGGGACGCCGCGTCGCTCGGCTTTCCGCTCCTGTCGCGCTACGCCCACCGGATGGAGGACTATCTCGACGCGGTGCGCGCGGGCAAGACGCAGCTCTCGGATGAATCGATCACGATGCTGCTCCTGGCGGTCGACGCTTTGCGCGGCATGCTCTCCCGGGCCGCCGCGGGGGCCGAAGAGGAGCGGTCCGAGGACGAGGCCGGGATCTCCCGCCTGGCCCAGCTGGCCGGCGAGGACGGCCTGGACGTTCCGGTCGACCGGAGCGCGCAGCCGTGGGGTTCGCGGACGGTTGAGCCGCCTGCGGGATCGAGCCAGGCGACCGGCCGCTGGCCGACCGTCGAGGCGGTGGCGCTCCCCGAGGCGGCGGCCCGGCCGACCCTTCGCGTGGCGATCGAGCGGCTCGACACCTTGGTCGACCGGGTGGGCGAGCTGGGGATCGCGCGCGGCCGGATCGCCAATCTGCTCGCCCGGGAAGAGACGGCCAAAGCCGACATTCTGGAGCTTCACCGCGAGCACGACCGTCTCCACGCCGAGCTTCAGGAGCTGGTTCTGGAGCTGCGCATGGTACCGATCGGGCCGGTGTTCCGCACCCTGGAACGCACCGTGCGCGACCTGTCGGCCCAGCGCGGCAAAGAGGTGCGCCTGCGTTTCATAGGCGAAGACGTCGAGGTCGATGCGGGGCTCGCCGAGCATCTCCGCGCGCCGCTCGCGCACATGGCGAGGAACGCCGTCGACCACGGCATCGAGGTGCCCGCCGAACGCCGCCTGCGGGGCAAAGAGCCGGCCGGAACGATTCTGCTTTCGGCCCATCGCGACGGCAACTCTCTGGTGGTCGAGCTGGCCGACGACGGCCGCGGGCTCGATCGCGAAAAGATTCTCGCCAAGGCGCGGGCCGCCGGTCAGCTGGTTGAAGGGATCGAGGGCGAGGAGATCGACCGGCTGGTGCTGCTGCCCGGTTTATCCACCGCCGAGACGATCGACGAGTCGTCGGGGCGAGGCGTCGGCCTGGACGTCGTTCGCCGGACGATCGAATCGCTGCGCGGGCACGTCGAGCTGGAGAGCCAGAGGGGCCTTGGAACCACGCTCAGGCTGCGCCTGCCGCTCGCGCTCGGCCTGCTCGACGGCCTGGCGGTGGCGGTGGGGGCCGAGACCTACGTGGTGCCGCTCGAAGCGGTCGACGAGGTGATCGACCGGCCGGCCGGCGAGGGCGCTTCGGCCGGCGTGGTCGCCCTGCGGGGCGAACCGCTCTCCTGCGTCCGGCTGCGCGACCTGCTGGCGGTGCCGGGGACCGTTCCGGAGCGCGAGCAGCTGCTGGTGGTAGCGCCGCGGACGGAGCGGAGCGGCGGCAAGGTCGGCCTCGCGATCGACGCGCTGCTCGGCCGCGAGCAGATCGTCATCCGGCCGCTCGCGCCGCAGTTCGAAGGGCTGCCCGGGCTGGCCGGCTCGACCATCCTCGGTTCGGGGGAGGTGGCGTTCGTGTTGGACCTGGCGTCGCTGCTGCGGTCCGCCGCTCGCGTCGCCGGCTTGCCGGGCGGTAATCTGAGCTGAAATCCAGCTATTTTCGACGCCGGCCTCAGAAGGGCCTCGCGTCTTGGAGGAGGGACCTCGATGTTTGAACGATCACAAGGAAGCGCGCTGAGGGGAGTGCGCAGGGCCGCTGTGCTTCTCGCGCCGGCTCTGCTGCTCGGCCTGCCCCTGCGGGCGGTGGATCTGAGCGACAAGATCTCGATTCACGGCTACGGTTCGTGGGCCGCAGGAAGCTCGAATTCCTACACCTATCTTCAAGGCGACGAAGTGAGCGATCCGGAAACCCACAACGTGGTCGCCGCGCTGCATTTCGATTTCACTCCGACCGACCGCATCCGCTTCACCGTCGTGCCGGTCTGGGACGTCACGGACGCCGACGAGTCGATCGATCTGGATGTCGGCGCGGTGACATGGGAGGTCTCCGATCGGGCGAAGCTCCATTTCGGCCGCTCGCGCCTGCCGTTCGGCATCTACACCGACATCTTCGACATTGGAACCCTGCGCCCGCTGTTCAACCTGGCGCAATCGGTCTACGGCCCGACCGGCCTGGTCACCGAGTCCTACGACGGCGTCGGCTCGGCCGGCAACCTTTTTTCCGCCGGCGGCTGGGAGGCGACCTACGACGCCTATGCCGGCGGCGCGGCCTTTACCGTCGAAGTGCCGTTTGAACAAGCGCTCGAAGGGCTTCCCGGTTCGCCCGCGGAAACCGCGGACGGCGGCTCGGCGTCAGAGGATCAGGTCGATCGAATGCTCGGCGGGCGCCTGGTCTTTCAGACCCCGGTCGATGGTTTGAGCCTCGGTCTCTCCTCCTACGCCGGCAAGCTAGAAGACGCCGACCCGCGCCGGGACCGTTGGGGCGATTTCGCTTCCTATGGCGGGCACGTCGAATTCGATCGGTCCCCCTGGCTGGTGCGCGGCGAATTCGCACGCCATCGGGAAGATTTGTTTGACACCGACGCCGGCTACGTCGAGCTGGCTCGCCGGTTCGGCCCGCACTGGCAGGCGGCGCTGCGGGCGGACCGGGTGCGCGCGAAATTCATCGACGAGCTCCCCGACACCTTCGACTCGCTGCAGAAGCACGACGAGGTTTCGCTCGGGGTGAGCTACTGGTACAACGAGAACCTGGTCCTGCGTACCTCCTACCACCGGGTCGACGGCAACCTCTTCGCCCACCCGAACGGCGAGGATCTGATCGAGGCGGTCGCCACCGACAGCCTCGAACCGCGAACCGATCTCTTTCTATTCGGCGTGCAGTTCAGCTTTTAGGGAGATGGACGAAATGCGAGCCTCGCGAATCCTCCGTCCCTTCTTCGTCGCTGCCGTCGGCGTGCTTCTCTTCGGTGCGCTGGTTTCCTCCGGCCGCGCCGACGAGCCGTATCAGATCGTGGTCAACGCGGGCAATGCGACCGCTTCGTTGTCGAAAGAAAAACTCGCCGCCTTTTTCCTCAAGAAAGAGACGCGGTGGGGCGACGGCATCAAGGTCGCGGTGGTCGACCGCGCGCCGGGCGCCGCGGTGCGCGCGGCGTTTTCCAAAAGCGTCCTCGCCAAAGACGTCGCGGCGGTCAAGAGCTATTGGCAGCGGCTGTTGTTCTCCGGCAAGGAGACGCCGCCCGCCGAGCTCGATTCCGATCGCGAGGTGATGGATTTCGTCGCCAAGTCCCCCGGCGGACTCGGCTACGTCGCGGCCGGAACGGATCTTGGCGCGGGCGTCAAGGCGCTACGGATCGGGAACTAGAAACCGATGAAACTGCGCTCCGATCTGGTCTCGCGATTGAAGGTCGTCCACAAGGTCATGCTGCTGCCCGCCGTGGCCGCGGCGGCGTTTCTGATCATCCTGGTCGCCATCCCGCGGGCGGTGATCAAGAACGACGAGGTGTTCTCCGCGATCGAGACCGGCTATTTCCCGGCCTGGGAGCTGCATCGCGACCTGGGCGAAAAGCTCGCCTCGATCCAGCGCCAGCTGCAGGACGCCGCGGCGGCCAAGGATACGGAGTTCCTCGCCGAGGCCGACCATTCGCGCGACGAAATGATCGCCCGGATGGAGGAAGGCAAGAAGATCCCGAATCTCGATCCGCGCGAAATGGCGAGCCTGGAGGCCGATTTCGCGGCCTACTACGACCTGGCGAAGCACGCGACGGAGCGCTTGATCGCGGCGGACACGGGCGAGGCGGTGACCCGCGACCTCGACGCCATGCGCGCCCGCTACGTCGGCATCCAGCAGCGGCTGGCCGCGGCGATGAAGCGGGCGAAAGATGGAATTTCCGGGGCGTTTGAAACCGCCCGCGGCCACCAGAAAAACGCCGGGCGGGTGCTGGTCGTGATCACCTTCGTCTCGATCGGCTGCCTGCTCTTGCTGGTCGGCCTTTCCTGGTACCTGGTGCGCTCGCTGGTGGCGCCGATCCGCACCGCGGCCAAGGCGTTCGACCGGCTGGCCGAAGGCGATCTCGACATCCAGGTCGAGGTCAGCTCGCGCGACGAGATCGGTCAGCTGCAGACCGCGCTCGGCCGGATGATCGCCTACCTACGGTCGATGGCCGATCTCGCCGACGGGATTTCGAACGGCGACCTGCGCGCCGAGGTGGCGCCGCGCTCGGAGAAGGATTCGTTGGGCAACGCGTTCAAGCGGATGACCGAAAACCTGCGCCGGACGATCCGCGAGGTGCGCACCGGCATCCGGCTGCTGTCTGCCGCCTCTTCGCAAGTCGCCTCGACCTCGCAGAGTTTGTCCAACGGCACCGGAGATCAGGCGGCGTCGGTCGAAGAAGCTACCTCTTCGCTCGAAGAGATGACCGCCTCGATCGCCCAGAACGCGAGCAGCAGCCGGCAGATGGAAAAGATGGCGATCCGCGGCTCGGAGGATGCCGAGGCGAGCGCCGCCGCGGTGTCCGAGACGCTCTCCGCGATGCGCTCGATCGCGGAACGGATTTCGATCGTCGAGGAGATCGCCTACCAGACCAACCTGCTCGCCTTGAACGCGGCGATCGAAGCGGCGCGGGCGGGGGACCACGGGCGCGGCTTCTCGGTCGTCGCGGCGGAGATCCGCCGGCTCGCCGAACGGAGCCAGGCGGCGGCCAAGGAGATCCGCGGGATGGCCGGATCGAGCGTCGGCGTCGCCGAACGTTCCGGCCGGCTGCTGGTCGAGCTGGTGCCGGCGATCAAGAAGACCGCCGAGCTGGTCCAGGAGGTCGCCGCGGCCTCCGACGAGCAGGCGACCGGCGTCGAGCAGATCAACCGGGCGATGGGCCAGGTGGACGACGTGGCGCAAAGGAACGCCTCGGCGGCAGAGCAACTCGCGAGCACGGCCCAGGAGATGGCCGCGCAGTCCGAGTCGCTGCGCCAGGAGCTGGACATCTTCCGCTTGGCCGACGGCGAGAGCGTTCCCGAGCCGCGCGCCACGGCAGTCGCTCCGTTTGCCCCGGCGCCTCCAGAAGCCGCCGCGATGCCGGGCCGGCGGACGGCCCGGCCGATCTCGCGCGGCGGGCCGACATCGCGCTCCGGCCGGCCGGACCCGGACTTCGAGCGGTTCTAAAGTGAACGACGGCGAGCTTTTCGATCTGGAGGATGCAGCCCCATTCGAAGAGGAACGGCGCTTCCTGCTGTTCGCGCTCGCCGAGGTGGAGCTGGCGATCGAGCTTTCCCGGCTTGAAGAGATCGTCGAGCCCGGGCCGATCACCCGCGCGCCGGGTGCCCCGCCTTGGGTGCTCGGCGCGCTCAACCTGCGCGGCCAAGCGCTGCCGGTGATCGATCTCGCGAGCAAGCTCGGTCTGGTCGCTCGCGCGGAGGCCAGCGAAACTTCCACCGCCCGGCCGGCGATCCTGATCTTCCGGCCGAGCGAGGGCGCGGCCCGCCTGGGGGGCTGGGTTTCGAACGTGCTCGGCTTCGTCGAGGTGGGGGAGCAGGGGATCAGCCCCGCGCCGCGGTTCGATGGCGCGATCTCGTCTGACCTGCTCGGCGGCTTGGTGAATCTAGGCGATCGGTTCGTGCCGGTGCTCGATTTATCGGCCGCGGTGATGTCCGAGATCTCTGGCGGGGCGTTTGACGGGGCGTCTGGCGGGGGAGCCGGATGAGGGGCGCGCCGATCGAGCCGCCGCGGTCGATCGGCGATGCCGAGTTCGCGCGGTTTCAGGCTTGGATCCAGAAGGAATCAGGGATTTACCTGCCGGATTCGAAACGGACTCTATTGATCCGTCGGCTCGGCCGGCGGATCGCCGAGCTCGGCCTCGATTCCTTTTCGGCCTATTACCACCGCGCGCGCGAGCTGGGCGAGAGCGAAACGGTGCGGATGATCGACTGCCTGTGCACCCACGAGACCTCGTTCTTTCGCGAGGCCAAGCAGTTCGAGCTGCTCTCGACGCAGATCCTCCCCGCCTGGGCGGCCGAGGCCGATGCGGGCGCACGGCCGCGCCGGGTGAACGCCTGGAGCGCCGCCTGCTCGACCGGCGAAGAGCCGTTTTCTCTCGCGATGCTGCTCGCCTCGACCCTGCCGGTCGAGGCGGGATGGAAGATCGACATCCTCGCCTCGGATCTTTCGACCCACGCTTTGGCACTCGCCAGGGAAGCGGTCTGGCCGGCGGAGCGGGCGTCGGGCATCTCCGAGAGCCTGCGGAAGCGATTTCTCCTCCGCGGCCTGAACCACCAGGAGGGGAAGGTCAAAGCGGCGCCCGAGATCCAGCGGCTGGTGCGTTTCGAGCGGATCAACCTCGCCGCGGCGCGCTATCCGGTCGGCCCTGATCTCGATCTGATCTTCTGCCGCAACGTCCTGATCTATTTCGATCCCGCGACCCGAGCCGGGGTGATCTCGCGCCTGGCGCGCCATCTACGGCCGGGCGGGCTGCTTTTTTTGGGCCACGCGGAGAACCTCGCGGGAGCGGCGGGTCCCGACTTTCGCCCCGAGGCCCCGAACGTCTATCGCCGCGCCGAGACCGCGGGGCTTCAGCCGCCGCGGACCTCGCTCGCCCAGGAGGCGCCGTGACGCTCAAGCGCGCCGCGGGCTCGACGGGCCCCCGCCCGGCCGCCCCGGGCGCCCCGGCTGCGGGGACCGAGCCGCGGCCCACGCGAGTGCTGGTGGTCGACGACTCCGCGGTCATGCGCCAGTTCATGGCAGCGCTGGTCGGCTCCCAGCCCGACCTGGTCGCGACTACCGCCGCCGACCCGATCCTTGCGCTCGCCAAGATCGAACGCGAGCGGCCGGACGTCATCCTGCTGGATCTCGAAATGCCGCGGATGGACGGCCTGGCGTTCCTGCGCCGGTTGATGCGCGACGACCCGATCCCGGTGGTCGTCTGTTCGAGCCACGCCCAGAGCGGAACGGCCGCCGCGTTCGCGGCACTCGACCTCGGGGCGCTCGAAGTGGTGGCCAAGCCGGCGTTCGGGTTGCGGGCGTTTCTCGAAGAGTCGGCCGAGAGCTTGCTTGAAACCCTGCGCGGCGCGAGCCAGGCCCGCTTGCCCGGCCGGCGGCGGGATCCGGCGACGGCTCCGATGACCGGGCCGGCGAGCGGCTCGGCCACCGGGCCGATCCGCCCGGCCGCTCGGGAACCCGGGCCGGTCCGCGTTCCGATCGCCGTCCCGCGGTCGGCGATTCCGATCCCCAACCGCCCGCCCGGCTCGCCCCCCTGGCCGCGGCTGGTGGCGATCGGCGCCTCGACCGGCGGGCCGGAGGCGCTGCGCGTGTTGCTCGGCGCCCTGCCCGAGGATTCGCCGGCCCTGCTGATCGTCCAGCACATGCCGCGCGCCTTCACCGGCGCCTTTGCCCGGCGGCTCGACCAGATCTGCGCGATCGAGGTGGCGGAAGCGACGGATGGCGCGGAGGTGCTGGCCAGCCGGGCGCTGATCGCCCCGGGCGACTGTCATCTCGTGCTGGTGCGCGAAGGGGGCCGGCTCGCGGTCCGTCTGTCGGCCGAGCCACTGGTCAACCACCACCGGCCGAGCGTCGACGTTCTGTTTTCCTCTGTGGCCGAGGTCGCCGGGGCCGCGGCGGTGGGGGTGCTGCTCACCGGCATGGGGGCGGACGGTGCCGCCGGTCTGCTCGCGATGCGCCAGGCCGGCGCCCGCACCCTCGCGCAAGACGAGGCCAGCTCGGTGGTCTACGGCATGCCGCGCGAGGCGCTGGCCAAGGGAGCGGTCGAAGAGGTCGTGCCGATCGACCGGCTCGCCGGACGTCTGCTGGACGTGGCCCTTGATTTTGGCAATCGCACGATGGCAAGATCGCGCCAAATATAACGGAAAGCCGGTACACCGAATGGAGCGGTCCGCCTCCGCCTGAGTTGCGAGGCCGCGGCAATCCGGTTCCGGCGCGCGAAAGGAGCCTCCATGCCGCAGCAAGGAACGGTCAAGTGGTTCAACAACGCCAAGGGGTTCGGATTCATTCTGCCGGAACCGGAAGGCGGCGACATCTTCGTCCACCACACGGCGATCGTCGCCGACGGCTATCGCACGCTCACCCAAGGGGAGCGGGTGACGTTCGAGATGATTGAAGGGCCGAAGGGCAACCAGGCTAAAAACGTTCTGCGCGAGCACTAGGGGACCCTCCAGACCACCCAGGCCGTTGGCTACCCAGGCCTTCAGCCTGGGCTGACGTGACACGGCCTTTCAGGCCGTAACGACCCAATCATGGGATCTTTGCGGCCTGAAGGGCCGCGTCACGTTAGCCCAGGCCAACGGCCTGGGTTGAGGGTGAGGTGCCGCGCCTACTTCAGAACCGTCGCCTTCTTCACCGTCACGGCGTCGACCGGCACGTCCTGGAAGCCCTTCTTGGTCGTGGTCGGGGTCTTGCCGATCGCATCGACCACATCGAAGCCTTCGACCACTTTGCCGAACACCGCATAGCCCCATCCCTGCAAGCTCTGGGCGGTGAAGTTCAAGAACGCGTTGTCCTTCGTGTTGATGAAGAACTGCGAGCTGCCGCTGTGAGGATCGTTGGTGCGCGCCATCGCGACGGTATATTTGTCGTTCTTCAAGCCGTTGTCCGCTTCGTTCCGGATCGGCGCCTTGGACTGCTTCTGGGTCATGTCAGTCTTGAAGGCGCCGCCCTGGACCATGAAATCGGGGATCACGCGGTGGAAGATCGTGCCATCGTAGAAGCCGGCGCGAACGTAGGAGAGGAAGTTCTCGGTGCTCTTCGGCGCCTTCGTGGCCTCTAGCTCGATCACGATTTTGCCTTTGCTGGTCTCCAAGGCCACCCGCGGGTTCTTGGCCCGAGCGGGGGGCGACGCCGGAGCGGCGGATGCGGCCGCCGCGGCGAACCCGACGAGGACCAGCGAAGCGAGGACTTGTGTCTTGAGGGTCATCCGAAATGTCTCCTTTTGAATCGTCTGAAGCCCAGAATGCTAGCACGGTGCCAACCGGCAACCCGGCCGCGCCGGAGGGGGCCGAGCCGGTCGGCATCGTGCTCGCCGGGGGGGCCAGCCGGCGCTTCGGACGGGACAAAGCGACCCTGGAAATCGCCCGGCGTAGCGATCGCCGCGAGGGCCGCGAGGGCCGCGAGGGCGAGGAGGGCGAAACCGGGGTCGAAACCTTGGCGGAGTGGGCTTTTCGCCGCCTCGGACAAGTCTGCGCGGAAGTGGCGGTGGCGGACGCTGGGCGCTCCCTGGTGACCGGCGCGCTGTCGCTTTCCGACGGTCCCGGCCGCGGACCGGCCGCCGGTCTGCTCGGTGCGGCGCGTGCCTTTCCGGCACGTTCCCTTCTGGTGCTCGCCTGCGACCTGCCCGCCGTGCCGGCCCACCTGCTGGCCAAGATCGCGGAGGTGGCGGCCGGGGCAGCCTTCGACCTCGTGCTGCCGCGCTGGGAGGAAGGCGCCGAGCCGCTGGCCGCCCTCTACGGACCGAAGGCCCTCGCCGCGCTCGACCGTCGCGTCGCCGCGGGAAACTACGCCCTCTACGACCTCGCGGAGGAACCCGGACTGACCGTCGCCGCGCTCTCCGAGGCGGATCTCCAGTCGTTCGGCCCGCCGCGGGAGATCTTCGCCAACGTCAACACCCCCGAAGATCTCGCCCGCTGGTCGGCGCGACAACAGAAGGACTGACCCGCTCGCGTCCCGGACCGAGCAGCGCCCAAACGACGCTCCGGCCATCCGGCGGATCGCTCCGCCGGGGTACCGGAAAAGTCCGCTGATCCCCAGGAAAGATCCCGTGAGAGGCAGGAACGTTCCGGAGATGCCCCGGAGTCCTCCTGGCAGCCGGCGGAGCGTTCCTAGGATCGTCCGGAACATTCCTGACACCCCAGGGAACATTCCGCTAGCAATGCGGAAAACTCCGTGCATTCGGAGGAATGTTCCTGTGAAGCTCCGGAAAAGTCTTGAGAGCCACAGGAATGTTCCGCTGAATCGCCGGAACATTTCCAGGCTTACACGGAAGATTCCTCTAGACCTCAGGAATCTTCCTCTGAGACTCAGGAGTATTCCGTGAGTAGAAAGGAGCACTCCTGGGTTTCCCGGGAATGTTCCTCGGTATCACCGGAATGTTCCTGAAAAGCCGAGGAGTCTTCCGCTGGTAGTCAGGAGTCTTCCGTGCGACAGGCGGAGCGATCCGCGGCTTTACCGGAGCGTTCCGGAAACCTGGTGTGATATTCTCCCCCCACAAAAAAGGGGTCGCGGTTCCACGCGAAGGAGAACCCGATGGGCGAAAAATCGTACGCAGCTCGGCTGGACCGGTGGCAGAGCATGGTCCAGAACATTCAGGAAGTGCTCCCGGACCTTCCCGGCGGCGACCAGACCTACGCGCTCGCCCGGCAGACGGTCGCCGAGCTGCGGGAGACCCAGGCCGATCTTCAGCGCCTGGAAGGGCTAAGAAAAGAGGCGGTCGTCCGCCGCCGCCAGCTCGACCTGGAAGCCGAACAGGCGATCCGCCGGCTCTCGGCTCTGGCTCGCGCCCACATGGGCTTCTCCAATCCGCAGCTCGAGATCTTCGGAGTCCGCTCCGAAGACCGCGGGCGCCGCGCCCGGAGCACCAAGGAACCGGCGAGGATCGAGGCGGCGGAGCCGAAGGGGTGAGATCCCAGGGCGTTGCCCTGGGCTTACGTGACGCGGCCCGTTGGGCCGCCCGCGCTCCGAATCGAGGTTTCAGGCCTGAAAGGCCGTCTCCCGTTAGCCCAGGTCGGAGGCCTGGGTTCGTGTGCCCGAGCCGCGAGGATCGACGCCGCACCGGCGAGATCCTTCTCGAATGCGTCCCTCCGCTGCTCGATCTCGTTCAGACGGTCCGCTCCCACCTCTTCAACCATCCAGGCGCGCGAAACCTCTCCCGCGAGGAACGCCTGAACCAGCGCGTCCTGATAGATCTCGGCGAGACCCGCCCGCAGCGCTTCGGCCAGTACTTCCGCCTCCTGGCGCCTTTGGTGGGTGGCGACGAATTCGATCTGTTCGGCGAGGGATCGCGACATGGCCTTTAGATTATACGCTGCCCCGAGCGGGTCCGGGCTGTAGAATTTTCCCCGCTCACCCTGCGAAAAGTCGTATTCGTCCTTCATGATCTCTCCTCGTATTCGCGACCTCAAAGGCAGCCGCTTAAACGTCGATCGCCTCCCCCGGGCCGCCGCAAACGGGGCAGGGGCAGAGATCACGCAGGAAGCCGTAGCGGTAGATTCCCGTGCCGTGGCCGTCGGACCAGGCGATCGAGATCGCGTAGTTGCCGACCGGTTGGATGCTGCCGGCCGTGACCGGCACCCCTGCAGGGTGATAGTGGATCTTCAGGTTCGAATGCCCCTGGCAGGCCGCGCAGGGGCACCAGCCGCGCAGGTAGTCGTAGGGGTATTCGGCGGCGTGGCCGTCGCTCCAGGTGAGGCGCAGGGCGTTCGATTCGGGCAGGCGGCGGGCTTCGGTGAGGATCGGTTCGGGACTCGACGGCATGGGGGCCATGGTAGCAGGGGGCGCCTCGAAGCGAGCGAAGGAGCGAGGAGGCTGACCAAACCGCTACCCGAAACATGTCCCGGCGCAAGGCGTAAACGCCTGTGGTACAAAAGGGACCGTAACGCAAGTGGTGAATTCGCTTCCAGGAGACCTTCCATGACCAAGTCTGTCCCCACCCTCCGACTCGCTCTACTTTCGCTTGCCGCGGCGGGCGCTTTCACCTCGGCCCGGGCCGCTTCCGCCCAGGGCCAGTTCCAGATCACCCCGACCGCGGGGTATCGCACCAGCGGCCAGCTCACCGCGACGAACCGGGATTTTCTGAACGACGCGGACGTCGAGGTCGACAAGAGCTCCGTGTTCGGCGTGATCGTCGACATCCCGTTCGGCCAGAGCGGTTTTGGCTTCGAAGCGCTGGTCAACCGGCAGCAGAGCGCGTTCACCCTCGATCCCGGTCTGTTCGATCCCTCCGAGCGGCTCGGCGACGTCGAGATCAGCTACCTCCAGGGCGGCATCTACTACGAATGGGGGGGCGGCCAGGTCGTGCCGTTCATCTCGGTGACCGGCGGCGTCACCCGGATCGACCCTAAGTTCGCGGACCTGGAGGCCGAAGACCGCGCCTCTGCCTCTATGGGCGGCGGCGTGAAGATCTTCTTCAACCACAATCTGGGACTGCGCCTCGAAGGACGCGGCTATTGGACTGACCTGGACGCCCGCTTTCGCGATGACGACCGGCGCCACGACCGCGAGGTCAACCAGGCTCTCTACCAGGGCGAGGCGTCGGCGGGGTTGATCTTCGCGTTCTAGTAAGCCGAAGTGAGGCGAGGCATGCCTCGCCCCTACTACTTCGCCGCCGCCACCGGGAAATCGACCGGGCCGCAGCTCAATGGGAACGGCCGCAGCAGATCGCGGCGCCTCGGTACGTCCCCTTCGCGGCCTGCCACGTCGGCCAGGCCCAGATTGAACGTTACGCTGTAGGTTCCTGGTGCCGCGAAGGGATAGGCGGCAGCGATGTCGACCACCCGCTCGGCGGCGGCGCCCGATTCCAGACGCACGTATTCTTCGGGAGTCGGGTCGCCGCGCTTCACCATCGGACCCTGATAGGCGAGCGGTTTGCCGTCCGGGCCGACGATCTGCAGCACGTCGCCGCGCAGGTCTTCGAGCGGCGTCTGCCAGCGCAGCACCCAGACCGGTGCGGGTCCGGTGTTGCGCAGGACGAATGTAAGCTCGACCGCCTTGCCGAGGGTGGCCAGGCGCGGCGGGCTGAGCAGGCATTCGAGCTTCGGCGGGTGTTCCGGCATTTCCTTTTGCTCGTTCGCGGCGGCGGCGGCTTCTTCTTGAGGTGCTTTGCCCTTGGCGCAGCCGCCGGTCGTTACGGTCAAGAAGATCAGAAGGGAGAAAAGGGCGAAAGGGGTTCGGGCGGTTTTCCAGCGGACGGCGATTTCCACGGACTCCTCCTAAGGTTTGTCCACGACGTCATCGACCGGCCCGCCGGAGAAGCGCCGGGCCCGCCGCGACAGCCGCGAAAGCAGATGCCCTCCGGCGCGGCGATCCGCGGCGCGCACTGCCAGCGGCAAGGCGACCAGGAACAGCGCGAGCAGGGCCGCGGGGAGTGCCAAGCGGGTCCAGGAGAATCCCGGATCGCCTGAGTCTTTGAGCGTCGCGGCCGCGTACACGTAGACGAAGGCTCCGGGAAGAATACCGAATGCGGTGGCCCCGACATAGTCGCGGAGTCGAATCGACGACAGACCGCAGACATAATTGAGTACGTTGAACGGCAAGATGGGAAGAATCCGCAGCAGCAGAACCGCCACCGCCCCGTGGCGACCGAGATCGGCATCGATCTGGCGCCAGCGCGGATGCTTGGCCAGGCGCGCTTCGATTTTGGCGCGGCCGACGCGCCGGGCGACGAGGAACGCGAGCGTCGCGCCCAGAGTCGCACCGGCGACGCTGGCGAAGAAGCCTCCCCTAAGTCCGAACAGCAAGGCACCGAGGGCGAGCATCGGAGTCGCCGGGACGGCGAGCACGGCGGCCAGCGCGAATAGGAGGATGAAGGCAGGATATGCCCAGATCCCGAGCGCGGCGATCCACCGCGCGATCGGTTCCGCGGCGAGGGAGACGGCGTGCAGCGACGGGACCGCGAGTTGAGCGTTCATGGTTGAGGACCGGGCGTGCGATTGTCGGCCGGAGGCTCCCGCCCGGTCAACCTTCGACCAGCGGGTCTGGCACGAGCGGGCCTATTTCTCGATCCGCCGCGGACGGGACCGTGCGCTCGCTCCGATCGCCGCCCTGTTGGTCGCTCTGAAGATCCCGGCGGCGGCGGTCAGTCTGCTCGGGACGGCCTCGGCGCTGGCCTTCGTTCTAACCTTCCCGCGCGGTTCCGCCTGGGCGATCGCGGCGTTTTTCGGCGCGCTCGGCTGCGACATGGCGGACGGGGCGGTCGCCCGCCGTTCCGGACAGAGCAGCCACCGCGGCAAGCGGCTCGATCATTTCTGCGATTCGGCCACCTATGCCGCGCTGATCACCGGCTCCTTGCTGGCCGGCGCGATCGGACCGGTCGGTGCGCTGTTCGCGGTCTGGTCGTCGTCCACGAGCCTGCTGCTCGGGCTGCTCGACCGTATCGACCGCGCCGGCTCCGAGTCGGAGCCGGCCGCGGGTTTCTGGGTTCACATGCCGAAGGTGGTGTACTACGTGCCGCTCGGCCTCGTGCTGGTCGGCGCCCCGACGCGCCTTGCGAACTTCGGTCTGCTCGCGGCCAACCTGTTCGCGGCGGGAACGCTCGTCACCCAGGTCGGGCCGCTGCTCATCAGGAAGCGGCCCGATCCAAACGCGCCTCAGGAAGCGCCGCGCTTGCCGTAGCTGTAGCCCTCGCGGGCCTTGACCTTGAACTCCGGATTCACGAGCTTCACTTCGACCTTCTGGAAACCTTCGGCCCCGGCCGGCCGCTCGCTCTTGTAGGCGAGCAGGTAATAGCCGTTGTTCTCCTCCAGGATCTTCTGGAGCGGCGTCGCGAAATTGACGAAGTTGAACAGGTAGGTGCCGCCGGTATCGGAAGCGAGCAGGTTCAAGCCGCTCGAAAGCGTGTGATCCGTCCCCGCCGGCCAGAGGTCGATCGTGTAGACGGCGACGTTGGCGTCGTTCAGCGCCTGCTGGGCGGGCTTGTAGTGCTGGGTGTCCGGCAGGTACTGACCGAATTCGCTGATTCGGCCAAAACCGATCGAGAAGAGCAGCAGGTTCTTGCGCCCGGTGATCGGTTCGGCGGCATTGGAGAGCACGGTCATCGCGTCATAGATGTCAACGGTCTTGTCGCGCAACGCCTTGCCCTGAGGCAGGTGGGCGAGCAGCGAGGGGGCTGCCGACGCGCCGGTCGCCCCATTGCCGACCCGCGACGGCCACTCGGTCTCGGGGTCCTTTCCTCCGACGACTTCGGCGATCGCGGCGTCGAGCGTCCGGCGATCGCGGGTAAAGTCGGTGTGGATCTTGAGCTTGGTGTCGAACGTCGCGACTGCCACCCAGTCGTTCGGGAGCAGCCCCTTGAACCACTCTTGGGCCTTGCGCGCCGCCTGCAGCTGCTGGCTGAGCAGCGAAGGCGCGTCGATCGCGAGCATTCGGACGTCATTGAAAAGCAGGATGAAGTAGCGGTTTTCAAGCGGCGCGTCGGCGGCGATCGCTCTCTTCGCCGCCTCCGCCGTCGAGCCGAGAAACTTTCGGTTGCTGTAGAACGAGAGCCCGGCGAGATCGACCGGCTTACCGTTCTCCGTCACCCGGAAATCTTTGGGCTCCAGGCCGACGATCACGTTGCCTTGGCGGTCGGTGACCAGGACGTCCAAAAGAACCTCGCGGACATCGACCCGGCCCTCGAATTGGGCCGCGGGCGGCGCGTCGGCTGCGAAGGCGGATACGGCGAGGGTTGCCAGGATCGGCACGAGCAAAAGCGGTAGGAAGCGGCGCATGAGGAGGTCTCCTTTAGCCATTCGACCCGGAAGGTAGCAATCGGTGGGCCAGGGTGTGCGTGCGGCCCGGGTCCATTCGTCGTCCCAGGCCTCCAGCCTGGGCTAACGGGAGACGGCCTTTCAGGCCTACATCGTTGCGGCGACGCATGCGGCCCAACGGGCCGCGTCACGTTAGCCCAGGGCAACGCCCTGGGTTTATGGGAAGGGGAATCTGTCATCGCCCCCCGCCGGCCCGTCCTCCCCCGATGACGCCCTAGGGCTTTTTCGTCCCCGGATAAAAGCCGCCCGCCTCGGCGTAGCGGCGGAGCGCTTGGCTCGGCGCATGCCGGGGACCCACCTCGCGCTCCAGCTTTTCGAGCTTCTCGATCAAGCGGGGGAGGCCTTCCTGGTCGGCCCAGCGGCAGAGGCCGCCGCGGAACGGCGGAAATCCGGTGCCGAAGATCAGCGCGAGGTCGAGGTGCCCGGCGTCGGCGACCACCCCTTCGTCGAGGCAGCGGGCCGCTTCGTTCACCATCGGCAGAATCATCCGCTCCGACAGGTCCGTGAGCCGCACGTTGTCGGCTTTCGGAGTCAGACCGAGCAAGCCGTAGACGGCGGGGTCGGGGCCGGTGCGCTTCTTGTTCTCATACAGATAGAGGCCGCGCTGGTTCTTCGCCCCGAGCCGGCCGTCGCCCGACAACTTGTCGATCCAGGCGGGCAGCGGCAGCCGCTCGGAAAACGCCTCGTGAAGGATGTGGGCGACTTTGATCGCCACGTCCAGGCCCACCTCGTCGGTCAGCTCGATCGGGCCGAGCGGCATTCCCCAATCGGTCATCGCCCGGTCGAGATCCTCCATCCGGCGCCCTTCGTCGAGCAGCCAGAGCGCCTCGGTCGAATAGAACATCAACAGGCGGTTGACCAGGAAGCCGGG
>JBDTZG010000084.1:0-18605 GCA_040005235.1 Acidobacteriota bacterium | reverse complement strand
CCACGGCCGCGCCTCGCCGCGCGGGATGATCGCGCCGGTCGAATAGGTGGTGTCTTCGGACGGACCGTAAAGGTTTCGCACGGTCAAAACCGGCGACGCGCGCGCCGGGCCGGAGGCCCCTTCGGTCATCCGATAAATCCGCTCCACCAGCTCGCCCGGCAGCGGCTCGCCCGCGAGGATCACCGCCCGCAGCGAAGGAAACGCCACGTCGAGGCGCGCCAGCTCGGCCATCGCCGAGGGGACCGTGTTGATCAGCGAGATCTCCGCCCGCGCCGGGTGAGCGGGCAGCGCCAGGGCGTTTTCGGCCAGGATCGTCTTGCCGCCCCAGGCGAGCGGCACGAACAGCTCGAACACCGAGAGGTCGAAGCAGACCGAGGTGACCGCAGCCACCCCCGACAGCTCGACGTCCGAAAGCTCCCGCCGCGCCCAGAGCGCGAGCGCCACGGCCGCCCGATGAGCGATCGCCACCGCCTTCGGTCTGCCGGTCGAGCCGGAGGTATAAATCAGATAGGCCAGATTGTCCGGTTGCACCCTCGGCGCGCGCATCGGTCCTACCGGCGGCCCTATCGGCAGATCGGCCGGCCGATCGACGCGCAGAGTCTCCGGCAGCGCTTCCGGCAGCGCCGCGAGGCAGCTATCTTCGGTGATCAGCAGCCGCGCTCTCGAGTCGGCGAGCATTAGCGCCAGCCGCTCGCGCGGGTAGGTCGGATCGAGCGGCACGTAGGCCGAACCCGCTTCGAGCACCGCGAGCAGCGCCGCCACCAGATCGGCCGAGCGGGAAAGGCAGACCGCGACGCGGATCTCCGGCCCGGCGCCGCGCGCGACGAGCGCGCCCGCCATCCGGGCAACCCGTTGCCGCAGCTCGCCATAGGAGAGCCGCCCGGTTCCCTCCGAGGTCGTCGCCACCAGCGCCTCGGCCTCCGGCGTCCGCGCCGCCTGGGCGAGAAACAGCTCATGCAGGCAGAGGTCGGATAGATCGGCGGCCCCGCGGTCGTTCCACTCCACCCGCAGCTGGTGCCGCTCGGCCGGCGAAAGCCGCGGCAGCGCGGACAGCGCCGTCTCGGGCGCCGCCGCGGCGGCGGAGAGCAGCCGAACGAACCGGTCGAGCAGGCGCATCGCCGTCGCGCGGTCGAACAGCTCGGCGTTCGCTTCGAGCGCGAAGGCGAGCGTGCCCGCCCCGGCGTTCGCCGCCGAGCGGAGCGTCAGATCGAACTGCGCCCGCGGCTCCGGCAGCTCCAGCGAAATGAGCGAGAGAGCGCCGATCGCGAGTTGCGCGCCCGCCTGGCCCAGCGCCACCGCGGCGAGCGCCGCGCCGGCGGGATCGGCCGCGCCGCGCGCCGCGTGGTGGACCAGCATCGCCTGGAACAGCGGCGAGCGGTCCGCGTCGCGCGACGGCACCCGCTCGGCCGCGATCAGGGGGAACGGATCGTCGGCATGTTCGAGCGCGCCGAGCAGCTCGTCCCGGGTCCGTTCCAGCAGCTCGCGGAAGCTCGGATCACCCGCGGTCCGGGCGCGCACCGCGACCGGATTCGCGAAATAGCCGACCGTCTCGGCGAAGCGCGATCGGGTGCGCCCCGCCGTCGGCACGCCGAGCGCGAAATCGTCCTGGCCGGCGGTCCGCGCCAGCTCCGCGGCAAACGCCGCGAGCAACGCCGCCTGAGGCGTCGCCCCGCCCTTGCGCGCCAGCGCTTCGAGCCGCGCCGCGGTCTCGCGCGGCAGCGGCGCCCTCGCCACGGTGCCGACAAAGCTATGCGCCGCGGGGCGCGGCCGGTCGGTCGGCAGATCGAGATCGGCCACCCCGGAACCGAGCCGCTCGCGCCAGAAAGCGCGCAGCCGCTCACCCTCAGGCCCGGCGAGCAGCTCGCGTTGCCAGCGGATCCAGCTCGCGTAGCTGGTTTCCGGCGCGAGCGGCGCGAGGGCCGCGTGAGCGCCGCCGGTCCAGAGCGCCGCAAGGTCGCGGGCGATCGTGCCGAACGAAGCGAAATCGACGCTCGAATGGTGGACCGCGAACAGCAGCAGGTCCGAGCCCGCTCCGCGCACCAGCCGCGCGCGCACCCTCGCCCCGCGCTCCAGGTCGAACGGCAGGTACGCCGTCCGGGAAAGGTCGGCCAGCGCCTCCGCGACGCTCCGGCCGCCGAGGTCTTCCACCGCGAAATCGAGATCGGTCGCCAGCTCCTCATTAGCCGCCGCCGCGACGAACTGGCGCGGCGCGCCGTCCTCCACCACCAGGCGCAACCGCAGGGCGGCATGGCGGGCGACCAGCGCCCGGAGCGCCGCACAGAGCCGCTCCGGCCCGTCGGCCGGCAGCTCCAAGACGCGGAACGCGGCGGCAAGGTTGTAGGCCCCCGCCTGGGGCGCCAGCCGTTCGACCACCCACAGCCCTTCCTGGCCGTAGGAGAGCGGCAACGTCCCGCGATCGGACTCGGGCTCGCTCGGCGCCGCCTCGGCCTCGACCACCGCAGCGCCTTCGAGATCGGCCCCGATCAGCGTCGCGAGGTCGCCGAGAGTCGCCCCTTCGAGCAGCGTCGCGAGCGGCAGCGCCGCGCCCAGCCGCTCTTCGACCGCCGAGCGCAGCTCCAGAGCCGCGAGCGAATCGAGGCCATAGCCGGAGAGCGGCGCGGCGCGCTCGATCCGCCCCGCGGGGACCCCCAGCGCGCGCCCCGCCCAGGCGGCGAGCAGTTTTTCAAGCGCCCGCCGCCGCGCACCGGCCGGCAGGGCCGCCAGCTCCGCGCGGCTCGGCTCGGGCGCGGCGGCCGGACCTGTGGGGGTCCCCGCGGTCGCCTCGACCTCCGTCTCCCCTGCCGCGGCGCTCCTCGCCACCACCGGCAGGCTGCCCGCCAGGTACCCCTCGCGGCTGGCGTGGCGCTGCACCTTGCCGGAAGAGGTCTTCGGCACGCCGCCGATCTTGACCAGCACCAGGTCGGCCACCTGCGCCTCGTGCTCCTCCGCGATCGCCGCGCGCACCGCGACGGCGATCTGCTCATGCACTTCCGGCCCGGCGCGCCGGTCGACCTCGTAAACCAGCACTAGCCGCTCCGCCTCGTCGCCCTCCGTTCCGCCGGGGATCGAGAACGCCGCGCCGCTCCCCGCGCGCAGGCCTGGATGGGCTCGCTCCGCCGTCTCTTCGAGATCCTGCGGATAGAGGTTCCGGCCGCGCAGGATGATCAGATCTTTGATCCGCCCGGCGACGAACAGCTCGCCGCCCTGGCGGAACCCGAGATCGCCGGTCCGCAGGTAGGGCCCCGCCCCGGCCGCGGTGGTCGCCGCGAACGTCTCGGCGCTCGCCTCCTGCCGGCCCCAATAGCCGCCGCCGACGTTCGGGCCGGCAATCCAAATCTCCCCGACCCGGCCCTCGGCCAGCTCCTCGCGGCTCTCGGGATCGACGATCGCCAACCGCTGTTCGAGCCACGAATCGCCGCAAGCCACCAGAGCCTGCTGGCCCATCTCGTCCCGCACGACCGCACGGCCGTGGCGCAGCTCTTCGGCATCGAACCGGGTCGCGCGGGCCCCCGCCCCCGGCACGCCGCCGGAAACGAACAGCGTCGCCTCGGCCAGCCCATAGCAGGGATAAAACGCCGCGGGGGAAAAACCGCTGCCGGCAAAAGCCGCGGCGAAGCGGTCGAGCGTCGCGGGGCGCACCGGCTCGGCGCCGTTATAAGCCACCCGCCAGCTCGATAGGTCGAGCCCGGCGCGGTCGTCCGGCGCTATCTTCCGCGCGCACAGGTCGTAGGCGAAGTTCGGGCCGCCGCTGGTGGTCGCCCGGTAGCGGCTGATCGCGGCGAGCCAGCGCAGCGGCTTCTGCAGGAACGCCACGGGCGACATCAACACGCAACGCCCGCCCGACCAGAGCGGCTGGAGGACGTTCCCGATCAGCCCCATGTCGTGGTAGAGCGGCAGCCAGCCCACCACTACCGATTCCTCGCTCTGGCGGAAGGCGGCTTGGATCATCCGCTCGTTGGCGATCAGGTTCGCGTGGCTGACCCTGACCCCCTTGGGCAGCGAGGTCGAGCCCGACGTGTATTGCAGGAACGCCAGGTGGTCGGGCCGGATGCCCGGATCGCGCCAAACATCCGCCGCCTGCGCCGCCTCCGCCGCCTGGTCGAGATCCTCGCCACCGCCTAGGTCATCGGTCGCGAGCCAGCGCGCGGCGGCCAGCTCGGGGACGTCCTCGACCAGCGCTGCCGCCCGCGGCAGCAGCGCTTTTTGCGCCAGCACCACCGCGGGCGCGGCGTCGCGGACAATCGCGCGCAGCCGCTGCTGCCCCCGGTTCGGCCGCGGCGGATAGGAGGGGACCGCCACCACCCCGGCGTACAGACAGCCGAAAAACGCGGCGATGAAGTCCAGCCCGGCGGGAAACAGAAGGAGCGCCCGGTCGCCCGGCCGCGCCACTTCGGCCAGGTGGACGGCGATCGCCCGCGCCGCCCGGTCGAGCTGCGCCCAAGACAGTCCTCCGCCCTCCGCTTCTCCGTCGTCAAGAAACGTGTAGGCAGGAGCCTGACCCGATCGGCGTGCCCGCTCGCGCAGTACGTCAACCAGGTGATAAGCCCGTAATACGTTCGCCGCTTTAGGGGTCGCGACCGCGTCCGGGGTGAGCCGTGATGCCAAATCTAATTCTCCCCGCCTCCCGAGTGCCATAACGGCCGTGAACCGGGACACTTCTGGGCAACATTTGCGAGCCTTCGGGCGATATGAGATCTTGCTCGTTCCTCCCGGCGGATCGCCCGTCGGGCCAAGGTCTTGCCCCGGCTCGCGAAGCCCCGAGGAGCGGGACATCGCCGGGTACTCAATCGGGGTCGCCAAAAGGATCGATCGCATGTCGAAAACCATCGTAGCGGGCGCCGTAGCCCTCCTGTTCGCGGCCCAGATCGGCGGCGCCCAGGATTTGAAGAACGACGACGAGAAGACGCTCTACGCCATCGGCGCGGCGATCAGCCGCAACCTCGCTGCCTTCAACCTGACGACGGACGAGGTCAAGATCGTCGAACAGGGCCTGGCCGACGGCGTCGCCGGCGGTACCTTGAAGGTCAGTCTCGAAGAGTTCGGCCCGAAAATCCAGGCTCTCGCCGCGGACCGCGCGGCCAAATCCGCCGTCAAAGAGAAAGACGCGAGCAAGGGCTTCCTCGACAAGGCCGCCGCGGAAAAAGGCGCTGTCAAGCTCCCCTCGGGCGTGATCTACATCGAAACCACCCCGGGCACGGGCGCGACCCCGAAGCCGACCGATCAGGTGAAGGTCAACTACGAGGGCACGCTCACCGACGGTGAGGTCTTCGACAGCTCGATCCAGCGCGGCGAGCCGGTGACCTTCCCGCTCAACGGCGTCATCCCCTGCTGGACCGAAGGCGTCCAGAAGATGAAAGTCGGCGGCAAAGCCAAGTTGGTCTGCCCCTCCGACGCCGCCTACGGCGACCGCGGAGCCCCGCCGAAGATCAAGCCGGGGGCCACCCTCGTCTTCCAAGTCGAGCTGCTCTCGATCGAAGCCGCCCCGCCCGCGCCCGCGCCCGAGCCGGCAACCCCCGAAGCCACCCCGCCGCACTGAGCGCCCTCAAAACGAATTGCCAAGGCGGGCGACTCCTAAGGGAGCGCCCGCCTTTTCTTTTCCCTGGGAGCGCCGAGCACCAGCTCGGCCCCGCAGCGGCAACGATCGCCCCAACCACCGAACTGAAACTCGGCGCCCCCAGGTTCCCTCCGGCGACCCTGCTAGGCTTCTCCCCCGTGCTCCGCGCCTTCCTGACGATCGCCGCCATCGTGGCGCTGCTCTATCTCGCCTGCTGCGTCTTCCTGTTCGCCCGCCAGCGCTCGCTGATCTATTTTCCCCATCCCCCCTCCTCCGCCCCCGGCACCTCGACCCTCGCGCTCCGCACCGAGGGCACCGAGGTCCAAGCCACGGTAAAGACCGCCCCCGGCGCCGAAGCCGTGCTCTATTTCGGCGGCAACGCCGAAGACACCAATCACAGCCTCCCCGACCTCGAAGCCGCCTTCCCGCACCAGGCCCTCTACCTCACCCACTACCGAGGCTACGGAGCGAGCACCGGCAAACCCAGCGAGAAAGCCCTGGTCGCCGACGCCCTCGCCCTCTACGACCAGGTGCGCACCACCTACCCCCAAATCACCGCCATCGGCCGCAGCCTCGGCAGCGGAGTCGCCATCCGACTCGCCACCGCCCGGCCCCTAACCCGCCTGATCCTGGTCACCCCCTACGACAGCCTCGTCGACATCGCCGCCGACCAATACCCAATCTTCCCCATCCGCTGGCTGATGCACGACAAATTCGAATCCCAGCGCTACGCCCCGAACGTCACCGCTCCCACCCTCCTGCTCGAAGCCGAAAACGACGAAGTCGTCTCCCGAGCAAGCACCGAGGCGCTCTACAAGCGCTTCGCGAACGGACAAGCAATATTGAAGGTCGTCCGAAATACCGGCCACAACACGATCCAGGAGAGCCCGGAGTACGTGGCGCTGCTCGCTGGCGGGCGATAGAGGCGGCGCTGTCCCCAGCTCACGATCGATTGACACCACCGCCTGGCCACCTTAATCTGCGCAAAGCGTTGATAAATTTGGGGATGCTGGACTCCGCGAGGTCGGCGGCCATAGTTCCTCACTGTGCCTTGGGTACGCTGTTTGAAGAGGTCGAGGAGTAGGGAATGCAGATTGAGTCCATCGAAATCCGCAACTATCGTCTGTTCCACCACGCTACGCTTTCGGATCTACCCCGCCTCGCGGTCGTGGTCGGCGCCAACGGCTCAGGCAAGAGCACCCTGTTTGACGTCTTCAGCTTTCTCAAAGAGGCCTTGACGGAGAACGTGGCGCAAGCGGTGGCGCGCCGTGGCGGCTTTGGCGAGCTCGTCAGCCGTGGAGAAACCGGCCCGATCGGGATCACGGTCAAGTTCCGAGAGAGCGGGGGGCGCCTTGCGACCTATCAACTCGACATCGCGAACGAAAACGGCCGGCCGGTCGTAGAGCGCGAGGTCTTGAAATTCCGCCGCGGCCAGAAAGGCAAGCCCTGGCATTTTGTCGACTTCTCGCATGGGCGTGGCAGTGCCATCACCAACGAGGCGGCGTATGGCCAGGAGGGTGTGGTCGAGGAACGTAAGGAGCACGTGATCGACGATCCCTCCGTTCTGGCCATCAAAGGCCTCGGCCAGTTCAAAGAGTTCCGTGTGGTCGCGGAGTTCCGCAGCCTGATCGAGAACTGGCATATTTCCGACTTTCACATCAGCAACGCCAGGCCCAGCGCCGAGGCGGGATTCTCCGAGCATCTCTCAACCCGCGGGGACAACGTGGCGCAGGTGGCACAATTCCTTTACGAACGCCATCCGGATCGGTTCGAACACCTGCTCGAGGTCATGAAGCAACGGATTCCTGGAGTAAGCCGTGTCGAAGCAAAGCCCACCGAAGATGGGCGGCTGGTTCTGCGATTCCAGGATGGGAGCTTCAAAGACCCGTTCATCGCCCGCTACGTTTCGGACGGCACGATCAAGATGTTTGCCTATCTCGTGCTGCTCTACGACCCCAAGCCGCACCCGCTGCTTGCGATCGAAGAGCCCGAGAACCAGCTCTATCCGGAGCTTCTCCACGAGTTGGTCGAGGAATTTCGCGACTACGCGCGGCGGGGCGGCCAGGTCTTCGTGTCCTCCCACTCGCCTGACTTCTTGAACGGCGCAAACCTCGACGAGATCTATTGGCTGGTCAAGGAAGACGGATTCTCGACGGTGCGCCGAGCCAAGGACAGCGAGCTGCTGAGGAACCTGGTCGCCGAGGGTGACCTACCCGGGGCGCTCTGGAAACAGGGGCTTTTCGAAGGAGCCGGGCTGCGATGAGCCGCGTCGTGTTTCTGTTGGAAGAATATTCGATGAAGGTGCTGCTCGACGGCCTGCTGCCCAGGCTGTTCCCCGGACTTCCTTTCTTATGCGTGCCCCATGAGGGCAAGCAGGATCTGGAAAAAAGCATTCCGCGCAAGCTGCTCGGATGGCGCGAACCCGGTGTCCGATTCGTGGTGGTGCGAGACAACGACGGCGCGGACTGTCGTGCGCTCAAACAGAGCTTGGTCCAGCTCACCCTGGCCGGCGGTCGAGAGGACACTCTCGTCCGCATCGCATGCCAGGAACTGGAGGCCTGGTATTTCGGCGCCCCCGGCGCGCTCGCGGCGGCCTTCGAACGCCCGGAACTCCGCCGTCTGGGCGCACGTTCCCGCTCTCGGGATCCTGACGCCATCGACCAACCGAGCAAAGCGTTGGCCGCAGTGGTGGAGGAGTTTCAGAAAGTTTCTGGCGCCCGGCGCATGGCCCAAGTGCTCACAGCGGAGAACCGCTCGCGGAGCTTCCAGGTCCTGATCGCCGGCATCGAGAGGGTGTCGGTAGCCATGGGCGTGACCGGTAGGCCGCGAGGAGCACGGTGACGGAAAGCGGCCGGACGTGGAAGTTCGACAGCCAGGGTTTCGAAAGGGTTTAGAGGGACCCGTACCGCCCGCCCCCCGCGGTCAGCTCTTATCTGACTTGCGTGCGCCGTAGAGCGCGAGGCCGAGCAGCAGGACTGCGACGCAGATTGCGTAGGGCACCCATTCGAACGAGCGCCCGGCGGCGGTTGGCGGCGGGTTCGGTAGGGGTGCCCGGGCCGCTCCGGGTGGCGCGGCGCCCGGCTCCGGAGATTGGGCCGGTTTTGCGCCCTCACCTTTCTCCCCCGCTTTCGGCTCGATCACCTCGACGGCGTAGAAGATCCGGGTGGCGCTTTCGCGCGCGGCGGCGACCAGGGCTCCGCCGATGTCTCCGGCGTGGAGGCGGGGCGCCAGGCTGTCTCTTACGATCTGCGCCGCCCGTTCCCTGCGTTCGGGATCGTCGAGGCCGCGGCCTAGGGTCAGCTCGACCTGCCGGTCTTTGAGCGCCACGAGGATCAATGCGCCTCGGGCGTCGGCTCCCCCCAAACGCCACGACTCGGAGAGCTCGCGGGCGAACGGACTGGTTTCTTTGCCGCCTAAAGAGTCGACGACCACCGCGGCGATTTCTCCGCCGGTTTCGCGGCGGATGTGCTCGGCGATGTTCCGGAACTCGGCGATCGATTCGTGGGAGATCCGGCCGGTGCGGTCGAGCAGACCGTCGGCGGGGTGGGCGAGATCGGCGACTTCGATGATCGGCGCGGCGCCCGCGGGGAGGGCGAGCGCACCCATCAACGCAACCAGCGCGAAGACTGGGAGTGGCGAGGCGAGGCTCACGCGCGGAACGGCGAGGCGGCGACGAACTCGGGAATCGGTGCCTGGTTCGGTGGGGTCGAGCGGAGGAAGCTCGCTTCGTGACCGCAGGCGCAGGCTTCTTCGATGCGGATCAGGCCGAACATCATGTAGCTCGAAGGCTGCACGACCTTGAAGCGGCTGGCCAGATTCCACTTCTGGCACTTCGGGCATTGGCCGCCGCTCTTAAAGAAAAGGCCGGTGCGCAGCATGCCGACTTCGCCGCAACCGAGGCAGGCGAGAATCGGCCGGGTGTCTCGCGGTTCGTCGGGCGAGAGATCCTCTCCCGCGTCATCGGGGTCGCTCAGCTCGTAGAGCAGGGAAAAGCAGCGCGGGCAGACTTTCGCCCGGCGGCGCAAAGCGACGAGCACCACGACTCCAAAGATCAGGGCCACGACTGCGCTCAAGATCCCAATCGCGGCCGGCGTGTCACCTTTGCGGGGCTGCCGGCCAATCGCCTGGGCCACCGTTTCGCCCGGAGGAAGGGCGGGCTTGGACGCTGCCGCCTTCTCCGAACGGGGCATCGTGACGAAGACCGGTTTCGGCGAAGCAGCGGCCGGGGGCGCGCTCTGCCCTGGCGCGCCGACCGGCCCCAGCGATACCGCGAGCAGGGCGCAGGCGAGAATCCGAAGCATGCCTCCGGCGCCCAGCGCCTTCCTCATCCCGCTCCGCCCTTCGCTTTCGCTTCGGCGGTCGACGCCCCCGCGAGCTTCGCGCCGAGGAAATCGCGGTTCAGGCGGGCGATGAAATCGATCGAGATCCCCTTGGGGCATACCGCCTCGCATTCGGCGTAGTTGGAGCAGGCTCCGAAGCCTTGGGCCTCCATCGCTTCGACCATCCCGAGCGCCCTTCGGTTCCGCTCCGGCTGGCCCTGCGGCAAGAGGCCGAGGTGCGAGACCTTCGCCGAGGTGAACAGCTGGGCGGCGCCGTTCGGGCATTGCGCCACGCAGGCGCCGCAGCCGATGCAGGTCGCGGCGTCGAACGCGGTGTCGGCCTGCCCCTTGGGCACGGGGGTCAGGTTCGCCTCCGGCGCGCTGCCGGTCGGGATCGAGATGAAGCCTCCCCCTTGGATGATCCGGTCGAACGCGCTGCGATCGACCATCAGGTCCTTGACCACCGGGAAGGCCTTGGAGCGCCAGGGCTCCAGATACAGCTCGTCGCCGGTTTTGAAATGGCGCATGTGGAGCTGGCAGACGGTGGTGTGCGGCAGAGGCCCGTGGGCGTGGCCGTTGATCATGAAGCCGCACGAGCCGCAGATCCCTTCGCGGCAGTCGTGGTCGAACGCGATCGGCTCTTTGCCGGCGGCGATCAGCCCCTCGTTCACGACGTCGAGCATCTCCAGAAACGAGCTGTGCTCGTTGATCCCCTTGGCCTCGTAGCGTTCCATCCGGCCCGGCTTGCCGGGGCCGCCCTGGCGCCAGACGTGTAGCGTCAGATCCATTATTTGTAGCTCCTCTGGCTCGGGCTCACGTTGTCGAACACCAGCGGTTCTTTATGAAGGGTCGATTCCCGGCCCGGGCCGTTCCATTCCCAGGCCGCGGCGTAGGAGAAATTCTCGTCGTCGCGGAGCGCCTCGCCATCCGGCGTCTGGTACTCCTCGCGGAAATGGCCGCCGCACGACTCGTTCCTCTCGCGTGCGTCGCGGCACATCAGATCCGCCAGGCCGAAGAAGTCGGCGACCCGGCCGGCCCGTTCGAGCTCCTGGTTCACTTCAGCGGCGCCGCCCGGGATGCGCAGGTCGTTTTCGAACTGCGCTTCAAGCGCCTGGATTTTCTTCCGCGCTTCCGCCAGCCCCTCGGCGGTGCGCAGGATGCCGCAATGATCCCAGACCAGCTTGCCCAGCTCGCGGTGGTAGGAGTCGGCAGTGCGTTTGCCGTTGCCGCCGAGAAACTTCCCGATCTGCGCTTCGACGTCGCTCTGGGTTTCGCGGAAGGCCGGGCTGTCGGTGGTCACCGGCTGGTTCAGGAAGCTCGAAAGGTAATCGCCGATCGTGTAGGGGATGACGAAGTAGCCGTCGGCCAAGCCCTGCATCAGCGCCGAGGCGCCGAGGCGGTTCGCGCCGTGGTCGGAGAAGTTCGCCTCGCCGAGCACGAACAGGCCGGGCACGTTGCTCATCAGGTTGTAATCGACCCACAGGCCGCCCATCGTGTAGTGGGGCGCGGGGTAGATGCGCATCGGCACCTTGTAGGGATTTTCGCCGGTGATCTTGTCGTACATCTCGAACAGGTTGCCGTAGCGCTCCTCGATCGCCGCCTCGCCCACGCGGCGGATCGAATCGGAGAAATCGAGATAGACGCCGTTTTTCTGCGCGCCGACACCGCGCCCTTCGTCGATCATCGACTTGGCGTTCCGGGCCGCGACGTCTCTCGGCACCAGGTTGCCGAAAGCCGGGTATTTCCGTTCGAGGTAGTAGTCGCGCTCCCCTTCCGGCACCCGGTCCGGCGAGCGACCATCGCCCGGATCTTTCGGCACCCAGATCCGGCCGTCGTTGCGCAGCGATTCGCTCATCAGCGTGAGCTTGCTCTGGTAGTCGCCGGAGGTCGGAATGCAGGTCGGATGGATCTGCGTGAAACAGGGGTTCGCAAACAGCGCGCCGCGCTTGTGGGCGCGCCAGATCGCCGTGACGTTCGAGCCCTTGGCGTTGGTCGAGAGGTAAAAGACGTTCGAGTAGCCGCCGGTCGCGAGCACCACCGCGTGGCCGGCGTGGCATTCGATCCGGCCGGTGATCAGGTCGCGGGTGACGATGCCGGTCGCCCGGCCGTCTTCGACCACCAAGTCGAGCATCTCGGTGCGGGGGTACATCCGCACCTTCTTGGCCGCAATCTGCCGTTCGAGCGCCTGGTAGGCGCCGAGCAGGAGCTGCTGGCCGGTCTGGCCGCGGGCGTAGAAGGTGCGAGCCACCTGCGCGCCGCCGAAGCTCCGGTTGTCGAGCAGGCCGCTGTATTCGCGGGCGAACGGCACCCCCTGGGCGACGCACTGGTCGATGATGTTCCTCGACAGCTCGGCCAGGCGATGGACGTTGCCTTCGCGGGCGCGGAAGTCGCCCCCTTTGATCGTGTCGTAGAACAGCCGGAAGACCGAGTCGCCGTCGTTCCGGTAGTTCTTGGCGGCGTTTATGCCCCCCTGGGCGGCGATCGAGTGCGCGCGGCGGGGGGTGTCTTGGAAGCAAAAGCACTTCACCTCGTAGCCCAGCTCGGCGAGGCTCGCCGCAGCGGCGGCGCCCGCAAGGCCGGAGCCGACGACTAAGACCTCGAACTTCCGCTTGTTGTTCGGGTTCACCAGCTTCAAGTGGCTCTTGTGCTCGCTCCATTTCTGGTCGAGCGGGCCGGCCGGGATCTTGGCGTCCGGCGTGCCGGGGGCGGAGGGCAGAGCGGTTTCGGGATTCGTATTCATCTGCGCGGGCTCCTAGGCGACCAGCCCGGTCAACACGGCCACGGGAAACGAGAGATTGCCGAGGGTGACGACCCAGGCGAAGACGATCGCGAATCCGCGGCGCCAGGCGTTGTAGCGCGGATGGTTCCAGCCGAGCGATTGAAACAGGCTCCAGAGCCCGTGGTAGAGGTGAAAGCCGAGGGCGATCTGCGCCACCAGGTAGAAGGCCGAGACCCACCAGACCTTGAATCCAGCGATCAGGTTGTGCCGCACGTCTCCTAGGACGAAATCGGGATGGACCCAGCCGAACGTCAGGTGCGCCAGGTGGTAGAGGACGAACAGCAGGATGATCACGCCGCCCCAGCGCATGGTGCGCGAAGCGTAGGTGGCCTGGACGACCTCCAGCCGCTGGTAAGGCACCGGCCGGGCGGCGCGGCTCGCCTGGGTGACCGCCCAGGCGGCCCAGATGTGAAGAAACACCGCGGCGAGCAGAACGATCCGGGCGATCCAGAGCAGAGCGTACGCGGGCGCCAGCGGCTCGCCGATGTGGCGGAGAAACGCACCGTAGACGTTGATCGGGATGGTGCCGTCCGGATGGGCCGGCAGGTAGAGCTTCAGGTTGCCCAGCATGTGGGTCAACACGAAGCCGAACAGCACGAGCCCCGAGACGGCCATCACCGCTTTTTTGCCCACGGTGGAGCGAAAGAAATCGGAAAACCAGGACATGTCGATCCTCGTCAGGGCCGGTATGGCCCTATTCTATTGAAACCGCGGGAAGCTGTGACTCATTTCACAAGCTGGCGACGGTCTTACAAGCTGGCGGCGCCCGCCGGCCGGCCGGTGCGCCGACGACGGCGGCGGGGCCGCTTGGCTGCCGCCACCACCTCTTCGGGCGGCGGCATTTCGCCCGAGCGGGCGCGGGACCCCGCGGCGCGCCAGATCTCCAGCTTGTCGGCACCGTCCCCGGTTGCCGCCACCAGGATTTCGAACAGCAGCAGCGCGTCTTCGAATCCCGCGCGGCGGGCGATCCGCAGCCGCTCGCCCGCGCTCCAGCCCGAATCGATCAGGCGCTGGAACAGGTGGAGCGCCGCGAGCACCTGCTGAGATTTCAAGTTCGAGAGGGTGAAGCGGGCGAAGAACGGCGCCACCGCCTCTTCGGTCATCTTGTCGAGCGCCGTCCGGCCCATCGGCCGCTGGTTGAGCGCCTCGATGTCGTGCCGGCGCAGCATGACCTGCGGCAGCAGGATCGCCGCGAGCGCGCCGGAGTCGGAAGGCTTCCGGCCGGCGGCGACCATCCGGTCGATCGACGGCAGGATCTGGCCGAATTCGCCGAGGCCCCGCTCCCCCGCAGCCACCATCGCGTACGCCTCGGGGAGGATCACTTCGAGGATCCCCAGCTCCAAGAGCCATTGGGTCGCGGCGCCCGAGCGGCCGCAGCGGAACAGCTGGATGATCTCTTCGGTCATTCGCGCCGGGGAGGCCTTGGTCAGCTCCCGGCTGTGCAGGTGAAGGGCTTCCTGGGTCCGCGATTCGATGCCGAAGCCGAGCCGGCCGGCGAACTCGCAGGCGCGCAGCATTCGCACCGGGTCTTCCTGAAAGCGGACCGCCGGGTTCCCGATCGTCCGGATCAGCTGGCGTTCGAGATCCTCGATGCCGCCGACGTGGTCGATCACCGAAAAGTCGGCGATGTCGTAAAACAGGGCGTTGACCGTGAAGTCGCGCCGGAACGCGTCCTCCCTCGGCGTGCCGTAGGTATTGTCGCTGGTGATCAGCAGGTCGCCCGGGGCGGTCTCCTGGTCTTCCGGCCGCGGATCGCGGCGGAAGGTCGAGACCTCGACGGTGTCGCCGTCTTGGAAGAAGACGTGGACCAGCCGGAAACGCCGGCCGATGATGCGGGAGTTGGAAAACAGGCGGCGGATCTCGTTCGGCCGCGCGTTGGTGCCGATGTCGAAATCCTTCGGCTGGCGGCCGAGCATCAGGTCGCGCACGCTGCCGCCGACGAGGTGGGCCTTATAGCCCGCTCCGTGCAGCCGGTAGAGAACCTTCAGTGCCTGACCGCTGATTTGCTTCCGGGAGATCGGGTGCTCGGACCGCGAAAGGATACGCGGTTGCACCTCGCTGGCTACGCTCACGTCGACATTATACCTAAAGGAGGGGCCGGGGCGGGTGGAGGGACCCACCCCGGCGGGAGGAGGGAGGAGAAAGAGGGTTGGTGTAGCGGAACCTGCTAGTTGTGCGGGCGACCCGAGGAGTGCCCGCCGTGATGCCCGCCATCGTGATGCTCACCGTCATGGCGGTCGTGCCGTCCATCGTTGCGATCGTTCCGGTCGTGCCGTCCATCGTTGCGATCGTTCCGGTCGTTCCGGTCGTGGCGTCCATAGTCGCGGTCGTGGTGGTCGCGGTCGTAACCGTTCCGCCGGTCGCGATAGGGATAGTTGTCATACCGGCCGTTGTAGCGGTTGTAGCCGTTATACCGGTTGTCGTAGCTGTAGTAGCCGCCGCCATAGGCACCGTAGCCGCCGTAGTTGTTGTTGTAGTTGTTGTAGCTGTCGTAGCCGTAACCGGCGCCGTAGCTCGGGGCGTAGCGGTCGTACAGCGAGAGCGGGTCGATGTCGTAGTAGGCCAGGTGGTGGCGCACCAGCGGGCAGCTCTCGTGGTGATAGCTGTAGCCGCCGGAGGTGAAGCAGTAGGAGTTACACCGGTACCCGCCGTACGAGATCGGATCGGCCGTGCGGTAGTAGTAGCCTCGGGGATGGCCGTACCCGAAATCGCCGAACGTCAGGTTGAAGTGAACGCCGCCGATCCGGAAGAGCGCTCCCAGAGAGAATCCGCCAGCCTGGGCGGCGGGCGTGAACAACGGGAGCATCAGCAACACTGCAAACAGCGCCGTCAGCTTCCAAACCTTCAGTCGTTTCATTCCGTTCATGGTTAGGAACCTCCTTCTGCCAGAACTGTTTTCAACCTTCGTGCCAACTCCAAAGATTGACCTTAACCGACTGAAAACAAGAAGCTTTCCTTGGGACCACCTAGCGGGATCCGAGCTCGCGTCCTCGCGGGTAGACGATTGGATCGGCGGCAGCGTCTACCGTAGAAGACAGTCATGGACACGAACCCGGACCTCCGAGGGCGATACACTTCCCGCTATGACCGCCAATCCTCCCGCCACCGACGAAGCCACCGACGCAGCCGCCGACGAAGCCGCCGAAGCCAAGGGGACCGTCCGGCTCGAAAGGCGCTCGGCCGACAGCCGCCAGCAAGACCTCGAAGAGCTGGGGCGGTCTCTCCGCGAGCCGCTGCCGCGTATCCCCTCCCGCTTCTTCTATGACGACTTGGGCTCGGATCTATTCGAGCAGATCTGCGAGCTGCCCGAGTACTACCCCACCCGCACCGAGCGGGCGCTGCTGGAACGAATCGCGCCGCGGGTCGCCGCGGCGACCCGCGCGGTCACCCTGGTCGAGATCGGCTCCGGCGCTGCGACCAAGACGCGGCTGCTTCTGGACGCCCTTAGGGGCCAGGGCACGCTCCGGCTCTACGTGCCGATCGACGTGGCCGAAGCGACCACCCGGCGGATCGCCGCAGAGCTTACGAGCGAGTACCCGGGGCTGGCGGTCCACGGCATTCTGGGCAACTTCCTCGCCGACCTGGCTCCTCTGCCCGGGCAAGAGGGATCTCGCCTGGCGATCTTTTTGGGCGGCACGATCGGCAACCTGAACCCGGAGGAGGCGGCGAGCTTTCTCGCCGACCTTCACGCCGAGCTCGCGCCGGGAGATGCCTTCCTGATCGGAGTCGATCGGGTCAAGCCGATTCCGCGCCTCGAAGCCGCCTACGACGATTCGGCCGGCGTCACCGCGGCGTTCAATTTGAACATCCTAAACGTGACCAACCGGATCGCCGAGGGAGACTTCGATCCCGCGGCCTTTAAACACCGGGCCTTTTTCGATGTCGAGCACTCGCGGATCGAGATGCGGCTGGTGGCCACCCGAGCGCAACGGGTGACGCTCCAGGCACTCGACCTCGCCCTCGATTTCGAACCCGGCGACGAGATCCTGACGGAGATCAGCACCAAGTACGACCGCGCGCGGGCCGAGCGCCTGCTCGCCGCCGCGGGATTCTCGGTCGCCGAATGGTTCACCGACCCGGAGGATCTATTCGCGTTGATCCTGGCGAAACGCTAAGGGAGCCTCAGGTCTTTCCGGCCCGCGGCCGGCATCTGCCGGGATCGAACAGGTGCTCGATTTTTACCTCCATCGGCACCGCCTGATCGCCACGTCGCGCGGGCTGCCAGCGCCAGTCGCGCACGGCCTCGAACAGAGCGAGCGCCATCACCGGGCCGCCCGACGCATCGAGCCAACGGGGATGGACCGGCCGGCCGGTTGAGTCGACCGTCACCGCAATCCGCGCCGTCCCCTTCTCGCAGGTCGCCTTGAGCGCCTTGGGGTAGCGCGGCTCGGCGCCCGAAAGCTTCTTCGCCTCCTGATCCGCCTTCGGCGGCCCGGGCTCGACGCCGAGCGAGCGCGCGGCGAACGCCGAGAGAGAGCGGTCGCCGCCGAGCCGGAACGGATCGAGCGCCTTGCCGGCCGCGCCGTAGGGATCGAGGCTCACCTCGTTCAGGTCCGGCTGAAGCGCCTGGGCGGCGAGCCAATTCCACCGGCCGGCCTCGACATCGCCGCCGCCGGCTTCGGCAAGCGCGCGAAACGTGAGCGTGAGACCGAGCGTCGCCGCGGCTCCCGCATCGGCTTTGATCCCGAACAGCATCTCGTAGATCATCCGGTCGGTGTCGCGCCGCGGTTTGTTCCACTCCCCCGCCCGCAGGTGCTCGTCCGCCTTGTGCAGCCGGCGCGCCCAATCGTTGGCCGCATCGCTATCCGCCCCGCTCGGCAGGTCGCCCTGCATCATCCGGGGCGCAGGAACGGTGCGGGAGATCTGGGCAGAAGCGACCAGGCCGAACGAGAGCAGCAGCAAGGCGGCCGAGGAGAGCTTTGATCCGGTGCTCATGGTGCGGGAAGTCTATCCGAACGTCTCGCGCCAGCCGGGGCTTTCCCTGAGCCGGTCGAGCGCCTGCGCCAGGCGCTCTTGATTCTCCCGAGCGATCAGCCAGGTACTTCGGCCGGAAGGGTGCGGCAGAGGGATCAACTCGAAGCTGAGGCCGAACTGCTCGACGTCGAAGCTCCGGCCGATCCGCTCGGCCAGCGGCGCGGGCTTGGGCAGGAAGCGCGAAATCGCGAGCTGGCCGATCGCGATCACCGTCGAGGGCTGAACGAACGCGAATTCCCGCTCCAGCCAATCGGCGCAGGTGGCGACCTCGTCCGGAGCCGGCACCCGGTCGCCGCCTTGCGGAGCCCGCCCGGGAAAGCACCGAATCGCCGCCGCCATCCAGACCCGAGCGCGAAATTCTTCCTCGGAGACGCCGATTTTGGCGAACCATTGAAACAACCGGGTCCCGGCCGTAAAAGCGAACAACCGGTTGCCCTCCCGCTCATGCGGCCCGGGCGCCTGGCCGACCAAGAGGACCCGCGGGCGTTGACTCGGAGGCTCGCCGGAGACGGCAGGTGCGACGACGCGGGGGCAACGCCGGCAGGCGCGGAGGGCGTCGACGTGGATGCGGAGGCTGGCGAGGTCCCACGCCTCCTCGACGTTCCGGCTCGTCATGGCGGGCCGAAGGATAGCCGATGGCCGGGCCACGGAACTGAGCTCAGACTCGCACAGGGCGTGATGGCAGCCGATCTGTCGGCGGCGCAATCGCTCAGCGAGTCCCGCTGGGCGTACGCGGCCGCCGCTGCGGCGGCGTGACCGTTGAAAGCGGCTTTCGGCCGCTGGATTCGGACGTCCGGCGCGGAATCCGGGATGCAGAAGGAAAAACGCGCGATTCCTTGACGTAGAGCGGCTATCCGAGACTGCTTGCCGCTCGCAGCCGCCGCAACGTCGCTCTTCGCGAGCGATAGCGGCTTTCGAGGAGCAATGCCAGCTATCCCGTTCTCGATAGCGGGGTTCCACGGGCGATGGCGGAATCCAG
>JBDTZG010000010.1:0-122291 GCA_040005235.1 Acidobacteriota bacterium | reverse complement strand
GGGAATAGCTCAGTGGTAGAGCACAACCTTGCCAAGGTTGGGGTCGCGGGTTCAAGTCCCGTTTCCCGCTCCAAATCTCCTCTTGTTGGCCCCTTTTGGATTCAAAGGCCGTGCAACGCGGTCTGCCTGATCCCAAGGCGACGTAGCCAAGTGGTAAGGCGAGGGTCTGCAAAACCCTTATCCACCGGTTCGAATCCGGTCGTCGCCTCCAAATATTCCTCTTCGATCATCATCAAGTTCGGCGATCGCAGCGCTCTTCCTTCAGAGTTTCGCCGGAATTGCGCTAAACTATGCCCTATGGCGAGTGAATCAACCGACGAATTCGACCACGGTGTCGACGAGGTACGAGAGGCGATCATCGCGGTGATCTCGCTGACCAAGCGGACCCGCCAACAACTGGAACGGGAGATGGGGCTCGCGGCCGGCTATCTGAGCAAGTTGCTGCACGGCGCTGTCGAGTTGAAAGTGCGGCACATCATGGTGCTGTCGGCCGTGCTCGATTTTCCGGCTTCGGAATTCTTCCGGCTGGCCGAGCAGCGGCGCAACGATCCCGGCGCGCGGTTCACCATCGAGCAGATCGAAGAGGTGCGTCGCCGCATTCTCCGAGAGCGGCGATCCTCCGACGCGCCGATCGACGAGCAGGTGCGTGAGTCGCTGTACCGTCTGCTGCAGGAGCTGGCACTGCCTCCGCGCTGACAAGAGCGAGCTCGTAGGAGCTCTAGCGGCCCGCCTGCTCCGGATAGACGAACGCAAGGTAGGGATCGCGCTCGGCCCGTTCGAGAAAGCGTTTGACGTAGCGGATCTTGCCGGCGGTCGCCAGGTTCATTTCGCAGGCGACATAGACGTACCGGATGGCCAGCTCGACCTCCCGAGACACGCCGAGCTGGGCGAAGATCGCTGAGATCTCGTCGGCCAGGTCCATCACGTCGCGGGTGCGTCCCTGTTCGAGCCAGACCGCCGCGAGATCGAGGCCGACCAGGCTCGCGTTGTAGGCCTGCCCGTGTTGGTGAAACGCCTCGCGGGCCGCTTGAAACGCGCCTTCGGCAAGCTCCCGTCGTCGGAGGCCTGCATAGATATGGCCCTCGAGCCAGCGCAGCTTGGCGAGGTTGAGCGGAGAGTCGGCCAGCGCCTCGCGCAGTCCACTCGACAAGAGTTCGTTGGCCGCCCGCAGCGCCTCTCCGCAGTCGACGAGGGCCCAGATGTAGCTCTGGCGGGTGGAATGGTAAAGCTCCGGATCTCGCTCCGGGTCAAGGCCACGGAGCCCGCGCGCGAGCAGCTCCCGTGCCGCCTTGGGATTTTCGTCGTAGAGCGTGTAGATCCCTCGGAGCACCACGGCACGCGCGGCGAGGTGAGGGTCGCCGATCTCGCGCTGAATCTGCTCGACGCGGAACAGGAGGTCGCAAGCTTGCGGGAATAAGCTCCGATCGTTCAGGTAGGTGGCGCGAAGCTCGAGGAGCCGCGCTTCGAGCGATGGGTCGTGCGATCCCCGGTCGAAATGCCTGCGAGCTTCCTCGAACGCTTTCTCCGCACCGGTGAAATCGTCGTTGACCCGGCAGGCGTTGGCCAGCTCGGCGCACGTTCGGGCTTGAAGGTCGGCCGCCAGTTCGGGCGTCGCCTGGCTCTCGTCGAGCGAGCGGGCGGCGAGGTGGGCGAAGGTGGCGAAGCGCCACATCTCCTTCGGGTTCTTGTAGCGGGCGGCGAAGCTCTGGGCGAGCAACCATTCGACCCGGCCAGTTCCAGTGAGGTCCAGCGGAATCTCGCTCTGCGGCACGCCGAAAGGAAACTGGCGCTTGGCTCGGGCGCGAAACCGATCGAGCGCCCGGCCGATCGCCGCGTCGTACGCGCTGTCCAGCTCAGCATCGATCTCCGGATCGGGAGCGCTTTCCGCCACGATATCCGGCTGAAGAATCGCCTGTAGCAAGGGTTCTGCGCGTTCGCTGCAGATCGCACAGCCGGCGAGGAAGTGATGGACCAGGTTTCGCCACTCGGCCCGTTCGAGCCCATCGAGCTCGCCGAGCGTCAGCCGGCGGACCTGCTCGTCGCTCACATGGTCGTTCACGCCGCAAGCCCTCCCTGGGGAAACCGATGGTACGTAGAAGTGCAACCGGATTCTCTCACAAGCAACCGAACGCGCAAGGGGGGACCCGAAGGGAGAAAAGAAGAACCGCTGCGGGACAACCTGCCTTGCCCCGCAGCGCCCTCGGCCTTCAACGATTCGGTGCGAGCAGATTGGCGCAGGCGGACGCGGCGGGTTTTCCGTTGGGATCGATGCAGCCCCCGCCGTCGGACCAGAGGACCTGGGCAGCACACCCTGCCCCGGCCGGCCGGCCGTCCGGATCGATGCAGGCGCCGTTGTTGGCCCAGATCGCGCGAACGCCGGCGCGACTCTCGGGCTCTGCCGCGTCGACGCCCTGCGGCCAGAGCCGCTCCAGGAAACTCCAGGCGCGGGCGAAGAGATCCGCCCCGCCGGCCAGGGTGCCGGACGGAGCGGCGTAAGCAGAAGGAGCGACGGACGCGAGGAAGAGGAGGACGACGACGAGCGAAATGGTCGTTCGACGCGACATGGGGGATCTCCAACGCCCGCGGGTTCGGCCGCCGGCCGGAACTGGTCGAGGGACCCGCGAAGGCCTGCGCCTAGTTTGGACGAGACTTGCGCGATCCGGAGAGTCGACTATCGCGTTTGGAATAGTCGGCCGTCCGCGATCCCGCCGAAATGTCGGCTCTTGGGCGGGAAACTAGTCGCCCGAATCCGAAACTTCAAGAGACTCTTGAAGATCCGCAAAGACTTGCCGAAAGGAGATATCGCGGAGCTGTAACTTCTAGCGGATCTGTGCAAGATTGAGAAAAAGTCTTGACGATCGACAGATTATCTGAAGAATCTGGTGATTGATGACCAGCAAGCAACTTTGGATCTCCGCATTGCAGCCTCTTCCCTTCGCCGCCCATGTCGGTTCTCTCTTGGCGCAACGGCGGAGGGATCGACGTTGGACCCAGAGCCTGCTCGCCCAGCGGGTACGGACGAGCCCGATGCGCATTTCGCGGATCGAGAACGGTCATGTGCCCCCGACTCTCCAGGAGGCGCTCCGGCTGGCCGAGGCGTTCGGTACGACGCTCGATGACCTGTTGATGGGCACGACGGCCGAGCGAGAGACGCCGGTGCCCTCTCCTCTACAACCGATCCGGCAGGTCATGACCGAGGAAGAGTTTCGGGTGTTCTCCGGATTTCTCGATGCGCTCGCGGTCGGCCTTCAAATCCGTCGGGAGGGACCCCGTTGATCCATCCGTCCACCGACCGCCTGCACGCCTTCCTCAGTGACCTCTCGCTTCAGGATGTGGCCCTGCTGAGCCACCTTCTGCGCTGTTCGAAATGCTCCCTGTGGGCGGCAGTCAGGGTTGGAGTCGCTCCGAACGAGGTGCGCGATCTGAAGGCCGAAGAGCCACCGCCGAGCGCGGGCGAAAACTACCCCGGACTTTTCGATCGCCTCGAGCGCACCGTGGGCGGCGCAAGGCAAACCTTCACTCGCGATCGAATCGCGGCGGATCTACTGCTCGGCGAGCTTCTCCTCCCGACATCGAAAGTGGAGCGGATCGAGCGCCTCTACGCCGAGCCCCGGTTTCATCAGCTCGCTCTCGCCGAGTTGCTCCTCGCTCGGTCGCCCTACGACCCGGCAGAGCGCCGGGATCTCATCCAGCTCGCGAGCGCGATTCTCGACCTCGTTCCCGAAGGCCGCGACTCCCGAGGACGACGCGCCTCGCTGCGTGCCGCGGCTTACATCTCGCTCGGCGAGACACTCCGCGAAATGGGCGATTTCGCCGGCGCCGAAGCCGCGCTGTTGTTTGCCCCCGAGTGGGTCGAGCACACCGGGGATGTATTGGATGCGGCGGACTTCTGCCGGACGCTTGGTCGGCTGCGGCAAGGTCAGAAACGGCGGGACGAGGCGATCGCCCTCCTCGGTCGAGCGGCAGATCTCTACGAGGAGATCAGTCAGTCGGACGCGGAGGCACGAATACGCGTCGAGCTGGGAGAGCTGTGCCTGGAAGGGGCGGAGCCCGGCCGGGCGCTCGACGAATTTCTCGGCGCTCTTCGCTTCGGCCCGGTGGAGCTGACGACCGGATTGGCGGTGCGCGCGGCGAGCGGCGCGGCAGAGAGCTGGCTGCTCCTTGAAGGGCCGGAAGCGGCGCTCGGCTCCGTCGCCGGCATCCGCGAGACCTTCGGCTGGCAGGCGGACTCAGGCCCGGACCTGGCGTTGCGCGATGTTGAGGCGCGCTTACTTTTCGAAGCCGGAGAGATCGCGGGGACGACGCAAGCCCCCAACGAATCGCTCGACGGCCGGCGAATTCGTCGAAAGCGCCCGGGAGAAGAGGAGTCCTAAGAAGGAGCTCAGGGCACGATCGGCAGCACCGGCCTGAGCGACGGGCGGCGTCCTCTGGGGTCGCCAACACTATGCTCTTCGACCGCCGCTCTCGACGTCGGGGACCGCCGTAGGCGGAACCCCCCCTGCGGCTCCAGAAACTCACCTTGAGGGGTAGGTCGTGGCAAACTCCGCCTCAAGGAAAAGGAGTGACGCCATGAAGCCATCGATCAAGAGAGCCATCCGCTGGACCGCGATCGGGTTGGGGGTTGTCGTAACGGGCGTCGTCACTTGGGCGCTGGTCACCATCGGCCCTAGCAACGTTTGGGGAATGCTGCGTTACGACACGAGGAAAGAAGGGACGCTTACAGTGGGGGATCGGGCGCCGGACGTTTCACTGTTGGCGCTCGACGGCAAGACGCGGGTCCATTTGAGCGAGCGGATGGGCGACCGGCCGCTGGTGGTCATTTTCGGCAGCTACACCTGACCGCCGTTCCGGCGCTCGGTCGAGCGCCTGGTGAAGATGTACCGGCAGTATGGAGACAAGGCGACGTTCGTCGCGGTCTATATTCGCGAAGCGCACCCGACGGACGAGTGGCAGATGGAGAGCAATGAGAAGGAAGGGGTCTGCTATCCCCAGCCGAAGAGCACGGCGCAGCGGGTGGCGATCGCGAACGATTTCATCCGCCGTTTTCATTTTCCGGTTCCGCTTCTGGTCGACGAAATCGAGAACACCGGGGATGCCGTCTATGCCGGATGGCCGGAGCGGATCTATGTCATCGATGCGAAGCGGGTGATCGTCTATAAGGGAAAGACCGGGCCGTTCGGATTCCACCCCGAAGAGGTCGAGGCCTGGCTCGCGAAGCGCTTCCCCGTTTGAGCGGTGGTGTCAGCGGGTCGCCTCGCTGCTCCGAAACCTGGCGATGGTCCGCGCTCGCCCGGATCGGCTTGGCCCGGGCCGCGAGCGAGTCAGGGCGGGATCGTCGCCTTCCACAGCTCGCGGCCGGTTCTTCGAATTCCGGCCGCGAAATACAACCGATTACCGACCGAGGTGAATTCGGCCGGGCTGGACGACGCGTCGCCTGGGGCTACGTCGGCGAAGAGTGCCGACGCGGTGCCGTCTGCCGAGGCGGTCCAGGGTTCGAGTCCGTGAAGGCCGTCGTCGGCGGCGAAGGCGAGCCGGATGGGAACGTCGCCGCCGCCGATCGCCGCGAGATGTTGAGGAAAGGACGTCGCGCGCCCTGGTGCGACATCGGTGACGATCGAGGTCCCCTCGGCCGTGCCGTCGCTCGACCAGATCTCGCGGCCGTGGATTCCGTCGTCGGCGGTGAAGAACAGCCGGTCGCCTACGGGCGTCAGCTCCTGCGGAAATGAGCTGATGGGGCCGGGTGCGAGGTCCAGTACCTTACGCGCGCCGGAGGGCGTTCCATCGGTTGCCCAAAGCTCGGTCCCGGAATCGTCCTCGGCGGTGAAATAGGCGAGGTTTCCGCTGCGGGTCAGACGCTGCGGTATCGAGGTCACGCTGGCCTGCTCGATGACGTGAGCGCCTTGAGGCGTGACGTCGGTGCGCCAGATCTGAATGCCGGATTGGGGTCCCCAGGTGATGAACAGGAGCCCTTCGGCGAACGGCACGGCCGCGTCGAAGAGCCTCGGAGCCGCTTCGTCGTCCGCCGCGCTCAAGTCGAAGATCTCGCGCGTCCCCTCCGCCGTGCCGTCGGTGGTCCAGATCTCGCTGCCCCCGGAGTAGAAGAAAAAGGAGAGGGCGGTATCGTTTGCCACGGCGAAGAAATCCGGCAGTACATAGATCCCCCCGGGTTCGTAAAATGGCGCAGGGAAAAGACTCTTGACGAGACCGGACCCCACGAGCGTGCCGTCGGTGCTCCACAAGTCGATCGTGGGGACCGCCGGAAATTGAGCTCCCGGGGAGAGTGCAAGCCAATAGGCCCGGTTGCCCCGGCGGAAGAGCGTCCGCCGGTCCAGGGAGTAACCGAGGCCCAAGCCATCCGCCGCCACCAGGACCGGAACGGCTCCCGGGTGCTCCAATCCGTCCCAGACCTCAATCCCGGCGGGCGTGCGGAAGGCGAGCCGGGTACCGAGGGCGGTCAAGTCGCTGGGAAGGGCCGGATCGAAAAACCAGCCGGGTCCCGACTCGATGCTCACCGTTCCTTCCGCCGAGCCGTCGGTTCGCCAGAGCGCTCGCCGGACGGTGCCGTTCGCGCCGAAAGCGAGCCCCGTGCCCAGGGGAGTCAGAAACGCGGGTGCGCCGGACCGAAACTCGGTGTGGGGACGACGAAGCGTCCGAACCCGATCCCCTTCGACCACCCGGATCTCTTCCAGCGTGCGGGAGAAGAGGAGAATGCGGCCGCCGAGGGCGTGCGGCTCCGGCTCCGAGGAGTTTTCCCCCGGTACGGCGTCAAATGCCAGGGCCGTTCCTTCGGGGGTGCCGTCGGTCCGCCACAGCTCGCAGCCGTGGCCGCTGTCGCGAGCGGCGAAATAAACCCGGTTTCCCGCCGTGGCGGCACCGCCACAAGGGAAGAGGCTCTCGGCGAGCCGCAGAGGAGGGTGTTCGCCTTGCGTGCGCCAGAGGGCGCCGTCCTGCGCGAACAGGAGCTGCCCCCCGAGCGGCGCGACCGGCTCAATGCCGTTGCCGGTGCGCTCCGCGAGCGACACGGTTCCCGCTTCGGTGCCATCGCTTCGCCAGATCGCTGCGCCTTCTCGGCTGCCGATCGCGAAAAACGCCGCGTTGCGGACCGCGGCGAGAAAAGAGAACGATGAGCTCTGGCGGCCGGGGGTGAAGTCGCGTACGAGCCGCGTGCCCGGGATCGTGCCATCCGATGTCCAGAGCTCGTAGCCATGGTCCGGGTCGTGATCGACGAAATAGAGTCGGCTTCCGACCGCGACCGGAGCCGGGAGCCCAAAGCCGGGCATCGGATAGCTGGCGAACACGGCGAGCGGGAGCGTTCCTTGTTCCGTGCCATCGCTGGTCCAGAGCTCCCGCCGGTTGATGCCTTGGAACGTGAAGTACACGCGGCCCGCCGCCTGCACGACGACGGCCGGTACCCCGGGCGCGGTGGTTGGCAGCTCCGCCAGACGCCGCGCGCCGTTCTCCGTGCCGTCGGAGCGCCAGACTTCCAGCCGGCTTTCGGCGATGGTGCGCAGGAAGAAGAGATCCCGGCCGATCGCCGCCGTCTGCACCGCCGGAACGCCGGGCCCGCCGATGTCGGAGGAGCCGGCGGAGAAAATCGCCGTCGTCCCTGGGCGCGTTCCGTCGGTGACCCAAAGCCTGAGCCCGGCCAGCGGATCGGCGGTCTGGAAGAAGCCCCGGTCCCGGGCAGCAACCATGCCGAAGGCGTAGCCGAAGGAGCCCGGGTCGATGCCGGGCCGCACGTCGCGCACCCGCAGCGTCCCGGCGGTCGTCCCGTCCGTCGCCCAAAGCTCGGTGCTCGCAACCTCGTCCGAAGCAAAGAACAAGATCCGGTTGCCGATCCGAATCGGCGAGCGCGGAGCCAAGAAACCGGGACGGCCCGGCGGCGGTCCAAGGTCGGCGACCAACTCGGCTTGAGTCTGGGCTTCGCCGCCCGACTCGGCCGACGCGGCCGACGCGGCCGACGCGGCAAAGGCGATGAGCAGGGCGAATGCGATTCGCGGGCGAGCTTGAACCCAGCGTGTCCGGATCGTTTCAAGGAGGGTCATGAGGGAGAGATCATCGCACGGCGCGCCCGCGCCCAGAGGCGTTCCCAGGGTCGCGCGGCGAGGGGATAGCCGAGCGCTCGAAGCAACGCTCCGGCCTCGGCCTCGAACGCCGAGATTTCGCTTCGCGAAAGGACGTTCCGAAAGCGGCCGATCCTTTCGGGCCGAGGGGGTTCGTGGGTCAGGCGGTGCTGGCGATGGCGTTCCTCGGCGGTGATGACCAGACGACCGTCCGGCCGGCGTACCGCCTGCATCTCGGCGAGGCGGCCTTGGGCTCGGGTGTGGAAGGCGAGCATCTGTGGCTCGAACGGCAGGTCGAGGAAGGCGCAGATCCGGAGAAGCTCGGACTCGGGATTCAAGATCAGCTCTTCGTAGCGGACTTCCAGGTAAGTGCCCGGCGGCAGATCCCGCGCCTGGTTTCTCGCCACGGCGATCGTTTCCCGCCACCAGCGGGCGAGAGCCGCAAGGTCGCGGCTGGGGGCAAACCAGAGATCGCGAATCGAGGTGGCGACGTCGCGGCCGTCGCGAATCAGGTGGACGAAGCGCGCCTCCGGCAGGTGGCGATGAAGCCGCACGATATGGCCCGTATGGATCGGCGTCTTGTCTCCGGCTCGGGTCTTGCCCTGGGACCGAGCGTAGAGCGAATAAAAGGCGCGCAGTGCGAGGCCCGTTCCCGCGCCGTCTCGATCCCCGGGCGGCAGGTCGGCGAAGGCGCCGGCGAGGTCGTCCGTCGACAGACCGAAGCTGGAAGAGTTGTCGCAATCCGAGATGGCGCCGAGGGCGGCCTCGGCGAGCGGCGTTCCGGCCGACAGGCGGCGCTCGATCTCTTCGGCGAACCCGGTTTCCTGCGGGATGGCGAGCTGGCTGTGGGCATCGAGCATCAGCCGGAGCATCGTCGTGCCGGAGCGGCCGACGCCGAGCACGAACGGCATCGGGGGCCGGAGGGGCGGCCGAGCCTCAGAAGTCGTCAGCCGAAAAAGCTCCGTAAACGTTCTGGAAATAGGTGTCGATGCCGTCCCGGAGCCATCGATCGGCCCGGTAGAGGCTCATCGCCTTCTCCGTGCGCCGATACAGTTTGAGCTGGGTCTTATCGTTGTGGTTCGCCGCGAACAGGCGCTGGGCGCCCGCCTCGTCGCCGTTGGCGTAGATTTGGAGCGGCAGGTTGGCGGTCGCGGCGATCTGCTCGTCGGTGACCCCTTCGAGATCCGGCGAGATCAGCACCATGACCTTCACCTTGCCGGTTTTGGCGAACGGAATCGCGATTCGCGCGCCGCAGCCGATCGCAACGAGACCGACCACGTCCGAGCCGACCCGCGCCTGGTGGGCCAACAGCTGCCAGGCGGCGTTGGCGTCCGCCGTTGCCTTTTCGATCGAGGCCTTGGGGTTGCCGTCGCGGCGATAATTCCACAGCAGGACGCGCGGTCCCGCGGCCGTGATCTTACCGGCCAAATTGACCAGCTCGGGCGCCTCTCCTTCGCAATCCAGGAGGAACATGGCACCCGGTCCGACCGCTCGGCTGTCGTAAAACGTCCCGGAGAGGTTCGTGCCGTCGGCGCTTTTGAATTGCACAGGGCGGCGAATGTCGGCGCGGGCCTCCGGGGCGAAGAGGAACGGCAGAAGAACTAGCAGGGCGAGAGCCTTTCGGGATAATTCGTATCGCAAGTACGGTGCCTCCTGGCGGGTGAGGGTTTCTCTCGTCGTAATGGCTTGAGGTCGGCCGGCGCCCGGTCGTCCCGAGAGAGAGGAGGTGCCGGATCGGCATCTCCTATTCAGTACTCGGGGTGCGCCCAGCCGCCGTAGACGAATTCAAAATAGTCGTCGATACCGCCCTTCAAGGTTCCGTCGGCCTTATAGAGTCCCATCCCCTTGGACGGGCGGCGATAGATCTTGAGCTGGCTTTTGTCGTGGTGGGTCGCGGCGAATAGCTTCTTGGCGTCCGCCTCGCCATCGTTGGCGAAGATCAGCAAGGGAATGTCGGCCATCGCGGCGAGTTGCTCGTCGGTGACGCCTTGGAGGTCGGGGGAGATCAGAGCCATCAGTTTGACCTTGCCGGTCTTCCTGGCAAACGGAATTGCAATTCTCGCGCCGCATCCGATCGCGACGATGCCAATCCGGTCCGATCCGACGCGATTCTGGCCGATCAGCATCTGCCAGGCGGAGTTGGCGTCCGCGGCGGCTTTTTCGAGCGCTTCGTTGGGGTTGCCGCCGGGGCGGTAGTACCAAAGCAGGGCGCGCGGTCCGGCGGCGGTGATCTTGCCGGCCAGATTGTCCAATTCGGGCGCGTCTCCGTCGCAATCTTGCAGAAACAGGGCGGCCGGTCCGCTCGCACGGCTATCGAAGAAGGTCGCCGGGATCTCGGTTCCGTCGGCAGCGTTGAATTTCGTCGGCCGGCGGTCGACGGCGCGGGCGTCGGGAGCGAGGAAGAGGGAAAGAAGGACGGCGAAGACGGCGGTGGAGCGAAGCGGTTCGAATCTCAAGAGCAGTCACCTCCCGGGCGGAAATGGTACCGGTTTCCCGACGATTTCGCTTCCTGCCGAGGGGGCACTCGGTTAGAGTCGTCGCAGTTTTTCTCTCTCCCGAGGAGCCGCCATGCCCAAGTCGAAGCGTTCGACCTCCGAGCGTGCGTTGTCCCGTCGTCAGCTGCTCGGGGGCCTGGCCGCCGGTCTCGCGGCCACGGCTCTCGTGCCGCCCGGCCGAGCGGATGCGGCGCCCGGAGCCGCGACTCCGGGAACCGCGGTCGCAACGACGCCATTCAAGTTCGAAGAGGCGACGATCGCCGACCTGCAACATCGCATGGAACAGGGGAGCGAGACCGCCCATTCGATCGCCGCCGCCTATCTCGACCGGATCGAGCGGCTCGACCGTTCGGGGCCAACGGTCAACGCGGTGATCGAGGTCAATCCGGATGCGCTCGGACTCGCCGACGCTCTCGACATGGAGCGAAAAGAGAAAGGCCCGCGCGGGCCGCTCCACGGGATTCCGGTGTTGATCAAGGACAACATCGATACGGCGGACCGGATGAAGACGACCGCCGGCTCGCTCGCGCTGGACCCCCTCCAATCACCGCGCCCGCCGCGCGACTCCTTTTTGGTCGAGCGGCTGCGCGCCGCCGGGGCGGTGATCCTGGGCAAGACCAACCTTTCGGAGTGGGCGAACTTTCGCTCGACCCGCTCGACCTCCGGCTGGAGCGGCCGCGGCGGCCAGACGCGGAACCCCTACGCGCTCGACCGCTCGCCCTCGGGGTCCAGCTCGGGCACCGGAGCCGCGATCGCCGCGAGCTTTGCCGCGGTGGGCGTCGGCACGGAGACCGACGGTTCGGTGATTTCGCCCGCGTCCGTGCAGGGGCTGGTGGGGATCAAACCGACCGTCGGTCTGGTCAGCCGCGCGGGGGTGATTCCGATCGCCGCGAGCCAGGACACCGCGGGGCCGATGTGCCGCACGGTGACTGACGCCGCGATCCTACTTACCGCTCTGGCGGGAAAAGATCCGCGCGATCCGGCGACCGCCGCCGCGGAAGGGATCACCGATTATGCCCACGGGCTCGATCCGCTGGCGCTCTCCGGCGCGCGGATCGGCGTCGTCCGCAGCCAAGGCTTCGGCAAGAACCCGGCGGCCGACGCGGTCTTCGACGGCGCGGTGGCCGCGATCCAAAAGCTCGGCGCCACGGTGATCGACCCGGTCGATCTCGCCTGGAGCAAGGAGATCGAAGACGCCGAATACGACGTGTTGCTCTACGAGTTCAAGGACGGGATGGCGAAGTACCTGGCAGAGCGCGGTGGGCCGATGAAGAATCTCGCCGATCTGATCGCCTGGAACGAGGCGCATCGGGATCGCGAGAGCCCATGGTTCGGCCAGGAGATCTTCACCGCGGCGGAGGCCAAAGGGCCGCTCACCGACGACGCCTACCAAAAGGCGCGGCAGACCTGCGTCGACGGCGCGCGGACGAAAGGGTTGGAGGCGACGCTCGCCGCGGATCGGCTGGATGCGATCGTCACCCTGACCAACGGGTTTGCCTGGCTGATCGACTGGGTGAACGGCGACGCCTATACGAGCGGCACCTCGTCGATCGCCGCGGTTGCCGCCACCCCGAGCATCACGGTGCCGGCGGGATTCGCGTTCGGTCTGCCCGTGGGCATCTCGTTCTCCGGTCCGGCCTGGAGCGAGGCGAAGCTGATCCGCCTGGCCTATGCGTTCGAACAGGGGACGAAAGCGCGCCGGCCGCCGACGTTTCAACCCAGCGCCGATTTCTCGACCGACCGGATGCCCGATCCGTCGACCGCGTCGACTACGGCTAAGAAGACATGAAACGCCGCTACCCGCTCGCCCTGCTGGCCGTCGGCCTCCTCGGCGGAACGCTGACCCTAAACGCCGCGCCCGCGGCGGGCTCTAAGGCCAAACCCTCCGGAGGTACGACTCTGCGATACCTGGCGCTCGGCGATTCCTACACGATCGGCGAAGGGGTGGAGCCGGCCGAGCGTTGGCCGCACCAACTGGCAGCGCTGCTCGCGGCCGACGGCCTGCCGCTCGCGAGAACGCCCGAGATCATCGCTCGCACCGGCTGGACGACCGACGAGCTGTCGGCGGCGATCTTGGAGGCGAAGCCGCGGGGGCCGCATGACCTGGTGACGCTCTTGATCGGCGTCAACGATCAATACCGCGGACGCACCGTAGAAGCGTATCGCCCGGAATTCCGGCGGCTCCTAGAAGCGGCGATCGGCTTTGCCGGCAACCGCCCCGAGCGGGTGGTCGTGCTGTCGATTCCCGATTGGGGGGTGACGACGTTCGGCGCCTCGTCGGAGCGTTCCGTGCCGGGGCAGATCGCCCGGGAGATCGACGCGTTCAACGCGACCGCGAAAGCCGAGACCGAAAAAACGGGCGCGGCGTTTTTGGATGTCACGGCTGAGACCCGCACGGCGGGCAAGGCGGCGGGGGAGCTGGTCGGCGACGGCCTTCATCCGTCGGGCCGGCAGTATGAGCGGTGGGCGAAAGCGGCATTACCCCTGGCCAAGCGCGCCCTTGAGCACCCGGCGGCTCCCCGGCGGCAACTAGCGGCACCCGGAGCCAAGGTAAAGTAACGGTCATGTCGAACCACCCTGGAATCTTCGTCATCTCGCTTCCCCGGTCGGGTTCGACGCTGCTGCGTCTGATCCTCGACACCCATCCCGACATCAGCTGCCCGGACGAGCTGTCGCTCGGGCGTTTGACCTCCTCGCTCTATACGACGTTCGCCGGCCTGCACGAAAAGACCGACCGCACCTATCAAAGTTTGAAGCCGAGCCCGGACGACCCCATCCTGCCCGACATTCGGCGGGTGATCGACGGCATGATGGCCGACTTCGCCGAGCGCAAGGGCAAGCGGTTCTGGTGCGACAAGACGCCGTCGAACGTCGACTTCGCCGACCTGCTCGCCGGGGCGTTCCCCGAAGCGCGCTTCCTGATGCTTCATCGCCACTGCCTCGATTTCGTCTCGTCGTGCATCCGCTTCACGGCGTACACCCAGCCGATGCCAATGCTCGACGCCATCCTGCGGAAGCACTACCCGAACCACACGTTGGGGTTCATCGACGCCTGGGAGGAGCGGACGACCGAGATGCTGCGCTTCGAGCGCGAGATGGGCGCGCGGGCGCACCGATTGCGCTACGAGGACCTGGTGCGCGACCCTGAGACCACGCTCTCGGCGCTGTTCGGCTTTCTCGGCGTCGAATTCGACCCCTCGCTGATCGACAAGGTGTTCGTCACCGAGCATCGCCAACGGCCGAACGGAGGGGATTGGCGCGCCTACATGTCGACCAAGATCTCGGACGAGAGCATCGGTGCCGGATCGAAACTGCCCTGGCACGCCATCCAGCCGACTCCTTTGGCGTATCGCGAACGGATGAACCTGCGCCTCGAACAGCTCGGCTACCCGCGGGTCGAATTCCGCGAGGACGGCTTCGTCACCGGCTTGGAAAAAGCCGACGATGGGCATTTCACCGCGGCGACCCTGTTCGACGAGGTCCTGCCGATGACGCTCGAAGGGATCGGCCCGGTGCCGGAGCGGCTCGCTCGCGCCTGGGTGTTCGCGATCGACGGGCCGAACGGCGGGACCTGGACGGTCGATCTTTCGCAACAGCCGCCGCCGGTCACCGCCGGTCCGGGCGAAGGAGTCGAGGTGCGGATCGCCGCGACCGACCTCGAAGCGGTGATGAACGGCCACCAGCCGCCGGCATTTCTGCTCGGCCGCGTACAGCTGGGAGGAGGGCTCGCCCCCGAGGTCGGCGGCGAGCTGCTGCGTCTGCTGTTCGCGGCGTAGTGGACGCCGAAGCCTTGCGCCTTCCTTCGATTGCTCCCGCCTGGCGCCTTCGCCTCGCCGCGCTTGTCGCGGGGGTCGTCGCCGTCTTGATCCGGATTCCGTTCGCCGCCCGGCGAATGTGGGATCACGACTCGATTCAGTTCGCGCTCGGCGTCGAGCGCTACGACCTTGCGGCGCATCATCCGCATCCGCCCGGCTATCCGCTCTACATTGGTCTGTTGAAGCTGCTACGCCTTGCTGGCATCGAGCCGCTTGCCGGGATGGTCGGACTCGCGATCTTGTCCGGGGGGGTGGGGGCGGCGGCGATGCTCCTCCTCGCGACACGGCTTTCCGGCGGCAAGCTCTGGGTTGGCATTTTCGCCGCCGCTCTCTTTGCGACCAACCCGCTGCTCTGGTTCTACGGCGAGCTGCCGCTGCTCTACGCCGTCGAAGGGGGGCTCGCCGTGGTGATCGCCGCCGCCGTGCTGCGCATGGGGGAGGGCCGGGCGGCGTTTTACGGCGCGGTCGCCCTTTTCGCTTTGGTGGGAGGCCTACGCCAATCGACCATGGTGCTGCTCGCGCCGCTGTTCCTCTACGGCGTCTGGCGGGCTTGGCGCGCCGGTCGGCTACCGGTGCCGCGGATCGCGCTCGGCGCGGCGTTGGGGCTCGTCCTGGTGCTCGCCTGGTTCGTGCCGCTCTGCCTAGAGGCGGGAGGATACGCCGAGTACAAGAGGATCGGCGCCGAGCATTTTCGCACCCTGCTGCCGGCGACCTCGATCCTCTACGGCGCCGGCTGGGGGGCGCTCGAACACAACCTCGAAGTGCTGACCAAATGGACGCTCCAAGGGATTCTGCCCGGCGCGTCCGCGCTGATCGCCCTGATCGCGGTGGCCATAGGATTGGCGCCGCGGCGCTGGCGCGAACCGCTCGCGGCGCTTCGAACGAACGCCGTGCCGCTCGCGTTCTGGGCGCTGCCGCCGCTCGCGTTCTTTGCGCTGTTCCACGTCACCAAGGCGGGTTATACGCTGGTCTACCTGCCGGCCTTCCTCACCGCGCTCGCGCTCGCCGCTGCGCCGCTGTTCGAAAGTGGGCCGGCGGTCGGAGCGCAGACGCCTCGCGAGACGTTCTCCTGGCGCCCGCTTCTCGCTTCGGCGATCGCCATCGCCCTAGGCGTCGGGATCTTCCTGTTCGGCACCGATCGCTCGCCGGACGAGCCGCGCCTCTTCGCGGTCGCGAAGCACGAGTTCCGCGCCGCCGCGATCCGCGAATACGAAGACGAGCTCGACCGGACGCTCGACACTCTGCACCGCTATCCGTCCGGAACGACCGTGTTGGTCACCGTCGAGCTGTCCGGAACCGGTGCGGCGGGCGCCGACGGGTTCCTCTATCCATGGCAGCGTCACCTCCAGTGGTACCTGCCGGAGTACCTGGTGGTCCACGCGGTGCCCGAGCAGGATCTCGCCTTCGTCGCCCGCGGTCACGAGCCGTTCCACGAAGAGCTGTCGCAACTCTGGGTCCCCGCGCGAACCACCCGCCTGATCTACGTCCTCTCCGGCTGGCCCGGCAACCGCCTGCCCTTAGGCCCCGGGGCCGTCGCCGGCAAAGGCAAATGGTTCACCCTCGCCGTCGTCCCGTTCCGCGGCAGCGCGCGGATCGGCTCGCTGGTCGTGACGGCGGAGAAGGTGCGGCTCGCGGCGTAGAGTGGTGGGAGGCCAAGAATGAGCAGCTGGAAGAGCAGGAGATAGTCAGGAATTGGAGTGAATTGGAGTGAATTGGAGTGGAATTGGAGTAAGAATTGGAGTCCGCCCCCTGGAATGCTGCAAGTCATTGATTTGCAAGGCTCCAAGAGGCACCGCGACCATACCCGTGCGGTTGGACCAGCTCCAATTGCTTGAGCAGAGCCAGGTCGTCTTTGACTTCCCATTCGGCTTGCGCTTCCCCTAGGCCCGCCCGAATCTCCCGCAACGCAAGGCCCCGCGAGCTGGCGCGCGCGAGAATTTTTCGTTGCCGCTCGGTCAGGTTTTTCGCAACCCTCTCCGGCGGCACATAGCCCGTTGGCCGGAACCGCACAGTCACGCATCCTCCCGCGTCCTCGATCTCCGGTCGCGGCAATCCGGCCGAGACTGCCAGTTCCGCCATCTTGAGCGTCCCGCGCCCCAGGCCTCAATGATGCCGCGTCGGTAGAAGACGCCGGCGATCAGGGGATTCCAGGGCAGTGATTCATGCGGACCGAACAGAGCCTCGGGCGTTAGCCCGAAGTGCAGGTTGCCCGAGGAGGTGATCTCAAGTCGATCGTCATAGACCGCCACGCCGACCGAGCCGCCGCCGAGGGCGTAATCGCGGTGACAGAAGGCATTGGCCAGCGCTTCGCGTAAGGCAACCGGCGGATAAAGCGGCTCGTCCACGCGTTCCATGCGTCCCGGAACGACGCGACCCGCGACCGGCACGTGTTCAAGGAGGAAGCGCTCCGCGGCGAGCAGTAGCTCGAACGCGTTGCCGCGGAACTGTCGATTGTCGCGAAACTCCGTTTTGTCGGTGCCGGCGAAGCGCGCGACGCGCAGCAGGCACTGCGGCAACTCAGCAGTTAGGTGCTCCGAGCGTCCGAACAGGACTAGAGCCGCCCGTAGCAGCACTCCCTGCTTTATCAGGCCTAAGCCGCGCAGGATCTCTTCCGGCTCCCGCGTTCCCGGATCCTCAATGCGGCCGCGGCGGATCGCCTCTTCGAGCGTCCGCCCAATCTCGACGGCGTTAAGATCCGCCGCCTTCCAGCCGGTAGCTGGTTCGTTCTCCCAGCGGTGCTCGCCGTGCAGGCGCTCCAGTAGCATGCGGTTGTACTCGTCACGCGACAAGGCCTGGCTGGTATTGCCCACCCGGCGATACGCCTGCCCCCGATAGCTGTAGGGTCGACCTTGTCCTGTGGAGACACTCACGACCAGCACTTCGCGCCCGTTTCCGAGCGGTACGCGTTCGATGCTCGGAAACGTCGGCGGGTCGATCAGGCGCAACTCCTGTGCGACCTCTTCGAGAGTGTGATCGCTCACCTGTTGGTCGACGACCCGGCCATCGGGCTCGACTCCGAAGAGCACCCGGCCGCCGCGGTGATTCAGCATCGCGCAAAGCGTTCGCGTCCCCTCGCGACGCTCACCGGTGGTGCGTTTGAGTTCCAGCGTCTAGGACTCGCCGCCGAGGGCCCATTTAGCGATCTGGGCGGGGGTCATGATTCGACCTTTGAATAGGACTCGCCGTGCCATCGATTCGCGACCGTTGCTGCTTTAGTCCGCTCATTCATCGGCTCACTCCAGATTGGTCCAACTCTAACCGTGCGCCGGCGGATTTGGCTGCATTGGCACTGGTCCCATTCCTCTACGTCGATTTCGCCGAACATCTCCTCGGCTTCCCCGTAGCTTCCAGTGCCTACAGTTATTCCTCGCGGCCGGTTGACGTCAGGTGGCGCCGTAAGGCGCGCTCAAAGAGCGAAGCCGTCGGCCGTATGAGCGGGCGATAGAGATAGCGCAGGAACCAGCCTGGAAACCACTGGCCACGCTCCTCCTGGGCGACCCGCGCTCGCGGATGCACCAGGAAACGGAGACGGATCGGGCGAAAGTCGGCGGCGCTTCGCAGGATCCCGATGCGGTGGACGTGCTTGACGCTCTTGTAGCCGTAGTGGGCGGGAGCCACCAGGCGCAGCGGTGCGCCGTGGGCGATCGAGAGCTGTCGATCGTCCAGGCGATCCGCGAGCAGCACGTCCGGCGCGAGCATGTCTTCGAGAGGCAGGATCGAACGGTAGCCGTCCTGGCCATAGAGCACCACGAACTTCACCTCCGGGTGAGGCTCGGCGAGCGGCACCAAGATCTGGTGGTAGAAGTCCGAGAAGCGAAAGCCGCTCCACCGGAGCGCCCGATGGGTCCAGGTGGTCACGCAATGAAAGTCCGATGGTTGCTCTACTCGGGGGAGGCGGTCCAACTCTGTTTCGACGGTTATTGGCTGGCGGATATCGCCGACGATTGGAATCGCGATCCGCCCCGTCTCGGTCGGAAAACGCCGCGCGAACGGGGTCAAGCCGAAACGCGGGAAGCTCTCGGTTTCTCGCTGTCCTGGGGGGAGGGGCGGCTGATCGTTCATGAAGGGATTCGGGACTTGTCTCAGCGAAGCCCCTACGCCCGCACGCTCTGCGGGTGGCGAATCTGATCGTCCGGATCCAGCTCCCGCTTTAGCTTTTGCAGGCGAGGGTAGTTGCCGCCGTAGTAGGCCGTTTGCCAGTTCGGTAGATCAATGTCGGGATAGTTGGCGTAATGCGCCTTGATGCCGTTTTGGGCCAGCAGAGCTTGGATGTCGCGGACGACGGCGACCGCGCCGTTCTCTTGGGCGGGCCGATCGTAGTAGGTCTGGAATTCGCCGAGGAAGCCGAAGTTTCTATGAGGATAGGCGGCCGTGCTTTCGAGCGCCGGGTTGTCGATCGCTCCGCCGAGGGTGTTGATCTGGAGCAGCGTGGTGACTTTCGACGACCCCACCTTCTCGCAGATCGTCGGGAGGATCTTTTCCAGATCGGCGAAGCCGCGGTAGTAGCCGGCGGAGACGTTCTTGAAGTAGATCGGCGCGGTGCCGCCTTTATAGCGTTTGATCCCGAGGGCGAACGTGTCCTTACGCGGCGGCGCCGCTTCGGTGGTTCCGGTTTTCAGCTCGCTGAGGATCGACTTTAGGGTTGGCGGGGGATCGAGATGGGTGTCGGTGAGCAGAATGGTGAGGTGCTTGCCATTCAGTACCCAGGAGGAATAGGCGCTGTTGGGCAGCGTCGCCATCAAACCGAACCAGCGTTTGCCAAGTTGGGTCGCGGCGGCGGGCGTGAGGTTCTTGTATTTGAAGCGGTAGGAGATGAAATGAGCGGGCGCGGGGTGGGTGTCGAATTCGAATTGGGTGACGATGCCGAAACTGCCGTTGCCGCCGCCTCGGCAGGCCCAGAGCAGCTCGGGTTCGTCGTTCGAATCGTGGAGGATGCCCTTGCCGTCGACCAGGCGAACACGCTTCAAGCTGTCGCAGGTGAGGCCGTACTGGCGGCTCCAGAAGCCGTAGCCGCCGCCGAGCGTCAAACCCGCGACGCCCACTCCGGCGCAAGAGCCGGCCGGGATCAGCCGTCCGCGAGGGGCGAGGAAGTCGTAGACCGCACCGAGATTCGCGCCCGGTTGGATCGTCAGGCGGTGGGTCGAAGAATCGTACTTCGGGACGTTCATCCCCGACAGATCGACCATAAGCCCGCCGTCGTTGGTCGAGAACCCTTCGAAGCAGTGGCCGCCGCTCTTGACGGCGATGGGGAAGTTGGCCTTCCGCGCATAGGCGACAGCAGCCTGAACTCCCTTCTCGTTGAGGCAAACGGCGACTACTTTCGGGGCCGCCACGATTCGCCGGTTGAAGATCTGGCGGTGTTCGGCATACCCGGCCTCGTCGCGCAAAAAGTAATGAACGTCCGCGGCAGGCGTGGGAGGCGAGGCGGCGAACAGATCTGCGGTTTGGTAGAAGGCGGGAAGCGCCACCAGCCCCGCGAGCGAGCCGCGCAGGAATTCGCGCCGAGTCGTGGCGTTTGGAGGGTTCGAAGGGGGCGAAGGGTTCGAAGGGCACGTTGACGATGGCATGCCTAGCCTCGTCGGAACCAGCGCAGCGGCGCGGTGAGCGTACGGCCGATGCGGTAGCTCCGCGATTGGCGGAGGGCGGCCAGCTCCGTGCGGATCTCGTCGATGCGGGATCCCGTATCGGGCACCTGCCAGCTGCCCCGCACCTCGAACGCGGCGACTTCGCCGGAGGCGGGAAAGATCATCCAGGGATCGAGGGTGTCGAAGGCGATCGCCCCGTCGGGGAGCCGCGTGCCGTTGGTCTCGGCCGAGGCCGCATTGAGCGGCACTCTGGCGCCCGAGGTGCGCTCGGCAAAGACGGTCTCGATGCGGACGATCGCGAACTGCCCCTCGGTCGGGTCCCAACGCAGCCGTTTCGCCGCGACCGGCGCGGGCAACTGAAACCGCAGGGCAATCCGGGCGGCGGAAGGATCGATCCGCTCGGCGACCGCTTCCTGCTCGGAGAAGCCGCGGCCGGTGTCGAGGTACAGCCGCGAGATCCGACCGAGCCGGGCGTCGAGCCGGGCTTCCAGCTCGGCGAGCGCCGCCTCCTGGGCGGCGACTTTCCAGGCACCGGCGAGGCGCAGGCGGGCGGGCCGCGCGCCGGGGGCCAGGTCGAACGAGATCCACGGCGACAGGGTCGCGAAGCGGATCGATCCGTCGGGACCGATCGAGCCATTGGTTCGCAGGGCGGCCGGCTCGATGCGGTGGGCTTTGCCCTCGGCGTCGTCCCACTCCACTTCGGTCAGCCAGATCCGGACGAAGCGGCTGTGGAGCGGTGCCCAGCGGAGCGAACGCGCTCCGGCGATCGGCGGCAGCTCGAAGCGGAGCGCCAGCGGCTCGCCGTCGGGATCGACCCGAAGCGGCGGGGCCACGGCGAGCGGCGTGTCGTTGTCTCCCAGGACCGAGACCAGAGAGATGCGGCCCGCATGGAGCTGCGCTAGGTATTCGCGGGTGGCGTGGACGGAACCGATCGGCACGCTGTTTTCCGAGCCGCTCGGCGCGATCCGGGCCAACTCGACCGCGATCCCTTCGAGCGCCAGATCGGAGGCCGCGATGGTCTCGGCGCCGGGAGCGGCGCGCAACGCGTCCAGCCGGCCGGGCAGCTCGGCCAAGGCGCGGTCGGGAATCAGCGAGAGATGGAGGATCGCTAGATCGGCCCCGCGCGCCGCAGAGAGGAAATCCGCCAGAAGCATCCGGTTAAGCGGGATCTCCTCCTGCGGGGCGAGCAGATCGGTATCGATCAGGTGCTGCCAGGGGGGATGCGGGCGGTGCGAGCCGGTCGAGGAGTAGTAGAGCGGATCGGTGAAGATCGCGATCCGCCCGGTGGTCGGCGCGATCATCGCGGCGCAGGCGCGGAGCGTGGCGTCAATGTCGTCCACGTGCTCGACGACGTTGTTCGACAGCACGAGGTCGAACGTGCGGCCGAGGGAAGGAGCGTCTTCCACCCCGAGCTGCCGGATTTCCCACCTGGCTGCCGAGGGGAGGCCGAGTTGCTCGACCGCCAGGCGCAACGCCTCCGGATCCTGGGGGAGAAGATCGATGCCCACGACCTCCCGCGCGCCGTGGCGAAGGCACCAGAGCATTTCGGTTCCCGCGCCGGAGCCGGCCACCAGGACCGTCTTGCCGCGGGGGGCCGCGATCTGCGAAAGATAGAGGTCGCAGTGCGGCTGGTGGTCGAGCAGATAGTCGAGACGGTCGCGCGTCGAGGTCGGGATGGAAGAGATCGAGCTGTTTTCCGCCATCGTCAGAACATCCCGAGCTGCAGGCGAGCCGCCTCGGTCATCATGCCTTGGTTCCAAGGGGGATCCCAGACCACTTCGACACCGACCGATCCGACGCCTGGCAACGCCTCGATCTTCTTCTTCACGTCGTCGGCGAGCACCGGTCCCATGCCGCACCCGGGGGCGGTGAGCGTCATTAGAACCCGCACGTCGGTCGCTGGGGGTGTTTCCGGGAAGACGGCGTCGGTGCTTTCCGCCGCCGTCAGGTCGCAGCTGTAAATCAAGCCGAGATCGACGACGTTCACCGGAATCTCCGGGTCGAAGCAGGTTTTAAGCTGCGCCCAGACCCGCTCTTCGAGCGTTCCGGTCTCGGCGGCGGCGGAGAGGCCGAGCACCTCACGGCCGATCGAGTCGGCGTCGCGGTCTTCGAGGCGGATCATCTCGCCGCGGTCGGTGACCACGGTGTAGGAGCCGCCTAGCGACTGGGTGATCCGCACCCGCTGGCCGGCGGTGAGAATCGAGGGCATCCCTTCCGGGATGCGGACGCCGCGCACGTCGCGGCTCAGGGTGGCATATTCAGGGGGATTCATCGGTTGAAGTCACCAGAAGAGTTATCGGGCGCCTACGGGTGCCGCTAATCAAGAACCGGCAAGGGCCTTGGCGGCCGGTAAGAGAAGGTAACACAAGGCCGGGAGTACAATTCCTCAATGAGCTCACTCCGTATCCGTCCCGCCGCACTGCTGGCTCTGTTCGTGCTTTTGTTCTCCGCACGGAGCGGCGAAGCCGCGATCACCGCGAGCAGCCCCGGCTGGCGGAAGTTTACGATCCCCGCGACCGGTTCGTACCTCTGGCGCTACCTGCCGGCGAGCTTCGATCGCGATCATCCGGCTCCGGCGATCCTCTTCTTCCACGGCGCAGGCGGTCAGCCGGAAGGCTACAAGCCGTTCATCATCCCGGCGGCCGAAGCGGCTCGGGCGGTTGTGATCCTGCCCAAGTCCGAGCGCAACATCGGCTGGGAATCGGCGGTGGATGACCAGACGGTCGCCGAGTCGCTCCGCCTGGTGGGGGAGGAGATCCAGCTCGACCCTCACCGGATCGCGGTCGCCGGGCATTCGGCCGGCGGCGCCTACGCGATCCTGCTCGCCTACACCAAGGTGCTCGGCTTTTCCGCGGTGTTTTCCCTCTCGAGCCCGAGCCGCGTCGTCGCCTCGGTCGCCGATCCGCTCTGGAAGGCGCCGATCCGGATGTATTACGGCACCACCGATCCCAACTATACGGGGGGCTCCTACGCCGCGCTCAAGGCGCAATGGCAGGCGCTAGCCATCCCCTGGGAAGAGGAGATCCGCGAAGGGTTCGGCCATTCGACTTGGCCGGACACGACGCTGCCCGACGGTTTCCGCTTCCTGGTCGGCGAGCGCTATCCGGATGAGCCGCCTCCGCCGCCACCGCCGCCCGCCTGCGTCCCGTCGACTAGCCGCGCCTGCCTGAGGAACGGCCGCTATTCGGTCGAGACGACCTGGAAGAAAGGGAACGGCGAGTCCGGCCCGGGGCTGCTCGCAGGGCCGACTTCAGCGACGTCCAGCCTGTTCTCGCTGATCTTGCCCGACAACTGGGCGGTGCTGGTGAAGGTCCAGGACGGCTGCACAGCCAACGGCAAGATGTGGGTCTATGGAGCGGTGACGAGCGATCTGGAGGCGGAGATCACGGTCCGCGACGAGATAGCCGGCACCGAGAAGCGCTACCGCAAACCTCCCGGCGCGGCCCCGTTCGGCCTGCGCGACCGGCTGGCGTTTCCCTGCCCTTAACCCGCAGGCGCCGGGTTCGCCAGCCGCCCGTCCAGCTCCAGCTCGGCGGCCACGCCTTTCATCGACTCCAGGACGTTGCCGACGTGGGTCCAGAGGTCGAGCTGGCCCTCGAAGCAGACGCGGGAAAAGTCGGCGGTCACGGCCTCGACGTGATCGCGATCGACCCCGGCGGCGAAGGTCTTCTCCTTCCACCGCTTCTTGATCGACTTGACCTCGACCTCGCGCACGTCTTTGCTCGGCCGGACGAGCGCCGAGGCGAGGATCAGCCCGGTGATCTCGTCAGAGGCGAGCAACGCGAAATCGAGCGGCCGTTCGCGCTCGACGCCGGTGCCTTCGGTGTTGTGCGACAGGATCGCGCGCACGACGTTTTCGTCGCATCCCCGCTCGCGAAGGATCGGCGCGCCGTCCTTCGGATGCCCTTCGAGCGTCGGGTGGATCTCCCAGTCCCAGTCGTGGAGCAGGCCGGCGAGGCCCCAGATTTCAGGGTCCTCGCCGAGGCGCTCCGCATAGCCCCTGACCGCCGCTTCGACCGCCAGCATGTGGCGGCGCAGGCCGGCGGCCTGGACGTTTTCGACGATCAACTGCCAGGCCTGTTGCCGATCCATCGCGAAATCCCTCAAGTTTTCCTAGATCATCACTTCGATTTTGGTCTTCGCCCGCAGCTCTTCAGCTTGCTTGTGCACGGCGACCTTGATGTCGCGCTGGCGCAGAAACTGCTCGATGCGTCCCTTCACCTGCTCGTACGGCACCGTGCTCGACGGCACGACGTCGATCATCTGGATGATGTGAAAGCCGAACGGGCTTTCGACCACGCCGGAAAGCTGCCCTTTGCCGAGCGCCCAGGCCGCCTGCTCGAACGGCGGCACCATCTCGCCCTTGGCGAAAGGCGGCAGCTCGCCGCCGTTGCCTTTGGAGCCGGGATCGGTCGAATACTGGCCCGCGACGGTGGCGAAATCCTCGCCCTTCTTGATCCGCGCGAGGAGATCCTCGGTGAGTTTCTTCGCCTTGTCCTTGGCCGCTTGGTCCTGTCCTTCAGGGCGGATCAGAATGTGCCGCACCCGGCGCCGCTCCGCGACCTTCATCTCGTCCGGGTGGGTGTCATAGAAGTTTCGCACGTCGGCCTCGGAGACCTGCACGGTCGAGGCGAACTTTTCGGCGACGTACCGATCGACCGAGAGGATGGTCCGCGCGTTGTCCGCGAGAGCCTTTTCGGTAATGCCTTGGGTGGCGAGCGCCTCGGAGAACTTCTTGGCGTCGGGAAAGTGCTTTCTGATCTCGGCGATCCGGCGGTTCACATCGGCGTCGCTCGCGGTCAGCTTCTGAGCCCTGGCGTCGATGTAGAGCAGCTGGCGCACGACCAGATTGTCGAGCACCTCTTTGAAGAACGGCAGCGTCGGCGCGGGGGGCGGCGATCCCCCCTGCACGCTCTGGGCAACCAACTGTTGGGAGGCGTTCAAAAGGTCCGACCGGGTGATCGTATCGCTGCCGACGCGAGCCACGACATCCGGGAACTTGGTGGGATCGACCCGTGGTTGCGGCTTCGCCGCCTCGCCCGGAGCGGTCGTTCCGGGGGTGGCCGTCGCGGATTTGGAGGGGTCGGTCGAAGCGGGATTCCCGGCGGCCGGAGCGTTGCCCGCGGCCGGGGCGGCGCCGGGGGTCTCCGCGCCGCGCGAGCAGGCGATCTGACCGGCGAGCGCTACGGGAAGGAAGAGGAGGAGAAGAGGGCGTCGAATCATCCGGGCATTCTAGTCGTCCGGAGCCTTTCGTTCCAGAGACCGGGAGCGAGAGGCGATCGCCTCCCGCTCCCGCAGTGGAAATCGAGCTTCCGCTACCAGACCTCGCAGCGTTGCACCCGGTTCATCGGGGTGCCCGCGGCGCAGTGGAAGGTCTCGGCGAAGGCGGGGAAGTTCGACAGCGGGCCGTCGACCCGGAAGTTCGGCGGCGAGTGCGGATCGACCGTCGCCAGCAGCTTCGAGAACTCGGGGCGGCGCAGCGAGCACCAGCTCTGGGCGAAGCCGAGGAAGAACAGCTGATCGTTGGTGAAGCCCTGGATCAGCGGGCCGGGGTTGCCGTTGCGCTCGGCCCAGGAATGTAGACCATGGAACGACGCCTTGATGCCGCCGAAGTCGGCGATGTTCTCTCCCAGGGTCAGCTTGCCGTTGACCTTCACGCCGGGCTGGACCTCGAAGCCGGAGTAGAGATTCTCGACGCAGCTCGTCCGCTCCTGGAACCGGCCGACCACCGCCGGGTCCCACCATTCACGCAGCCGGCCCGAGCCGTCGAACTGGCGCCCCTGGTCGTCGAAGCCGTGGGTCAGCTCGTGGCCCATCGCCATGCCGATGCCGCCGTAGTTCATCGCCGCCGGGTGATCCTTGCTGAAGAACGGCGGCTGGAGCACACCGGCGGGGAAGACCATCTCGTTGCGCAGCGGGTTGTAATAGGCGTTGACCGTCGGCGGGGTCATGCCCCATTCGGTGCGATCGACCTTCTGGCCGATCTTGGCCAACAGCCGGTCGACCTCGAAGCGGGTGGCCGCGCGGGAATTGGCGAAGTAACCGGCGTCGGAAGCGACGGAGAGCGCCGAATAGTCGCGCCACTTGTCCGGATAGCCGACCTTGTTGACCAGGACGGCGGTCTTTTCCTTCGCCCGGGCCCGGGTGGTGTCGTCCATCCAGGCGAGATCGGGGAGGCCGGCTTCGAAGGAGTGCTCGATGTCCTGGATCATCTCGACCGCGACCTTCTTGCTCTCGCCGGCGAACTGGCGGGCGACGAACGCCCGGCCGAGCGCGAACCCGAGGGCGCCGTCGGTCGCCTCGACGCAGCGCTTCCAGCGCACCTGAAGTTCCTGCTGGCCCTGCAACCGCTTGTCGAAGAACGCGAAGTCCTCATCCACGAACGCCTTGCTCAACTGGTCGGCCCGCGAATGTACAGCGAGCCAGCGGAAATCGGCGCGCACGGTGTCGAGATCGGTCTTCTTGAGCGTTTCGGCGAGGCCCTTGAAGAACCCCTCGGGCGCTGCGCTGATCAGGGTCAAATTCGGCTGGCCGAGACCGGAAAAGAACGGCGCCCACGAAAGGCCGGAAGACATGGCGGAAAGCGCCGCGGGATCGACCCGGTGGTAGATCTTGTTCGGGTCGCGCATCTCGGCGCGCGGCAGCGAAACCTTGGCCAGCTCGGTCTCGAAAGCCACGATGGCCGCCGCGTGGCGCGTGGAGTCCGCCGCGGATTCGCCGGCGAGAGCTAGCATTTTTGCGACGTGGCCCTGGTAGTCGGCCAGCAGCGCCTTGCTGTCCGCGTCGTCCTTCAAGTAATAGTCGCGGTCGGGCAGGCCCAAGCCCCCCTGAGTCAGATAGGCGATCGACAGGTCAGGGTCTTTGAAATCACCTTCGACGGCGGTCGACAGCAGCGCTTCGATCCCTTCTCTTTGCAACATGGCCGCGACGGTCATGGCGCTGTCGAGGTCGGTCGCCTTGGCGATCTCGGCGAACAGCGGCGCGAGCGGGGCGGCCCCCGCCTTTTCGATCGCCGCGTCGTCCATGCATGACAAGTAGAAGGCACCGAGCTTCTTGTCGTCCGGATCGGTCCCGGGCTTCTTCGCCAGCTCTTCGAGCACGCCGTGGAGCACCTCGCGATTGGTGTCGGCGAGCTGCGAGAAGCCGCGGCCGAACTGTGACTCGTCGGCCGGCAGGGTGGTCTTCGCGAGCCAGCCGCCGCAGGCATACTGGTAGAAACTCTGACAGGGGTCGGCCTTGGGATCGATGGTCGCGCGGATTTCGGCGGCGACCGCGTCGTATCCCTGCTTGGCCGGTGCCGCGGCTTTCGGCGCGGTCGCAGCGAGCACGGGCAGGCTCGCGAGGGCGGTGGCGGCGAGCAGGGCGGTCGCGAGGGGGAAACGGGTGGGTGAATTGGGCATGAGGCTCCTCGAGGGTTTTGATGTCGCCGCCCGCGTCCGGGCACTGGACAAGGCTTACGCCGGCAAAAGTATACGTTCCCGAGCATTGAAGGTTGCAGTCCGGCCGCTCGCTCTTCCGTCGGGGCTTCCGGCTGGATACGATGCCGCCTCTGGAGAGCCTAGATGAACGAGAGCTTCGAATGAGCGCGCGGCGAATCGCGCTGGTCACCACGGGCGGGACGATCGAGAAGACCTACGATGAGCGCTCCGGCGAGCTGGTCAACCGACGTTCGATCGTCCAGCGCATGCTGGAGGAGCTGCGCTTCGAAGAGACGAGCATTCAGGTCCTCGACCTGATGTCCAAGGATAGCCTCGACCTGGTCGAGGAGGATCGGGCGCAGATCGCGGCGATGGTCCGGAGCTTGGGCGTGGAAGCCCCCGGCCGCGGTCCGACCGGAGTGGTCATTCTCCACGGTACCGATACTCTGGAGGAGACCGGCGAGCGGCTCTATCAGGAGATCCCCAACACGAAGGTGCCGATCGTTTTGACCGGGGCGATGCGGCCGTTCGAGATGAAGCAGTCGGATGCGCTGCAAAACCTGACCGAGGCGATCTTTGCCACCGGGGTGCTCCCGGCCGGGATCTGGTGCGTCGCCCACGGCCGGGCGCTGCGCTTTCCCGGCGTCAAGAAGGACCGCGCGCTCGGGACCTTCGTCGGAGGGGCCTGAGCGTCGGCCAAGTCGCGCTGCGGGCGGAGCTCAAAACTCGCCCTGCGGGCTCAGACAGTTTCGCTCCGTCCTCGCACGACTTGGCCGACACTCTTGCCTCTACGGAATGACGGTGCCGTCGGCAGCGACCCGGAACAGGAAACGCGGCCCCTCGGTTCCGGACGTCACCCAGCGGGTCAGGCGGACGCCGTTGGCCGAGACACCGGACGTGGCCCGTCCCTCCGCATTGCGGAAACAGGCGTTCGGGTCCGAGACGGCGACGGACAACTCACGGCCGATCGGAGCTCCCGCTACTTGCGTCTCGAACCGCGAGTCGGAATGCGGCTCCATGTAGATCCGCGGCTCTTTCCAGCTGACAGAAACGTGGGTTCGAATCACCCCCCGGATACATCCGTAAGGGTAATCGCGCGGCGCCGAAACGGCGGGCGCCGCAACGTACGAGAACTGCACCGTGGCCGTTGCGGGGGCCGTGGGAGTTTCTTCCGCACAGCCGACCAGCAGAGCCGCAACGGCGCAGAAGGCCAAAGCGGGAGTCCGAATTGTCCGCATCGTGGGGGGGAGTCTATGCGATTCTTCCACGGTGGCAAGAGGGGAGCGCGGGCGCCCCCCGGTCCTCCGGAGCCGACTCCTTTACGCCGCAGTTTCCGTGCTGCCCGGAGCGACCTCGCCCAAGATTTCCAGATTGCCGGTCCCCGCGAGGGTGGCCAGGTCGATCTTGCCGCGGAACCGGACTTTCACGTAGTCGAGGATCAAATTGCCGGCGAGCTTCACGGTGCCGGATTTCGCCTCATAGTTGGCGTCCGACAGGTCGGTTTCGGACGGATCGAGGCGGATGCCCAGCTCGGTGCCGCCGCGAGTTTCGGTGAATTTGCAGTGGACGTAGCCGCGATCGATGGCGGCCTTGAACAGCTCCACGGTATTTTCCGGGCGCATGCTGGCGATGATCGGCTGCTCGACGGTCAGGCGTTGGACGAGGTCGTTCATGGGCGGGTCTCCAGGGGAGCTGATGCCATTCGGTTGGAAGTTCTTCCCCACTGTAGTGCAGAGGAGGGGCGGGCAGGAGACAAACCTCTCGCTCAGACGTCTCGGGCGGCGGCGCCTTTTCTGGTAAAAAGCGCACCATGGCTGACAGTTGGCTCCTCGAAGTCCGCGCCCGTCTCTCCTCGCCGCCCCCCCGGCGCCTGCCGCCGAGCGAGGCCCGGCCGGCGGCGGTCCTGGTTCCCCTGTTCGTCGATGCCGGGGAGCTTTGGACCGTGCTCACCAAGCGGACCGACGACCTGCCCACCCACCGCGGCCAGATCGCCTTCCCCGGCGGCGGCCGGGAGATCGGCGAAGACGCCTGGGCGGCGGCGCTGCGCGAAACCCACGAAGAGGTGGGCCTCGAACCCAGCCGCGTCTTCCGTCTCGGCGAGCTCGACGAGACCGGTTCTCCGGTGGGTTTCGGGGTCGTCCCCTGCGTCGGGGCCGTCCCCTATCCGTTCGAAGCCAAACCGAACGAGTCGGAGATCGCCGAAGTCTTCGCCCTCCCGCTCTCCGCTTTTGCCGATCCCGATCTGGTCGAAGAGCGCGAGGTGAAGATCGACGGAGCGAAGAGGAATCTCCTCATCTACCACGTCGGCCGGCATCAAGTCTGGGGTCTCACGGCGCGGATTCTGGAGAATCTGCTGGAGCGGCTGGGGCTGAGCATCGCTCGGGGCGAGTGAAGACTACTGCGCGAAATAAGCGTAGAATCTACGCTGTTAGCGCTCACCGGACGTGAACGCCAGACCGAGGAGAACCCCAATGTCCGAGCCCGTGCGCCTGAGTTTGACCGTCTCTCCAGAGCTGAACGATCGGCTGGAGCAGCTCGCCAGCCAATCCCACTCGACGAAGAGCGAGATTCTGCGCAAGGCGATAGCGCTCTTTGACGTGGCGACGGAAGCCAAGGAACAGAAGCAGCGGATCGGACTGTTTGACCAGAATCGCCAGATGGTTACCGAAATCGTCGGGATTTGAGCCGAGCCCCAACCACGTGAGCCACGAGGGTCAGGTCGACATCGGTCGGCTCGCAGAAGCCGGACAACGCTATGAGCTCGCCGTCACCGGAGGCGAAACCGTCGAAGATGCCGCCGCCCGTCGCGCGAATCTCGTAGCGGACTCCAGGCTCGCTCGCCAGATTCGGCTCCTGCTCGTGGTGTTCGCGCTTCTCTTGACCGGCGCGATCTTCGCCTGCTGTCTGATGGCATTCGTCAACGGCACCTCTGACGACAAGAAGTGGGCGGCCGGCATCGTCAGTGCGATCGCCTCGGGGCTGGTGGGGTTCCTGGTCGGGCAGGGGAAGGGCGGGAAGTAGAGTGCACATCCAGAGGCCGCTTCCGCGAGAGTAGACTTACCCCCACCATGGCGAAAGAGAAGGACTCCGTCCCCGAGATTACCGCGATCACCGTCGCGGGCTTCAAGTCGATCGCGCGGGAAACCCGCGTCGAGATTGCGCCGCTGACCTTGCTTGCCGGGGCGAATAGCTCGGGCAAGTCGTCGGTGATGCAGCCGCTGCTGCTGCTCAAGCAGACGTTGGAAGCGACCTATGATCCGGGAGCGTTGCTCTTGAGCGATTCTCACGTGCGGTTCACCGATGCCTCGCAGTTGCTGGCAGTCACTGGAAGGAAGCGGGCGGATGTCTTCAAAATCGGAGCCGAGCTGGGCCAGGATTGGTTCCTCGAAGAGTTTCGACAGAATTCTCATAAAGGGTTGGACCCCGCACGCGCGGTCTACTCGACGCCGAAAGGTGAGATCGAACTGGTTCCTGGCCTCGACCACACCGAGCTGAAACGGCGCTTGATCTCTGCGACAGGTCGGTCGGAAAGAACAACTTTCGGTGTGCCCCTCAAGGTAGGCCAAGCGAGAAGTTTCTTGGAAGTCCAAGCGAAGTTTATCGATGGCGAATGGAACACATTCCCATGGGGGGCAGTGCCTTCGGCTAGGAATTTCGTTCGAGCTTTGGGTTCGGCGATTCATATCCCCGGCCTTCGAGGAAATCCCGAGCGGGCCTATCCCGTGACGGCGACCGGCCCGCGGTTCGTCGGTCCTTTCCCTGTCTATACCGCAAGCGTCGTCCTGAACTGGCAAGAGCGGAGCGATATCCGCCTCAAGACGCTCTCCGGCCAAATGGGAAAGCTCGGATTGACCTGGAAAGTCGAAGCGCGCCGGATCGATGCAACGAGCATTGAGCTACGCGTCGGCCGGCTGCCCAAGCTGAAGCGTGGGGGAGCGAAGGATCTCGTCAACATCGCGGACGTCGGAATCGGTGTGTCCCAGACCCTACCGGTTCTCGTGGCCCTTCTGGCCGCAGCACCGGGCCAGCTGGTCTATCTTGAGCAGCCCGAGATCCACCTGCATCCGGCCGCGCAGCAGGCGATGGCGGAGATTCTCTGCGACGCCGCGAAACGCGGCGTGAAGGTCGTCGCCGAAACCCATAGCGACATTCTCCTTCTCGCCGTCCAGACACTGGTCTCCGAGGGGGCGATGCCACCCGATCTCGTGAAACTCCATTGGTTTGAGCGAGGAGAAGACGGGACCACTACAGTGACGTCGGCCGACCTTGACGAAGCGGGTGCTTACGGCCCTTGGCCCGAGGATTTCGGCCGTGTTCGCGCTGAAGGCGAAAACCGATACCTGACGGCTGCCGAAGGCCACATGTTCAGGGACGCTCCGCGTGGCCGGAAAGCCAAGACGGCTCGTCGTTGATGCTTCGCTCGCCGGTCCGGCGCCGCAGATCGCTCGAGACGCGCTGCACGTGATCGAATTTGAGACGGAGCATTCAGTGGTCTTCGACCCCAAGCTCGCCGAAGAATGGGATCGGCACCAAACTTCTTATTCCCGCGGATGGCGGGTCCGAATGCACGGTCGGAAGCGCGTCGTGGCGATCGCCGAAACGGCTGGTTTACCCTGGGAGCATCGCCTTGAGATGATCAAGTTGCGGCCCACACAAAGAGCGGCCCTCGAAAAAGACCTCCACCTGATCCGAGCCGCCGCCGCCACCGACGAGACGATTCTTTCGCGTGATCAAGTGGCGCGAGGTCTATTCTGCCAGGCCTGCGCCGATCTCCCGGACCTCGGTCGCATCGTTTGGGCGAACCCTGATCGACCCGAGGAAAGCGTCCTCGACTGGCTTCGATCGGGCGCCAAGCCCGTGGAATCTCGACAGATCCGGAATGCATTGGCCGACTCGCGCGCTTAAGAACGGTCAATGCCCACCCACCGCAGCTCCCTCCCCGCTCTCCGCCTGCGCAATCTAAATACCGCCCCGGTTCATCCGGATGGCGAGTACGTCCTCTATTGGATGACCGCCTTCCGCCGGCTGTCCTGGAACTTCTCCCTCGACCGGGCGGTCGAGCGGGCTCGGGAGCTGGGCAAGCCTCTTCTGGTCTTTGAGGCCATCCGGTGCGGTTACCGGTGGGCGAGCGATCGGCTGCAAAAATTCGTCTTGGACGGCATGGCGGAGCACGAGCAGGCTCTGGCGGGGAGCGGCATAGGCTACTTTCCGTATGTCGAACCCTCGGACGGCGCGGGCTCGGGGTTGCTCGAAGCGCTCGCGGCGCGGGCTTGCCTGATCGTCGCAGACGATGCTCCGGTCTTCTTCTTGCCGAAAATGCTCGCCGCGGCTGCCTCGCGATCCAAAGTTCGACTGGAGGCGGTCGATTCGAGCGGCTTGCTGCCGCTTCGCGCGGCGGACAAGACCCATTTGACGGCGTACAGCCTGCGCCGGTTTCTTCAGGGCGAGCTGCCGCATCATCTCGGCGACTTGCCTGCCGCCGAGCCGTTTGCGGGTTCGCCGTTGCCGCGGTTCGGCGGGGTGCCTAGGGAGATTGCGACGCGCTGGCCCGCCGCCTCGAACGAGATGCTTTCCGGGACCTCTGGCGCTCTTTACTCTCTACCGATCGACCATGGGGTCCTCCCGGTCGTTGAGACTCCCGGCGGAGAGGCTGCGGCGCGCGCCCGGCTGCGCCGATTCCTGGAGCGCAACCTCGTCCGCTACGGCGAGGCGAGGAACGAGCCGGCCGAGGAGGTGACGAGCGGGCTGTCGCCCTATCTTCACTTCGGCCACATCTCGACCGCCGAGATTCTCATCGAGCTGGCGGACCGGGAGGATTGGACCCCGGCGAAAATCGGGCCGCTCAAGAACGGCAAGAAGGAGGGGTGGTGGGGGATGAGCGCCGCCGCCGAGTCGTTTCTGGATGAGCTGGTGACCTGGCGCGAGCTGGGCTACAACCACGCGGTACTCCGGGACGACATCGACCGCTATGAATCGCTCCCGGCCTGGGCGAAAGCGACGCTCGAAGCGCATGAAAACGACCCGCGGCCGGAGATCTACACGCTCGCGGAATTCGAGGCGGCCGAGACCCAGGACGAGATCTGGAACGCGGCGCAGACCCAACTGGTGCGCGAGGGGACGATCCACAACTATCTCCGGATGCTCTGGGGCAAGAAGGTGCTGCACTGGAGCCGGAGCCCCCGCGAGGCGATCGAGATCCTGATCGAGCTGAACAACAAATACGCCCTGGACGGCCGGAACCCCAACTCGTACAGCGGCATCTTCTGGTGCCTGGGCCGCTACGATCGCCCTTGGGCGCCGATCCGCCCGATCTTCGGGTCGATCCGATACATGAGCTCCGACAGCACGCGGAGGAAGCTCAAGATCGACCGCTACCTCGCGCGGTATTCGCCGGGGGCGCCGGGGGCGCCGGGGGCGGAAGGACGCCAGGCGAAGTTGTTGTGACGAGTACACAGACGATTGACGCGGAGAGCGAGTCCGCGTAGGTTCTCTCTGAACTTCCCTTGATCTCTATTTCTTTCGATTTGGAGGCGGTCCCTGAGCGCCAATCTCTGCTTCTTCATCCAGACCCATCGCGACCCCGAACAGATTCTCCGCCTGGTCAGGACGCTCCATCGCGGCAGCGACACGGCGCGGGTGGTCGTGCAGCACAACTTCGCCGCCGGTCCCCTCGATTGGGCGCCTTTCGCGGATCTGCCGCGCACCCACCTGTTCCCGGCGACCGGGCCGCAGATTCGGGCGCACTACTCCTGCCAGGTGCAGCCGCTGTTGGACATGATCGACTGGCTGGAGCGGGAAGGGATCGCCTACGACTGGTTGGTGACGCTCACCGGCCAGGACTATCCAACCCTTTCGACCCCGAAAATGGAGGCGGAGCTTGCCGCCGCAACCAGTGACGGTTTCATCCGTTCGTGGGACGTTCATTCCGCCGCCAATCCCTGGTCGTGGCGTAAGGCGCGGAATCGCTACCACTACCGCTATCGTCGGTTGCCCGCCTGGACCGTGAAGGCCCTCCATGCGGTGCGATTCGCGACCCGCATCCTGCCGATCCACTTCTATCTGGATTATGGCGCCTATGTCGGCCGCCGGGTTTTGGCGACGCCGTTCAATGACCAGTTTCGCCTGCACGGCGGTTGGGCCTGGTTCTCGCTGCGACGTAGCGCCGTCCTTTACCTCCGTGAATACCTGGCCACCCATCCGGATCTGGTTCGGTTCTACCAGGGGACGATCACGCCGGAAGAGTCGCTGGTCCAGACCGTTCTGCTCAACAGTGGCCGCTTCGATCTGACGAACGACGACCGGCGCTACATCGACTACTCGAAGGCGCACAAGGGGTCGCCGCGCGTCCTGACCGAGGCGGACGTCCCCATGCTCGCCGCGGGCAACTACCATTTCGCCCGGAAGTTCGATCCCGGTGTCGATTTGAAAGTCCTGGACCGGATCGATCGCGAGTTGCTCGCCGCGACCTGAGGCAAGCACGCGGCCGGGAATCCGCGGTAATCTTCTCCACCGTAGGTAGTACGGGGCTTACAATCCGATCTTCAGAAGAAAAAGGAGACCTCCATGGACCAGAGCAACCTCAATCGACGCGATTTCGGCAAACTCACCCTTGCAGCCTTTGGCGGCATTCTCGCCGGTTCGTTTGCCGCCAAGTCGGCATTTGCGGCCGAGGAAAAGGCCGAGTTTCATCTCGGCGACAAGCATGTCTGCTGCGGCCTGAACACCTGCAAAGGGCTGGGGGCCGATGCCAAGAACGACTGCGCGGGACTGGGCACCTGCTCAAACGTCGAGGCGCACGGCTGCTCGGGGTCGAACGACTGCACGGGCCAGGGTCCCGACGGCACGAACTCCTGCAAAGGCAAAGGGAGCTGCGCGGTGCCGGTCCATGGCGATGCGTGGAAAAAGGCGCGGACGGGTTACGAAGCCGCGATGACCAAGGCGGGCAAGAAGTTCGGCCCGGCGCCGAAGAGCTGCGGCGCGGAGGGCTGAAGATTTTCCGCGCGGTAAAGACCAAGCGGGCGGGCCGCGGCCGATGAGCTCTCGGATCGCCCCGCGTCTTGGGAATCCGAACCTGGGGGCCGGCGTCGGCCTCCGCTCGGTTCACTTCGAGCACATCCTCGCCGAGCAGCCGGCGGTCGATTGGTTCGAGGTGATCAGCGAGAACTACGTCGATTCCCAAGGGCGCCCGCGGCACGTGCTGCGCCAGATCGCCGAGCGCTACCCGGTGGTGCTCCACGGGGTTTCTCTCTCGATCGGTTCGACCGATCCGCTCGATCGCCTTTACCTCAAGAAGTTGAAATCCCTGGCCGCCGAAGTGAAGGCGGCCTGGGTCTCCGACCACCTTTGCTGGACTGGAGTGCTGGGCAAGAACACCCACGACCTTCTACCGGTGCCATTCACCGAGGCGACGCTCCGTCATGTCGTCGAGCGGATCAAGATCGTCCAGGACATCCTCGAACGGCCGCTGGTGCTGGAAAATCCCAGCTCGTACGTGACATTCGCCCACTCGACGATGGAGGAGTGGGAGTTCATCGGCCGGATGGCCGAAGAGGCCGATTGCGGCCTGCTGCTCGACGTCAACAACGTCTACGTGTCGAGCTTCAACCACGACCTGGAGCCGGAGGAGTTCGTCCGCTCGCTGCCGCACGAGCGCATCGTCCAGTTCCATCTCGCCGGCCACAGCGACTACGGCACCCATCTGATCGACACCCACGACCACCCGGTGATCGACGCGGTCTGGGATCTCTACCGGCTGGCCCACCAGCTGACCGGCGGCGCTTCGACCCTGCTCGAATGGGACGCGCACATTCCGCCGTTCGACGTGGTCCACGCCGAGGTGCTGAAAGCGAAACGGTTCACCGAGCCTCTCGCGGAAAACGCCGAAACTCCCCAAACCGCCGAAACCGAAAGAGCCGCGAGACCTACCGATCGCGCTCGGGAGCCTTGGCGGGATGCGCCGTTCGCGGCACCGCTCGGCGAGGAGCCCGCGCCGCACCCCCTCCATCACATCCGGCCGGATGTCGCATGAGCCGCGTATGAGCCGGGGAGATTCCGAGCCGCCTGAGGAACCCGCTCTCGATGTGGTCCAAAACTGGTTTCAAGCGGTGATCAGCCACCCGGACGGGGTGGCGAGCGGCCTATCCGGGGACGAAGCGCAACGCCTGATCGGCCTCGGCCGCGACGAGTTGGAGCGGATCGTCCGCCGCTCTCACAACTTGACCGCCAGCGAGCGGGTCGGGATCTACGCACACGCCTATTACGCGCGGCTGCTTGAATGCCTCGGCGAATGCTTTCCGATCCTGCGGCGCGTCCTGGGGCCCGAGCTGTTCGAGCCGATCGCGTTCGAATACCTTCAGCGCTATCCGTCGCGCAGCTACACGCTCGACCGCCTGGGCGACCGGTTCGCGCAGTTCCTCGAAGAGACTCGCGCCCCCGACGCTGGCGATCCCCCCGCCTGGCCCGAGATGCTCGCCGATCTCGCCCGCTTCGAGCACGCGATCGCCCGGGTGTTCGACGGCCCGGGGCTCGAAGGAGAGCCGCCGTTTTCGGTCGAAGCTCTCCAAGCGCTCGGGGCGGAAGGCGTCGCCTCCGTGCGCCTGATTCCCTCTCCTTCGCTTCGGCTGCTTACCTTCCGCTTTCCGCTCAACGACCTCTACACCGCCGCGCGCAAGGCGGTAGAGGACGACGAGCTGGAGTACCCGGTTCCCGGAGTCGAGCATCTGGCGCTCTGCCGTCGCGATTACGTCGTGCGGCGACATCCGCTCTCGCCGGTCGAACATGCCCTCCTCGCTGCCATCGTCGCCGGGGGGACCGTGGGAGGAGCGCTGGAAAAAGCCTCCGAGGTCGCCGCCCCCGGTGCGGATCTCGCCCGCGAGATCGAGCGCTCTTTCGCCGCTTGGACCGCCGCCGGATTCTTCCGCGGCGTCGCACCGCCGGAGGGGACATGATCGAACAGGTACTGATTCTTCTCGGCGCCGGGATCTTCGGTTTCCTCGCTACCGCGCACCTGGCCTACACCTTTTTCACCAACAAGTTCGACGCCCTCGATCCGCGCGTCAACGAAGCGATGAAGGCAACCTCCCCGGTCCTCACCCGCCGGCTCACGATGTGGAACGCATGGATCGGCTTCAACGGCAGCCACAGCCTGGGCGGCATGTTGCTCTCCGCCGTCTACCTGCTGCTCGGGTTCCGCCACATGGACTTGCTGCGCAGCTCGCCGAGTTTCCTGATCCTGGCGATTCTTTTCAGCCTTGGGTACCTCGCGCTGGGCCTGCGCTACTGGTTCCGTACCCCCACCACGGGCATCGCCATCGCCACCGCCTGTTTCATTACGGCGGCGGTGAAGATGTTCGGTTAGGGAATCGCCAACCGTACGCCCTGGTGGACCGCGATGGGCGAACCCACCGCGAGAAACGCGGAAACGGGAGGCCGGGCGAGAATCGGCCCGAAGTCGGGTCCGTAGAGAAGCTCTCCCGGCCCGGTGAAGGTCGCTCGGGCGGCCGTCCAGACGTTCCAAGGGGGATGTTCGACCTGGTATTCGAGCGTGCCGCCGTCGCGTTGGCGGGTGTAACCCCAGTAGTGCTCGGTGATGAACTCAGCCTCCGAGCTGGGGACAAGCGGTCGGGCCGGTCCCTCCACCTCTGCCGAGAGAGCGAAAGAGGCCAGACGGTAACGCCAGCCGTAGGTGGCGGAGCCCCCCGCATCCGGCGTCACGCGGATGTCGTGGGTCATGGGCACCGCAAGGTAGGGCTCGTTGTAGACCCACCGGGCGAGGGTCGCGATCGCCCAACGAGGGACCAGCTCGCGGACGAACACGACGGCGCGGCGCCAGATGCCGTCGTCGCCCCTTCGCCGGACGTAGAAGCGCAGGTTCACCTCATCGAAGTCGCGGTGGCCGGGAATGGGAATCCCGAGCAGCCGCGTGTCCAGGAAGCGGAACCCGACCAGGCTCATCAGGCAGCGATTATCCCAGTGATCGAGCTCGGTGCCGGCTGGCACGAGAGGCCGCAGGAGGCTCGGGTCCACCTCGTAATTGAGCAGGACGAGGCGCTCCCAGCGGGCGGTGAGAAATGGGCTGCGGGACATGGGGGAAATGCTTAAAGAGGATTGGTGAGGCCGCCGTGAGCCTTTCTCACGGCAGCCTCATTCTCCGGCGTCACTTCTCGGCGGCGGCTTTAAGGTTCGCGAGCCCGGACTCGAAGTCCTTGCCGACCATTTTGTCCATGCTCATGAACACCTGCATGACCTTGGAGAGGAACGGATTCTTGCCGTCCATCGCCCATGTCACTTTCGTCGAATCGCCCTGACCTTCGAGGGTGAATTCGACTTGGTTGGTCGCTTCGAACGGTTTGATGAAGTGGAGCTGGATGCCCACCCGGGACGGGGCGGTGGCGTCGGTGATCTCCATCGTTCCTTCGCCGACCTGGCTGTTGCCTTTCCACGCGTACTTCGCGCCCGGTCCTTCCGAGGCTCCGCTGTAGGTGCGGGTCAAGGCCGGATCCAGCTTTTCCCAAGGCGACCAGGCCGTCCAGTTGTGGAAGTCGTTGATCAGGGGAAAGATCTTCTCGGCCGGCGCCTGGATGGTCGTAACACGCTCCAAGTGGAACGTGTCCGGCTTGGTCGCGGCGATCACGAGCAGGAGGGCGATCAGAACGACGATGACGATGCCGATGATTTTGAGCATGGGGCTCTCCGGGTAAGGTTCAAGCTGTGATGAACGAGCTCAAGCTTTTCTGGACGCCTGACTCTTGCCGAAGATCTGCGCATCGAGACTCCAGGGGCCGCCTCCCTCCGCTGCGATGTAGAGGAAGATGAAACAGAGCAGGACGGCGGGCATGCCGAAGTTCTGGGCGGGCCAAGTGCCGTTAGGCGCGTGGAACTGCCAATAGGCGACCGCCATCATGCCGGAGCAGATGAACGCTGCGGGGCGCGTGAAGAGACCGAGCAGGATGCAGAGCCCGCCGACGACTTCGATCACTGCGCCGACTCCCATCTGCGACCCCAGCTCGAACGGGGGAGAGCCTTTCGGCATTCCGCCGAATAGGCCGAACCATTTCATAGCTCCGGATTGGAAGAGCAGAAAGCCCGACACTACGCGCAGCAAGAAGTAGGAAATCTGGATTGTCCGGTTCCTATCCATCAATCACCTCCGGTTTAGGCGCGCCGTCTTCATAGCGCGATTATGATTGTAGCGCCCCTTCAGGACCTTTCGCCGCCTTTTTACGCGACCGCCCGCTCCGGTTGCAGCGCTTCGATCTGGACCGAGACCAGCTTCGAGACGCCTTTTTCTTCCATCGTGACGCCGTAGAGGTTGGAGGCGATCTCCATCGTGAGTTTGTTGTGGGTGATCACGATGAACTGGGTGTCCTGCTTCGACATCTGGTGCAGGAGGTCGGCGAAACGGGAGGTGTTGATGTCGTCGAGCGGCGCGTCGACTTCGTCGAGGATGCAGAACGGCGAGGGCTTCGAGCGGAAGAGCGCGAACAGGAGGGCGATCGCGGTGAGCGCCTTTTCGCCGCCGGACAGCAGCATGAGGTTCTGGAGCCGTTTGCCCGGCGGGCGGGCGACGATCTCGATGCCGCTTTCGAGCGGATCGTCCTCGTCGAGCAGGCGCATCTCGGCTTCGCCGCCGCGGAACAGGTGCTGGAACACCTCGCCGAACGCCTGGTTGACCACCACGAACGTTTCGCGGAAGCGCTCGGCGGAGGTCTGGTTGATCTCTTTGATCGTCTGCCGCAGGCTCTCGACCGACTTGACCACGTCGGCTCGTTGGACGGTGAGGAAGGTGAACCGCTCCTCCTGTTCGTCGTGTTCTTGGAGCGCGAGCACGTTCACCGGACCTAAGCGATCGAGCGTCGCCTTGCAGCGCGACAGCTCGACGTCCAGCTCGGCGAGTGCTCCGGAAGGCGCGGGGGCGGGATCGGGCAGCTCGCGCTCGAACTCCTGGCGGTGGGTTTCGCCGAGGTGCTGCACGTCGTGCTCTAGCCCGACCTTTTGGATGCGCAGCTCCTCGACTTCGGAACGCACGGTGTCGCGCTGCTCGCGATAGACCAGAATCCGCTCGTCGAGCCCGCGGAGACTCTGGCGGTGATCGTCGAGCGTTGCCTGATCGGCGAGCACCTGGCTCTCGACCACCACGCGCTCTTCGAGCGCGGCCTGCAGCTCGACCTCGGCGCGCGCCACCTCTTCTTCGATCTGCGCGCGGCGCTCGCCCAACCTGTCGCTCTCCTCGGTCCAGGCCGCAATCTGGCGGCGACCGGTTTCCAGCTCTCCGGAGAGGCGGGCGATCTCGCGGTTCAGCGAATCGAGCCGCTCTTCGAGCAGGTCGAGACGACCGCGGCGGCCGGCGCTTTCGGCGCGCAGGCTTTCTCGGGCGCCCTTGGCGGCATCCAGCTCCGCTTGCGCGCGATCGAAGCGCTCGGCGAGGCCTGTCTGCTTTTCTTCGGCGAGGCCGAGTTCGCTCGCCAGCTCGCGACCTTTGACCCCTACCTTGTCCAGATCGGCGGCGATCGTCGTGCGCTCCGCGCCGAGCTTTTCGCCTTCGGTCGCGAGGCGCCGCTCGCGCTGCGCGGAGTCCTCGGCGCGGGCGCGGCCGACGGCCACCTCCTGACGAAGCTGGCCGACTTCGGTCTGGAGCCGGTTCGAATCCTTCGCCATCTGCGAGCGATCGGCGAGCAGTCGTTCCAACTCGGAGACGGCCCTGGCGAGGCGCGCTTCGAGGTCGGGAATCGCCCGGCCCAATTCGGCGAGGTCGCGCTCCCGTTCGAGCACGCCGGGGGTCGCTCGTTCGCCCTCGACGCGCAGAGTACCGTTTTCGATCCACAGCCCTTCGCGGCAGAGGAAGGCGACGCCGGAGTGCGTGGCGGCCAGGCGGCGCGCGTCTTCGGGGCTTTTGACCAGGAACGCGGGCGGGAGCGCTGCGGCGAGATCCTCGGGGAAGCCGAGGGCCTCGCCGACCGAAAGGTGGACGCCTGAGTCGGCGGTGATCCGGGCGAGCGCCGCCGGCACTTCGCTGGGATCGAAATCGTGCGCGTGCGGGTGGTGAGTAGTGTTCGGAGCGATGGGCGCGATCAACGCCGCCTCCGCCCGGCCGGCGAGCGCGTCGGCGAGGGCCAGGGGATCGTGGCCGGGAGCGAGCAACACGGCGTCGGCCAGCTCGCCGAGGTAGAAGTCGAGCGCGCGCTCCCAACCCTCCAGCGGATCGGCCTGCTCGGCCAGAAAGCGGGGTTCGGAGTGGCCGGCCGCTTCGAGCGCCGAAACCAGGTTTCGCCGCCGCTCGGCGTCGGCGCGCGACAGCTCGGCCAGAATGCGCTGCCGGTTGCGGCTTTGGGACAGCTGGTCTTCGAGCTTCCGTCGGCCGTCGGTCGCCTCGGCCTCGCGGCGCATCAGCGCTTCGAGAGCGGCGATCGTCCGCTCGGATTCCGCGGCGCGCTCGCCGAGCCGGCCTTCTAAAGCCAGCACTTTTTCGCGCGCCAGCTCCAGCCCCTCGCGCGCCTGGGCCAGCTCGGCGCCATGCTGCTCGATCTCGCGGTCGAGGTGGTGCAGGCGGTAGTTGCCTTTTTCCAGCTCGATCTGGGCGTGCTGGGCGCGTTGGCGCACGGCGTTGATCTCGGTCGCGGCGGCGAGCGTCTCGCGGCGCAGCGATTCGAGCCGCGCGTGGGCGAGTTGCAGCTCGCGGTCGGCGGATGCCACCTGCCGCTCGTCCGACTCGACCGCCGAGGCCGCGTCGTCGCGCTCGGCGATCTGCTCGGCGCGGCGGTTTTCAAGCGCGGCGAGCGCCTCTTCGTGATCACCGATCTCGGCCTGGCGCCGCTCCGCGAGAGCCTGCGCCTGAGCGCCTCGCTCGCCGATTTCGCGCAGGGTTTCGCGGCTCCCCTTGATCAGCTGCTGGCGCCCCTCCACCCGCGTGCCCAGCTCGGCGTGGCGCTGGTGGCGCGTGGCGACCGCGCGGCCCAGCTCGTCCAGCCGCTCGCGCCCGGCGGCGATTTCCGCCTCGTCGCGGTGAAGGTCCGCGGCCAGCTCGGCCTCCCGGGAGACCGCGATGTCGAGACGGGTCTGCAGCTCGATCAGCCGGGTGGCGAGCACCGCCCAGCGTTCCAGGAGAACTTTCTCCAAAAGCTCGCGGTACTCGACCTCTTTTTCCTGGAAGCGCTTGGCCGCCGAGGCCTGGCGCTTCAAGGTGCGCACCGAGCGCTCGACTTCGGAGATTACGTCGTCGAGCCGCAGCAGGTTCGCGGTCGCCTCTTCGAGCTTAACCTCGGCGATCGCCTTCCTCGCCTTGTAGCGGGTGACGCCGGCCGCCTCTTCGAGCAGTTTTCGGCGCTCTTGCGGCTTGCCGGAGAGGATCATCCCGATCTTCCCCTGCTCGATCACCGAATAGGCGCGCAGGCCGAGGCCGGTGTCCATCAGCAGGTCGCGGATCTCCTTTAAACGCACCGTCTTGCCGTTCAGCTTGTATTGGCTCTCACCGCCGCGGAAGACGCGCCGGGTAATCGTCAGCTTGCCGTCGTTCGCATGCGGAAAGCTCGGGTCGGTGCGGAGGGTGAGGGTGGCTTCCGCCATACCGAGCGGCTTTCGGCTGTCGGTGCCGTTGAAGATGACGTCTTCCATCGTGCCGCCGCGGAGCGATTTGGCGCTCTGCTCGCCGAGCACCCAGGTCATCGCCTCGGAGAGGTTCGACTTGCCGCAACCGTTTGGGCCGACGATCGCAGTGACGCCGCCGGCAAAGTCGACCGCGACTGGATCGACGAAGGATTTGAAACCGGAGATCTCGAGGCGTTCGACTTTCAGCATGGGCCGGAAAGATTACCAGAGGCCTGAGAAAAGCTACAAGGCGTAGGGGAGTAGGTTGCAGCGGACCACAAGATAGGGTAGGCGCTCGGAAACAGGGGCGGGAACCGGGCGGCGCCCGCGGAGAGCGAAGACAGCATAGGATTTACCTCCCGCCAAGGCCCCCGGATGATCGAATTCTTTTCCGCCCTCGCCGATCTTGCCCGGCCGCTCCTCGCCGCTGCGGGACTCGGAGGAGCGGCCTGGTGGCTCGGTTCGACGGCCGGCCGGGCGCTCTGGACGCAGAGGCGAGGAGACGAGCGGATCGGTCGAGCGGGGGTGGACGTGGCGCTCGGGCTCGCGCTCCTCGCCGCGCTCGGATTTTGGCTCGGGATCTGCGGCTGGCTGACGTTCTGGGGGCTGGTAGGAGGGGTGGCGGTGGTGGCGGCTGGGCTTCTGGCGATTTCTCCTCGCCGAAAGGGCCCCGGGCGGAGGCAAGCTCCGCCCCTACGGCTCTCGGCTCCTCGTGGGGCCGTCCTGCTCGTCGTCCTCCTCCCCCTCGTGGCCCTTGCGCTCTATCCGCCGACGGGGTTCGACACCACGATGTACCACCTGCCGTTCGCCAGGGCCTTCGTCGCGACCGGGGGCCTGCCGTTTCTGGCCGACCTGCGGTTCCCGATCTTCCCCCAGGCGAGCGAGGTGCTGTTCGCCGAGGCGATGATCCTTGATGGCGACCGCGCGGCGCAGCTCCTCTCGCTGATCGCGACGCTCTCGACCGCGGCGATTCTGTTCGGCTGGGCGAAGCGAGTCTCCGCCGAGGGGGGCGAGGGGAGGGCCTCGGGCGTCGGCGAGCTTGCGGCGGCGCTGTTCCTGGGCGGACCGATCGTCGCCTACCTTTCGGGTACGGCCTATTGCGAGCCGGTGCTGGTGCTGTTCGGGGTCGCCGCCTTCGATCAGATCGACCGTTTTGACGCGGCGCCGGACGATCCGCGGCGCTGGGGCCTCGCGGGGATCTTCGCGGGCTCGGCCGCCGGGGTGAAGTACTTCGGACTGTTTCCGGTCGGCGCGGTCCTCGCCGTCGCACTGTTCGCCCGAGCGGAGGGCAAGTTCGAGCGATTTCGCCGTCTGGCTTGGAGCTTCGGGGGCGTTCTGCTCTTCGCCCTGTCCTGGTATGTCCGGAACGCGGTCTATACCGGCAATCCCTTCTTTCCGCTCTTTGCGCGGTTGTTCGGCGAGTCGGTCTGGGGCGGGCCGGCCGAGCTGGCTCCCTGGTCCGAGGGGAACGGACATTCGCAGCTCATCCAGATGTTGCGGCTGCCGTGGACGCTGACCTTTGGCCGTCCGGAGTTCGGGCGCATGCCGCCCTGGTCGCCGGTTCTGATCCTCGCGCTCGCCGCGACGCTCCTTGCCCTTTGGAGGAATCGCCGGATTCGCCTCTTGCTTGGCGCATCGCTCGCCTACTTGGGTGCATTTCTATTCCTGCCGATCGACGCGCGCTATCTCCTGCCGATCGTGCCGCTGCTCAGCCTCGCGGCGGCTTTGAGCCTCGCTCCCCGGCTCGGCCCGCACCGGTTGATGCTGCCTGCGGCGGTCCTATTGGCGCTCGCTCCGGCGTGGCTCTGGAGCCTCTACCATCTGCATCGGCAGGGACCGCTTCCGGCCTCGCCCGCGGCGCGCGAGGTATTTCTCGCCGACCGGTTTCCCGCCTATCCGGCGCTGCGGTTTCTGGCCCGGACCGAAGGGTCCGCGGCGTCCGTCTACGGCTTCTACGCCGAGAACCACGCGTACTATGCACCCGGCCGATATCAAGGCGACTGGCGAGGCCGGACGCCTTATTCAGAGATCCTCAAGCTCCTGACCTCGGGCGATTTGCTGGCCGAAGGGCTTCGTGCGAGGGGTGTCACCCACCTGCTGACGATCGTCGCTGCGGAGCCGCCGTTGCCGCGCGATCCAAGCTTCGCGCAACGATTCCAGCTCGTCTACGACGACGGAAAAGCTAGGGTGTGGAAGATTTTGTGAGGGAGAACGGGGATGGTGCGAAAGGGGGGACTCGAACCCCCACGGCCTTGCGACCACAAGATCCTGAATCTTGCGCGTCTACCAAATTCCGCCACTTTCGCGTGACGGGGGGATTGTAGTCGCAAGCGGGGGAGGAGTGTCAAACTCGGTCCGGAGCGAGGAGGCCGCGGCCGTATGTAGTTCCTGGGACCGCCGAGCACCAGCTCGGCACCGAAGCGGCGAGGGGTGTAAAAGCAGCCGAGCTGGTGCTCGGCGGTCCCAGGGTCCTGCATCACGGCGTCTTCCTGGGCTCGCCAGGCTCCAGCCTGGCGCTTTGGGTCAGCAGAAAGATGCGGCAGCCGCCGAAAGCGCTCCGCGGAGTGCCGGATGTGCAGACGCGCTTCAGGTCTGTGCGGCGGCGGTACGCGGAACTCCAATCCGGAATGCCGAAACCGTTCTGCGGACTCGCGGATGTGCGGATTTCATCGCCGATTGTGCGGACGCGAAAGCCGAGACCCGTTTCGTGACTCTCGCGCGTGCAGAGCTGGAAGAAATCTGTGCGAAGTTGGACCAGAAAACCACTCGGCTGAGTCCCGAATTCGATATCGGAGAGCTCGGAGACCATTTCCGCTGCCGTGGACCGCTTGTCGGTCCTCAAGATTGTGCGTCGCGCATCGAAATCTGTGCGCCGTGGGTCGCTCGGCCGCTTCCAGCACTCGGAACAGCGGCTCCTGGAGAGCGGTTCGCACAAGGCCCTTCTATGTGCCGCACATCGAGACCTCTGAAACTCGGTGATGCAGGCCGCGAACGCACAGATTTCTTCCAGCTCTGCACATTCGGGAGCCGAACGTCCAGCCGGCGGGGTCAGCTTGTCGGACGGCAACGCGGTACACTGCCCTGAGCTTATGACCGAAATCGACCCTCTTGTCTCGAATCTAGATCCCCGCACCCCGTCGTCGTCACCGGTCCCTGTTTCCCCTGCGCCCTCGGCGCTTCGTGCCGGCGCCGAGCGCGCCGAGGTGCGCCGCCTGCTCGAACGGCTGACCGCCGCGGGGGCGGAGGGCATCGCCGCCGCCGACCTGGCCAACGAACCGCGCGCCGTCCTTTCCGAACTCGCCCGCCACGCCCGCGCTGTCCGCCTCGACGAGCGGTGGTACGCGATCGCTTTCGCCCCCGCCCCGATCGGCTTGGTCGATCGGCTGGAGCGCGGAGACGCCATGCTCCGCCGTCTGGCTCCGCCCGTGCCGGGAGCGGCCGGCGGTCCGCGAGGCCGCCTTTGGGTGGCGCGCCAACGGCTCCGTCGCGCCGACTCGGGCGACGTCGTCCTCTACGAGGAAATCCCTCCCCGCGGCGAGCCGCGCCCCGGGCGCCTGGCCGAGGCGCGGGTGCTGCGCGTGCTCGCCCACGGCCCGACCGAGCGGGTAGGCGCGCTCCTCACGGTACCGGACTGCGTGCCGACCGAACGCCGGATCGATCCGTTCGATGCGCAGAAACCGGCCGATTTCGCGGTGCTCGGCGCCGACGAGCTGCCGGACGGCACGTGGGTACGGGTCGAGATCGAGCGGCCGGAGCGGCCCGACCGTTTCGGCGGAGCGTCTGAGTCGCGCGAGCCGTCGTCCAAGAAGACGATCGCCCGGGTGATCGAGGTGCTCGGGGCGGAGGGCGATCCTCAAGCCGAGATTCGCGCGGTGATCGCGCATTTCGGCATCCCGGCGGTCGCCCCGGCCGAGGCGCTCGCCGAGGCGGCACTGATGCCCGCCGCGCCGCGGAGCGAGGATCTCGCCGGGCGCGAAGATTGGACCTCGCGAACGATCGTGACGATCGACGGAGCGAGCACCCAGGATTTCGACGACGCGATCACCGCCGAGGCGCTTCCCGGCGGCGGTTTCCGGATCGCGGTCCATGTCGCCGACGTCGGCCATTACGTGGCCGAAGGAAGCGCTCTCGACCTCGAAGCGTTCCGCCGCTCGACCAGCGTCTACTACCCCGGCCGCGTCGTGCCGATGCTCCCCGAGTCGCTTTCGAATGGTCTCTGCTCGCTCAGCCCCCACGAGCTGCGTCTGTCGATGGCGGCGGTGATCGATATCGATCCTTCCGGCCGACCGGTGGCCGCGCGCTTCGCCGAGACCGCGATCCGAAGCGCCCGGAGGCTCACCTACACGGAGGTCCGCCGACTGCTCGAAGAGCCGGCAGCCGGGGACGAGGCGGACTACGGCCCGGTGCTCAGAATGCTCAAAGTCGCCCGCGCCGCGATGCAGGCGCTGCTTTCCGCCCGGCTGGCCCGGGGCTCGCTCGATTTCGACCTTCCCGAAGGGGACGTCGAGCTCGATTCAGCCGGTGCGCTGGTGGGGATCGCGGCGGGGGAGCGTCACGTCGGCCACCGGATCGTCGAGGAGTTCATGATCGCGGCGAACGAGGCGGTTGCTTCGGAATTGCTCGCCGCGGGACGTCCGGCGATCTACCGCATCCACGACGGGCCGACCGGCGAGCGCCTGCGCGAGCTGGCCTCTTCGCTCGAAGCGCTCGGACTGCCGCTCGCGGTGCCGGAGGGAGCTCTCACCGATCCGGCAGTCGATCCTTCCTCTCCTGAAGCCCAAGCGGATGCCGCGACGAAAATTGCCGCCGCAGCTCTCCCCACGGCGGAGCTGCAATCGGTGTTGCGGCGCGCGGCCGGGCGGCCGGACGAGCCGTTCATCTCGGCGCTCGTGCTGCGCGCTCTCCCCGGCGCCCGCTATGGCCCGCAGAACCTGGGGCACGCCGCGCTCGCTGCCCCCCGCTACGCGCATTTCACCTCGCCGATCCGGCGCTACCCCGATCTGGTGGTCCATCGGAGCCTGAAGGCGCGCCTCCGCGGCGAATTCGCCGCGGCGCCGGACGATCCCGAGACGCTCGAACGCTACGCCGCGATCGCCGAGCACGCGACCGAAGCCGACCGGCGCGGCGAGCGCTCCGAGCGAGAGCTGCTCCAGTGGTGGAAGGTGCGCTTTCTCGCCTCGCGGATCGGCGATCGGTTCACCGGCCGGATCTCCGGCATCCAGCAGTTCGGCGTGTTCGTGGTCCTGGATGGCTACCATGTCGATGGTCTGATCCCGGTCAAGACCTTGGGCGAGCCGGGCGACGAGCGCTTCCGCTACGATGCGGCGACCCTGCGCCTGATCGGCGAAACCACCGGTCGATCGCTGCGGCTCGCCGACCCGGTGTTGGTCGAGCTGGTCGGCGTCGACCTTCGCCATCGCGGCTTGGATCTGCGCCTGTTGGCGACCCGATAGAATTCGCGACCCGCCAGAAAGCCAAACCTCATGACCCTCACACCCACCGTCGCGATCGTCGGCCGGCCCAACGTCGGCAAGTCCACCCTGTTCAACCGCCTGGTCGGCAAACGCCATTCGATCGTTCACGACATGCCGGGCGTCACCCGCGACCGGATCGTTGCGCTATGCGACGTCGAGAGCACCTTCGGTCCCGAAGGGGAGCCGATCGACCGGAAGATCCAGCTGGTCGACACCGGCGGTCTGATGCTCGGCGACGATCCGCTCGGCCTTTCGGCGCAGGTCTTTTTGGCGGTCGAGGAAAGCGACCTGCTGGTCTTCGTGGTCGACGGCAAGCAGGGGCTCACCGCGGCGGACGAGGCCGTCTGGCAGCGCTTCCGGCGCTACGGCAAGCCGGCGATCCTGGCGGTCAACAAAGGAGACACCAAAGAGGCCGAGCGCCGCTTCTCGGAGTTCTACTCGCTCGGCATCGAGCGCCAGATCCTGCTCTCGGCCGAGCACGGCTTGGGCGTAGCCGATCTGCGCGAGGCGATCGGCCATGCCTTGCCGGAGATCCCGGATCACGTCGTGCCCGACGCTCCGGCGATCGCCATCGTCGGCCGGCCGAACGTCGGCAAGTCCTCCCTGCTCAATAAGATCGTGGGCTCCGAGCGGGCGCTCGTCTCGCCCGTCGCCGGCACCACCCGCGATCCGGTCGACACCCTGCTCACCCGCGGTGACAAGTCCTACCTGCTGATCGACACCGCCGGCATGCGCCGCCGGAGCCAGGTGACGGGGGAGGCCGAAGAGCTGGCGGTGATGATGGCGCGGCGCCAGATCGAGCGCTGCAAGATCGCGATCTTGGTGGTCGACGCGGCGCAGGGCATTTCGAGCGGCGACCTCGCCATCGCCGGCCTCGCTTGGGAGCTGGGCAAGGCGGCGGTGATTGCGGTCAACAAGTGGGACCTGCTGGACGAAGAGTCGAGGAAGCGCCTGGAGCTCTCGTGGGAGCGCCTCGACGAGATGCTCGCCGGGCCGGAGCGGGTGAACGTGTCCGCGCTCTCGGGGCGCGGGGTGGAGAAGCTCTTCCCCGCCCTCGACCGGACGATCGAAGCGTACAGCCTGCGTCTCGGCACCGGCGAGGTGAACCGGCTGTTCGAGAAGGCGATCGAGCGCTTCCACCCGCCGGCCGACCACGGAAGGATGTGGAAGCTCTACTACGCGACCCAGGTCTCGACCGCGCCGCCCACCTTCATGCTGTTCGCCAACCGGACGCTTCATCGGGCCAACACCTACCGCCGTTATCTCGAAAACCGCCTGCGCGAAGAGCTGGGCCTGCCCGGCGTGCCGATCCGGCTGGTGATCCGCAAGCGGACGGAAAAGGCGGAGGATTGATCCGCCGCCTCCCTCTGCTCGTCGGCTTGCTCCCCGCCCTGCCCGCTTCTATACTTGCCGCTCGAATCTTTTTGACTGTTGGGCGACATTCCGGGGACACTTTTCGAACCGTGGCGACGAAGAACAAACACGACCGTCTGGGCATGACCAAGGCCGATCTGGTGGATGTGGTCTACCAGCGGCATGGGGGTTTGACCAAGGACGAGGCGGCGGAGGTGATCGACGCGATTTTCACCACCGTCAAGTCGACGCTCGGCGACGGCCGGCCCGTTCGAATCAAGAACTTCGGGACGTTCGAGATCACCAAGCGCCCCGGGCGCCAGGGAGTGAGTCCGACCTCAGGCGAGAAGATCTTCATTCGTCCGCACAAGGGGCTCGCCTTCCGGCCCGCCCGGCGGCTCAAGGACGAAATCACCGAACCCGGCGAAGAGTCGTAACCGATGCCGCCCAAGGCCCGCGTGCAGAAACGCCTCTATTACAAAATCGGTGAGGCCTGTAAGGCGCTCGACATCCAGCCTTACGTGCTGCGCTATTGGGAGACCGAGTTTCCCGCCCTTTCGCCGTCCAAGAGCCGCTCCGGCCAGCGCGTCTACAGCGAAAAAGAGCTGGCGATCATCCGCCGGATCAAAGAGCTGCTCTACGGCGAGGGCTACACCATCGCCGGAGCGAAGAAGCGCCTCGAAACCGAGCTTGAAAACGGCACCCTTGACGAAGACGGCACACCCAGCCTGATCGAAACCGCGGGAGCCGCCGAGCCGGCCGTCGCGGGCATCGCGGAAGCCCCAGCTGCGGATCTCCCGCTCCGACCGGCCAAGCGAGCCGCCAAGGCGACCGCCGCGCCTGCCGTCTCGGCGTCCTTCGCGGATCTATCCTTCGACCCAGAATTGGACCTGCCGCTCCTGCCCGATCCGCCCGAGATCCCTGTCCTTTCGCTTGACACCCAGGGCACCGAGCGGATACAAACCCTCCGTTCGGGGATACGCCAAGCGCTCGGTCAAGCCCGTGAGATCCTGGCTCTCCTCGAAAGCAGTTCCCCGTAGTCGTTTCCCCGCAGTTCCGGTCGGGACGTAGCGCAGTCTGGTAGCGTACCTGAATGGGGTTCAGGGGGTCCCGGGTTCAAATCCCGGCGTCCCGACCAATCTTTCTTCCTCTCGGCAATCTGCCGTGCCAGCTCGCGAGTGAGCGGCTCCTCAAGCCGAGAGTTTGGAATGCGGCGAGTGGGCGCTGCGGCTAGAGCGATGCAGGCGTGAGAGATGGAGCGAACCTGATCACGGCAAGCCGCGCAGCGCCGTGCAGACTCGGCTCATGACTCGATCGAGCTCCAAATGAGTGGGGACCTGGCGGACCCGATAGCCCTCGCCGGCAGGTTGATAGGCCACCACGCCGACGCCATCCATTAATTGGTTGGCGGCGTCGGCAAAAAAGAGCGTTCGCTTGAGATCGTTGTCGTCAACCACTCGGATCGCCAGGAATAGGAACGACAGTGGCTTGCTCCTCTTGAGCCAGCTCACCAGGTCGCTCGTGGGACCTCCGCCTTGGCCGGCGGTACGCGCCCACTCAGCCTTGAGGTCGATGGACTTCAAACCGGCTTCCTTGATCCTCTTGTCGAGATCTGAGCTTCCTGGCCGGCCCTTGGGATTCTTTTGTTGCGGGTTCCGAAGGGTCTTCGGCGCACCCGCCGCCTTGGTCTCGATCAAGATTTCGACCGTTCCCTTATGCGGGTAGGCGGTGTCGAGGTTGTGCTTCGGAAAGATCAGTCCGGGTACCGCCCCTCGGCCTTGGAGCACCTTGCCCGAGCAATTCTCCAAGAGGAGAGCGGTCAAATCGTTGAAGAAGTCTCCTTTGCCGTTCTGATTGTCACCTTGATTGGCCAAACCAACGGCGAACGCTTGATCGAAGCTCCACATGGCGGTGAGGAATGAAGCCTCGACCTCGGTCCATCGGGAAGGCCGGTCGTCAACCGCCCCTAGGTACATCTCCAGGAGCGACCGGCAGCCCGGACTCGTCGCTACGCGGGGACTGGTCTTCCTGGCCATGGCTACGCGAAAAGGAAAGCCTGCGGGTCTGCCGTTCGCGAAGGCCGGGCGCGCGCTTGGCGCCTCTCTCGCAGGCCCGCGCGGGCAGCCGCCATGTCGGATTGGGCAAGCTCCTCTCCTGAAAAGAGAAGTGCGTCCACGGCGGCCACCGCTTCTTCCAGGCGTCCATCGCGGCCGTTGCGCAGGACGGTGTCCATCGTATCGGACAGTTTGATTAGAGAAGCCTTGTGTCGGCCCACCAGTTCGACGGAGGGGACGAGAAGGCGGTCGGCTTCGCGGGGCTCCAGTTTCAGCACGCCTCCGCCGTAGCTTCGCCCGATGCGTTCGGCGGACATCAGGGTCGCGGAGTTGTAGAACGCCGCCACGAAAGCTCTCCGCAGGGCCGCGGGAACCCCCTGGAGACGAATCGTGAGCAGCGTGTTCGAGGCGACGGTCTTCGCTTGATTCAGGCAAAGCCGGGGGACGACATCGCTCATGTAAGTCAGAAACGCGTCGGGGCTGACGACGCCGGGAACCCGAAACCAGGGAGAGCGGACCCGGCATTTGTATCGCTCGGAGTAGCCCAATTCTTCGCCATGCCGGATATATCTCTTCTCGGCGGCGGTGAGATGCTCTCCGGGAAGCCAGAGCAGGCAGCGATCGCCTTGCGAGTTGCCGAGCGACAGATCGGCCTTCGTGATCCGCAGACCGGGGATCTGACGGGCGCGGACCAAAGCAGGCTGCAAGGAGGAATCAGGGAGGCGCCAGTGCCGGGCTTCGCCGGGAGTGAGGACGAAGTATTCGTTCGCTCCACTGACGAAACCGATGTTCGCCTTGCCGACATCGCTGAGCGGCGCGAGCAAACCGCGCGCCGACAGAAGATCGAGAGAAACGGCACCCGGGTGATCGGTATAGCCCGGAACCCATTTGGCCGGTTCCACCCCCGGGTGAAATTCCTCGGCTCCTTCCAAGACGGCCGCTAGATCGGCCAAATCGGCCGGGGACTCGACCTCCGCCAAGCGAAGGCGCTCCGGCGCCCGGTCCTTGCCGGAAGCGAGGAGCAGGACGACTTCCTCTTGCACCTCGGGAAAGACCGCCTGCCGGAACGAGACGACGGAGACCTCGGCGAACGAGCGGCGCAAATATTCGCGCAGCGGCGCAGCGTAGGAGGCGTGGATCAGCTCCGCCGGAAGGATGAAAGCGAGCCGCCCTCCAGGACGTAGGAACGCAACCGTATGGGCTACGAAATGTGCCCAGGAGGAGGCAAGCCGGTTCAGCTGAACTCCCGCGTCGGAAGCGCGGGCGAGAGCCTCTTGCCTCGCGAGGCCCGAGAAATCCTGGTAGCGGATGTAGGGAGGGTTGCCGATCACCAGATCGACGCCCTCGGAGGAGCCGGTCAAGCCGCCGGGAGGCGGTAGCGAGAAGAAGCTCGCCACCCGGACGTTCGCGAGCGGTAGGCCGAGAGCGGTCAGACGCTCTCGGGTAAACCGAGCCGCGTCGGGGTTCAAATCCACGGCATGGAGGAGAGCGGAGATTTCCCGGGGGTTGGCGCCCAGCTCACGCAGTCGACGCCCTGCCGCGGCCAAGAAGATTCCGTCGCCGCACGAAGGGTCGAGCACCGATTGATCGGCCCGTGTGAGAGCCCAGGCGACCATAGGTTCCACCAGCGAATGGGGAGAGTAATAGGCCCCCAAGCTCTTTCTCTGGCTTCGCTCAGCCGGGCTGCTGGTCACCATCATCGAGAGCATGTCACCTCCCGGCCGGCCGGGCCAGATCACAGGTTTGAGCGATAAGGCAGGCAGATTATACGCCGTACTTACGCCATTCTCGCCCGCGGGGGAACAATTTCTTCTTCGGCGCCCGAAACTGCAAGATCAAAGGCCCCCGAACGCGTCTTAGGGGGCATGAAAACCAACGATCGATCCTCCCCGTCCGCTCCTCTGTTTGCCCCGGCCCTCGCGTTGGCTGCGGGGGCTCTGTTTGCGCTCTTCTCCTTTCGCCCGGCCGTTCCCCTTCTGGTCGCCCTGATCGCCGCGGGATTCGCTCTGCGGCGGAGGTTCGGGGTCCTCGTCGCTGCGGTGGGCGCGGGGGCTCTGGTGGCGACTCTTTTCTACTCCCTACCTGGACGCGCCGAACTGGGCTTGGATTCCGATCGGCCGGTGATCCTTTCTGGCACGATCTCCGGCCATTGGACGGCGGACGAGGACGGCTGGGAGGCGCCGTTCGAGGTCGACCGGTTCGTCCAAGCGGGTCGATCGGAGCCGGTCCGGTTTTCGGCCCGGTTGCGGATTCCCGGAGAGGAGGAACCGCCGGAGTTCGGTTCGCGGGTGCGGGCCGAAGGGTATCTCCGACGTTCGGCACCGTTTGCGAATGCAGGTCCCAGCGAGCCGGGCGGTTGGCGGATGTCGCTCAAGAGCCGGGTGTTTCTCGAAATCGAACGGCCGCCGGGGGCGCTCTCTCGGCTTTCCTCGCGATGGCGGCGGGCTCTCGAACGGCGGATCGGAGCGGCGGGGCCCGAAAGCGCGGGCAAGGCGCTCGTCCGTGCATTCGTTCTAGGGGATGCCTCGCGCATTCCGCCGGCCTGGAAGCGGGGGCTGCGGTGGACCGGGCTGTTCCATCTTCTCTCAGTGTCCGGGGTTCACGTCGGCTTGGCCGCGGCGCTCGTCTTTCTTTTCGGCGGCTTGTTCGGGAGCCGGCTGCCGCGAGGAGTTCGGCTGCTGCTAGCGGCGGGTGCCGTCGCGGCGTATTTGATGATTGCCGGTCCGCTCCCGGCCCTGGTGCGCGCCGCGGTGATGGGCTTATTGGCCGTGGCGGCCCTTGCTTTCGAACGCCCTCCGGCGGCGAAGAATGGCCTCGGTCTGGCGCTGCTGCTCGGAGTGGCGAGCCGGCCGGATCTCGTGCTGGATCTGTCGTTCCAGCTCTCGATGTCCGCAACCGTCGGTTTGTTGGTGGTCGCCCCCCGGTTCGAGCGGGCTTGGAACCGCCGGCCGTTTTCTTGGAGCCCGTGGCTGCGGCGGGGTCTCGCGGCTAGCGCGGGAGCCGAGGTGGCGACCCTTCCTTTTGCGCTTCCGGCGTTTCACCTACTGACCCCGGCTTCGTTTGCGTTCAACCTGATCGCGATTCCGTGGGCCGCCGTGGCGCTCGCTGCCTGCTTCGTCTGGCTGGGCCTCGCCTGCGTCGCGCCGGAATTCGCAAGGCAGGTTCTGCCGTGGCTCGACGCGCTCGCGGCGCCGCTCGGCTGGCCGGCGCGGATTCCCGGCCCCTGGCGGCCTTCGATTCCGGTGGCCGCGGGGCTCGGCACGGCGATTCTGCTCGCCGCGGGCGTCGGGTTGCTCGCGTTGGCGCCGGATCGCCGCCTGTCGCGCTCCCAACGGGTGCTCTTGGCTCTCGGCGGAGCCTTGGCGCTTGGGGGGGGGGTCGCGATCGGCGCGCACCGGCCCCCGGGAACCGAGCCGACGCTCGCGATGTTCGACGTTGGCCAGGGGGATTCGATCCTGTTGCGCGACGGCGCGCGGGCGATTCTGGTCGACGGCGGCGGTTGGCGCCACGGCGATCTCGGTGGCCGGGTGCTGCTTCCCGCTCTGCTAGCCGAAGGGGTGCGGCGGCTGGATGCCGTCGTGATGACCCACCCTGATGGCGATACCTGCTTTGGGTTTTTGCCACCTCACGATCTCGGTGCCCAAGCCCTTGCCGCCGGAGTATCCGAAGGAACTCCAGTCCATTGGAGACCACCTCCGAAAGCGCCGGCTGGACTTGAAGCTTCTTCAGGCTGAGGTTGCCGAGATCTTTGGAGTGGAGGCCAACACGGTCAACGCTTGGGAGACCGGGAGAGCTGAGCCGAAGACCTCGTACCTGGGGAGGATTATCGAGTTTCTAGGGTACGAACCCTTCCAGGGGGCTATGACATTCGCGGAGCGGCTGCGGGAGAAGCGCCGGAACCTCGGGCTCACGCAGTATCAGTTGGCTCGGCAGCTCGATGTCCCGAAGGACACCATCAGTCTTCTTGAGACGGGAAAGGAGGTTACGAACAGGCGCGTGCTGACGGTGGTGAGGGAGTTCGTGGAGGCGGAAGCGTAGCGACCAGCCCCAGGAGAGATCCTGGGGCTCTTTGCCTGCCGACAATTGCTTGACCTACGGTTCAGTGAGATCTGTTAGCACTCTTCGCGCGAGACTGCTGATTCCATGATAGACTTACGCCTGCCTTTCTCGGCACCGAAAGGAGCTGCTCAATGGGAAGTGGACCGAAAGCCAAAGCGGACCAGAATGTCTCAATCCTTCGATCCTATTGATCTGTTTGAGATTGCCCTACAAAGGGGAACTGCAACGGGAGGAAATCTCGTCGGTTTGGGGTTTTCTTCAGCGTTGGAGTTCTCCGCACTTCGCTACTCGAGATGGCGAGATAGCGGAGAGGATCTTATTTCATCATTTCCGGAATTGGAGCGTTGGCCTGCGCTCACTAATTTGCGAGCACTAGCTGCGGGCTGCGAGCTTCTCCAGCCAGATCAGTCCCGAAGCTTGGCATATACCCAAGGGCCTATTCGCCCAGGAATCAAACAATTCGGTACATCACCGAAGGACTGGGAGCCAGGTGGAATTCTGACCCAGTTTCAGGAGCAATTCCGCACCGCCTTGCGCAGCCAAGGCGTGGGGTCAGGTTTCGCGAGTGCACTTGCTGGGGCGCTTCAGGAGATGATGTCGAATGCGGCAGAGCACGCAGTTTCGCCTGTGCGCCCTGTTGCATGTTTTGAGGTTGGCCAAGGAACGTGGGCTCTCAGTGTTGTAGATGTTGGGAGGGGAGTGCTCGCAAGCCTGAGAGAGAACCCGCGCCACAAGGCTCTTGGGACTGAAGGTGAAGCACTGGAGCAGGCGCTCCAACCCGGTGTGTCTCGGTTGCCAATTTCAGGTCGGGGAATGGGGTTCTCCCGCGTCTTTAAGTCCTTGGTCGATCGTCGGGCTGTTCTTCGCTTCCGCTCAGGGGGGGCTGTCGCGACATGGGAGGGGGTAAGCCCCACCCACCAAACGATCCATGCTCGCGCCTTGCCAGTTCGGAGCAATGGCTTTCGAGTTCGACTAGGAGGCCCATTCAATGGAGCGTAAGGGGGGGGTTGACAAGTCCTTGCCGATTCTTCTATCGTCACGATTCATGGTGATGCTGACGCAGGTCAGGGTAGATGTAGCGGCACTAGGGGGGAGTACGACCCTAGCCGGCCGACTTGCGGGTGAGGCCACTCGTCCCGCCCTGGATGAGGCGATCGGTAGGGAAACCTCGAACGCTGCAATTCTTTTGGACTTCGGAGGAGTGCAACTCGTCACTTCCTCCTATTTCCTCGGTGCGTTTGAGTGGCTCTGGAATTCTCGGGTTGCGCGCGAGAAGGAGCTTTTTCCAGTACTCGCAGACGTAAACCCAGAGTCAAGGGACGAGATTGAGCTCGCCCTCAAGGCTACCGGTTATCGAACCCTCTTCTGGGAACCCGATCAGCAAAAGTTTCGGCCTTTCGGGCTTGACCGAGACGCTACCGAGACGTACGACCGGGTTGTTTCTCTAGAACAGGCAACTGCTACCGACCTTTTTCGTCAAGATCCCCGAATTCAACAGACAGGGTGGAGCAATCGGCTTGCTCTGCTCTATGAGCAGCGGCTTCTCAGTCGCTACAAGTATGGACGTCAATTTGTTTACGTCCCCTTATGGAGGTAGCTATGGGTGAAGAGTTTCTTGAGCGTCAGCACAGACAGATCCGTCGCTGCATCGATCGCGACTTCCAGAGGTTTCTCGCTGGACCAGACCTTTTTTCGGGCGTACCTCCGAGTATTTCGTCTGACGTGATTGGTCTGCTCATGCCAGGCCAGTCAGTCAAGCCCGGTCAAAGACTCGTGCACTTTCCTCAAGTAGGAGAGCAAGACAGTTTCACGTTGTCGTATGGAAAATCGCGGGTGGTCGAACTATTCGGTGAAGCTTCCGCGAGCGCGCGACAGAGCAAAGCTCTATCGGCCGAAGTAACCGAGGTTTTCCAAGAGGAAGGAATAGTTGCACTGAAATTCCATCCTCGATACGAGAAGCATTAAGCGAAAGGTTGATCATTAATGAAAAGGTCTCGAGAGGTCTTGAGCGAGAACATCGAACTTCACCGCATGGACGGTGACACTGTCAGCTTATGGTGTCAGGGCTGCGGCTTATTGTATCTCTGTGGTGGGAATACTCGAGTTGGTGGGGGATGGTGTGAGGGCCGATGCAACGGCTGTGCCGCTGATTGTGATCTTATCTGCCTCGGTAAGCCTGATGTCTTGAACGACGCATTCATTGAGGTTGGAGGTTTTGATTTTGACGATATTGGACCTTTGAATGTTCCAACTGAAGCACTTCCACGCTACCTCCCGCTAATCCAGCATGGATCAAGCCGCGCGAGGTCTCTTCGCGCTGATTGGGCAGCCGTACCTCTCTCTGGTTTGATTCAACATCCCCGAGGCATACCAACTCCTATTGCGATGTCTCGCAGTGCAATCCGAGAACGGTTCAAGCTGCGACCAACAGCAAAGCTGTTGTTGGTAGGTATTGGTCTGGATGATGTCATTGAGCGCTATTGGGGAGACAGGAACGAAGAGATTTTTGCTTCACTCGCGAAAATGGGTTTTAGCGGAGCAATAGTTCCAAACTATTCCTTCTCGTTACGCCATCCTCGGCCCCAGCATCTCTACAACCGAAAGCGCTCCTTGGTCTGTGCTCGGGAATGGAGTGCACGTGGTATTCCAATCATTCCATATCTTCAGGCTGTTACTCTACGAGACTGGCAATACTGGCTCGAATTTTTGGAGACTCACGAAGAGATCACGATGGTCTCGAAAGAGTTCCAGACCGGTCTCGCGAATCCGGCGCGAGGGCGCGATGCCCTGCACCACTTAGCACGGCTTCAGGATGCTCTGAAGCGGCCTTTGCACCTTGTTGCTGTTGGAGCTGCACAATTCAGGGGAGAGATCTCTCGACTCTTTACCGATTGGACGATAAGCGATTCGAGGCCCTTCATGAATTCTATCAAGAGGAAAAGGGCGCGGTTGATGTCGCGGCGGATTAAGTGGGAAGGAGTTGACCCGGAAGCAAACAGGTTGGTGGACGCACTCCTTACCTGTAACATCGCTGCCTATAAACAGTGGATTGATCGCCCCTTCATTCCTGCGAAGCCTTCTCCGGGAGGTTCAAGAACCTTGGAAGCCTCACCCAGCCAACTCAGGATTGCTTTGTGAGGCGGCTTGCTGCTAGCTCGGCCTGAGGTGCTCCTCACACCGCGGCCCGAATTCCGTAATTGAGATAGCTCTGTTCCCGCAGAATAGCCGCGTAGGAAGCGCGTCATGAGTGCATTGCTTGCCATGACGGCGGTCTGCTGCGATCTCCGGCCACATGTGGAGCGGTGGCATTCGAGAGTGGAAGAGCATGTTCACATGGTATCCGCGGATTGCGTCTGGACTCTAGAATCGGAAATCGAGGTCATTTGACCTTCAAGTACGCCGCCTTGGAATTCGCGAATCCGTTTGGACAATAACCAGGAGTGGAGGAGCCGCTCTCAGAGCCGCAATAATTCGACGCAGGATACCGGCCCTTCTTGTTCGAGTAAAAATAATTTGCATAATAGTCTGTGCCTACGTTGTCGCAATGCGGAAGGAAGGTCGAGCCGTATTTTTTGCAGAATCCGTAAAAATAACCTTCGTCAGCAACGAACCAGCTGACATTATACCTCTTCACCCAATCAATGACCGCATGCGTCCTTGACGAGTATTTAATAGGTTGGCTGTTGCTATCTTTGAGGCCGAAAATTGCATAAGCAGAAGTGCTATATGTCTGACCGCAGCTACTTTCAGCACAGGCGACCGCCGACGCAAATATGACACAGTGACGAGCATCGCGAGCATAAACCTTGCAAGAATTGATGATTACATTTGCAAGTGGACTGTCGAAACCCTGCGTCCCAAGAGCCGTATTCATTCGAGTTCTCAGAGCGTAAGTGGAAGTTGTCCATGCCGTCGGATTCGGTGGTACGAGAGACCAGAGTTCTTTCTGGGTTAAGTCCAACATTCCTTTGGCTTGGGCTGTGGTGTAGCCAAACTGCGTAGAGACCGTTGCAGCAGTGACAGAAGGCAATGGTGTCGTTCTAATATCCAAGGCACTCGCGTGTGGAGAGGAAGCGGCGATCAGGAGTATTGAGAAAGCGAGAATGTAGCGCATTGATGTCTCCTATTGGTGTTGAGTAAAAGCATTACTGGAAAATGGGCAAAAGCATCATAACGTCAAGAAGTCTGTCGCTTCACGCGCATCGCGTCAAATTCAGATATGTGCATGTCTCGCTGTGCGTTAAGAGGCGTCGGCGCATAGTGCGAAAACCATCGGTCTCAGGCGTCATTGCTAAGTGTCCGTCCCCGTGGATTCAGACGCTTGCCAGGCTCGAATCGCAGAGAATGATCTGTCCGGGAGGCTTCGAGGAATGTTCCCATCTCTCGCAGGAAATCGACCGTAAGCGTCTCGCGCTCGGCGGCGTCGCGAAAAACGAGAACGGCCGCCAATGCCTCGCGATGCAGCTCATTCGCCTCGAAGAGCGGCACGATTTCCGAGGCGATTCGCTTCGTCTCCTCCAGGCGTCCGGCACCAAGATAGGCCTGGGCAAGATCAAGTGAGACCAAAACGGTGTCAAACTCCTTCTGGGAGCCAAGAAAGACATCGCGCGCCGCGGCAAGAAGGCGCGCCGCGCTCTCGAATTCTCCTTGACCGATAGCGATCTTGCCGCGAATCCAGGTGTAGCGGATCTGGAGAAGGGGCTCTCCGAGGGAGCGATGCCGCACCTCGTCCTCGTCGAGAATCGCGAGGGCCTCCCTCCCGCGCCCATAATCGCCAAGGTAGTCCGCGAGGTTCCGCCGGGCGGCGAGATAGAGGCAAAGGTCGGACTCAGGGTCGAAGTATCCGACGACCTCTGTCCCGAGCCGCACTGCGCGTGAAGTCTCTCCACTGCGGCGGTACACCGTCGCGAGCTGCATGAGCACTCGCCCGACCGCAGGACGGTCGCCTATGAGCTCGTAGTGAAGCCGCGCCCTGCCGAGGATCTCTTCGGCATCACGGTAGCGGCCCTGGTCGAGTCGCAGTGAGCCTTCCAATGAGTCGAGCCGTGCCAGGATCTCTGGATCGGTTACCCCGCCAACCACGGTGAAGTAGCGAGCCTGGCCGAAGATGCGGTCGCTTTGTGGGAGATCACCGACGGCCCGGATGGCGTTTGCCATCTCGCCAAACGAAAGCGCCCGCAGCTCGCGGGCGATCGGTGACTCGGGAACCTGGTTTGTGACCTCGCGAGCGAGATCCGCTAAATGGTAGGCCTCGCGGGGAACGGAACTCAACCGCTTCCTGCATTCGATAACAAGGAGTTGGGCCAGAGTCGGTGTCCGGAAGCGTCGATAGGAGCGACGAACACGCGAAATACGCTGGTCCTCGGGGAGGCCCAAGAGGACTTGGAGATCCTTGCGGGCTTGGTGTTCCTCTGCCTGTGCCTTGGGAAGTTCCCGTTCGAGGAGGGCTGGAAGAATCGCGAAGGCGCCCGCGTAACTTCCCGGGCGCGTCCGCATCTCGCGCTGATACGAATCCCACTCCGAGGCACAGTGCGGGCAAAGCTCGAACAGGTGTGGGAGGGCCATGTCGAGAAGTGTGCGAGGGGGAAGGTCGCCGGCCGCGATGGCACGAAGAAGCTCCCGACTCAGATGCAGATCATTCATCCCCTGTGTCCTTTCGCGCTAGAGCTGTAGTGTCTTACTCTTGGAGGTGAGCTTCAAGGGGTCATCCGGGACAAAAAGAGGCGGAGGCCGATAATTTGGCCTCCGCCGAGCACAGACATCAATCACTGGGCCTGAGGAGATGTGCCGCCGTTTCCAACTCCTGCCGGCGGCGACGCGAGAGGCTTGCCGTTTGGATCGGTCTCGCTGCCATTGTTCGCAAAGAGACCGATCGGATCGTGAAGGAGACCGCTGAGCGCGACACGGACTGATTCCAGGAAAGATCTTGTCGAAAACGATTCCCAGAGAGATCGAGACTCGCGGGAGGCGCCTGCTGCAAGCGCCGCTGAGGCCACCAGAAGGAAGGACGCAACAAGGACGACAGTTCGACGGACCATCCCGAACACCTTTCGAGACGGCTTCCGCTCGCTTCCTGACTCCCAGGATGAGGGGCCGCCTGTGGCTCTACAGTGCGGCCGGGATGCCCTCAGTGGACGGATGTTCTTGATAGTCGCAACAAACCGACCGAGTTACGCCTTGTTTGCGGCCTTTGAGAGCCCGAAATGTGACGAAATTGCGGAACGTAAGTGGAGCGCCAAGGACCGGCGGGGTAAACGTCGGTTCTCCCCGGCAGCCATTTCAGGAGATTTTGCCGTTAGATCTACGTTGAGACTCTCTTCATTTGCCGCTGATCGCTGGATGCATTCTTTGCCATGTCGTAATGAGTGGGCGTAGAAAGAACTTGCGCCATGTACGATGTGCCGCTATATTTTCTCCAGTATTCTCTGCCGCTCATCAGACGCCGCTGGCTAGACACGAGAACACACTACCCTGTGCGCTACAGGAAGAATGTGGATCATTTGGTGGACACCTCTTCTACAAAGACAGCGGTCAATCAAAACAATTCTCAGTTTTGAGATAACGCTTAATGAATCTAGAACTGTTTCATAGGTTCTTGGAGGACGAGACGATAACGATAGAGCAACTGCTCGCGGTCTTACCGCACAACGGATTTGAAAGATTTCTGCAATCCGAAATGGCTCGCATTGTTGAAGAAGAAGGGAGAGCTAAAGGAGAAGAAGAGCGAATAGATGAGCAGCTCGCCGAATATCGGGCAGTTTTTGTCAATGATGGCACGGATTTCGCTAACTATCACGCCATCGACGACATTGAAACCTATCAGCAATATCCAAACGGTCTTCGGCAAGATAGGCTGCGGAGATCGCGTGAGAAACTTAATGAATTGAGGCATTTTGAGCTTCTTTATGCAAATTCCAGGTTTGCGCATGTATGCCATGTCGTAACGCCAGACTTTAAGACGGTAAATGATGAGCTAATTGAATATTTTGGGCTACATCCTAATGAACTCCATCAACTAGAGTGGCGAAAGTTTGAATATCTTCTCGACGCTATCTTTCGGAATCAGGGGTCTCACACGGAACTCGGTCCAGGCAGCGGGGATGCCGGAGTCGATATTCGTCTCGTCCAGAAGGATTCGATCGGCGAGCTTGTCACTTTGGTGCAGGCGAAACGATACGACCCGCAATACCCTGTTAAGCTCGAAGCTGTCGCTGCTCTCTACGGAGTGGTCGAGCACCAACAAGCAAGCCGCGGACTCTTTGTAACCACCTCTCGCTTTTTACCTTCGGCTTCTCAGTTCGCACAGATGCATGGACACCGCCTCGTTCTCGCGGTGCCCGAAGATGTAGCAGGGTGGTGTAGGCGAATTTCGACTAGAGGCCAAAGTTAATTGTAGTTAGGTCGCAAATGTGCCTCTGCCGCGCAGTTCGTGATAGCAGGACTCGATATCGGCAGCTAGTTCTGGATCGAGCGACTTTTCAAGCCGAATTAGATCGCGACGCATGGTAGAGAGGGAAATGTGCCGCTCCGGTTGCTTTGTGCAACCGTCTACTAACACCCCATCACGCGCACAAGACAGGACTTAGTACCACTGTGGCACACATCACCCCCTTCGGGTGGTCACAGGGTGTGTTCTGAATCAGAAGTTTCTCCTGCTTGTTCAGCCGCTACGAGATCTTCTTGATCAACGAGGTGCTTTGCGACCGCTATAATTGCATGCGCAAGTTCGGTGAGGAAGCGCTCTTCCTCTTCGGGCGTTGCGTCGGGTGCGAAGGTGATGACGAAATCGTCCAAGGGTTCTGCTGCTTGCATGTGTATCGGTTAGTCTATTCATACCGAAGATAATAGCAACCTTCTGCCTCGCAGCTCGTGATAGCAGGATTCGATTTCCGCTTCTTGTTCTGGAGTAAGTGATTTTTCGAGTCGGAGAAGATCCCGACGGATCGTGGAGAGCGAAACGTGCCGCTCCGGTCGCTTTGCGCAACCGTCTACTAGCATCCCGTCACGCGCACAGAGTAGGGCCAAATCGGCCAAGCGCTCCAACGGCTTTTCGCCTGCCCATCTGCGAAAGGCGGCTAGTGGGGCAGTGAGCTTCGCATCGACGATTCTCCCGTCGCACATTTGCACTCCCTTGAAAATCACACGTGCGATGATCCCTCTGTAATCGGGATCTGCGTCAGCCTCAAACGCGCGGCTCGAACAGCCTGTAATTTCAAGAGCCATCATCAAGATTCGTGAAACTCTGTCGAGCCTTAGTTTGAGACGGCCGAGTTCCCGTGTCAGACGTTCATGTTCTTGTGCGAGTTCCCCGCGGACTCGCTCATAGAGCGAACGCTGGGCCTCATTGCGCGGATCATCGTCAAGGGTACGCACAAGGAGGTTCTGCTGTCTCCGCTCCACCACCTCACGCTCCCGCAGAAGGCGAGTTCGTACCTGCTCCTGCACCTGCTCGTCTGTGCCGGAGACTTGTTTGACCTTCTCCAGGAGAGTCTCAACGGCTTTCGCTGGTAGCTCGACGCGCCGCACGAGCCTTTCAAGCTGCTCGGTATACACCTCCTCGGCGAAGTAAGCCTGGCTGCACTTTTTGATCTTCCGACACCTCAGGTAGCGGATCGAGCGGGTTGTCGAGGTCTCCTTTACGTCAATCGTCATTGGTGACCCGCATTCACCGCACCGGGCGAATCTCTTGAACAGGGAGCGGTGACGGCGCACGCGGGTGACCGAGAGGGAGCGCACGGCGAGCAAGTCTTGCACGCGATAGAAGAGGTCAGGGTCAATGAGCTTTTCGTGGGTTCCATGGTCATTGACGACTCCTCCCCATTCGATGATGCCGATGTAGAGCTTGTTGCGGAGTATCCGTTCAAGCTGGGAATTATGAAGCGTTTTGGACTTCCGGTTCCTAACACTTCGTACCACGAATCCATCCTTGTGGAGGACACGTGCAAGAACCTTGACCGAGTACCCACCGGTTCCGAACAGCTCAAACGCTCTTTTGACCCATCGAGCTTCCTCGGGTTGCGGCTCGATCCAGGCGCGTATTTCCCCGTCTGGTAGTTTTCCTTTTCGATTCACGTATCCGTACGGCGCGAGATTGGGCCAGCCCCCGGCCTCCGCCTTGCGGCGCATATTCGCCTGTACTTTGCGTCCGCTCTGAGCGGAGAAGAACTCGGCAACCGTCGAAAGCACTCCCTCAAGCATCTGTCCCTCGGGGCTATCGTTGATCGGCTCTGTCGCGGAGATGAGGGTTACTCCTGCCTTGCGGAGGGCCTGCTTGATGATGGCGAAGTCGAGACGGTTGCGTGCAAGCCGTGAGACGTCGTAGACGATAATCGCACGCACGGCATCGTCCTCTTTGCAACGGGTGAGAAGATCTAAGAGCGCCGGTCGATCCATAGTGCGGGCACTCTCGCCGCCGTCAATGTAGATATCTGTCTTTGCATCCACGACGTATCCTTGTTGGGTTGCATGGGAAAGACACTGCACTTCTTGGGTGGGGATTGCGATACCCTTTTGCGCCTGGCGATCAGTTGAGACGCGCAGATATATGAGAGCGCGCGAATCATTGGGCATAGGTTTTTGATGATACAGCCTTGACCGAATTTGGCAAGCGTCTTAGAACTCGATAGTGTCCGACTCGCTCCCGTCGGACTGTTCGTCCTCTTGAGCGACAAGATGCCGTGCAATCGCTATAATTGCATGCGCAAGTTCGGTGAGGAAGCGCTCTTCCTCTTCGGGCGTTGCGTCCGGTGCGAAGGTGATGACGAAATCGTCGGATGGATCGGGAGCCGCGTTCATGAGAGCGACGATAGAGGATCGAGGCTAACGAAAAAAGAAACCGCTTCGTGCCGGAAGAGAAGAAACCCCCTCCTTGTTCGTAACTCGATCGTGCATATCGTAGGAGGATGCAGGATCAAACGAAGAAAGACGCGGCGAAGACAGAGCGGCAGGAGTCCGGGCGCAAACTGCCGGCGGTCTCGGCGCGTCTTCCTGACGGCACAATGGTCGAGCTGTTATACCGTCCGCAGGAGCGTAAAACGCTCTTTGTCGTCGCGCGGGACGGAGAAGCTCGGGAAGCGGAAAGCGTCGAGCTTCCCAACGGCAGGCTCCTCGTGCCGTACTCGGCAGAGAACAACCTCATAACCCACAAGGCGATCCTCCTTCCGTCTGAAGCAACGGAGTACCAGGCTGAGCCGGTACTTCGTGCGCTGGTGCGCGGCTTCATCCATCGCTACGTTGACCTTCCGCCAGACTTCGAGGAAGTCGCCGCTCACTACGTGTGCTTCTCGTGGCGGTACGACGACTTTCCCGACCTCCCATACCTGCGGGTTTTGGGCGACTACGGCTCTGGCAAATCACGCTTCCTCACCACCGTGGGCTCGATCGTCTACCGGCCTATCTTTGCCTCTGGAGCATCGACCGTGTCCCCGCTGTTTCGGATTCTCGATGCCGTCGGTGGGACGCTGGTCTTGGACGAGGGTGATTTCCGGTTCTCGGACGAAAAGGCCGAGATTGTGAAGATCCTCAACAATGGCAACGCCAAGGGCTTTCCGGTGCTGCGAACCGATACTACCCCCACAGGGGAGTTCAATCCTCGGGCATTCAAGGTGTTCGGTCCGAAGCTCATTTCGACCCGCCACTACTTTGATGATCCGGCCCTAGAGAGCCGCTGCATCACGGCGCATCTGGGACAGGGCGATGTCCGATCGGACATCCCGCTCAATCTTCCGCCCGAATTCGAGCACCAGGCCCTCACAATCCGCAATCAGCTTTTGATGTACCGCCTCCGGGAAGCGGGCCGGACGGATGCTCTTGATATCCCCGAACTCCGTACGCTTGAACCCCGGATCGCCCAGGTCTTTGCATCACTCCTGGCTTCGGTTGATGACGAGAATAGCCGGGTGCGGCTCCTTGCCTTTGCACGGCAGGCGAGTATCAATCTACGCAACCTGCGGAGTGACTCGATTGAGGCCGATGTTGTAGCCGCCGCCCTTGCCTTGCGAGAGAGGTTCTCGGGAGTGGTCCCCGTGAAGTTAATCGCAGGACAGCTCTCGGGGAATGACGGTGGGGCACCTCTGTCACCCCGTGCTGTTGGGGCCATTCTCCGGCGCCTTGGGCTTTCGCCTCGCAAGCGCCAGGGCAACTACGTGTTACCCGGAGAAGACATGGAACGTCTTACTAAGCTTGCGAAGCGATACAACGTCATGCCTTCAGCGAGCACACCGCAGGTAGACATAGGGGACATCGGGGACGAGGAAGAGGACGGCGCGGCGGTGAACCGCTAGGCCAAATCAGGGCCATATTGCTTGACCTCGCCAGCTCTCGGATGCCTGAGGAACGTCCCCTACGTCCACGAAGTCCACGCTTGCACCAGCCGCCAGAACGGCGGCTCTTCTTACGGTTTCACAACGTGCCAGAGCGGCACATTTCGATATCTTTTTTCTTATCTGTCAAACAATATCATTAGCGGCGCCATGTCGAAGGCATCATTACACACATACCTCCGCACGCACCGCAAACGCGCTGGCCTTTCACAGAAGGAAGTCGCGGCGCTCATTGACGCTGTTTCAAGTACGACAGTCTCTCGACACGAGGCTGCACGCCGAGGGCTTTCTCTCCCTCATGCATTCGCTTACGAGGCTCTCTTCGGTGTGCCGGCTTCAGCACTCTTCCCAGGGGAATATGAGAGAGCACGTTCGCTGATCGAAGAACGAGCAATTCGACTCATTGGAGAGCTTGTTCGATTAGGCGATGAGTCGTCGGCGACTCGGCACAAGCGTCTCTTCCTTGAAGGGCTGGTGCGACGCGTGCGGAATTAGTCCTTATAGTTTTCATGAAGCATCAGACGATACGAGTCGTTGCGATCGATCCCACTACGCGCGGCTTTGCTTACGCGGTGCTTGAAGGGTCTGAGGATCTCATCGATTGGGGATTGGTCCATGTGCTCCTGCGTACGGACGCCAAGATCCTCTCCCGGGCAGAACAATTATTCGATCGGTGCCTCCCTGACCTCCTAGTTCTTGAGGACGGCCGTGGCACGCGACGAAGGACGCGGGCGTGTCATCTCATCAAAGATATTGAGGATCTCGCGAAGCATCGGGGGCTCCCCGTTGTTCGCGTCTCGCGAGCGCGTGTGCGAGATGTACTTAAGCCGGCGGTCACCAAGCAAGAGATCGCCGAAGCAATCTCCCGAGTTTTTCCCGAGCTTGCTCCGCGACTCCCGCGGTTCCGCAAACCCTGGATGAGCGAAGACGAGCGCATGAACATCTTTGACGCTGTGTCGCTCGCGCTCGCTGCGTTGTCGAAGTAACAGCTCCCTGCTGGACCAATCAAGAGGACGAAAGGAGCAGTGCCTATGGCGCACGTGTGTCCATTCACAGGACGAAGTATCACCACAACCACGGGAAAGGAGGAAGTGGGATGTACGAACGGCGAACGATAGATCGGAAACTGCGGACAACGAAGCTGGAGGAGCTTGCGGACGCAAACGGCATGAGTGTCGATGAGTTGCTCGATAGCGCTGCCATCGACAGCGTGGTGCCGGGCATCTGCACCAACGGTGGATGCGACTACATCACCGAATACGAACCTGACCAGGATGCGGGGTGGTGCGAGGTGTGCGACACAGGAACGGTCACCAGCGCCCTCATTCTCGCGGGTGTGATCTAGGAGGCTGGCCGTGGCGGCGAACGAGAAGATCCAAGCCATCGCACACGACCTCCTCACGGCTTTTCAGACCGGGGCCCTGCCGGCAGCGCTCGCCCAAGTATTCATCCGGCGAGACATCGAAGTTCCCTCGAAGCACTGGACGTGGACTAACCGCACCGTCGGAATACTCCGTGGGCATGTGTACGCGGCAGGGTTCCGGCAGTGGGAGCAACTCGGTCGAAACGTGAAGAAGGGCGCCCGTTCCTTCTACATCCTCGCACCAAGGCTCAAGAAGGATGAGGACGGCTCTCAAGAGAGCGGAAATGCAGACCGGAGGGTTTTGATCGGCTACCAGCCGATCGCCGTCTTTGGATATCTCCAGACGCACGGCAAGCCACTTCCTGGCGCCGAGGATGAAGCGGCTTTCCTCAGCGCCCTCCCGTTGATCGAGGTTGCCCTGGCCTGGGGTCTGTCGGTGGGTACCTATTCCATCAGGGACAGTCCCGAAGCGCTTGGTTACTTCTCGGCCGGCGTGGGGATCGGCCTTGCAACCGAGAACCTCTCCACCTGGGCGCACGAATTGGTACACGCGGCCGATCACCGCCTCGGAACGCATACCGGTCAAGGACTGGCAAGCGAGGTGGTAGCGGAGCTCGGCGGCGCGATCCTTCTGGAGTGCCTCGGACATCCCGACAAGAGCGATCCAGGCGGCGCCTACCGGTACATCGAGATCTACTGCAAAAAGCACGACCGGAAGGTGTTGCCGGTCTGTACCGAACTCCTCGAACGGACGTGTCGGTGCGTTTCCTACCTGCTCGACGAAGCGGAACGTCTATCCGACCTCACGCCCGCTCGGGCAGTCGCGTAGCTCCAAACCTCCAACCAAAACCAACGACGAAAGGAGGATCTTCATGATCCTGACCGCGCTGCTATTTGAACTCGGACGTATCGTGGCAACACCAGAAGCCCTCGCAGCCCTTAAGGAGGGTGGCGAGGCCCCCAGCCTCTACCTTGACCGGCATGTCGCCGGCGATTGGGGCGAGCTGTCAGACGAAGACAAAGCGGCCAACACCCTTGCCCTCATGACTGGTAGTCGCCTTATGTCGTCGTACTACACCTCACAAGGTGTCAAGCTGTGGGTGGTCACCGAAGCCGATCGCTCCTCGACGTGTCTCCTGCTCCCGGACGAGTATTGAGGGAGCGGCGATGAAGCCCACTGTCTCTCTGAAGGGATGATGTTTGTTCTTTCAGCTCCCACGGTTTAACCGAGGGAGCTTTTTGTATGGGGTGACAATCAGTCCGCAATGGCTCTTTTTGGATTCTTTGAAGAACGGCTAAGGTCACTCATGATCGTGACATGCATCGTGACCGTGACATCACATATTTTGCCCGTGCCAATCACCGCAACGCAGGAACACCTTTCGGTATCCGCAGGGCCGACCGCCGCAATCACATATACATGATCGGGAAGACAGGCACCGGCAAGTCAACGCTTTTGAAGACGCTCGTGCTTCAAGACATCGCTTCTGGGGAAGGGCTCGCGCTTTTTGACCCACATGGCGACCTCGCGGAACAGATCGTGTCCCAGGTTCCTTCCAAGAGGCGTGGAGACCTCATCTACCTCAACGTGCCCGATAAGTCGTTCGTCTGGCACTTTAACCCCTTCGCTGACATCCCAAAAGAGAAACAGGCACTTGCGACAGCGGGCTTGGTCGAAGTGTTCAAGAAGCTATGGCCGGACGAGTGGGGGCCGCGCCTGGAGCATCTCCTCCGGAACGTCGTGTTTACGCTCCTGGAAGCGGGCGATGCTTCATTTGCCGATATCCCACGGCTTCTCTCGGATCGCGAGTTCCGAGGAACGCTCGTACGGCGAGTCTCCAATGAGATGGTCCGGGCGTTTTGGGAGAAGGAGTTCGCGGGGTACTCGCCAGCATTTCGAGCGGTGGTGACCGCACCGCTCCTCAACAAGGTCGGCGCCTTCCTGACCGATCCCCTCCTGCATTCCGTCCTCAGCGGCAAGCACAACTCCTTTGACCTTCGCCACATCATGGACGAGGGAAAGATCCTGGTGGTGAACCTCGCCAAGGGCAAGCTGGGGGAGGGACCGGCGGCGCTTCTCGGATCGCTCTTGGTGTCGCACCTCTCCCTGGCGGCGATGGAGCGCGCCGATCGGCCGGTGGAGGAGCGCAGAGACTTCTACCTGTACCTCGACGAGTTCCACACCTTCGCGACACTCACCCTGGCGACCATGCTCTCCGAGCTGCGGAAGTATCGGCTCAATCTCATCCTGGCCCATCAGTACCTCTCCCAGCTTGAAACTGAGGTACGAGATGCGGTCTTCGGGAACGCGGGGACGTTCATCTCCTTCCGGGTGGGAGCCTTGGACGCCCCAACCGTCGCACGGGAGCTGTCGCCCACCTTCGAGGCGAACGACCTCCTGTCGTTGCCGAACTTCTCGGCCTACCTGCGGCTCATGATCGAGGGGGAGCCGAGCAAGCCATTTAGTGCCTGGACCTAGCGGTTAAGTCAGAATTACAATAGCGCCTCGTACCTCAGGAAGGGCTGGCAGAGTTCCAAGCCTACCTCCTATACTTTGCAGCCGCGCCGCCACGCCCGATGCTCTTGTAGAACACGCGGACTCTCTCCTGAGCCTCTAGAGCAGGAAGCGAGTGGGGACCTTTGATTCTGCGAAGTTCGGATAGCGACCCAAGAAGTAACTTCTCGGCCTCTTCGATTCGACCTGACTGGCCAAGGGCCGCTCCGAGCAGGCTAGTTGTGATAGCAACCTTCCAATCCTTTTCGGGAACAGTTCCTAACAAGATCGCTCGCGCCTGTCGAACTTGTGAAAGCGCCCCCGGAATATCACCCTCAGCCAAGAGGAGTTTTGCCTCCAGGGAGTGGATAGACCCGGTAAGTGGGTTAGCATGACCTACCACCGATTCGGCGAGTGAGACCGCCTCAGTAACAAGTTCATGAGCTTTGGTCAGCTCACCGGTTGAAATATAGAAGGCTGCGAGGTTTGACAGGGCTGTAACGGTATCTGGAATTCTTCCCCCGTCAATTCCTCGCGTTATCTCTAGTGCCTCTTCAAAGTGGCGCCTCGCAATTCGGTTCTCTCCTTTGTTGCGGGCGATATTTCCAAGGTTGCCATGCATTGTCGCAACGGGCCGGCTATTGCGACCGACTAGCCCTAGAAATATATCCAGAGCTTCCTTATAGCAAATCTCCGCCTCCTGAAATCGGCCCTGATCGCTGTAGAGGTATGCTAGGTTGTTCAGAGTCGAGGCGACCGCAGGGTGATTATTTGAAAGCGTTGCCCGTTCCGTGGTAAGAATCTCTAGAAGTTGTTTCTCAGCGAGATCATGTCGGCCAAGTTGCACGAGAGTAGTGGCCAGCTGATTTCGTGCTATGAGAGTACGTTGATGGTTCGGGGGAAGTTTTTTTTCATATATCGCAACCGCCTGCATGTACTTTTCCAGCGCATCATCATAGTGCCCTTGAGCGGACGCGTTCGCGCCGAGGTTATGAAGCGTAGTTGCATAGCTCTCACTGCCGACGCCCATTGTGGTGCGCTCAATATCTAGTGCTTGAAGGTACATCTTTTGAGCACTAGTGTAGTCACCTCGCTTGTATAGGAGGCCACCTAAGGAATCCATTATTAGTCCGACGTGTAGATTTCTTGCATCGTGCATTCTCTCAGCATAGGAGAGCGCTTGGCGGAAAAGTGCCTCGGCTTCCGCATCTCGATCCTTCTCTGCGAGTATTCGGCCAAGGGCGAGGAGCGACGTCGCCAGCTCTGGGAGACTGTTGGGCGAGTGGCGGAGAGAGAGGAGTGCTTCTTGAGAAAGTTGGCGAGCGGAGTCGAAGTCAGCTTGATGAATCCTGTTAATCGCGGCTGCCAATAGAATATGTGACTCAAGTACTGGATCTCCTTGTTCCGCGGTTGTAGTTACGATGTCTTTCGCTTCGGCCAGGATGGCATCCGATTCTCGGTACTGCCCCAGACTCGTCAGGACAGTCCCATATCGTTGGAGAGTTTCAGCGAGAGACAAGTCGCGCGGTCCGCGCCGTTGAAGCTCGAGCGCCTGCTCCAGGAGGCGTTTGGCTCTTGCATCATCATCCCGGCCATCTAATATTTCCCCGAGTACACTGAGGAGGGAAGCTTTGATGTCAGGATAGTCATTCAGGCTCGTCGTGATAGTTCGGGATGATTGGTCGAGAAGCTCCTCTATTGACGCATTTGAGTCGCTGAGCTGGTCCAAGGGATTTGTCCTGCGAAGAAGATTGATGACAAAGCGATTCACGTGTCGGGTACGTTCTGCTTGATTCGAAGCTTGGCGTTCTCCCCGGAGCGCGCGTCGGTATTGTCCCAGAAGCAAAATCGAAAAACCCAAGAGAACAAGCGTAACGATGCCACCCACAGCTACGCCAATCGGATGGCGTTGAATGACCTTCCCTGCCCGATATCGATTCGACCCTTTTCTGGCAGACACCGGCTCGTCGTTCAAATGGCGACCAATATCGGCTGCGAGTTCGGCGACGGTCTGGTAGCGACGCTCGGGCTCTTTGCGAAGAGCTTTGAGAACAATTGCGTCGAGATCCCCAGTTAGGGAGCGCACGAGCTTTCGGGAAGGCGGTACAGTCGATGCGGGAACCAGTTCGATATCTTCCTCATTTTGCGCTGGCTTCCGCACGAGCTGGCTTGGTCTTTCGGGTTCCATATTCCGCACGGCCCATGGAAGATCATGGAGGCTCTTCACCGGGTACGGGAGGCGATCCGTTAGCATTAAGCAGAGGAGGACACCGAGCGAATAGATGTCGGTCGACGTCGATGTGACATCACCGGAGAGCTGCTCGGGGCTCGCGAATGCGATGGTCATCGGGCGATCTGCTTGGGCAGTTATTGTCCCCTCCAGGAGTGACGGGGAGAGGTTCTTTGCGATGCCGAAGTCGAGGAGTTTCGGCATGCCATCGTCGGTGACCAGGATGTTTCCCGGCTTGATGTCACGATGCACGACGAGGTTGCGGTGCGCATAGGCGACCGCCTCGCAAGCCGCCAAGAAGAGGCGCAGGCGTTTCTTTACCGAGAGACTATGCGACTCACAGTACTCTGTTATGGGCACGCCATCCACGAACTCCATGACGAAGAAAGGAGATCCGTCGGCTGTCTGTCCGCTGTCGTAGAGGGCGGCGATGTTGGGGTGGTTGAGCTTGGCGAGGGCTCGCTGTTCGCGCATCGGAACTTGGCTGCGGAAGGTAAGGGCTTTGAGGGCGACCTGTCGGTCGTGCCTCGTGTCCTCGGCGAGGTATACGCTTCCCATGCCACCCTTGCCCAATGGGCGCAGGATCTTGTACGGGCCGATCTCATCGCCATCCTTGAACTCCGGAGCGTAGAAGTTCGGCGGCCTGACGACGAGGTTGTCGTAGGCGTCGGCCTGAGTCGCTGAGACGGATAGGAGAACGGCTGCCTGGTTTTGCAGCTCGACATCGCCCTCGCAGGTGTCCTTGATATAGGCCGCTTGTTCCTCTTCGGGCAGGTCGAGCGCTGCCTGCACGATCTCTTTGATCTCGTTCCACCGCCCTAGATCGATCACCCCTGCGTTCCTCCGAGCATCTCCGCAAGCAAGAGCTTCCCGACGCGCCATTCTCGTTGCACAGTAGTGCGTGGCACCGCGAGTACCGCCGCCGCCTCATCCTCGGTGAGCCCCGAGAAGAATCGCAGCTCGATGAGCCGTACGAGAAAGGGGTCCTGCGCTTCTAGCCGGGTGAGCACGTCATCGAGAAGAAGGGCGTCCAGTGTTTGTCTGCCGTTTGGCAGGTCGTCGAGTTCGAGATCCACCCGCCTTCCGAATCCTTCGCGCTTGATCGCGTTCGCGGCCCGCGCATGCTCCACGAGAACTCTGCGCATAAGCCGGGCGGCGAAGGCGAAGAACGGCTTGCGGTTCTCCCACGAGACCCGCTTGAGTTTCGCCAGTCGCATGTACACCTCATGCACGAGGGCCGTTGGATTTAGCGTATGGGCCTCGCGCTCGCCCCTGAGCGCGCGTCGCGACATCTCGCGCAGGTCGGCGTACACCAGGGCCATGACCTCCTCAAGGCCAGCCGGATCGCCACCGCTCCAGGAAAGGAGATTTTCGGTGATGGGAGAGTCATCGGGCATAGGGCTCATCTCGGAGGACCATATGGGTACAAGCGCAAAAAAGGAGAAACCAGCGTCACGAGATGGCCTACCATCGTGCCGCTTTCGACATCTTAGATGATAGCGCTAGTAGGGCCGGCAGCAATGAATGAGGTGAACGAGAGACCCTAAATAAAGGGGCTCGCCCACCTCCTCGAAGCCCAATCAGCTCGATCGGCTAGATCGTCACGGTGAAGTTGACGCTCTCCCCTGCGCGCAGCCGAACCCTGTCTGAGACCCGGTTGATCTGTGTGCGGCTCCCGCTTACGGGATCAATGACGAAACCGCTCAGGATGATTTGGTAGAACATGAGGGCACGTTCCTGGCGAACCACGGTAAAGCGCACGACGTGGCTGCCCGGCGGGATTCCCTGCACGTCTCCGAGAACTTCACAAGGGAACTCACATGGGCCTCCGGCCCTACTCCAATCGGTACGGCCGACCTCCCGATCGTCGAAGAAGATGGCTCCTTCAAGAATGCCACCCTCGAAGTTGCCGGGTGCGGCGACAACGGTGAATTGGAACCGTTTGCCGCTTGGCGCGGGCGGATCGGTGGGGCCTCCACCCCCACCACCTCCGCCACAGGCGAAGGATATGAGGGAGAGGATGAAGACTGCGGCGGCGGAACGAGCTCTGCGATTCATACAGGGATTCCTCCTTTTCGGTGGTTGCCGACCAAAGACCCTGGAAGAGGTGCCCTTGGGGGAGTACGCCCTGTTAGACGATGATAGTCTAGACGAAGTTGGTCTAGGCGAGCAAGGGGGGATAAACCCATGCTCCCATGGCAGCACGACACCCAGAGCGCTACCGCAAGCTCCTGCTGCGGCTCAGAGAGGCTCGCTTGGCCGCTGGACTCAGCCAGGAGGAGTCAGGCGCGGCATTGGGTGCGATTCAGAAGTACATCTCCAGGATCGAGACCGGAGAGCGGCGTATAGATCCCATTGAGCTGCAAGAACTTGCCGACCTCTACGGCAAGCCCCTCCTGTTCTTCTACGATTAACCCTCCAAGCCTTCCTCGCGACCCGTGAAGCTAGTTTCCCGCGGCCTGCGCTTGTAGGTTGTAGGAAGAGGTGTTCGAGGGGGAGGAAGTGTGGGGAGGTGTCTGCGGCCGGCTATTGAGGAATAGGCGCTGTGCCGATCAATGCGCCTTCAGCGCTTACACGTATACGGAATGTGTCGCGCAGCTCTGGGCCTAATCTCTCGCGAGCGTATAGCTCCAGACGAGAGATCCTCAGGAGCATCTTCGTAATTTGCACCACGTTCGCATAGGAGATAATATTGTGCATATGGAACATTGGCGATATTCAAAGCTTGGACGCTGGCCTGTTTTTGCCGCGATTGTCTTATTCGCAGGCACGGCTCTTCTGGCGCAGCAGGATAGTAAAAATCAAATATCTTCCCTCCCTGATCGAAACGACTCACTTCGACAACAGCTACCCCCAGCTCTGATAGCAACAATAGATTCATCGCCGGTGCCGGTACTACTTCCTTCGGACCCAGAGCTTTTAGACGGTATCTCAGTCGTGGTGGACGATTCATCGTACTCCGCTGTTGTTTTGCCTAGGAGTAAGGGAATCAGTCTAACTATAACGGGACAGGACTTCCGTCATGCTCGATCTTCCACTGTGACCTCGGCATCTCCACCTACAGATACAATTCGTGGAGTTCCAGCAGACATCAGAAGAGACGAAGCGGGTATCTGGTGGCTTTCATGGCGTCAATACGACACGGCTAACTTAGTACTTCTTTCTTGCGACTCAAGAATATCAACCCTCTGCGCAGACGATGATTACCTTCGCACTTTTGCTAGCTCGCTCACCTATGTAGGAGGGAATCGTGCTAAACAGTATCGCTAGGTTATGCAGATATTTCTTGCTCTTCACACTGAGTTTTGGAACGTCGCTAAGTTGGGGCGCTGACTTTACTTATTCCCCTCCAGGGCAGCTGTATCCTGACAGCAGTGGTTTCGGAAAACGGGACTGCGCTGTTCAGGCTCCCGGAATTATCTTTCCCCTACAAGGTTTTGGGTTCGCCAACTCGCAGAATTATAACCCCGGCGGTGATCAGCCGGGCTTTCCGTGCTCGTCGCCGATATCGCTTTTGCAGTGTTGCCCCTCAAACTACTCCTACCCTTGGCATGACAACTTCTGTGAAAAACGATCGGGCGGCCAAAATGTTTCGGCATGTGGAGAAGACCCAGGAGACGATCACGCCGGTCAAGATATTCGACCAGAAACTTGCCACGATGAGCTTCATTGGGTGGTATCGGCATCAGGTGGTCGAGTCATCCATGTGCCAGCCGGTAATCCAGAGAGCCAATATGTGGTGGTGCAAGGCTCCGACGGCTTGATCTATTCGTATCTGCACATGAAATCAACGCAGGTAAGCGCTCAGGCGATAGTTTCGCCCGGCACTACCTTAGGCTTAGTTTCCAACGTTGATCGATTGGGAGCACCGACGACTACATACCATTTACATTTCGAGATTGCCATTTTGGGGCTCGATGGAATTGAACGGCCCGTGTCGCCCTATATGTCGCTCGTTGAAGCATATCGCAGGAAATTCGGCTACATTGCAGTTGGCACTCCAGTAAGAGCGAGTCAGTCAATCAATGTCCGTAGTACGACTTCCGGGGCGGTAATCGGCCAGGTTCCTGCAGGATCTCTTGGAACTGTAGTCGTTAGTAGTACGACACTAACGCACAGCAGCTATTGCTGGAAAATGTGGGACGTTAACTGGGGGAGCATTCGCGGCTTGTCAGAGGACAACTATCTTGTCCCTGTTGGAGGGCAGTGTATTCCTCTGGCCGATGGAAGCTGTGAGCCACCTGCGGCACCAACTGTTACTACCGGCGCTGCCACAGGACTAAGCCAGGGCAGCGCTTCTCTAAATCTCACGGTCGATCCTAACGGGAGCGCCACAACGATTTGGTTTGACTACGACACCGATACGAGCTTCTGCTGCACCACTCCGCAGAAGTCTGTCGGATCAGGAACCAGTCCAATCTCAACGAGCATCACTCAAGGCGGGTTAACTTGCGGAAAGACCTACTTCTTCCGAGCCAGGGCACAGAATGGGGTTGGCGGTGCCACTCCCGGTCAGATTCTCTCGTTCACCACAGCCACCTGCGGCGGCGGCGGAAGCGGTACACAGAACCTTATCCGCAACGGAACCTTTGCGGATGATTCTGACTTCTGGACGCACTCAGGAGATTTTCACGCGACCGATGATTTCCCGAATTTCCACGATGGTCCGGGGTACGCATACCTTTCAACTGCCAGCGGCTCTCCTGGAAACAACCTCAACGGCACACTCTACCAGCAGGTCGCGATTCCCGCGAATGCCACGGCTGCAACGCTATCATTCTGGACAAGCATTTCGACCAGCGAGCCTACAGGGGGAGCTGCGCAAGATTTCCTGAACGCAACTCTCCAAAAATCCAGCGGCAGCTTTCTGTCGAGCTTGCGGTTGTATTCGAACCAGGACGCATCGAGCGGATACGTAAGGCGTGAGTTCAATCTGATCAACTTCGTCGGCCAGACGATTCGACTTCACTTCCTCGGAACGACTAACAACGATAGCCAACCGACCATTTTCCGTGTAGACGATGTTCGGCTGGATATTTCACTGCCCTCCAGCACAGCACCGCAGGTAACGACGCTTGTTGCAGATCAAATCAATCAGTCAAGCGCCCGTCTCAACATGACTGCTAACCCAGGTGGGGCCAACACTGAAGTTTGGTTTGATCTGGAAGCCGACGATTCGACTCCGAATGATGAGACAGAGCACATTGCAATCGGTGGCGGGACTCAAGATCGGACCGTTAGCATAAGCGTGTACAACTTGGAGTGCGGCACGAGGTACTACTTTCGGGCACACGCTAGTAACTCAGTCGGGCAAGCGCCTGCCGGAAGCTTGCGAGATTTTAGAACCACTGCCTGCTCGGGCGGTGGAGGCTCTAGTGCGCCGAGCGTGACTACGCAGGAAGCTGGAGCGATTACCGGCAATAGTGCAGTCCTAAACGCACTAGTAAATCCTAGAGGCTCAGAGACCCGTTACTACTTCAAATGGGGCACAACGACATCATACGATCACACAACAGTCGATTTTAGCGCAGGCTCTGGAAGTTCGGTGATATCTATCGCGCTGACACTGGAGGGGTTAGTGTGTGGAACCACCTACCACTTCAGAGCCTTTGCTATTAACGCCTTTGGCACTACTGATGGCGTTGATCGCACCTTCACTACCTTGGCGTGTGGTGGTGTGGGCCCGCCTTTTGTTACCACGGACGAGGCCGGGGTTTTTAGTGGAAGCCTTGTGGTCTTGAACGCGACCATCAACCCGAACGGCGTCAGTACCCGCTACTACTTCAAATGGGGAACTACGTCCTCGTATGGGCAGACAACGCTTGACCTCAACGCGGGATCCGGATCGGCGAATGTTTCTACCTCGGTGACTCTCGAAGGTTTGGCCTGTGGTACGACCTACCACTTCAGGGCAGTAGCTTTCAATTCCTTTGAGACCACAGAAGGTGGGGATCGTTCCTTCGCCACTTTGGCATGTGGCCCAGGCGCCCTTCCTGTCGTTAGCGTGACTGCAACAGACGTCACAGCGACGGAGAACCCCATGACGTCGGGTACGTTTTTAATTCAAAGAACAGGAAGCACTGCGTCGGCACTCTCTGTCACATACACGATTCTCGGTACGGCGATCATGGGAGTTGACCATAGCTTGGGCCAGGGCACCGTAACGATCCCCGCTGGTGTCTCTGCTTTCACGATTCCCGTGTTTCCTGCTGACGATTTCTACGTTGAGGACGACGAGACGGTCGTGCTCTCGCTTCAGCCTAGCTTGGCCTATACGGTGGGTTCTCCTGGATCGGCGGTCGTGACGATTATCAGCGAGGACGGCATGCGTCCGATGATCTTCGAAGATGACATGGAGAGCGGGCCTAGGTGGAATTACCAAAGCACTTGGGCGCTGACGCAATCAAGCGCACATAGCCCAACCCATTCATGGACCGACAGCCCATTAGGAAACTATGCCAACAATACCGAAGCGTTCATTGCGATTGGGGGATTGGACCTCAGGAATCGGCATGCGGTGCAACTTTCGTTTTGGCACCGCTACCAGTTCGCTGATAGCGGCGACGTTGGGAGGGTTTGGGTGCGTGCAGACGATGGTAGTTTCAGTCAGCAAGTAGTACGGACATTCTCCGGTACGAGTACTGGATGGACAAAGGTGACCATTGATCTGAGCGCTCTCGCTGGCAAGACACTGGTAGTGATCGCGTTTGAACTCGTAACCAATGCGGCTGGAACAGGTGACGGGTGGTACATTGACGATGTCGCGATCTACGAGCCAAAAGCGCTCGATTTCTATTCAGTGACACCCTGCAGATTCGCGGACACCCGCCAGGGGCCAGCGCCGCTTTTCTCTGGCGTAACGAAGATATTTTCCGCGGGTGGAATGTGCGGTATTCCTGTAGCGGCCAAAGCTGTGTCGATCAACGCTTCAGCCGTAGCGGGCTCGTCTGGCGGGTTCATAACTCTGTTCCCGGCAGACGAAGCTGTACCGACGACCACCACGATCAACTTCCGATCCAGCCAAACACGTACAAACAACGCCGTTCTTGGGTTGTCGTCGAACGGAGAGCTGGCATCACTCGCTACTCTCTCTGGCGGTTCCGTTCATCTGATTCTCGACGCTAACGGCTATTTTTCGGAGGCAGCACACCCCTTGGTTGGTACGTGGGAGGGTACGATCGCGACGTACCCTTCGGTTCTCTATATTGAGGAAAACAACGGCGAGGTTTCTGCGCGCATCTTAATAGCGGGGGCAAATCCACCGACACAAGATCTGATAGTGATTTACGCTACTGAAACGGAGTTTCGCGCAATTCGCCCGCTCGACAACGATGCGGAGCTTCGACTCTCGCTTGTGCAATCTGGGCTACAGATGTGCCTCGACGGTGAGTATCTAGAGCGGGGCACGAGTCGTCCAATATCCCTTTGTAGAACGCCTTAACTGAATATCACTTCAGAGCGGAGGAGGGCTGCAATGCCAAGCAATCCTAACGGACTGGTGCTGTCCAACTGGCACATGCTCTTCGAGGGCTTCTCGACCTCAACCCAGGATTTTTACGCAGCTGTCGAGCAGGCGGTCCGAGAACGAAATCTTCCGGAAATCTCGATGTCCCGCGAGCGATTCAAGGAGGGTGGTGTCGGAACGGCGGAACGCGAGTACCTCCGGGTCCGACGGAAGCGGATTGCCTTCGACATTTGCTCGGCGCCGTATGGCGGCGGGCACTTCTTCTCCTGGTGGCTTGCCCGCGTACCTCCGAGGTTTGGGATTCTGGTTTCACTCGGGATCTTCTTCGTGGCGGCATGCGTCACCGGGATTCTCCTCATCATGACCTCGCTGATGAGGCCAGATGGTCTCGGCGGTGTATTGGTGGCTCTGGTGATCCCATACATCCTGTACGCCATGGTCCTCCTCTCGATGGGGTACCTGATGCAGGAGGGATTGATCGGTGACGAAGAGGGGGTAATGATGCTCCCGATCATCGGCCGCTTGTACGTGTTCTTCTTCAACCCCCTCACGTATTACCGACTCGACACCGCCATGATGTTTCGAGACTCCGTGCGCTCGGCCGTCAACGAGGTCATCAACGATCTGCGGGAGGAGAAGGGACTCAGGCGCCTCGGCGACGAGGAGCTGCGGCCCGACGCCGACGAGGCGGCAGCCACGGCGTAGCGTGAGGCATGGCGAGCATTGAAGAGCGCACCCGCCACTTCTACCGGTGGGAGCGGCGGGGCCGCGGGCGAAACAGCTACCCGTTCCCCGTCTCTCTTGAGCCTCCCTTCACTCCTTTCCGGTTTCTGAGTCACACCGCGCCTGCCGTCGATGACGGCAGGCATCACACCTGGCTCTCATCTTTCTTCGCACGGTTCTCTCAGAAACGGGAGGAGCCGGCGCCTCCGCCCGAACTCGAAGAGCCGGAGCCGGAGAGCGGCGACGAGGACGGAGAACCTGTCGAGCTACGGTTACTCCTGCCAAAGGATCTCTCCGTCACCGCACCGGCCTCCGAAGGCTTGCTCAAGAGTCTGGCTGCTGTCCATTCGCCTCTGTCGATGGAGCTGGTCGGCTCGGGCGGGCGGGTGTCGGTTCTCCTCACCGCCCGACGTGACGCGATCACGATCCTGTCCTCCCAACTTCGAGCTTTCTTCCCGGAGATCGCTTTGGAGAAGGGACCGGATCTCCTCTTGAACGCATGGGAAGCGGGAGCCGAGGGTGTCTTCTCCGCCGTCGAGCTTGGCCTCTCGCGCGAGTTCATGCTGCCGCTTGACCGTCCCCGAAACTTCTCGCTCGACCCCTTGACTGCGGTCATTGGCGCGCTTGCGGAGACCGTTTCCGGCGAGGTTGCAATTCTCCAAGTCCTTTTTCAGGGGGTGAGGGCGCCGTGGGCGGAGAGCGTGGTTCGCTCGGTGGTCACCCCTTCGGGCGATCCATTCTTCGCGGACGCCCCCGAAGTCACCAAGCTCGCCAGAGAGAAGATGTCCGCGCCGCTCTTCGCGGTCGCTGTCCGTCTGGTCGCCCGGGCAGAGAGAGAAGAGCGTTTGTGGACCCTCCTCTCTGGCGCGCTCGGCGCGCTTTCGGGTGCAACCAGGGGCGACAACGAATTCGTGCCATTCGGGATTGGCGGCAGCGACGAAGTGCTCGGCGACGTGATCCTGCGAACAACGCATCGCTCGGGCATGCTCCTCTCGCTCCCGGAGCTGGTGTCTCTGGTACACCTGCCATCCCCCTCGATTGAAGGTGTGAATCGAGATACCACCCGCACCAAGGCGCTTCCTGCCGAGGCGCTTTCTCGTGGGATCTTTCTCGGATACAACGTCCACGCGGGAGTGGAGCGTGAAGCTCGGCTTTCGACGGACGCCCGCATGCGGCATACGCACGTCGTGGGCGCTTCGGGCACTGGCAAGTCAACGCTTCTGGTGTCGATGATCCTCCAGGACATTGCGGCGGGACATGGTGTCGGTGTGATCGACCCGCACGGTGACCTCATCGATGAGGTACTTGGGGCGATTCCCGAAAACCGGGCGGAAGACGTGATTGTCTTCGATCCTGCCGAGCCGGACTTTGTCGTCGGCTGGAACATGCTCTCCTCTCATTCCGAAGCCGAGAAAGACATGCTCGCCTCGGATCTGGTCGCGGTCTTCCGGCGGCTCGCGACCTCCTGGGGCGACCAGATGACGGCGGTTCTGGCGAACGCGATCCTCGCCTTCCTGGAGTCAGAGCGGGGCGGGACGCTCCTCGATCTCCGGCGCTTTCTGGTGGATGCGAGCTTCAGGCGAGAGTTCCTCACAACCGTCCGAGACGAGTACGCGCGGAACTTCTGGACGACCGAGTTTCCGATGCTCTCGGGCAAACCTCAGGCATCGATCCTCACGCGGCTCGATACAATCCTGCGCGGAAGGCTTCTGCGCGGCGTGGTGACCGCGGTCGAGAAGCCCCTGGACTTCCGGAGCGTCGTCGATGACCGGCGGATTCTTCTCGCCAAGCTCTCACAGGGCGCTATCGGCGAAGAGAATGCGGCGCTTCTCGGCTCGCTCCTGGTCTCCAAGCTCCACCAGGTTTGCCTCCTGCGGCAGGACCAACCGGAATCGGCCCGCGAGCCCTTCTACCTCTATCTCGACGAGTTCCACAACCTGGCGACACCCTCCATGGCGGCGCTTTTCTCCGGCGCCCGCAAATACCGTCTCGGCCTGACTGTCGCTCACCAAGACCTCTACCAGCTCCATAGCACCGTCCCCGAAGTGGAGCGGGCGGTGTTGGGGAACGCATATACCAGGATCTGTTTCCGCCTGGGAGACGAAGACGCTCGCACATTGGCGCAAGGGTTCTCCTTCTTCGAGGCGGACGATCTGGGGAACCTCGGCACCGGCGAGGCTGTATGCCGGGTCGGCCGGAAGGAGCAGGACTTCAACCTTCGTACGGTCTATGCCAAGCGAGAGGACCCTGAAGCACGGGACGCACGACGCCGGGAGATTCGGGTCCGGTCGCTCTCGCGGTGGGGCGCCCGGCGCTCAGAGGAAGCTACAGCGCGGCCGAGTCCTTCACCCGAAGAGCCGCGGAAAGGAGATGCACCAGCACCAAGGGCTGAAACGCCTCCCGTGACGCCGGCTCGCGAAGCGGGGACGCCGCCGCTTCAACATTCGAAAGCGGATGGTCTTCAGAAGGAGCCGCCTTTCGAGCCACGCCGACCGGGCAAGGGAGGGCCGGAGCATACCTACCTCCAAGAACTCATCAAGCGGTGGGCGCAAGAGCAGGGCTTCCGAGCAGTGGTGGAGGAGCAGATTGCCGGCGGCAGAGAGAGCATCGATGTCGCGCTGTATCGGGGGGACGCACGCATCGCCTGCGAGATCTCGATTACCACACCTCTTGAGTATGAGGTCGGGAACGTCAGGAAGTGTCTGGCGGCAGGCTTTCAGAAAGTCGCCATGGTTTCCCTCAAGAAGGGGCGCCTCTCAAAGCTCCGCGAAGCGCTTGCAGAGGCGCTTTCGGCTGAGGATCTCGGGCGCGTCCATATATTCACTCCGGAGGAACTTCTTGCATGGCTTTCAGGTCAGCCGGCTGAGGAGCAAGAAGACGTGGTTGCCGGGTACAAGGTGAAAGTCCGCTACCAACACCCGGGAGACGGGCGCTCCAACCGAGTCGCCGAAATCCTGGCGCGCAGCATGAGCAGACTTCAGAAGGAGGAGTGAGCGGCAGGAACCCGAAGCCTCTACTGATCGGTTGTTCCTGGTCCACAACATGCGAGTTGCTCGGCGACATGCTTAGACCATTCCTCGCGGTTGGCATAGGTCGTGGCGTCTTGAGGCGTATAGCGTCGGAAGATTACGTGTCGCGGCTCGGTCTCGAAGGTCGTGTCATAGTCGCCTTCGATTTGATCCCCGTTTACATTGCCTCTGAAAGAGGGCAAATAGTCCACCCAGGTTGTTCGGAAACTCAGTGGTCCGTCGCTGCCAGTTCCTACTACATCGTATACCTCTCCTACCGATGGCATTTTGCTGACATCTTGAGGAAAAGCCGTGATCAGGCCCATGACTTGGCCGCCTGATTCATCGTCTCGGTAAAGCTCTAGTTCATATGAGTCGCCAGAAAAATGACCAAGGGATACGAAAGGTGAATCCGATGGTTCCGGTTCTTTGTGGATGGGTGTTGATGGAACTGGCGGAGTGGGATTGTCAGATATGCGAAAAGTGTTGATGTAGTTGGAGAATGGCAGAAAGTAATCTTGAGGTATGGATGCCATGTCATGTAATATTGCAAAAAATAATACGAATAGCACGCCAACGGCAAATCGCCAAGGCCGACTAATAGCCCATCCAATAATCACAAATATGATCCATACTACGCCGAAAGCTAAGTATAAGATTAACGCGATAGGCCACAGTCCATCATCGCTTGATGCATTCGACGAAGCCGTGGGTGATGACTCCTTGGCCGTTCTGCGGGGTTTATTCGCCATGCCATTCCGAAACCCCTTCTTATAGGCCTCAGATAGGAACGGATTCCAATTCAATCCTACTTCGTCAAAGAATGACGCATTGGCTCCGTCCCTTTCACCGTCATTGTGATCTTTGAGTTCATTTGCCATCAGAATGTCCATCCCTCTCCGTAACCAAAACCACGATGCCACTAGAGAAAATTGCTTAGCAACTGCAAGATGAATCCCGCCATGAGTAGACCAAAACCTGCCTTGGATCTTGCTCGATATTGCAATTTCTCCGTGCTCGGACCTTCCGGGTCACTTCCGGAACGGCTACGGTATCGAGTTCCACCAGGCTCCATTACGGCCGGCAATCCGTACTGCCAGACCAAAAACGCGCCGAGGATATCGAGAACGAGTCCGACGCTATTGGTGACATTGCTAGCGTCCATCAAAACCTCCTTGTCTCCGTCGAAAGGTAGCCGGACGGAGGATCATCCTTGAATGAATGCCGTTCTGGCACTTTTCGGCGCCTTGAGCGCGAGAAAATCATCCGTACTCTTACCGCGGGATGCTGTTCTTTCTACCTCACGCAATCATAACCTAGAGCAGATGGAGACAATCCATGAAACTGCAGGAGCCAAATAGCATAGGAGGCAAACAAGTAGGACTCTGGATTCGGGTCTCAACCGAGGATCAGGTCAAGGGTGAGAGCCCGGAGACCCATGAAGCTCGCGCCCGGATGTACGCCGAGATGAAGGGCTGGACTGTCGCCAAGGTGTACCGGCTCGATGCGATCTCAGGGAAGTCCGTTATGGGCCGGCCCGAAGCGATCGAGATGCTTGCCGACGTACGGGAAGGCACGATCACCGGCCTCATCTTCTCGAAGCTCGCTCGGTTGGCTCGAAACACCAAGGAGCTTCTGGAGTTCGCCGACATCTTCCGGCGGGAAGGGGCCGACCTCATCTCCCTCGCGGAGTCGATCGACACCTCAAGCCCGGCCGGCCGCTTCTTCTACACGCTCATCGCGGCCCTTGCCGAGTGGGAGCGAGAGGAAATCTCCGCCCGGATAGCGGCATCGGTGCCGATCCGGGCCAAGTTAGGGAAACCAGTCGCGGGGAAGGCTCCCTATGGATACCGCTGGGAGAACAAGGCGCGGCTAATGCCCGATCCGAGCGAAGCTCCGATTCTGAAGCTCGTCTTTGAACTCTTCCGGGAGCATCGTCTCATCGGCCGGGTTGCCCGCCTCCTCAACGAGGCTGGATATCGGACGAGGAAGGGGCAACTGTTCGCGGACATGACCATCCGGGAACTCCTCACCAACCCGGTCGCCAAGGGGCTCCATCGCGCCAACTACTCCCGCAGCGACGGCGTGAAGCGACTCATCAAGCCCGAGCACGAATGGGTATGGACCAACGTTGAGCCGGTGGTGTCCGAGGAGATCTGGGAAGAGTGCAACGCATACCTCAAAGACCGCCTCGCCAAGGTGAAGCGGACAGGCCGCCCGGCGGTTCACCTCTTCACTGGCGTCACCTTCTGCTCCTGTGGCCGGAAGATGCGCGTCCCGTCCAACAGCCCGAAGTACATCTGCAACAGCAGGCTGGGAGGGTGTCATAACAAGATCCCGACTGCGGACCTTGAGCAGGTCTTTCACGAAAAGCTCCGAGACTTTTTCCTCGACCCTCAGGAGGTCGCGGCATACCTCTCGGAAGGAGATGAGGCACTGTGCCAGAAGGAGGATCTCTTAGTAGCGCTCTTGCGGGAGCGCACCCGAGTGTCCTCTGAAATGGACAAGCTCTACCGGCTCTATCAGGACGAGGGGCTCTCAACCAAGTCGTTTGGGGAGCGCCACCGTCCGCTTGAGGAACGAGCCTCCCAGCTCGATACCGAGATTCCTCGCCTTCAGGGGGAGGTTGACTTCCTCAAGATCCAGCAGGTCTCCGCTGCCGGCTTTGTCGTCGAAGCGGGGTCTCTGTATGCCCGATGGCCGCAGCTTCCCTTTGAGGATCGGAGGCAAATCGTGGAGCAGGTGGTCGAGCGGATCGTCGTAGGCAAGGGGGAGATCGAAATCAACCTCGCCTATACACCTCCGCCTACCATCCCTCCCTTTGGGACATCTCCGTCGAGCACCCCTCCCTCCAGCCCCCCTTCCCCCAAAGGCCTGGCAAAAAGGCACGGCAATCAGATCACTGCCAAGGCCTGGTCGATCTTTCGTCCTATTTGGACATTGGGGAGATCTGGACCGCGCCGGGCTGGCCGGCGGAAGGCTGCGCGGGCGAGCTGTTTTCGGTCCCCGGCGCGCGGGTCCGCACGTTCGTCGCGGGGGCTCGTGGCCGCGTCGGGCGCTGGCGGCTGAGCGTCCTCGGGCCATCGCGTGAGGAGGTGGAACGGGGTGGAACCGCCGAGAACGAACGTTCGCTGATTCTCTCCGCCGAGGTGTACGGTCGGCGGGTGCTGCTCACCGGAGACGTCGAACGGATAGGAGAGCTGCGCCTGCTCGATCTGCCGCAAGAACGCCTGCGATCCGACGTGCTCAAAGTGGCGCACCACGGCAGCCGAACCTCGTCGGCTGGATTCCTACTCGACGCGGTCGATCCCCGTTGGGCGTTGATCTCGGTCGGGCCGAAGAATCCCTACTACCATCCTTCGCCCGAGGTGCTGGAGCGGTTCGCCGCGCGCGGACTTCGCGTTTTACGCACCGATCGCGACGGCGAGATCCGGCTCCGGTTCGGGGGCGACGGCCGGATTCGGCTCGATCTTCCAGGGTCGCCGAAGGAAGGCTCCTGAGACGGTAGCGATCCGGGGCCGGCCGGCTGGTTTGATATCCTGCGCCCGGTGCTTTTCGCTTTCCAGGAGGTCGAAATGTTCGTCAGCAACGCGCGTCCGATGCGGGGTTTTGTACTTGGAGTCTTGTCCTGGGCGCTGGCGGGGCAGGTGGGCTTGGCGCAAGATCCCCCCGCCGCGGCGCCGAGCGAGCCGGAAGCGAAAGCCGCCGCGCTGTTTGAGTCCAAAGACTGGGCCGGCTCGATCGAGGCCTATGAAGCGATCACCTTCGCGCGGCCGAGCAACGCGCAAGCCTGGTTCAACCTCGGCGCCGCACATCATGCGCTGGGGCAATGGCAGGAGGCGTTCAACACCTACACCCAGGCGGGGAGCGCGGGGTACGCTCCTGTGGCGATCGCGACGCGCCTCTCGCGAGTGCTTTCTCGATGGGGAAAGAAAGACGCCGCGCTCGCGGAGCTGTCCAAGGCGGTGAAGCTCGGCTTGACACGGCTCGAAGTGGTGGAGAAGGATCCCGACTTCGAGCCGATCCGCTCCGATCTTCGCTTTGCCAAGTTGGTGCTGGAGGTGAAGAAGAAGGTCGATCCCTGCTCGGTATCTCCGGAGTATGGCCAGCTCGGGTTCTGGGTCGGGGTTTGGGACGTGCAGGTTCCGGCGGGAAAGTCGGTGGCGACCAGCCACATCACGTCGATCTTGAACGGCTGCGCGATCCACGAAGACTACGTCCAGAACGACGGCGCCTACGCCGGCCAATCTTTGAGCGCCTGGTCGGCGTCGACGAAGCAGTGGTCGCAACGCTACGTCGATTCCAAGGGCGAGGTGCAGGAGTGGACTGGCGAAGCGGAGGGCGCGTCCCTCCGCTTTCTACGCGAGGGCAAAGGCCCGGACGGCAAGCCGGCCCGATTTCGCATGACCTACACGGCCGAAGGCACGGACCGAGTACGCCAATTCATCGAGCGGTCGGCCGACCGGGGGAAAAGCTGGATCCCTGAGTTCGACGGGGTGTACGTGCGGACGAAGGGAGCGCCGTAAAACCCGCGCGCAGGACCGAGAACCCGACTAATCAGCGCATATTGACTATGGTCGTGACCATGGTGGAAGATGGCGCGGGAGGGCTTATGCGAACCATCAAGGCTTCTGAGTTCAAGGCCAAGTGCCTCCAACTCATGGAAGAAGTGACAGAAAGCGGGGAGCAACTCGTGATTACCAAGCACGGCAAGCCAATCTCTTTGCTGTCTCCCTACCCGGACCGATCGTCGTCTCTGTTCGGGCGCCATCGCGGTTCCCTGACGATCTGCGGTGACATCCTGTCGCCTCTTGACGAAACCTGGGACGCCGAGCGTTGATCCTGCTCGACACCCACGTCTTGATCTGGCTCGACAGCGCAGATTCCAGACTTGGGGTGGAAGCTCGGGCGGCCATTGACGAAGCCCACCAGGCGGGTGAGCTTGGGGTCTCGGCGATCTCGTTCTGGGAAACCGCGATGCTGATCGAGAAGGGGCGTCTCGAGCTTGCCATCCCGGTTCATGCCTGGCGACAGGATCTTTTGTCGGCCGGCGTACGAGAGATCGTCGTCGATGGCGGGATCGGGATCGCCGCCGCGTCGCTCGAGGAATTTCATGGCGATCCTGCCGATCGCTTGATCACCTCGACGGCCTTATTGCGGGGTGACCGACTGTTGACCGCCGATCAGAAGATTCTTGACTGGCCTGGCTCGGTGCAGCGCCAGGATGCTCGGCAGTAGCAATCTACCGAATCACACCCTTGAAGCTTGGGCTGTATCCCGGATCAGGGAACACCGCCGCCAAATTCGTATTGCCGAGACGTTTCTGGAGAATCTCGGCGAGGATGTCCCGGTAGTCGATCGTGATCTGCAGGTCCTGCTCTTCGTAGAGCTTATCGGGCGCCAAACCGGGCCAGTCGGCGAGGATGCGCCCTCCGGCGACTTGGCCGCCGAGGACGATCATCGCTCCGCCGTGGCCGTGATCGCAGCCGCGGCTGGCGTTTTCGTTTGCGTTCCGTCCGAACTCCGACTGCACGGTGACCACCACGCGATCGAACCCGCTGGTGAAGAGATCCTTGTGGAACGCTGCGAGGCCGCGGGAAAGGCTGGTCATCAGGACCGCGAGGTCGCCGTCGATCGCGCCCATCTCCTCATGGCTGTCCCAGCCGGACAGGTCGATCGTCGCGGCTTCGACACCCACCTGCGCTTTGATCAACGCCGCGGTCGATTTGATCGCGTTGCCGAACTCGTCGTCCGGATACTCGGCGCCGCCGGCCGGCTGGTAACCTGCGAAATCGATCCGCTGGAGCAGGTCGATCGTCCGCGTCGTGTTGTTCGCCGACGCCTTGAGCAGCGAGTCGGTCGCCGCCGCGTACATCGCGTCGAGCGCTCGTCGCCGGCCGGGTGCTAGGGCCTCGTCGCCCGCCAGGCCGACGTCGCCCAGGTCGCGCACCGGCACGGTCTGCGGTGCGCCGACCAGGCTGCGCGGCAGACCGTAGCCGAGGCCGAGGGCGCGCAACGGCGCTCCAGGCACGGCCGCCGGAGTCGTCGCGAGATGCCGGCCCAGCCATCCGGTGAACAGGGACGTGGGCGGCGAGGGGCGGCCGACCTCCATGAAATACATCGCGGAAAAATGCGAGCGGGTCGGGTCGGGCAAGCCGGTCGCGTGGACGAACAGCAGCGCGTCGTCGTCGTACGCCTCTTTGAGCGCGGCCATCGCGGGCGGCAGGCCGAAGAAGCCGTCAAGGTCGATCGCCGAGTTGGCGCCGCTACCGGGCCGTGGGATCGCAAGCGTCGGCCGCAGGTCGTAGTAGGCGTCTTCACCGTGCGGCACCACGAGAGTCAGGCCGTCCGCGCCGCCACGGAGAAAGATCGAGATCAGCACGTCGCGCGAGCCGTCGGCGGTCGTCGCGAACGCGACTTTCGGCAGCCAGGCGGGAGCGGCGGCCGCGGCGAGCGCGCCGGCCGACAGGCCGAGAAACTTCCGCCGCGAAAGATGATTGAATTCGGCGCAACCCTTCTGTTCGTCGTGCTTGCTCATCGAAATTCTCCGGGTCGCGGTCAATCAAAATTCTTGGAAATCGGGAGAAGCCAAAGCGAGGCCGAGCGCTTCGTGGACCCGCTGCGCCGTTCGCTGTCCGCCGCGCAGGAAATCGCGCACGGCGTTCTGCGTCACCGGCGCGAGCTTGCCGTTCGCGACCAGCGCGTTGATCCGCGTGGTGAGCGCTTGAGGGGTGAGGTTTCTCGGCAGCAGATGATCGAGATCGATGCGGATGCCCAGCGAATCGCTGGACGAAAGATCGAGCGAAAAGTTCCACCGGTTGCGCAGAAATCCCGACCAATAGACCCGCGTGTCCGGATAGCCGTTCGGCGGCGACCAGTAGTAGGGGAGGTGGCCGGAGTCCGAAAGATGATCGAACAGCGGCCCGGGATCGTCCACCGCGCCGAACGTCGCGCGCACGGCGGAGGCGGCGTAATGGAACGGCCGCTTCAGCTTGGCCGGGGCGGTTTCCATCCAGGCGCGCTGGAGGACCGTGCGGAGCATCGCCTTGATGTCGCCGCCGGTATTGCGAAACACGGTGGCTGCCCGGTTGACGTAGGTGGCCGGCGGCTCGTAGCCCCAGAAGTAGATGAGCAGTTTGGTGGCGATGTGGCGCGCGGTGTTCGGATGAATCGCCAGCCGCGCGATCACCTTTTCGGCGTCGGTCACGCCGCCTCCCGCCGGGATGTTGAGACCGATCACCCGCTTCGCCCCAAAGTCGTGCGCGTCGGGTTCGAACTTGAAGTTGCGGTAGATCGCGGCCACCGGCAGCTCGTAGGAGAGGTCGAAGTTGTCGCCGAAATAGAGCTCGCCGGGAGTCATCGACAGGGTGGGGAGCGCGTCGGAGAGGGCGCTGTCCAGCTCCGAGTCGTCGAGCGCTTCTGCCCGTCAATCTAGATATTGGCAAGAGTCAATAAGTCCGACCGGGTGCGCGGCCCTCCGGCCCGCCCCGCCGGAGGAGATGGCGGGCGGGACATCGGCGGACCAAGGGAAGAAAGGTGCCGCCTCCGACTCCCGAATCGGCGTTTTCGTTCAGCGGGGATTTGACGGTGGCGGCGAAAACGGCGTGGTGGGACCGGAATTCGGTGGCCCAAGAAAGCCATAGGAAGACGAATATCCTTTACCAACAGCGTACGAACAGCAGCCCCAGATGAAAGAGACGACTCCCGCCAGGATCAACACCAAGCCGAGAATCAAATACAGGCCGCCGCCTGTCTCACCCTTCCCGACGAGGGTGCGGCCCACAAGCTGGCCAATAATGCCGAGGCCTACACCGATATTCGTCTTTGTCTTGTACTCAGCCAGCATGATGAAAACCCTCCCTGTGTGGCAATCAACTATGGCACCGTGGCAGTTCCGTGGAAAAGGTCGTCAATGTAAACTGGTTAATTTAGTTTAGATATATCACCTCACCCTGGGGTTGTCCATGACTGCCGCCTTGGCGGTGACTTGGCCGGCGGTCAAGTCCCTCGATGCCGGAGCAGCCGGCATACAATCCCGCCGGCATGGCGAAATCCCCTCCCTCTCCTTCGCGCGTCGCGCTCGGCGGCCGGCTAGGCGTGCTCGCCGCGGCGGCGTTGTTTTCGACCGGCGGCGCCGCGGTCAAGGCCGCTTCGCTGTCGGGTTGGCAGGTCGCCTGTTTCCGCGCCGGGATCGCCACCTTGGCGCTTTACATGATGCTCCCCGCGGCACGCCGCAGGCCCCGCCCGCGGACGCTCCTGGTGGCGGCGGCCCACGCCATCACGATGATTCTGTTCGTCCTCTCGAACAAGATGACCACGGCGGCCAGCTCGATCTTTCTCCAGTCGACCGCGCCGCTCTACGTGCTGCTGCTCAGCCCTTGGCTGCTGCACGAGCGGGTGAAGCGGCGCGACCTCTATTTCGTCGCCCTGCTGGTGGTGGGCTTGAGCCTCTTCTTCGTCGGGCTCGACCCGTCCTCGGCGACCGCCCCCCGCCCGCTCTTGGGCAACGTCCTCGCGCTCGCCGCCGGGCTGTTCTGGGGCGTCACGGTGATGGGGCTGCGCCTGCTCAGCCGGTCGGGGGAGGCGGCGGACCCGGGGGGATCGCCCGCCTCGGCGACGCTCTGGGGTAACGCGTTCGCCTGTCTCGCCTGCCTGCCGTTCATCTTTCCGATCGGCTCGATCTCGGCGGTCGATCTGGCGGTGGTCTCCTACCTCGGCATCTTCCAGATCGGCGTCGCCTATGTCTTCATGACCCGCGCGATTCGCCACGTGCCGGCGTTCGAGACCTCGCTGCTCTTGTTCCTCGAACCGGTGCTCAATCCCATCTGGGCCTGGCTGATCCACCATGAACAGCCGAGCGCCTGGTCGCTCGCCGGGGGCGCGGTGATCCTTGCGGCGACCTTGATGAAGACCTGGATCGAATCGACCGAGAGCGCGCGGCTTCCTATTCCACAGGGCGAGCCTCATGGTTCCTAGGGTTCTGTGCCAAGCTTCGGGACGATGAACCTGCGCTCTTCGAGATCCACCACACCGACCGAGCTGGTGCGCGTCGCCGGAATGGCCTCCGAAACCCGCGACGATGCGCTCGCGACCGAGGAACCGTTGGAGATCCGCCTCCTCTGGGGAGAGGATCGAAAGACGACCGTCGCGGTCACCATGCGCACGCCGGGGGCGGATGCGGAGCTGAGCCTTGGTTTCCTTTTCGCCGAAGGGGTGATCCGCAGCGAGGCGGATGTCGTGGCGCTCTCGGCCGGCGATCACTCGGCCGAGGCGGAGACCGAGGCGAACGTCGTCGAGGTGACCTTGGCGCAGGGGCTAGAGCCCGACCTTGCGCCGCTCGATCGTCACTTCTTCTCGAACAGCGCCTGCGGCGTCTGCGGCAAGGCGGCGCTCGAAGGGCTGGCGCTGCGGGTGGAGCGCCCGGCCGGCTCCGGCCCGCGCGTCGATCGAGAGGTGATCGCCGCGCTGCCCGATCGCCTGCGCGCCGCGCAAGGTCTGTTCGACGCGACCGGCGGTCTCCACGCCGCGGCGCTGTTCGACGCCTCGGGCCAGCTGCTTAGCGTGCGCGAGGATGTCGGCCGCCACAACGCGCTCGACAAGCTGGTGGGAGCCTCGCTTCGCGCGGGCGAGCTGCCGTGGAGCGACCGGATCGTCCTGGTCTCCGGCCGGTCGAGCTACGAGATCCTCCAGAAATCGCTCGCCGCAGGTGTCCCGATCGTCTGCGCGGTCTCCGCCCCGAGCAGCCTCGCGGTCGAGCTGGCCCTGCGTTTCGGCGTCACGCTGGTCGGGTTTCTCCGCGGCGACCGGTTCAACGTCTACGCCGGGGCCGGCCGGCTCGGACTTTCGCTCGGCGCGTCGGCCCGGCTGCCAATCGTCGCCGCCGGCTAGCCTACTTGCCCTTCGCCAACGCCGCCTTGATCACCGAATCCGGCATCCCGGCGTTCTTCCAGGCGAGCAGGTCGTCGGAGGAGAGCGAACGCGAGAGCCCCTTCTGGTCGACGAAACCGACCAGCAGATCGGCGTCGAAGCCCTTCTTCTGGAGCTTCACCAGCTCTTCGAGCATGGCTTCCGGTGTGAGCATGTCGCCGGCCTTCCGTTCCGAGGAGGTGGCTTGCGCCATCGCGGGGGTAGACATCGGCCCGCTCTTGCCCAGCCAGGCCTCCTGCAGCTTGGTGTCGGCGAGCGCGCTGGCGAAGGCCTCCTGGGCGGCGTCGGAAAAGACCTCGTTCACGTTGTCCTCGCTCCGCGCTTTGCCGTAGCGGGTAGCGTCGCCCGCGCCGGTCCCTTCCCAGAGCAGCCCCCCTTTGCGGTCGCGCAGCTCGAAGGTGAACTGCGCTTCGGCGTTGTAGGTCGAGCCGACCGCCTTGTTGCTCTCGATCACCCGGAAGCGGGTGAGCTTGCCTACCAAGGTGACCGGCGCGCCGTCGTCCACCCGAATCCCCCAATCGCCGGCGTTCTTGGCCAGCACTTCCTTGCTCCACTCGATCGGGTCGTTGGTCGCGCGCACCGGCCAGACCCGGTCGTCGTCGTCCGTGCTTTCGCCGATCACCGCAAGGTCGGCGACCGTGCGGCCTTCCGCCATCTCGACTCGGATCGGGTGATCGGAGATCCCCGCTTCGAGCGTGGGCGAGTTGGTGCCGACGCCCTCCTGCGGCGCATAGCGAAGCTTCACGTTCAAGGGTCCGAGCTCTTTGGCCGAAGCGGCGGACGTCCCCAGCCCAAGCAGGGCCGAAAGGGCGAGGGTCGATGCGATGAGCGAGGTACGGATCGTTCTATTCATGTCGGTTCTCCGCGGGGCCGGGTTTCTGTCGGCGCCGTTCATAGGATGCGATTTAAAAGGTCAGGACGAGGCCCGAGATCCGGACTTCCGGCGCTTGGGGGAATCGCCGACCAAGGGGAGCGAAGACTGCTGCGGTGCCTGCGCGGCCTGCTGGGCGGGTAGAGAGGCGATGGCCGGACCAGTCGCCTTCGTCTGGGCTTCTCGCAGCTCCCGCAAATCGCCCAGCTCGGTCTGGAGCGCCGCAAGCTCGCCGTTCCTCTCGGCGAGGATCTCCTCGACCTGGTGAAGCCGGGCGACCCGAGGCCGGCAGGCGGCCAGCTCGCGAGCCTGCTCGCGGACCCGCTGGTTCCGCCAGAGCCAACCGGCCGCGAGCCCGACGAGCGCGCCCAGCAGGGCCGAGACGAACGGGTTCGCCAGAGAAAAGCTCATAAGGGAAGGCTCCAGAAGGGCGCCGCCTGCCGGTACGCCGCGGGATCTGGCGACAATCTATCCGACCCGGCGCCCAGGCGCCAAACCGGGTACCCTCCGAAGAAACGGCCTCCCAGGGGCGGCAGCGCTCTCAATGGGCGTGCGCCCCTACGGTCTCGGCGTTGCGCTGGCCTCGTTCTTCCTTCCTATTCCGCCCGAAGCGCCACGATCGGGTCGGTCCGGGCCGCCCTTCGGGCAGGGATGAGACAGGCGGCGAGCGCCGCCAAGAGCAGCAGGGCGGAGACCCCCGCAAGCGTCGGCGCTTCGGTCGCGCTGACGCCGTAGAGCAGACCGGAAAGGAAGCGCGATAGGGCGAGCGACGGGAAATCCCTCCCCCCGGAATCGAAAAAACGATTCGACTTCGAGAAGCTTACGCGGGGGAAGGGGGGAAGGTTTGGGGGCGCGTTTAGTGATCCAGGTCGATCTGATTCGGATTGTGGACGTTGCTCGTGACCAACAGGCCGTCCTCGAAGCGGAGCTTCTGGGCCGGGGCGGAAGGATCGCCGGTATCGATGCCGAAGAACCCGATCTCCATTCCCTTCCTGCGCAAGGTCCAGGTCTCGACCTTCTTCTCCCCTTCGGTCGCCTGGTCGACCTGCTCAGGGCTGCCGACCACATAGAAGGCCTGCCGCTTGTTCATCCCCGGCAGGAGCTTCCGATCGGCGATCGCTTGGCGGATGTTCTCCGGCCAGTCGGGGTGCTCGTCTTGGAGCGGGTGGTTCGAAAACGTGAGCTTGTACGCCGCCTCGAAGTCGGCGAGGGATCGGATCTGGGTGAATTTGACGACCGTGTCGTGGCCGTCCGTCTTGCCCACCCCGGTCAGCTCGATCTCGACCGTGTCTTCGTCCCAGTCCGTTTCATCCAGCTCGACCGTGTCGTTCACCCGAACCTCCCAGACCGTGCTGCTCGCGTGGTACCAGCCGAACGAGGCTCCCTGGTCCGCATCGGTGTTGACCCCCCGCGGCGAGACCTCGACGAGCGGGCTCAAGAAGACGCCGAACGGCTGGCGTCCCTGGGTGCATGGGCCGTCGATCCGCAGGTAGAGAGTGCCGGCAAGCATCTTCTCGGCCTTCTTTTTGTCGGCCCTCGAAAGCTCGGCCTGGGCGGTGGACGCGAGAAGGAGCGCGGCGGCGACGAAAGCCGTTGCAAGGGTGGAGCGGAGATTGAGCATGTTTCCTCTTTCCTGGTCTCGGTTGAATCGAACCGCTCGGTTCCGGTCGCCGGCACCGAGTGGGAGGAGTCCTAGCGAGAGACGCGAGGTGGGCGGGGGAATCGGGTCGGGAAGGCTTTCTCCTGGGATCGCCGGGCACCAGCTCGGCGCCGATCCCAAGACGGATTCTTGTGCGCCCGGCGCAGATTCTTGTGCGACTTTCTTCGATGGGCTCGTTCCCAACGCCGTTGGGCAGGCTCCCAACGACGAATACCTCGATCCCAACGTCGATGGGCACGACCCCATCGGTGAGATTTGTGCGGCCGACGCAGATTCTTGTGCGACTTTCGGCGAATACCTCGACCCCATCGGCGATGGGATCGACCCCGACGGCGATTCTCCCGACCCCGGCGAAGATTCTTGCGCCCGGCGGAGATTCTTGTGCGCCTTTCCGAGATTCTCTCGACCCCGGCGGCGATTCTCGTCTGCCGGCCGCTAAGAGTCTCATGCCCGACGGAAACCAGACAGCCGCGCTGGACAGGCCCCGGCCTCGGGAGTATCTTTTCAGCATGAGGACAGAGATCCATTTGGAAGGGGATTTGCTTACCGAGGCCGAACGCTTTGCCATCGCTCGCGGCGCCACGCTTCAGGCCCTGGTCGAAGAGGCTCTGCGCCTCCTTCTCAGAGAGCGAAGCATGCGTCCTTCGAAGCCGACCGAAGAGTTGCCTACCTGGGGCTCCGGCTGGCTGCGACCCGGAGTAGACCTCGACCACACCGCTACTCTGCTCGACCTGATGGATCAGGACGATGCTCCTGTTTGACGTCAACGTCCTGGTCTATGCCCACCGAAAAGACGGTCCCGAGTTCTCGTTCTACCAGAACTGGCTCCAAGAATCCCTGAACGGCGCCGAGCCTTTCGGGATGGCGGATGTCGTTCTGAGCGGCTTCGTCCGAGTCGTGACGAACCCGAGGATTTTCAGCCAACCAACCCCGATCGAAGTGGCGCTGGCCTTCGGCGAAGCGATCCGTTCCCTTCCGAATTGCGTCCCCGTTTCGGCCGGACCGCGCCATTGGAGCATCTTTTCCGACCTCTGCCGCGCGGTGAACGCTCGAGGCAACCTGGTGACCGACGCGCATTTGGCGGCCCTGGCCATCGAATCCGACTGCGAATGGATTTCCACCGACAGCGACTTCGCCAAGTTCCCCGGCCTGCATTGGCGCCATCCTCTTCATTGAAATCGACGCCCGGCGGAGTGAAACCTGGGAGCGCCGAGCACCAGCTCGGCATCGAAGCGGTCGAGGTCGCCAAAGCGGACGAGCTGGAGCTCGGCGCTCTCAGGGGATGTCCTTCAAGTGTTACGCTCTGCGCTGTAACTCAGAGAAACGAGAAACGGTCATGACCTCGCATCTGGAGAGGCTGCCTCCGCCCACTGAATCCGGCGCATTTGAATTGCTATGCCTCGATCTCTGGCAAGAGATCTGGAAGGCGGAGGGCGGAGCTACGCAGAACGGCCGCTCGGGTTATGGGCAGAACGGCGTCGACTTGTACGGCAGGGAAGGCGGGCGATGGGTCGGTGTTCAGTGCAAACAGCGAGAGGTGCGTCTCGGCTCGAAACTGACGGTTGGGGATCTGGAAGCGGAGGTGCGAGCCGCGCTCAGTTTCCGGCCGGCCCTCTCGCGCTACATCTTGGCGACGACGAGCGCCGCTGATGGAAGGATTCTCGAACGGGCGCGGGAGATCACGGCGGCCCACCTGGCGCAGGGTCTGTTCGAAGTTGAGGTCTATCCTTGGGGGCGGATCTGGCACGAGATTCATCAGCGCCAAGAGTTGCTCGATCGCCTTCTGCCACGATATTGGCCGAGAACTTCCGGACGGCCACCCAAGCTCGCCCCCACCCGACTCACCCATGTCGCCGAGCACCTCTTCGGCCGAGAAGCCGAGCTGGCGAAGCTGGACGCCACCTGGGCCGATCCGAAGATCCACGTCGTCACGCTGGTTGCCTGGGGTGGTGTTGGTAAGACCTCCCTGGTCGCGAAATGGGCGGCAGAGAAGGATCTCGGCGGGGCCGACTACTTCGATTGGTCGTTCTACAGCCAGGGCACGAGGGAAGAAGGTTCCGCCTCGGGCGAGCCATTCATCGCGGCGGCGCTCCGGTTCTTCGGGGAGGAGGAAGGGGAGAAGTTCGCGAGCAGTGCGATGTCCGGGTGGGAAAAGGGCGCGAAGCTCGCTACGTTCGTGGCGCGGAGGAAGGCACTTTTGATTCTCGACGGGCTGGAGCCGCTCCAGTACCCGCCGTCGAGCCCTAAAGAGATCGCAGGGCAATTGAAAGATCCGGGAGTCACGGCGCTACTACGTGGCTTAGCCGCGCAGAATCCCGGGCTATGCGTTGTAACGACGCGCGAGAGCGTTAAGGATCTCGCGGCGTACCGAGGCGTTTCGGCACCGGAGTGGTCGTTGGAGCGGCTGAGCACGACTGCCGGGGTGGCGTTTCTCGAAAAGCTTCAGGTGAAGGGAAGACTGACCGAAAAGGAAGCTCTCGTCGAGGAGATGGACGGCCATGCGCTGACGCTCCAGTTGCTCGGCTCGTACCTCCACGACGCGCATGAGAGCGATGTCCGAAAGCGTGATTTGGTGGGATTCGAAGAGGCCGACCGGGAGATACAGGGAGGCCACGCGTTTCGGACGATCGAAGCCTACGAGCGTTGGTTTCTTGGGGAGACAACGGATCTGGCGGCCCGGCAGCTCGCCGTGCTTCGGCTGCTCGGTCTCTTCGACCGGCCCGCCGATCAAGCCTGCCTCCTCGCGCTGCGCCGCGAGCCGGCGATTTCGGGACTCACTGATTCGCTCGTTGGCGTCTCCGATGGATCATGGAACGTTGCCGTTTCGCGTCTAGCCGACCGCGGCCTCGTTTCTAAGGAGGGCGCCACTCTCGATGCCCACCCGCTCGTCCGCGAGTACTTCGCCCGCCAGCTCCGGGAGAAAACCCCCGAAGTCTGGCACTCCGCGCATGGCCGGCTGTTCGAGCACCTGCGGGATACGACCCCGTACCAGCCCGACACGCTCGAAGGTCTCGAGCCCCTTTACCAGGCTGTATCCCACGGCTGCCACGCCGAGCGTCAGCAGGAAACATTGACAGATGTGTACCGCGCGCGCATTAACCGAGGCTCTGGCAGGAGCGGCTATTTCAGCGTCAAAAACCTTGGGGCGTTTGGTGCGGACCTTGGAGCCATCGCCAGCTTTTTCGAGTCTCTTTGGCGCCGAGTCTCTCCTTTGGTCACCCAAGCCGATCAGGCCGCGCTCCTAAATGATTGTGCTTTCTGCCTTCGAGCCTTGGGTCGGCTGACCGAGGCGCAGGAGCCAATGCGAGACGGCTTTGACCGTGCCGCGAAGTCGGGGGACTGGAAGAACGCGGCAAAATACTTGAGCAATCTGAGCGAGCTGGCACTCACGCTGGGAGATGTCCCCTCTGCAGTGCGGGACGCCGAGGAGGCCGTTGCGTTCGCCGAACGTAGCGGGAATACTCTTGTTCGGATAGGCAGGCGCTCTACGTACGGCGACGCACTTCACCACGCGGGTCGCCGGGACGAGGCTTTGGCGCTCTTCCGCGAGGCCGAGAGGGTCCAGGTCGAGGATCAGTCTGAGAACTCACTGCCTTACTCGTTGCGTGGCTTCCAGTTCTGCGATCTCCTTCTCGCCAAGGCTGAATTAGCTGCGAGGGGATACAGCAAGAATGAGCGGAGAGGGTGGGATGCGCTCTTGGAGACGATCCGCGAGGTCGAAGAGCGGGTAACTGTTAACAAGTGGCGAAATTTGCAGGGCGGCGGTAACCAGGACTCCATCCTCATGGTCGCCCTCGACCACCTTACTCTCGGCCGTGCGGCGCTCTATCGGGCCATTCTGAGTGGCTCCGAACTTGGCCCCGCCAACGCAGAAATCGAACAGGCCGTTGATGGCCTCCGCCGCGCAGGCACAACGCACCATATCCCGCGGGGCCTACTCACCCGAGCCTGGCTTCTCTTTCTCGAAGGCAATCCGGCCGCCGCCCGCGCTAATCTGGACGAGGCGCAAGAGATCGCGGAGCGGGGTCCGATGCCACTATACCTGGCAGACATCGCGCTCTGTCGGGGCCGTCTCTTCGGCGATCGTGATGAACTGGCCGTGGCCAAGCGGTTGATCGAGAAGCATGGGTATGGGCGCCGGTTGGAGGAGCTGGCGGATGCGGAGGAGGCGTTGGGGGTGGCAGGCTGAGGCTGTTCCTGGGACCGCGGCCGTCTCGGCGGCGGTTTTGGTGGGGCCCAGGCGCCGCGGCTGTCCCGATCCCCGCGAGCGGTTGAAACCGCTCGCTACGATACGACGTCCCTGCCGGGACGTTGACCGCGCCGCCGCCTCGGCCATGGGCAGAGCCTTGCACCTGCGCAACGTCAGCGTCTCGTCCCGTAGGGACGACGTAACATAGCGAGCGGTTTCAACCGCTCGCGGGGCTCGCGCAGCCTCACACGGTCCTGTAGGGGCGGCCCCCCGTGACCGCCCTGCTGGGTGTTCGACACTCGTGGCCTCCCTGGGCGCCCACGGGGGGGCGCCCCTACAGGACCGTCGACTTTGACCAGCCGCCGCCCCCCGCCCCCCATCTGGTATCCTCCTAACCGGCCCCAGTCGTCGTCGTTTTGAACCGTCAGGCCCCTACTCGCTAATCCCATGTCCGACTTCGTTCACCTGCACCTCCATAGCCAGTTCAGCCTGCTCGACGGGGCGAACCGGATCGACGACGTGATGGCCGCCGCCGTGGCGGCCGGGCAGCCTGCCGTGGCTCTGACCGACCATGGCAACATGTTCGGGGCGATCGACTTCTACAACAAGGCGAAGAAAGCGGGGATCAAGCCGATTCTGGGGATGGAGGCCTATGTCGCCCAGGGGAGTCGGCTGGATCGCACTCCCGGGCGTGGTTCTTCGAACCATCTGGTGCTGTTGGCCAAGAACGAGATCGGCTACAAGAACCTGCTCAAGCTCACCTCCGCGTCGTTCCTCGAAGGCTTCTACTACAAGCCGCGGCTCGACAAGGAGCTGCTGCGCAAGCACGCCGAGGGGCTGATCTGCCTTTCCGCCTGTTTGAAGGGGGAAATCAACGAGAAGGTCGTCGGCCGCCACGAGAAGGAGGCGGAGGCCGCCGTCAAGGAGCACCTGGAGATCTTCGGGGAGGGGAATTACTACCTGGAGATGCAGGACCACGGGATCGAGGAGCAGCGCCTGGCGGCCGACGCCGTGCGGCGGATCGCCCAGCGGAACGGCGTGCCCCTCGTGATCACCAACGACTGCCACTATTTGAAGAAGGACGACGCGTTCGCCCACGACGTCCTGCTCTGCATCGGCACCCAGAAGACCTTCCAGGACCCGGACCGGATGCGCTACGCGTCGGACAACTTCTACATGAAGTCGGCCGACGAGATGCACAAGCTGTTTCCCAACGACCACGCGGCGATCGAAAACACGCTCCGGATCGCCGAGCAGTGCAACCTGGTGATCCCGACGGGCACGTTCCACCTGCCGGAGTTTCCGGTGCCGGCCGGCGAGACGCTCGACGGCTATTTCGAACAGGTTGCGCGAGAGGGCCTCGAACGCCGCCTCCAGGAGTTGAGGAAGCCGCGCGCCGCCGGCCTGGTGAAGACGGACGAAAAAATCTACCGCGAGCGGCTCGACTTTGAGATTGGCGTGATCAAGAAGATGGGCTTCCCCGGCTACTTCCTGGTGGTCTGGGACTTCGTCCGCCAGGCGAAAGAGACGGGAGTGCCGGTGGGGCCGGGGCGCGGCTCGGCGGCGGGCTCCGTGGTCTCCTACGCCCTGCGGATCACGGACATCGACCCGCTCCAGTACGACCTGCTGTTCGAGCGCTTCCTGAATCCCGAGCGGATCAGCATGCCCGACATCGACATCGACTTCTGCATGCGGCGACGCGGCGAGGTCCTGTCGTACGTGACCGGCAAATACGGCCGCGATCACGTGGCGCAAATCATCACGTTCGGAACCCTCGCCGCCAAGGCGGTGATCCGCGACGTCGGCCGGGTGATGGGAATGCCCTACGCCAAGGTCGACCGGATCGCCAAGATGATCCCCGACATGACCAAGTCGCTCGCCGAGGTGGCGAAGGAAGAGCCGCTCAAGTCCGAGGCGGCGCGCGACCCGGAGGTCCGTCAGGTCATCGAGGTCGGCTCTCGGTTGGAGGGGCTCACGCGCCACGCCTCGGTCCACGCCGCGGGCGTCGTGATCACCCCCCGGCCGCTCGACGAGCTGGTGCCGCTCTACCGGGTGGTCAAGGGCGACGAAGAGCAGATCATGACCCAGTGGGACATGAACGTAATCGAGAAGCTCGGTCTGCTCAAGATGGACTTCCTCGGCCTGCGCACTCTCACGGTGATCGACGACGCGGAAAAGATCCTCAAGCACCAAGGGATCGATCTCGACTGGAACGAAGTGCCGCTCGACGATCTCGATACATTCAAGGTCTTCTGCGACGGGCGCACCAGCGGCATCTTCCAGTTTGAATCGCGCGGCATGACCGATCTGCTGCGCCGCGCGCGGCCGAGCAAATTCGAGGATTTGGCGGCGTTCAACGCGCTCTACCGGCCGGGCGCTCTCTCGGTCGGCATGGTCGAGGAGTACATCAAGCGCAAGCTCGGCCAGAAAAAGGTCGTCTACACGCTCGAAGAGACCCGCGAGATCTTGGAAGAGACCTACGGCGTCATCGTGTACCAAGAGCAGGTGATGCTGATCGCGGTCAAAGTCGCCGGGTTCTCGATGGCCGAAGCGGACGTGCTGCGCAAGGCCATGGGCAAGAAGAACGAAACGATGATGGCCGAGCAGAAGGAGAAGTTCGCGGCAGGCGCCGAACGGCGCGGCGTCGCCCGCCAGAAGGCGACCGAGCTGTGGGACTACATCGAGCCGTTCGCCGGCTACGGCTTCAACAAGAGCCACAGCGTCGCCTACGCGATGCTCGCCTATCGCACCGCGTACCTGAAGGCGCATTACCCGGTGGCGTTCATGGCCGCGATGCTCAACTCCGAGCTGTCGTCGTCGGAGTCGATCGCCAAATACCTCGGCGAGTGCAAGAACATGGGCATCCCCGTGCTGCCGCCCGACATCAACGAGAGCGACTACTACTTCACGGTCGCGGGCGAGACGATCCGCTTCGGGCTCGGCGGCGTGAAAGGCGTCGGCGAAAACGCCGTCGAAGAGCTGCTCGTCGCGCGGCGCCGGCTGGGCAAGTTCCGCAGCCTCGCGCATCTCGCCGCCGAGCTCGACGGCCGGGTCGCGAACCGCAAGGTGTTCGAGTGCCTGATCAAGGCGGGAGCGTTCGACCACATCGGCGCCCATCGCGCGGCGCAGCTCGCCGCCCTCGACCGGGTGCTCGATTACGGCCAGCGCAAGCGCGAAGAACGCGACGCCGGCCAGTCGAGCCTTTTCGGCGGGTCGGGCCACACGACCGGCGACGAGCCGCGGATCGACGCCTCGGTGCCCGAATGGTCGGAGCGCGACGTGCTCACGGCCGAGAAGGAGACGCTCGGCCTCTACCTCTCGGGCAATCCGCTCTCTGCCTACGAAGGGGATCTCGCGCGGTTCGCCACCCACACCACGGCCGACGTCAAGGAAGGCTTCGAAGGGGAAGTGACGATCGGCGGTCTGATCACCCAGATCCGCAAGACCAAAATCAAGATGGGGCCGAACGCCGGCCGCTTCATGGGCCGATTCGTGCTCGAAGACCTGCACGGCGGCATACCGGTGACCCTGTTCGCGAACCAGATGCAGCAGTTCAACCACATGGTGACCGAAGAAGCCGTGGTGCTGATCCGGGGCGAGGTCCGCGAGCGGGGAAGTGACGTCGAGCTGTCGGCGATGGACATCACGGCGCTGTCGCTCGGCAGCGGCAAGATCGTCGCCGGGGTCGATCTGGTGGTGCCCGAGAATTTCCCCCCCAAAGAGATGCTCCGCCTGCGCGACCTGCTGATCGAAAACCCGGGCGCAATCCCGGTAACGTTCGAGGTGCGCGCGGGCGAACGAACCCACCGCATCAGCACCCGCGACGCCTTTTCGATCGACCTCGGCCGCGAGCTGGTGGCGTCGATCGAAAATCTGCTCGGTGCCGGGACGGTCAAGGAACGGCTCGTTCCGCTACCGGGCTGATCCCGGGTGCCGAAAACCCCGCCAGCGCCGCGCGGATCATCTCGGCGAAATCCGAATCCTCCGCAATCTCCTCGGCGCTCATGCCGCGCCGGAGCGGAATCGCGATCGACGCTTCGGGCAGCAGCCTCGCGCTCATCACCGTGAGAATCTCGACCAGCGCCGCGTGCGCGTAGGTGGAGGTGGGGGAGGCGTTCCACAGCGCCACGGATTTGTCCACCAGCTCGCCGCTTCCCACCACCCAGTCGAGCGCGTTCTTCAGTGCCCCCGGAACACCGTGAGCGTACTCGGGCGACGAGATGATCACGCCGTCCGCGGCGCGGAGCTGGTCGCGCAGATCGACCACCGCGGGCGGCCCCGGATCTTCGTCCAGGTCAGGATTGAACAGTGGCAGGTCGCCCATTCCGCCGTAGAGAACGACCTCCACCCCTTCGGGCGCCAGGGCCTGCGCCGCGAGCAGCAGCGAGCCGTTCGAGGATTCCCCGCGCAGGCTGCCGGAGATCGCGAGCAGACGGATGGGGAGCATGCGGGTGATTATCGCAGAGGCGGCGGCCCTCACCCCCGAGGTCGGGGGTGAGAGCGTAGCTTTCGAACCCTCTAGTCGTCCTCCGCCAGATCCGCCAGCCGCTTGGCGAGGGCGTCCCGGACGGGTATCCGTTTTTTCGGCACCAACATGCCGCCGATGGCTGCGCTCGCCGCCTGCCAATCCTCGGCCCTCACGAGTGCCACGGCCGGATCGGTCTGGTCGTCCTGTGCGCCGAGGGCGATCACCTGGGCGACGATTCCCTCGATGTCGATCTCGGGGACCGGAGGCCGATCGACCGGCGGGGAATCGGGCAGGGGAGGAGTGACCGGTCCGGGTGGCGTTCCGACGCCGGTTTCGAATCGGGCGCCGTTGCCGTCGATCACGACCGTCCAAAGCGGCTCGGACGTCGGGAGCTTGAACCGCGCGGTGAATTGCGGGTCGGTGCTCCGCGCGACGACTTCGCCGTCCTCGATCGTGCATCCCACCGACCTGGGGGCGCCTGCGCCGCGGTTCTTCCGGCTCGGATCGAACGGGAAGCCGCGCACCTGCCGCTTCGTCACATGGTCGGCAAAGCTCCAGAGAGCCGAAGGGGTATTCGAGTTCAGCTGGTTCGGGCGCATCACCAGGCGCCCTTCCGGGTACTCGACGAACCGGAACTCCCCGTGCACTTTCGCGTCGTCGATCAACTTGAGGGCCGGGTTCGGCATGTGGATCGTCTCGAGATCGAGCGGCGAAAAGAGCGCCTCGATGCCGACGAGGTCGGCTACCGTGCAGGCCCACCCGTCGCGATCACAAAGGTCGTCACGGCCCAGGACGAGGCGGCAAAACAGACCGAGCAGGTCTGGATTCGAAGTCTTCGGCGATCGTTCGCCAACCGGCGAAAGCGTGGGGCCCCGATAGTAAGGCGCGCCCTTGGCATTGCGGAACTCGTCCCCTTCGTCGGTCCAGGCGACCGCACCGAGGAGAGCCAGGCCCATCTGGCGCCGCAGCACCGTCCGCGCATCCTCCCGGATTTCGGCCGGCGCTTTGTCGCTCGCAAAGATCAGCCCGGCCGCCCAGCGGTACGGATCGTAATCGGTGCTCCGCGGCTCCTCGCCGTCGAGAAATGCCTCCATCCCATCGCCGGGGATTCGCCCCGCCTGCATCGCCATCAGCTTGCCCGCGTCGCCCCAATCGCCGAGCACCAGGCCGCGCGCCGCCATTAAGAGTTGCGGATGATTCCAGCTTCGGCCGCCGCCCAACGCCAGGCCGGAACCGTCGGAATCTTTCGTCTCGAGCCACTCTGCCAACGACTTCGGCCGCGAAGCGAGCCGCGCCTGCGCGAGGTTTTCGCGCGGCGGGTTAACTGTGATGTCCGCCCCGAGCGCCTGCAAGATCACCGCAGGCGCCGCGACCTCGTTATGGAACTGCTTGTCCTCGTCGCCGGGCGGCGGCCAGGTGAAGTGGTTTCTGGGTGTCATGAGAACTTTCCCTCCCCTCTATCAAGAGACGGACGCAACGAGCCGAAACGGCTCACATCATCGGAACCTCTTCCGCCGAGGCGCGGATCTCCAGATCCCCGGCGTTCTTACTGACCTCCACGAACGGTGTCTCGGCCAGCCGAACCTTCCGCGTCGCCCGCGGTCCGCCCGCTACGGCGACTCCCAGCTCGACCTCCGGATCTTCGACCTCGATCTCGAAACCATCCGCGAACGAGAGGGAAAGGTCGGTCTGCACTCCGGCTTTTTGAAAAACCTCTTTGCCGTTCACGGTGGCGATGACCGTATCGTTCAGGAAACCGTCGCGCAACTTGACGTTTAGACGCATGGTAAACCTCTCTTCTCCAGGGGAAAACCGCAGGCCGGGCACGGAACCCGGCCCGCGGAAGCATACTCGCCTCTACGGTTCTACTTTGGACCGCGGGTCTTCTTCGCCGAAAGTTTGCCCAAGGTCGTGGCGGCGGCCTCCGGATTGCCGCCGAGCGATTGGACCGCGGCGAGCTGGGTGAGCACCATCTCGTTCGAAACCCTATCGAGAACCCCGGACGACGCGACGGCCGAGAGCAGGCTCGCGCTCTCCTCCGGTTGCGCCGGACGCACCGTAACGCCGGCCGACGCGTCCCGATCGACGGTCTTGAACGCCCGGCCCGCGTTCACCCCTTTGACCAGGCGGGCGTATTGCGCAAGGTCGCTCTTGCCGTGTTTGTCGAGCACCAGATCGAACGCATCGTTGCCGCGCCGCAGCGACTCGTGATCCGAGCCGAGCAGATAGAGCAACGTTCCCTGCTCGTCGCCCATGAACAGATCGGCGAGCTCTTCAGCTGCCGCCGTGACCGGATACCGGACGCGTAGGTCGAGCATCTCCGACAGGACCTGCGAGCCGCCGAGCGCAGCGTAGACGGCGCGCAGCCGATAGTTGCCGGGCTGGTCGAAGGTGAGACCCTCTTTGCCGAAGCCGATGTAGGCGCTGTCGGTGATCTGCTCGCCCGGGTAGAGGATGGTTTCGTTCTCGCCCACCAGATGGTCGATGACGGGCTCGTAGCCGACCACTTCGCCGCTCGGTTTCTCGACCACGATCTTGACCAGGCCGCAGTTCGGGTGAAGCCATTTGTGGACGCGGCGCCCGCGCGGGTCGTAGGTGGAAAGTGCCAGCTCGACCACCACCGGCTCACCGAGCGCGAAGCTCCGTTGGTGGGTGGAAATCGTGAACGTGAGCCCCGAATCGTCGCGAATCGAATCGGCCAGCACGTCGCGGCCGAGCGCCGAACCGACGATGAAGTTGTTACCGCCCATCACGATGTTGTTGTAGAAGGCATGGCGCAGGTGGACGATCTCTTCGTTGTCGAACTGGAACGGGAAGCTCGCCCAGTAGGCTGCGGCGTTGCCGGAGGAGTTGCCGAAGGGGTAATACCACGGGTAATTCATCCAGGACAGGGCGGCGGGCCGGTTGAGCGCCGGGGGATTGGCAAGGCTTTTCTGCCAGGAGTGCAGCAGGTTGAAGCAGTGACCGAGCTCGTGGACGTAGGTGTAGAGCTGTAGGCGCAACTTGTCGGCGGTCGTGCCGCCGATCCCGGCGTGGAACACGGCGCATCCCTGGCGCTGCTTGCCCTGCTGATCGAACATAATGCCGTAGAGTCCCGACCCGAATTCGTGGTTCTGCGCCACTAGCTGCCAGACCGCCCACTGGGGGAGATCCTTCCAAAGGGTGAAGTGCTGCTGCATCGAGGCGTGCAGCTCGGCATTGCTCCAAATCGAGTTTCCGCCGGCCTCGCCGACGTTGATCACATCGCTCCCCGCGGTCGGGATCATCTGAATGCCGGCTTCGGCATAGGCGGACACGACACTCAAGTTTCTCGCGGAGCCGCCGGAGGGCAGCGAGCCGGTGTTGTAGCTGGCGAGGATGGGGGTCGAGACGTCCGACACGCGATCGGTTTCGATCCGCACGGTGCGGAAGTAGATCGACTCGAACGTGCAGACATAGACCGCGCCCGGCGATCCGTTGGTTTGGAAGAAACGGAGCGTGGCCGGTGCCTGCGGCTGAAAGATCGTTCGCCGCGGGATGGTGACCTGAACCACCGGCGCGCCGGCCGCCCAGGTGAAGCTGCCGAGGCCTTTGATCGTGACGTCGGTGACGGTGACCGTGATGGAGGGGGAGTTGACGGCGAACGAGCCGAAGTAGCTGGTGGTCGAGCCGCTGGTGAAGTAGAAGTCGCCGGAGACCCGCTTCATCGGTCGGGCGCGGTCGACGTCCACCCGCAGCTCAAGCTGCAAGCCGCCGGTCGTATTGCGATAGCGGCCGCTGACCGGGCGGACCAATGAGGGCAAGCTGATCGCCGCCCCGTCCGCTTCGTCCCCCTGGCTCGGGTCGCCACTCGGTACCTGGCCCACGCCATCGGCCAGGACCATCGCTCCGTCCATCTCTTCCAAAGAAAGGTTATCGCGGTCATCCGCCGCAGTGGGGTCTGCCGAAGACATGATGATTTTCTCCTGACCGGGCGCTCGGCCCGTGGGGTGGTTTCCCGAAGGCGATGCGCCCGCGGAGGTTTTGGTCCCCTGTCAGGGTGTTTGCTTGGGGCGAGGAATGTTTGACAAGGAAAAGGTGAAACGAAAGGAATTCCGGGAGGCCAATTGAGGAAGCGGGACAGACGCATCAAGGGACGCCGCAAGCGATGCGGCGCCCCTCTTGCCTTCCTGAACCGCTCTGAAACCGCTACGCCTGGCCTGCGGTTACGAGTGACTTCAAGGCCTTCTTCAGGCCGCCTTCGCCTGCCAGACGCTCGAGAAGATCCGGCCCCGCCAGGTGTGCCACTTCGTCGGAAACCTCGACCTCATGAACGCTCTGGCCTGGATCCGCGACGACTCCGGCTTCGATCGTAGAAGCCTTTGCGCCCTTCGCGATGGCCACCGACTGAGTTGCGCCTACGACTCTTCCGGCGGCATCGACGATGATCGTCATTTTCATTTTTGGCTCTCCTCGGTCAAGACAGACCGCCGCCTTGAATGTTGAAGTTGGTCGTGAAGCTGCCGATGTTTCGGATGGTGACCCAGTAGGTGATGGTACCGTCGCTGTTCTTGCACTTGGTCTGATCGTTCACCTGAAGGCAGGCCCCGGGATTCAGCGGATTGGCCATGCAGTACTGCGCTCCGTGATCCGTGCCGCCGAAGGAATAGAACCAGCGTTGACTTGTTCCAGGCGCGATCGTTCCAAACCCAACATTGTTGAACGCCATTTCAGCTCTCCTTGCTTTTTGTGTGAGAAGGTGGCCAACCAAGATCGAGCCGCAGATCGTTGCTCGAGTCGACTGCGGTCTTGACTCCGTACCCGTAAGCCTCGCCGCCTGATTTCAGGTCAGCGCCTTCGAAGAGGTGTTTGCTGCGCATGAGAATTTCTTGACAATCTGAAGGAGATTTGATGAAAAAGGGTATCAAGGTATACAGGCGAGAATAGCCCCGCCCGGGCGGGCGGGGCTTGAGAGGAAAGTGGACGGTCAGTTCGCGATGAACACGGGAGTTCGCAAGGAGTAAGAAACACCATCAATCAGAACTCTCCAGCTGATCATTGCCTTCGTATCCGAATTGAAGGGGAAGATACTTCCCGGCAGGACCACTTCGCGAGCCGCTCCCCGGAGGAAAGGACCTTTGATGAAGTAGGACGAGTGATCTGCAGTATTGGTCTCGAACGTCGCGGAAAGCAATTCTCGATCCTCGGGCCAGTTGGGTGCGATCTCGAGATAGAGAACATGCTCCGTGGTCGGGGTCAGTAACGCCAACGCCCTGCGGGGAGGATCAGCGCAGTTGGGGCAAGGGTCGTTTCCAGGCTGCGGATGAGCGGCCGGGATCGATCCGATGTCGAGCAATGCGTCTGAAGGACAGTAAACGTCGACATCGGGCGCTGGATTTACTGGCTCGGTGGAGTTTGGGCCTTTGCACTTCGGAATCTCCCGCGGAGTGAGGGCTGGCCAAGCCTCTCCCGGCGGCAGATTGAGCAGGTGGGAGAGTTGCGGCGGCCTGGGTTTTTGAGGCGCGCAGCAGGTGCCCAGCGAATTACCGGCCATTGCGAGTGACGAGCAGAGGGACACTCGCCAAACCGAATTCGGTCCGGCGAGCGCGCCGGTCGGTGAAAACCCAAAGCCAGCCTGGAGCCCTGAGACGGGAAGTGTGCTGCGGAGTATCTTTACCACCTGCTCCGCGCTCTTGGTGGGATTGGCATGCCAGATCACCGCGGCGGTCGAAGAGACGATCGCGGTGGCGACGGAAGTTCCGGTGTAGGTTCCGGTCGGCCAATAGGGACCTGAGGCGCCCAGGGCGGCATGGTCGCCGTACGCGGCGAGGCTCGGCATAGCGCCGGGTCGCTGGGCATTGGCCAAGGGCTGGTCGTCGGATCGCAGACCGCCAACGGCGTAGACCAACGGGTAGTCTCGTTGCACCCCCTCGCAGGCCTCGGCCTCTCCCGGCGTCGTCCGCTCCCAAGCGGCTGGCAAAAGAGGGCCTTCCAGCGGCACCGGGCCTCCCCTGTCATTGCCGGTCGCTGCGAAAACCAGCACCCCAAGGATGTGAGCTTCGTCCAGCGCGTCGTAAACGGCTCGTTGCCCCGCGGGGAGTTTGCAGAAAGGAACATTATCCCCGTTCTGGGTGATGCCGCCGAATAGGCGACCATCCCAGCCGAGCGAAAGATTTAAGACGAGCGGACTCGGTTTCTCTTGCTGGGCGTTTGCTTTCTGCCAGTCCTGGACCTCTTCCCGGATGGCCTGTGCCAGGTCCTCCAGGTTGCCGAAATACCCACCGCATTCGGTACTGCGCTTCGAAAGGAATCCGCTGGTCGGATCGAACTTTCGATAGGCCAACGCGAGGCGGCTACGGATCTCGGCTGCGCAACCTTGATCCTCGCAGGTCATTGCCCGCCCGAGGAGACGTAGGAAATCTCCATGATTGGAGGGGCATCCTACGGCGGGAGGGGACTCCTCCACGTCGGCGGGAGGGCCATCTCCATCGGGGGTCGTCGGGAAGTTGTCAAGGAACGCCAGACGAACCTTCGGCGCCTTCTCGTCGATCGGCAGCGAGATTCCGGTGCGGCCGACCTCGCGGAAAAAATGATCTGAAAGACGGGGCTGAAGGACCCGAGCGAGCGCCGGCTCGGCGGATGTGGCCAAAGCCATCGGATCGGCGTCGAGCCGGGCCAGGTCAGCGATCGATCCGATTGGAATGCGTGCCTTCCCCTCAGCGCCGATCCAGCGATAGAGGCAGAATCGCTTCATGTCCGTTCGGACCTGTTCCAAGGTTCGGTTGGTGTGTCCGAATGGATCGGGTATCGCAATTTTGGAACGACTACCAGCCGTGAGGGATTCCTCGGCTTCTCTCAGAGGCGCTTCGGCCTTCCCCAAAGCCTGGCCAGGCTTTTCGAAGAGCTCGTGGACCTCCCAGTTTTTCTCATCAATCCCGGGGCATTGTTTGTCGGGGTTGCTCTTGAGGCCGATGAACGACCAGGCTGGATAAGACTGCTTGACGGCGGTTTGAACATCGACGGGGGTTTGGGGACGAATCTGGCAGCCTGCGCACAGAATTGCGACTGCGAACGACCAACTCAACCAACGTGACCGGCGTTTCATGATGGATCTCATAAGGATCTCCTCTTCCGATAAGAGGCTTTTGCCGCCAACTGTCTGAATTTGACAATTGGGCGCGAGATCGAGCTGAAACGTTACGGCTCGATGATCCGGAAGCTCTGCCAGTCGACGTTCGGCATCTCCCGCCTCCAGGCGAGCTGGGCCTGCTGGAGAGCTTCGGCCAGATCGCTTTCACCGTCCCAATCGCCGTAGAGGTGGCCAAATAATGAGGGGGCGGTTCGATCCACCACGGGCCGCACGGAAGCGATCACGCTTTCTGCTCCGGCAAGAACCAGGGCGTTCGCGAGGCCGAATCCCTCGATCCGGGTATCCGTTGCCGCCCGCGCCGTATCGCATCCCGAGAGCACGATCCAGCGAGGCGATCGGGGGACTACGAGTAGCTGGCCGACGGTCAATTCTCCCTTGTCGGCGACTCGGAGGCCGCTTTCCCAACCGCCGATTCCACCGAACGTGCCGTGTCCCGAAAAATGAAAAAGGTCCGCCTTGGCGAGGTTTTTCCAGATCGCCTCGCTGGTGGCGCCTGTAGAGGTGAGCCGGACTACATCCCAAGGTCGCTTCCAGCGTCCGATCGCTTGGGCGGTTATTTCGGCCTCGCGCCGTGCAGCGGGGAGGTTGTCGTTGGGATCGTCGACCAGCAGGGCCATTTTTCGCTTCGGCGCGCCGCGGGACTGTGCGCGGCGCGGCGCGGCAAGGTCGAGGCCGTAAACCACGGGCCGTGCTGCGAGGAGGACGTCGCCGTCGAAAGGCAAGGCGTGGAAATCGATTTCACGAAGCGCGCCGTACGGCAGGATACGGATGCGTTTGGCTCGGAGGATCGCATCGTGGAAAGGTGCGAGCACCTCCTTGGACAGCGCGGCGGGATTCTGGAGGAGAGCCGGCGTCAGATCGAAAGCGTTCGACGCGACTCTCTTGCCATCCGAGGAGAATGCGACCCAGCCGTTTTGGATCGGGTGGAAAGCCAGCAACAGCTCGCCTGGCCGAGGAGGAGAGGGCGTCTGACGCTGAGGTAGATCACCGAGAAGTGCGAACGCCTGCTCGAGGTCATGCTCGCCCTCAGCGACCAGGGCCTTCTGCGCGGCTCGGTTGGGGCCGAGTTGAGAGGCGAAAAGGAAGCGTTCGTTGCGCGCCATTTCATCGGCTTGGCCGCGCTTTGTCTGATAGCTGTTGATCGCCCGACTCCAAACGTTTCGATCGGAGGGCGATAGGCCCGCCACGCGCTCCGCGGAGGCGAGCTGAATCAGGAATCGGGTTCGGGCTCGACGCGCGGCGGCAAGGGCGTCGGCGTTCCTTCCCGATTCTAGAAGGAGCCCGATCTCCAGGCTTTCCACTCCCTCCCGTTGCGATACGAAGGTCTCCCGCCCTTCGTGAAGCGGAATCTGCAGGCTCTCGCGGTTGAGCAAGTCTTCCGCGTGGGCAAGGAGGCTCAAGGCCGTTTCGCTGTCTCCGAGTGCGGCCTTTGCCTTTGCCTTTCCCACCGCGGCGCGCAACTGACCATCGGGAGAGCCCGCGTGGCGAGCCTGAACTTCCAGTTGCCGATAGATTTCGAGGGCTCGACGAGAGGCGCCACGCTCGATTTCCAGCCGCGCTTCGAGGTCGAGCTCCCAGAGAGTTTGAAAAAAGGTGGTCCCTTCGTCGAAGGCGCTTGCGTTTGCGAGTGCCTCGGCCGCGAGCTTGGGGCGATCGGCTTGGAGCTCGGCGAGCGCCCGATTGAAATGCAGATCGTAGTAGAGGCTCGATGTGCATTTCGTCTCCGCGCGCAGCTCCTTCGAAGCCCTGTCAAGGAGAGGCAAAGGCTCTGCCAGCCCGGCAACGGGAAATCCTCCAGCTTCTCGCGCGAGCAAGGTGGCCCAGGCCCAGTTGATCAGGAGCTGGCCGCGTTCACAGCCGTCCTTGGCGGCGGGTGACTTTGACAGGCGTTCATATACCTCCGAAACTTCTTTGGCCCGGCCCAGCTCGGTCCAACGAAGCGCAAGAGCTTCGTCGGCGACCCAGGCCTCCCTCAGTAGATTCACCTGTCGAGCGATCGTTCCAGCGCGTGTCAACTCGGAGAGGGCCTGGCGGTAGTCTTCCTCCTTGCCCGCGAGCAAACCTTTGTAATAGGCCAGGTAGTATCGCGAGATGGAGGGGAGCCTCGTCTCCTGGGCGAGTCGATCAAGGCGGTCCAAGCCGGAATGTACTTCCGCGAATCGAAGGTCTTGAATCGATTTCCAAAGCATGGCTGTAATTCGGTTGATTTCGCCTTGAACATCGTTCTCCCCCTTCTTGAGGGGACGCGGTCCCGCGACGGCGAGGGTCCAGCGCGCCTCTCCGCCTACTTGACTTGTTCGGACGACCTCGATCCGCTCCGCCCCTTTGGGAATCGTGACGATGTACCGTACTCCTTCGTCGCTGGGCTCCCCTTCCCCCTCAAGGTTGCAACCTCCGGAACGGATCTTGATTTCCGACTCGATGGACTCTGGCACCCAAAGGGTGAGGCGTCGCGTTTTGTCGAGGATGCAGACGGACCCCGGAGATGCGGTGGCCAAGCAGCCGGTAAACTCGACGCTGAGATAGGAAGGCGGGGGAGCTGGAGCTGGAGCTGGAGTCCCGCAGCCGCTAGGCAGGGCTGCCGCCAGAGTTAAAATGATCAAGCCGACGAGCAGGATGCGGCGCGGGGTCATCGCATCATGGCGCCCGGATTTCCATCGGACTCGGTACAGCCTTCCAATCTCGGCTTTTGGTGTGCGTTTTCGCGACTTTTCCGACCTCGTCCAAGTCGGGTTGATTGCCGGAGTAGGCGAAGACGAGCCAGAGCGTCGAGGGTCCGATCGATTGGTCTTTGGGAAGGCGCCCTTGGATCGACATCCAGCCCGTTTTCAAGCGCTCGGCGACGACGCATTGAATTGCGCGAAGCGGTTTGGCCGCGGGAGATTTGGATTCGATGTAGCACCGGAGGTTGATCTGGGACCGGGATGAAGTCTCTTTTTCCGGCCAGACCGTCGCTTTGAACCCTCCGCCCGGTGTGAAGACCGTCGAATCGCCGCGAATAGCCAAGACCGGCTCGAGTTCGACCACGAACAACGGCACGGCAGGAAGCGACACCATGAAGTACAGCGCCGCCGCCGCTGACGCGAGCCCCGATCCGGAATAGGCGGCACGCCACACGACGAGGTGTGCGTCGCGCCAACGGATGAAGGCGTCGCGCCAGCGGATGAACAGAGACGGTCGGATCATCGGCCCGATCTCGGCCACCATTTTGGCGCGGAACTCCGGGGAAAGCGGGCGAAACGCCTCGTAGGCCTGCTCCGCTTCGGGAGAGCTTTGGGCCAACGCTCGGAGCTCGGCTTCCTCTTCCGGCGACAGCGTGCCGTCGGTCAGGCGGTCCCAGCGATCCCAAAGGTCGCGCTCTTCCGCCTCTTCTTCACGGGCGGCGCGGGCCAGATCGCGTAGGAGTCCTGTGTCATCCATCGTCGGTCGTTCTCTCATGTCAGGGATTTTGCGGTTCTCCGTCCGAATTCGACAACTCGGCGAGAATACGACGCGCTAACTGGCTCAACCGGCTCTGCCATTTGTAGACCGCGGCCAGGCTCTTGCCGGTTCTTTGGGCGACCTCTGCTGGCGACAGCTCCTGCCGGAAGAGCAGGTCGAACATGTGCCAACCCTCGGCAGAGAGGCGATCTTTTAACTGATCGAGCAGCAGCCGCAGGATCTCGCGTGAGGACGCTGCCCGCTCCGGATTGTCGCCGCTGTACGGCTGGTCCGGCAGCTCTTCGATCAACGTCGGTTCGTCGATCCAGGGGCTCAGCCTGCCGCGCAGGATCCACAAGGCACGCCGCTCTGCCACCAAGCCGACGAAATTCAGGAGCGACAGACCGAGCTCCGGGTCCCACCGGCGCAGCACGCGCGCATCCTTGGCTAACAGGTAGAAGAAGACCTCCTGGGTAAGATCCCCCGCCTCCTGGTGAACGTTGCGCGCACCCGAAGGACCCTGGCAGTACTTCAGCAGCGCGCGGGCGACCCGCTTCTGGATAACCGGGGTGAGCAGGTCGACCAGCTCGCATTGCGCTGCCGGGTCGCCCGCGAGCGCCCGTTGGAGAATCGCCTGCAACTCTTTGGAGTCCATCATCGAATCTTCGGATTGTTTGGAGTGTATCAGCGCGGCTTGGGGCCGGGAAGGGGCTGGGTGGGGGGCGCGAGATACACTGAGCGAGAGGAGAGCCCCAGAAGATGCCAGTGATGAGAAAGCGGCCGAGAAAGCCGAAGCCGAAACCCCTACCCGAGAAGGCGCCGGGTCTTGAGATTCCAACGCTCGCGGCGCGGGTGAGGGAGTCGGAGCCGGGACTCTCCTGGCGCGCGGCGCGGGAGCGGATCGTGGCCGGGGGGGTGACGGTCGACGGTCGGGTGGAGCGCGAGGCGGCGTTCCGGCCCGAGGCCGAGAGCAAGATCGAGATCGCCGCGACGCGGCCCGGGGGAGTGCCCTCGGTGCCGGTGATTCGGATCGTCCATTCCGATCCGGACGTCGCCGTGGTGGTCAAACCCGCGGGGGTCCTCACCGTGCCGTTCGAGGACAAGGACCGCGACACCCTGATCGCGCTCACCCGCGTCGCCTTGAGGCGGCGGGAGACGGCGAAGGGAAATAAGCCGAACCTCACCCTGCGGGCGGTCCAGCGCCTGGACAAGGAGACCTCCGGCCTGGTCGTCTTCGCACGCAACATCCCGGCCCAACGCAAGCTCCAAGAGCAGCTCGGCGAGCATGCGGCGTTACGGCGCTATCTCGCGATCGCGGAGGGGAACGTCGAAGCCGCCGACATCGAGAGCTGGCTGGTCGAAGACCGGGGCGACGGCCTGCGCGGCTCCTGGCGCGGACCGGGAGGACCGCCCAGGGAAGCGAAGCGCGCGGCCACCCGCATCCGCCCGATCGAACGTCTCGCCGGGGCGACTTTGGTCGAATGCGAGCTCGAAACCGGCCGCACCCATCAAATCCGCATCCACCTCGCCGAGGACGGACACCCGCTGGTGGGGGAGAAGGTCTACATTCGCGGCGCCGGAAAATCGCCGCGGATCGTCGCCTCCCGCCCCATGCTCCACGCCGCCGAGCTGGGCTTCGACCACCCCCACAGCGGCGCCCGGCTCCAATTCGACGAGCCGCCGCCGGAGGATTTCTTGGAGATCCTGGACCGGCTGCGGGCGGGCCGGAAGGGCGGACGGTAGGGCTTCAGCTTCGGGTACGGGCGATATTCAGTCGACCTCAATCAGCGTGAGATCCGAGGTGACGACAAACTCGGCACTTTCCAGGATGCTGCGGACCTCAGACCCCCGCGGCTCGCCGAACAGCCAGGACAGCACGGCGCTCGACTCCGCGTAAACGATCACCGATCGTTGCGATCCCAGTTCAGGAGATCTTGGGCGGTGGTGCTGTTCGTTACCCGTTCGTAAGTCCGGTACTGCGAGGGATCGTTACGGACAACACCGTGTGCGGTCCCTCGGCGAACCAGCTCTTGGAGGCCGCTCAAAGGGGCATCGCTCGCGGGGTCGAGCTTGGAGGAGCGAAGCTCGGCAACGACTTCACCGTGGGAGGTGATCAGGAGCGTTTCTCCTGCCTGAGCACGCCGGACGTACTCGCCGAGGTGATCCTCAAGTTCCTGCATCGCGACCACTTGCATGGTTCGGAGCGTAACCCTATGCGGCGATAGGATCAAGCTGGAGTTTGATTCCGCGCGGTTTTGCGCCGCCGACTCCTCCTACTCCGGCTCCAGGCTGAACAACCCTGCGCCGAAGGTGGCGGCCCAGAGACGCCCCGGGCGGTGGGGATCGAGGACGAAGGTTCCGCTGAAGTTGGCGGCGGGAAACCGGTTGCCGACCGGCTGCCAGATTCGGGAGGTCAGGTTCCAGCGGAAGATGCCGCGATCGGGGAGACTGGCGTAGAGACCGGAAGCGTCAAGCGCCAGGCGATTGACGAGAACGTTGCCGAGATTGGTTCCCAGGTGGTGGAACGTCGTGCCGCCGTCGCGGCTCTCCCAGACGCCGGGACGGGTCGAAAGATAAATGTGCTGGGGATCGCCGGGGTCGATGCGGATCGAGCGGCTCGGGCTGATGCGGGTCGGCAGACCACGGCCGATCGTTTGCCAGCTGACGCCGCCGTTCTCGCTCACTGCGAAGGTGGCGTTGCTCGCCGCGTAGAGCTTCTTGGGGTTGCGCGGATCGACCGCGAGCGCCAGGAGATTGCCGAAGGCGTTGACCTTTTCCCAGGTGAATCCGCGATTGAGGCTGCGCCAGAGGGTGTTCTCCGCGCCGTCAACGCTCGACAGTTTGAGGGCCGAGACATACGCGTACTTCGGATTGCTCGGCGCGAAGACGGCGGCGTTGATGTTCAACCCGAAAGCGTCCGGCGTGGCGGGTAGCCGGGTCGGCCAGGTGAGGCCGCCGTCTCGGGTTTGGACCAGGCGGCTGCCGAAATCGGCTAGCGCGATGTTGGGATTGCGCGGATCGACCGCTAGCAGTCGGAGGTGATCGGCGGAGTAGTCGAGGCCCGGCAGCGGCAGCGTCGTTCCCGGATGGGTTTTCACCCAGGGACCCGTCGCGGTCGTTTTGCGAAAGACGCCCGCGCCGTCCAGGTTGGTGTAGATCGCGGACCCCGCTTCAAGGCCGATCACGGTGTGGGCGCGAATCCCGCGGCTGGCTTCGGACCAGGTCTCGCCGCCGTCGTCCGTGCGCCAGAGCCCGCTCGATCCGAGCGCGAAGGCGCCCACCGCGGCACCGTCCGATAGAGGGTCGATCCGGAAGACCGGCTGCGCCGGGCGGATTGAGGCCGGCTCGGGACCGGAGGACAACCATCCGGCCCCGCCATCGGCGCTCCGGTAGATGCCGGAAAAGCTCGCTGCGAGTAAGGTGCCGTCGGACAGGACCGCAACGTCCGTGATGTCGTTGCGGCCGGTGGGCACTTCCGTCCAGGTGGCGCCGAGATCAGGGGATCGGAACAGGCGAAATCCCGAGACCAGGTAGAGGGTACCGATCTGCACCGGATCGAACACGGGACGCAGGAACGGAAATCCGCCGTCCGGGCCGGCGGTCACACTCCAGCTCAGGCCCCCGTCGCGGCTGAGCCAGACCGACGGCGCGCTCGACCCGGTATTGACGACGGCAATCACGTTACGTGGTCCGTTCGGATCGAACGCCAGCCCTTGAATCTCCTGGCCGGAGAACGAGGTGCTGTGCAAGAGGTCCCCCCCGTCGTCGCTTTGGAACACGCCGTCGTTCGTGCCGAGGGTGAGGATGCGCGCGTCATAAGGTGCGATCGCCAGGGCCGTGAATTGTGTCGCCCCCGAAGTCAATCCATTGACCAGCCGCTCGAAGTGAGCGCCGCCGTCGCGGCTGCGGAGGAGTTGGTCGCCTTCGTTGGCGTGCGAGAAGAAATAGACCGTGTCTGCGTCGTCCGGCGCCACGGCCACGGCTTCTAAGATCGGCGCGGCGAGGCCCGACAGGCCCGGCAGAGGGCGCCAGCTCCGGCCGCCGTCGAGGCTGCCGAATCCCCCGGCGGCCGACGTCCCGCCATAGAGCCGGCCCGGCTCGCTCGGAGCCTGGGCGATGCGATTGAACCCCCCTGCGGGACCGGCCGATTTCCAGTTCGCGGCGACAGCAGGAACGGCGGCGAGCAGGGCGAGCGCGGCCGCAGCTAGGGCGACTCGCGCGCCAAGGCAGGTTCCGGTCTTCAAATAGGTGCGGCGCATCGCGAGCCCTTTCTGCGGATGGTCCTCTCGGGGACGGGGAGGTATACGGAAGCGGAGGGGGTGTCGTTGGCGAAATCCTTGTGCCGCCCCGGCGGCGCGGAGCACGAGGTGCCCGGCTCGGCTTCCGGGCCGGGCACCTGCCTGGTTTTTCCCGAGGTGAGGGATTCCGAGCGTGAGCTTCGTTCAGGGGTGTGAAGGCCGGAGTTGCCCAGTCTTCGTTTCGCCGCACCCGGAGATCGCCGCCATGTTGACCCCCGTCGCTCATACCGTCCGCCGCGCCGCCCGCTTCGCCTCTTTCGCTTCTCTCGTGGTGCTAGCGGCACCGCTCCCGCCGGCCGCGGCGCAGATCACCGCCTGTCTTTCTCAATGCTCGGCATCGGTCCAGATCCTCGGCTGCGACGATCGGGTCCAGGGGCCGACCACCGCGGCCGTCGCCCTTTCGGCCAACTCTCCTTGGCGTCACGTCGGCCGGCTCGATCTCTCGGGGGCGCCCGGCTGCTCGGGCACGCTGATCGGCTCGAAGTACGTCCTCACCGCGGCGCATTGCGTGATCGACGGCAACAACGACTTCCGTCAGGGACCCATCCGCTTCCGTCTCGCGCAATTCAACGCCGGGCCGTGCAGCCGGCCGTTCGGCGACCACTACGCCTTGCGCACCTTTGTCCCCGCGGACTACACGGGGGCGGGAACCACCACCAACAAAGCGCTCGACTACGCGATCATCGAGCTGGCCAACCCCATCGCGGGGGCGGTGCCGATGGCGTTTTCCTACCAGTCGTGGGCGACGGTCGGCGACCTCACGCCGTTTTCAATCGGCTATCCCGGCGACAAGAACATCGGCACCCTCTGGCAGACGGGCTCGGCCAACAACTTCCTCGACACCACGGCGGTCTGGCAGGACGGCGGCGAGAAGGGTCTCTTCTTCCTCACCAACGACGGCGTCGGCGGCCAGAGCGGCTCGCCGGTCTACGTCTTCATCGCCGGCCAGCGCCAACTGGTCGGAGTCCTGATCGGCAGCCCCGTCTCCGAATGCCAAGCCGGCCGCCTCTGGGCCTCGCGCCTCACCCCCGGAGCGGTCGATCGGATTCACAACGCGATGCTCTTCCCGCCCAACGGCAACGTGCTCGACTTCTCAATGCGCTGGAACACCCTGCCGAACGTCGACATCCTCGCCGACGTACCGCCGTCCGACGGCTGCGGTTTCTGATCCAAAGAGCCCAAGCCGCGCTCCCGCCACCCCGCGGGAGCGCGGCCCGCGCTTTCCTTACCGCTGAAACCCGCCGTCGAAGCCCGGGAGCGTTAGGCTCTCAAATGATTCACCGTACCTGCCTTGGTTGTCGCCAATGCCTCGACCACCAACGGCACCATCGGCACGAGATCACCGAGGCGATTTGAGACCGCGTGGATGACATCACGGCGATCCCTGAGGCACCGAGGTTCTGCTGGCCACCGCCTGAGAGCGCTCCACAGAGGGAAAATCTTCCAAGAACTCATCCAGAGGATCGCCGGCCTCGAGGTACTCCATCAGTGTGCTGACGGGAACGCGAGTGCCCACGAACACCGGAGTTCCGCCGAGGATGTCGGGATCGCTGTGATACGGCAGTTTGAGCGTGAGCGCCTCGACCTCGCGAAGCCCGGGATCGCTGAGCACCAGCTCGGCACCTGAAGCAGGAGAGGTCGCCCAAGCGGTCGAGCTGGAGCTCGGCCGCCCGGGAACCTCTTCCTTCAAAGTTTCGCTACCGATCTTCCAGCCGCAGCACGCTCGCTCCGAGGGTTCCGGTGTAGAGCCGGCCGGGGCGGTCGGGGTCGGGGACCAGGCTTCCGGAGAAGACTCCTAGCAGCCCGTGGCAGAAGGGCCGTTTTCCTGAGGTTCAGGTCCACTGAGCC
>JBDTZG010000038.1:0-53169 GCA_040005235.1 Acidobacteriota bacterium | reverse complement strand
AATTTTACCAGAGCCTTGCGCCGGTTGGGCGGACTTTCACCACGGGCTGCTAGGTCAGGCGCTCCCTCTCGATCTTGAGCGCCAAGCGATCGGCTTTCGAGGCGACCTTCGGAGGGAGCAGAATGAGCTTCAAGGAGCGCGAGAAGATTTTCTTCTTGCTCGTTCACTGTCAGAAGAGATCAACTTCGAGCGCTTTACCCTCGATTTAGCAATCGGCGTGGTGAGCGAGCAACTCGGCGACACTGTTGAAGCTGAGCGCTGGTTCCTTTCGGCATTGAAGTCGGCGGCTGAAGTCCCTACCACTTGCGGCGTTTCGGCGCTGGAACACCTCACCCTGATTCGAAATTCATTTGATCTCAGACTGGAAGAGCGTACCTTAGCCGAAAGGGTGGTCGCGCAGGGCTGGCAGGTGCTTCGCCTCCCTGGTGATCCGGACTTGTCTGACCTATGGACAGCGGCGCGACAGGTGCTTCAAGCTCAGGGCAAGCCTTTGCCGCCTACGAGGAAAGGATGAGGCAACTTAGTGAACGAAGCTCGATCGCAAATCGGTGGAACAGGGGTGGCGCTTCACTTAGGAGTTATTGGCGTCTGCACCCTGGCAGGCATCGTCTGGTTGAGGTTCCAAGGACCCACACCCGTGATTCGAGGAATGACTCCTCTGCCCGAAATGGCTCCGTATTGGTACATGCTCCTGGCATTTCCCGTTCTGGGCCCGCTGGTAGCCGACCTGCTCGATCTCTATATTTCGCTGGGTTTCGCGCGGCCGACCCTCGAGCTGGGGTTTCAAATAGGCCTCATCGTCCTCCTTTCGAGCGCGCGACTTTCCGCTCTCCTGCCTGTGAGTGGCCACAGTCTTCTGGTTTCCTACTTTATCTTTCGACGTTTGCTGCTGCCTGCGAACCCTCGGGGTCGATCAGCCCTGGAATTGGCGTTCGCCGTCGCGGCGTTCGCTGCGATCGCCTACCCAAAGTTGGCGTGGTGGAGCGATCCGGTGACCCTCTGCGCGGGTATTGCACTCGGTGCGCTGCTGGCAGCAAGCAGTCGTTGGATGGCTCGACCTCAGCCGACATGAGCGGCCGCGATCCAGTTGGAAGGCCATGCCAGGTTTGATGTCTTCGTCCGTCGAGTCCGGGGATGAGAATCGCAGTTTCCAGTGAAGATCGGCTAGGCTTCCCCGGTCGTTTCTAACCCAGGAGGCTTTCAATGGCTCGCTCGTTTCGTCCGGTCGCGCTCGCGATCGTCTGTCTGCTCTTCGTCGCCCAAGTCTCCGCGGCCGCTCCCGTTCGGCCGAAGCTCGTGGTCTTGATCTCGATCGACCAGTTCCGCGCGGACTATCAGACGCGGTTCGACGATCTGTATCTCCCTCCGGTTGCCGCCAAGGGGGGAGCCTTGGGCGGGTTCCGTTATCTGATGGAGAAGGGGGCGTACCACACCGACGCCCATCACGATCATTTTCCGCTGGTGACCGGGGTCGGCCATTCGGTGCACTTGACCGGCGCTCCGCCGTACAAGTCGGGGATCGTCGCGAACGACTGGTTCGACCGCGATCTGAACGCCGAACGCTACTGCGTGAGCGACGCAAAGTTCCCGCTGGTCGGCGCCGCCGACCCGGACGGCAAGCTGGGGGTTTCTCCGGCGACGTTGCGGGTGAGCACGGTCGGCGATGAGCTGAAGATGGCGACGGGGGGGCAGGCGAAGGTCTGGGCCGTGGCAACGAAGGACCGCGCCGCGGTGCTGATGGCGGGGCATCTGGCGGACGGCGTCCTCTGGCTCGACGACCAGACCGGCGCCTGGATCTCCAGCCGCTACTACCGAAAGGACGGCACCCTGCCGACGTGGGTGACGGATTGGAACGCGAAGAAGCAGATCGACGCCTTCTTCAACAAGAACTGGGAGCTTTCCCTCCCTCCGGCGGCCTTGAAGCGGCTTTGGACTCCCGACAACGCTTCCGTCGGTCCTCGCCCCGGATTGGGGACCACGTTCCCGCACCCGGTGAACGGGGGTCTGGAGCAGCCGGGTCCGGCGTTTTACGGCGCCTTTTTAAGCACCCCGTTTGCGAACGGCTACACCTTGGACACCGCCGAAGAGATCATTCGGCAGGAGAAGCTGGGGCAGGATGCGATTCCCGACATCCTCGCGATCAACCTGTCAGCCAACGATTACATCGGCCATGGCTTCGGCCCGGACAGCGCGGAGGTGTTGGACGTCGCGGTGCAGACGGATGCGGCGTTGAGCCGCTTCTTCAACTTTCTCGCCAAGAACGTCCAGGGCGGTCTAGCGAACGTCACGATCGTAGTGACCGCCGATCATGGCGTGGCGCCGATCGTCGCGGAGCTGCAGAAGGCGGGCTTCAACGCGGGAGCGACCCTGGTGACCAAGGACGGCCTGCAAAAAGCGATCGCCGCCGAGCTGGGAGCCGGCGAATGGGTTCAGGCGATCGTCGACGACAACGTCTATCTGAACCTCCAGACGATTTCGACCAAGAAAGTCAGCTACACCCGGGCCGAGGACGTCGCGGCCGGCTACCTGCGCCAGCAGGCTGGGATCTACGCCGTCTACACCCGGAGCCAACTCCTCGACGGCCAGATGCTCGACAACGACATCTCTCAACGCATCTCCCGAAGCTTCTATCCCAAGGTGAGCGGCGAGCTGATCATGGTCTCCGATCCCTATTGGGTTCCGGGAAGGCTGACCGGCGCCACTCACGGCACGCCCTACGCCTACGACACGTCGGTGCCGCTGCTGCTCGCCGGTGCCGGCATCAAGCCCGGCCGCTACACCCAGCGCGTCTCGACGCTCGACATCGCGCCCACCCTGTCCGACCTGCTGGGCATCCTCCAGCCGAGCGGCTGCGAGGGGCATGTGCTGTCGCAGGCGTTGAAGTAAAGCGCGATCTCTGCCGGCCCGGAAAACTTACCTCAGGGAGACCCCACCCAAGGAGGCGTCGCCGCGGGGTGCTTCCAATGGACGTTGACGTATTGCCGGAGGGCGCTCAGACGCTCCTGGCTGATCGGATGGATCGCGACCGCCTCGAGCAGGAGGGTCCATAGAGCCTGAAGCTGCTCATGCGCGATCGTCGCGAGCGCAGGATCCGTTAGCGCCCGCCGGCAAACCCGCGCCGCTTTGTCGGGGTCTCCTGCTCTCATATGGCGCTCGTAGAGATAGAGGAGATCCAGAAACGCATCCTTGACCAGATCGTGCTCGATGTCTTGATCCACGACATCGTCGAAAAACCTCTCCGCCGACTGCTTGAATCCAAGAGCATCCAGGAGTCGAGCCGTGGTGAAACGGCCCCGGATTCGCGGACGTATCCGGGGGCTCAGAGCGAGCAGGTGGAAAGAGCGATTGAACACCCGCAGCGCTTCGCTCGGCCGACCTATTCCGATCAGGCACTCCACCCGCACAAAATCCGCAGAGAGCCTCATGAACAAATTCTCGACGGGGATCAAGGGGAGTGCGCGATCCAGCGCCAGCAGTCCTTGGTCCGGCTTGATCGGTTCCAAGACGTTAGCCATCTGGATCAGGGTTCGGGCCACCCTGTCCCATTCGGCCAGACTCTCGTATATGGCCTTGCACTCTTCCAGGGCGTCCAATGCTTGGGAGACATGGCCCTCATCGTCCAGGGTGGATGCCGTGATGGACAGGAGCCCCGCCTTCAGCCGGCGGTCGCCGGTCCCCTCCTTTAGATGGCGCTCCGCATTGTCGAGAGCCTGATGTACCCGCCGCCACTCGGCCGCCCGCCGCCGGGCGTTCGCGACCGCCGTCCAGACTTCGGCTTGGAGGTCGCGGCTGGAGAAAAGTGTCGTCCTCTGGCGCTGGAGCATCCCCTCAATGGTGAGAAAGGCGAGCGAAGCGAGAAACTCCGCCTCTTCTCCGTTGGGCTCTTCCTTCAGCCCCCCGAGCACGAGCTTCAGGAAAGCGGTCGTGTGGCAGGCTTTCGCCATCCGGTCTCGCTCCCGCTGGCTCCGTCGGTTCGGCAGACAACGCACCCCAGCCCACTCCGCCAGGGCGGTCAGCGAGACCACCCCCGATTGGAGTTCCCGGTCAATCAGATCGAACACCACCTGCAGCCGGCCTCCCTTGGGAAGTCCCGGCTGGATTTCGGTGCGAAGCTCTTCGAGCAGGGTACCGGCCACCGCCCGGCACCGATCGCAGAAAAGCAAGTGCTCCGCGGCGTCCTCGGTTTCGAGAGAGCCGCCCTCACCGCTCAGGATCCTCCGCAGAGCCTCCTGCTCAAAGTGGGACATTTAAGGCATTCCTCCGAACAATCTCTTTTCGGGTACTTAAGTCTACGACGAAGTAGTCGCCTGCGTACAGTTCCTGTCCGAGAGCACGGCGAGGGGCGCGAAAGGTACCCCTCGCCCGGCGGAGGGTCAGCTGTTTGGATCCCAGCCAGCGCCGCTGTCACTCGGAGGCGGGGCGGTCGGGTCGAGCCCTCCGCCGCTTTCGTAGGGCTGCCAGCCGGCGAACTGAGCGGTGAGGTAAAGCAGTAGCAGGACGAGACGAAGCATGGCTTCTCCCTTCGGGGACGGTTTGCCGCGCGGGCATCAGCGTCCGCGATGCGCGTCCCTCCGCCCGGGAGTGTCCGCCCCTCCGGCACCGGCGGGCAAGCCGTGCCTTCCGCGATCCGCCATTCCTGGGGAGAAGACTCGATGGACCCGAATGAAATCCCGATCCTGGCAACCGAGCGTCTGGTCCTCCGGCCCCTTCGAGGAAGCGACTTTGCCGACTACCTCGCGATGTACGCGGACCGCGAAGTCCTGCGCTATCTCGCCGGAGGGCCGGAGCCGTGGGACCGCGGCCGGGCCTGGCGCCACATGGCCTACCTGATGGGGCACTGGCAGCTCCACGGATTCGGTGCGTGGGCGGTGGAGGAGAGGACGACGGAAACGTTCGTCGGCGTGACCGGCTTTGCCGCCCCGGAAGGTTGGCCCGGTTTCGAGCTTGCCTGGACCCTCGCGCGCCGCTTCTGGGGCTTCGGTTATGCGACCGAAAGCGCCCGCGCCGCTCTTGCCCATGCTTTCGCCGTGTGGGGCAAGGATCGCGTGATCAGCCTCATCCATCCGGAAAACCACGCGTCGATCCGTGTCGCCGAGCGACTCGGCGAGAAACTGGAAGGCCGCATCTCTTTCTTCGGCCGGGAGATGCTCCGTTATGGCATCGACCGGGAAAGCGATGCGGCGCAACGGCGGCCGGATCGGCGCGCCGACGAGGTGCTGCTGGCCAGTTGAGTGCCGGGTTACAGGTTCCGCCCTCTTCAGTAAGGGCATTGGGCGCGCCTGGTTCGAGAGCAGTCGCCTCATTGCCTGAGCGGAGCCAAGGGCTTATACTTTGAGCATGAAGACCGCTATCTCTATTCCCGACAGAGTCTTCCGAGACGCGGAGCGTCTCGCGGCCAGGTTGAAGAAATCCCGAAGCCAGGTCTACAGCGAAGCGGTGACTGAATACCTGGCCCGCCATGAGCCGAGCATCACCGACCGGATCAACGCCGTGTGCGACGAGGTCGACACGCGCCCCGACTCCTTCCTCAGAGAGGCGGCCCGGCGAGTCCTTGATCGTACAGAGTGGTGATTTCTCAAGGCGACATCTGGTGGGCGACGATGCCAGATCCAATCGGGTCGGGTCCAGGTTTCGATCGGCCGGTCGTGATCGTGCAAGGTGACAGCTTCAATTACAGCCAGATCGCCACCATCGTCGTAATTCCCCTGACGACCACTACTCGCTTGGCGGCCATGCCGGGCAATGTGCTTCTTTCCGCGAGCAAAACGGGCCTCCCCAAAGACTCCGTCGCCAATGTGACTCAGATGATTGCCATTGACCGATCATTGCTCACCGAACAAATCGGTCGGATCTCCCGCCGCTACTTGGATTTGCTCTTTGAAGGCGTCGACGTCTTGTTTGATCGTTAGCCTACCGAATGCCTCGAATGGAGCACTTGGCGCTTCTTCTGGCCGGTTGAGAGCCGGCTCCTTTCGGGGCCGGGCACGGTTCGGTTCTGGGATCAAGGCCGGCTGTTCGGATCCTCCGGATCGGTGTGCGCACGCCGTTCGTCGCCATCCCAGGCGCCGTCCCCGTCGCGATCTACGCCGATTCTCGTTCCGGAGCCGGAGGGGACGCAGGTGTAGGTCACGGCGTGGCCGAATTCTGCCAGTGCCCGCAACGCCGTGGCGGGAATTGGCGGCAGGCCGCGCCGATCGGTTGCGAACTGACCTGATCCGACGTAGAGGAAACCGACCTCGTCGTCGATCGTGGCCTTGGCCACCAGATCGCACTCTCCCGCTTCCGCCCTTTGGCGCAGGACGTTGACGCGGGATGCCGTCGCGGCGGCGTTTCCTGCCGTGACCGTGACCTGCTGTCCCACGGCGGGCGCCAGGTTGGTGGGGAAGGCCAGGATGAACGCCTCGAGCTGTCGGCGCTGGATCTCGCCCGCCGGCCCTTCGGGGATGCTGTGGGTGCCGGGACCGTTGAAGACGTCCGAGAATCTGACACCATGAACGAAGCGAACACCGTGTCTAGACTAGGTTCCGTCGTTCAAGAACCCGAAGCCGCGCACCTGATCTCCCTTGAAACCGTTGTCGCCTCCGAGGAATCCGGGGTTCTCAAGGTTTCCGAACATTCCGACCTTTGTCCGCTTGCGAGAGCACCGTGCTCCGCCCGAGCCGATCGGGAAACGCGCCATTGAATTTGGCAAACGCCGCGAAGACCAAGGCGCGCGGCTCGTCGCCTACGAGCAACGTGCGCTCGACCTCGCCGGAAAGCTCGCCGCCATGCTCGTCCAGCTCGATGATGCTCACGCTGTCCAAAAGGTGGTTGACCACCCAGACCTCGTGGTTCGAGCGGGCCGCGACGGCGATCTCTAGGTACCTCCCTTCATGGTATGCGTGAAATTGCATCTGTCAAGAATTGAAGACTTTAGTTTGCAGTGGCGCGGTGTGGCGACTCCAAACGGCGGTTGTCCCATCTTCCGGCTGCGGGACACAACTTTGGGTAGAGACCTTGCCGGCGCCGGTATTTCTCCGAGAATCTCGGGCGGCCTCGGCGCGTAAACCTAAGGAGTCACACTCATGCGATCAGAACACCGGCCCACGGGGTCGTTTCCGGCCGTCCTTCTAGGAATGGCCCTCTGCTTTGCGATCTACGCTTCCGCTCCCGCCGCGGCTCAATTCTGCACCTCCGGCACTTGCACGAGCTGCAATCGGCCAGGTGCGGGGGACAGCGAACCCGATGGGCTTCCCGACCAGCTCGAATACGATCTCGCGTATCAATACTTTCCTGCCCTTCGCCTCCAGTGGTCGGACCAGGACCTGGTGCCGTCCTACGCCTGTTCGATGCCCTCCCTTCCGTACCGGGCTCGCCCGATCAAGATCGGTAGCTGCGACGAGGACTTGGAATGCATCGAAATCCGCTACGGCATGGCCTACCGGCAGGATTACGGGCTGGGCGGCCATCCCGGCGACAGCGAGGTCTATGCTGTCCTCCTGCAGCGCACGACTCCCTGGTCGACCGCCTCAACCAATGTCGCGAGCTGGCAGATGGTCCGCGACTTCACCTCCGCCCATTGGGGAACCGGTCTCGGCGACTACAGCAAGGTCGGGGCGTTCGGCCAATGCGCGCAGGATTGCTGGCGCTATGCCAACGACCAGCAGGGATGCTTTTCGCATCCCGAGTGCGAATTTTTCCCGGGCTCTTGCTTCGGTCAGCCTTCCGGCCAAAATCCGACCACCAGCTGTTCTCAGCTCAGCGACGCAGGCTCCTGCTATTTTGCCGGGTGCACCTGGGTGGCTTCCGATTGCTACCCGGAGGCCACCTGCTACTCGGCCACGCCTTTCACGTCGTATCAGACGCGCTACGCGGCGGAGGGAAAACACGCCAACTACCACACGGACGGTGAGTGCGACTCCGGCGCTTTTCTCACAGACGAGTGCCCGACCAACCAATACAATATGCGGGACTACATTGCGGGCAAGCTGCAGAACATCGGCGAGGACGGAGCGTCCGGGAACTTCAACCGCTTCATCCGGTTTCCCGACAACACCCGGGACTACGACTGCTGGGGCGCGGAGAAATTCGGCGACGCCACCCCTTATTCCGCCAACTTCCGCCAGCCGATCGAATGGGGGCTGCCGGCTGCCGCTCCCCTCGGAAACAGTCCGTTCAAATACGTCAACGGGCGTGACGAATACCTCGCTTGCTGGGGCATCGCCGGCCGCATCTCCTCGAACTGCCGCGATATCAGCGACCTCCAGGACAAGCAATTGTGCTACGCCATGTCGGACTCCACGCAGTCGCCTTGCACCCAGATGACCGACCGCAACCTGCAGCTCGCCTGCTATGGCATGTCGGTGGCTCCCAACTACCCGACCAACTGCCGAGACATCACCGACGGCGTGATGAGAGATTTCTGCTACTCCGTGGCGAGCTGGGGGTCTTCGGCCAACTGCTCCGGCGTCACCAATGCCGCCGACAAGGCTCTCTGCCAAGCTCTCACCTACCGGAATGCGTCCTACTGCGCCGGAATCGCCAACGCCAACGACCGCTGGTTCTGCTACGGCACCTCCAGCCGCACCAACTCCTACTGCGCAAACATCGTCCAATAGGCTCGGAGGAGGAACCTGTTTCATCGTGGCCTATACTCCAAAAAGTCCGCCACGAAAGCGCATCCGACGGCAGGGAGTCTGAAGATGAAGCGTGCCCATTTCGCTGCGTTCTTGATGCTCCTTGCCGCTCCTTCTGCGGTCGTCGCCTGGGGACCGAACGGGCACCGGGTCGTCGGCAGGATCGCCGCCAACCACCTGACGGACGAGGCGCGCATCGCCGCCACCTGGCTGATCGGGCCGGAAGGCCTGGACCAGGTGAGCACTTGGCCGGACGAGATCCGCAACGATCCGAACTGGCAGCCACCGCTCAAGAACCCGAGCCCCTGGCACTACATTGACATTGACGACGGTGAAACCCTGGAGACGAACGCGCGCGATCCCAAGGGCGACGTGCTTGAAGCGATCGAGCGTTTCTCCATTGTGCTGCGGGACCCGCAGGCGGCAGGGCCGGCGAAGCAGGAGGCGTTGCGCTTTCTTGTTCACCTCGTGGGCGACCTCCATCAGCCCTTGCACGTAGGGCGGCGGGCCGACAAGGGCGGCAACAGCATCCAGGTGATGTGGTTCGGCGTGCCAAGCAATCTTCATTCGGTTTGGGACGGCGGCCTGATCGAAAGCGAAAAACTGAGCTTCTCCGAACTCGCCGGTTTCATCGACCATCCCACCCTGCTGGAGCTGCAAACTTGGCAGAGTTCCCCCCCCGCCGTTTGGGCCATGGAATCGATGGCGGTTCGGGACCAGGTCTACAAGATCGGCGACGGCAATCTCGGCTATCAGTACGCCTTCGACAACATCCCTTTGGTCAAACAGCGGCTGCTCCAAGCGGGAGTGCGGCTGGCCGGCCTGCTCAATTCCCTCTTCAGCCAGCCCAGCCCCTCGATTCCGGACCGTACTCCAGTGCCGCCTCCGGGAGGCTAATCAAACTTTGAGGCCGTGTGTCTTGACGTGCTCGCATTGGAGGTCTAAATTGCCTGGGTGCAGTACACGCTCCGCAAAGTGCCGCTTCATCTAGATCGTGCCTTGCGCAATCGAGCACGGGAAGAGAAGAAGAGCCTGAACGATGTCGGCCTCGAAGCGCTGCTCCAAGTCTTCGCGCTCAGAGGAGAGTGGCTGAAGCGCCTGGATCTGAGCGACCGTGGCCGGCAGATGGATCGAGGATCCAGATGTGGATGACGCTCTTGAGGAGCAGAGGACAATTGATCCCGACCTGCCGAGTTGATTTCCCCGGGCCGCGCGCCGGCTTCTGGCCCGCGGCCTGAGTTCCCATGACGTCCGATCTCCAGTTCCCCGGCGACCTCACCCGCGACGCGATCCTACGCCGCCTGCGGGAGAACTACCCCGATCTCAGCGCCCAGTTCGGAGTCGGGCGGATCGGCCTATTGGGATCGTTTGCGAGCGAGACGGCGAACGAAGCCAGCGACGTTGACCTGATCGTCGACCTGGAGCGGCCTATCGGCCTGAGATTCGTCGAGCTGGTCGAGTACCTAGAAGCCCTGTTGGCGAGAAGGGTGGACGTCATCACTTCGGCTGGCCTGCGAGGAATTCAGCTTCCCGCAGTAGCGCGACGGATCGAGGAGAGGGTCGTCCATGTCTAGCCGCCGATCGCAATTCCGACCACTTGACCTAGTCGATGCCAGTAATATAAATTCTCATAAACCAGAAGTTATGCATGGCTATTGGACTATAATGCTATGTCTAGTGGTGAAATAGATTTCCTTCTATCGGTCCTCGTCATTGTGGGCGGAATTGCCATTTATTTCGCTCTCTTGTCGCGTCTAAAGAACGCCTTTAGTCTTACAAGAATTATTTCTTCAACTTCCCCTGGCGAATTGGAGGCACTGATTGCCGTTGTTTTCATAGCCGCTCTCGGAGTAGCAGCAATCCAATTTATCAAATCAGGTGGCCTAAAGAGATTGCTCGAGGCGATCGGTGCTCAACCTATTGAGATTCAGGGCAGGCGAACCACTATTGCAGCCGCCGCTAACAATCATGAATTCATAGCCCACCTCTTGCGCCAGGCCGTCGAAACAAAACTCTTGAGTCTTGACTCAAGAGCATTAGCGGCAGAAAATATTCCCAATACTTCAGCAAATGCAGCCAAAGATGTGGCACAGATGCTTCGGGACGCACTTGCGACACGAATGCGGCAGCAAGGGATCTGAATGCGAAACAAAATCGTCCCGAAATTAATGGAAAAACTTCAGACTCATCTCGATAGAGCCGACGTGGGCTCTGAAAACGCTCAGGCTATTAACCTTCTAAAAACAAGCGTCATGGAAGAACTCGCTCACCCAACCCATATAGCAGTCATTGGCAAATGCGGTGTTGGCAAAACGTCGACTATTAATTCACTATTTGGATTTAAAGGCAAGGTGAGTCACACACGCGCGGCTACAAAGCACGTCCAAGACTATTTATACGAAAATGAGCATGGCCGCCTCAGGATCTCTGATCTTCCCGGACTCGGCGAAGATCTAGACACCGAAGAGAACTACCGCGCGATGTATGTAGAGGTGCTCAAGAACTGTGAAATTGCCCTGTTCGTTCTGAGAGCTGATTCGCGCGATATGATGGACGTTCAACGGATCTTTCGCGAAGTGATTAATCCAACCATTCCTCAAGTAGCCAGAAAAATAGTCATTGGCCTAAACCAAGTTGACCTTGTCTATCCGGGCGATTGGATTGATGGAGCGAACTTGCCTTCGACAGCGCAAGAAAAAAATATTCAGGCTATCGCTAAGGAGAGGCTAAGGAGCATCCGCAAGACTTTTCCTATCAAGCCGAGACAAATAGTGCCATACTCGGCGACAAAGCGATATCATTTAGAGCATCTGTTTTATTCCCTACTGATCTCTACCTCTGGTGAAGCTTGGGTCCTGGATGCCAAAAAGCAAATCGCAAACTGGAGCGATTTCGTCAAGGAGAAGTACCTTGACAGGGAGGGCAAGACGAATGAATCCTAATGATGAGGATGAAGTCAGACGAAGAGTGCAGAGAGAGGTCGACGATCTCTCTGATATACAGCTTCGCGAAATGAAACGTTCTAAGTCTAGCTTGGAATCATGGATCTACAGAGTAGCTTACCAGATTGGCCGAATCATTACCGCGCCTATTCGATGGCTCGTAAATTTAATCCAAGGCTTTTTCGAAGGTATTTTCAGCTAAAGGAATCTGAGAGGTAGCATAGGTCCTCCGGGATGTCGAAAACTCAACCGCAGAATCGAAACCTTTGCCTGGGCCGAACAAGCTGACGAAATTCTAGTCGTCGTTTTTGGTTTCAATGTTATGTAGAATTCGCGGCCGGTTGATAGCGTCAGTCCTCATTTCACTAACGGAGCCGCCGGCTCTCTACCGCGAACGCGAAGCAGTGGACCTCACCTTGTCAGAACGCGTGGGGATACCAATGTCATGGAGCAGACTCGCCGCCTCGTGCAGAGGCCCCACTCGAGTTACTGCGCCTTACGGAGGAACCGTTCCTCCCCGGATTTCACGTTTGGAAGATTTTCTTGCCAGCGAACCGCGAGACAGGAGCACATCCATTGTGAAGGCACACTAGTCCCTGTCTTGAGAAGAATTCCGCGGCATAGCGTGCATCCTGATCCGGATCGCGGAGGATGAACCATGGGCTCCCTTGGGCTGCGAGGTTGTAGCCGGCGATCTCGGCGTCGATCGTGTTTTTTCCTGCCGCATCGATCTCGGCGTACAGTTCGAGGCCCGCATCGCGCGCGAGTTTCCGCACGATCGGGATCGGTATCTCCCTCGAAGACGGCGATCAGGCCCACAGGCGGGCTGCGGAACCGGGAAGAGAAAGCTGCTCGATCTTCTGCGGTTTGGTGAGGCTTGTCACCAGCGGGCCAAGCTTGACGCCTGCTTTCGCGGCAGCGATGAGCTCAGGGCGCTCGCTACCCAGGAAGACTTTCGTATCGCTCTCCGAAGGATCGAGAACGACGATCTCGAAGGGGTCGATACCGCGATCGGCGAGGATTTCCTCGGCATGAGTGCTGACGAGAATCTGCCGACCTGTCCGTTGGCCGGCTCGCGCGAACAGGCGGGGGAGCTGGCGAATGACTTCTCGGTGGAGCATTAGCTCCGGTTCCTCAATCAGTACCGGTGCCGTGCCCTGGTCGATCGCCCAGAAAACTCCGATCAAGACGGATTTCACCCATTCCCCTGCATAAGACAGCGGAGCGTGCCGTCCGAGAACTCCTGCTCGTTTTGCCATCCTTCCCGCCAATTCTCATACCGCGCTTCGAGATGGGGTCGGCCGCTCTCGTCGCGGTTCAACCGCAGGTCGGAAAACTTCGGTACCGCGATCCGCAGCAACCTCTGGATCCGGTGCAACGCTCGGATTTGTTGGGTCTCGCTCATGCTCGCGAGCTGTTCGATGAGATCGAAGTCAGGGGCATCCCGCTTCGCGGGATCTTCGGGACGTGCCAACTGCGAGACCATGTGGACATGAACGATGCCACTCAAGGCGGCGACCAAGGTCTCGAAAAGCAGGCGTTGACTCGACTGCTCGAGGTAGGTTTGCTGCAGCAGCCTTTCGTCTTCATCCGAAGCCCGCCGGAAGCGCAAGACTTCGTCTCCATGAGTCACGCGTTCGCTCTCGACGCGGAGCGATTTCTTCTTCCCTTCACCCCCGGGCGATCTCCAGCGCGTAAGTCCAGCGGGAGGGATTTTCGTCGATCTCAACCTCGACTTCGATGCGAACGTCGCTGTTTCGGCTGGCGTGGAAACTGCTAATGTGTTTGAGCCCGCGCCGATCCTTGACGGCATTGACCAGGCTGCCCCCGGGAGCCGCGATGTCGCGCAGAAAGCGGAACGCATCGAGCAGGTTGCTCTTGCCGGAAGCATTCGGTCCGACGATGAACGCGCGAGGGCCGAGGTAGAGCTCGACCCTCTTGAAATTTCGCCAGTTGGCCAAAGTCAGCATGGTGAAACGGGCGCTCACGGCGATTCCCCTTTTCATCGGACGAACGGATCCTTCAATCTGAAACGAGATCCTAATCCGTGAGGGGGGGGACGAATTGCTACCAGAACCCGTGACCGCCTCGCGCAGTTTGACCCCCTGTCCAGCCCTCTGCTAGCTTGACGCCCCTATGCAGGCCAATTCGCAGTCTCCCGTGCAGGCCACAGACTCCGCTTTCGACGAACCGCTCGCCGACCTTCGCCATCGGATCGCCGAGCTTTCCGGATTTCCCGCCGGCAGCAGCCAGGCGAAAGAGGCCGACCGGCTGAAGGTCTCTCTGCGCAAGGCGGCGCAGGAGGTCTACGGCAACCTCAGCCGGTGGCAGAAAACGCTGGTGGCGCGCCATCCGGATCGGCCTTACACGCTCGACTATGTCGAGATGATGATGGACGACTGGGTGGAGCTGCACGGCGACCGCCTGTTCGGTGACGACGCGGCGATCGTTTCCGGGCTCGCGACCTTCCGCGGCCGGAGCGTTGCGGTGATCGGCCATCAGAAGGGGCGCGACACCAAAGAGCGCATCCGCAGGAACTTCGGCCAGTCGCGGCCGGAGGGCTACCGGAAGGCGCTGCGGATCATGAAGCTCGCCGAGCGGTTCTGTCTGCCGGTGCTGACCTTCATCGATACGGCCGGCGCCTCCCCGGGCATCGAGGCCGAGGAACGGGGCCAGGCCGAGGCGATCGCCCGGAATTTGATCGAGATGGCGGTGCTGCGTACGCCGATCGTCGTCACCGTGACCGGCGAGGGGGGAAGCGGCGGCGCGCTGGCGCTGGGGGTCGGCGACCGGATCTTGATCCTCGAATACGGCACCTACTCGGTGATCTCGCCCGAAGGATGCGCCGCGATCCTGTGGAAAGATCAGAACAAGAAGGCCGAGGCGGCCGAGGCGCTCAAGCTCACCGCGCCCGACCTGGCCGAGCTGAAAGTCGTCGACACGATCATTCCCGAGCCGATCGGCGGCGCGCACACCGATCCGGCGGAGACCGCCCGGAGAGTCGGCGACGCGATCGAGCGGGCGCTCTCGGAGCTGGTCAAAGAGCCGGTCGAAAAGCTGCTCGCCCGACGCTACGCCAAGTTCCGGGCGATGGGAGTCTACGAAACCTAAGGAGCGGGCGGCGGCCTGGGTCGCCGAGCCCGCACCGCCCGGCCTCGACGAGCTGATCGCGGCCGGTCATCCCCCCGGTTTCGCCGCCCTCCTCGCCCGCCGCGGCGCCACCGACCCGGCCGCGGCGGAACGTTTTCTCTCCCCCTCGCTCGACCAGCTCCACGACCCGCTGCTCCTCTCCGGCATGGCCGAATCGGTCGATCGGCTGGTCGCCGCGCGGGAGGCGAAGCAAAAGATCGCGATCGTCGGCGATTACGACGTCGACGGGGTCACCGCGACCGCCCAGCTGCTCGCGGTGTTTTCAGCCTGCGGCATCGAGGCCCAGGCGATCCTGCCGCACCGGATGCGCGACGGCTACGGCTTTCAGCCGGTCCACGTCGAACGCGCGAGAGAAGCAGGTTGTGCCCTGATCGTCACCGCCGACTGCGGCAGCTCGTCGATCCCGGCGATCGAGGCGGCGGGGGAGGCGGGGCTCGACGTCGTGGTGACCGACCACCATTTGCCGGGCGGGCCGCTGCCGGCCGGAACTCTCCAAATCAACCCGCGCCAAGCCGGCTGCGACTATCCTTTTCCGGATCTCGCGGCGGCCGGCATCGCACTCAAGCTTTCGCTCGCCTTGGGGGAGCGGCTCGGACGAACCCTCCCGACCGATGCCCTGCTGCGGATCGCCTGCCTCGGCACGATCGCCGACCTGGTGCCGCTCCGCGGCGAGAACCGGGTGATTGCGGCGCTCGGATTGAAAGCGCTCGAAACCTCGCGCTCCGTAGGTTTGAAGGCGCTGATCCGCCAGGCCGGGATGAAACCGCCCTATTCGGCGTCGGACATCGGATTCCGCATCGGCCCTCGCTTGAACGCCGCCGGACGGCTGGCCGAAGCGGACCCGGCACTGGAAATCCTGATGTCGCGCGACGAAAAGCGCGCGATCGAATTGGCCGGCCAGCTCGACGTTTGGAATCGGGAACGCCAGACCGAAGAGGCGCGGGTCGTCGAGCAGGCGCAGGCCCAGGCGCAGGAGCGGGTGGAACATCTCGGCGGGCTCCCGGCCATGTTCACGCTCTGGAACCCGGAGTGGCACCGCGGCGTCGTCGGCATCGCCGCCGGGCGGATCGCCCGGATCTGGAATCGTCCGACGCTGCTGCTGGCAGTCGAGGGGGAGACGGCGACCGGATCGGGACGGAGCGTTCCGGGGATTGCGCTCCATGGCTTCCTGGCTCTTTGGAAAGAGCGGCTGATTCGATTTGGTGGACATGCCCAGGCTCTCGGTCTCTCCGCCGACCTTGGATGCCTGCCCGCTCTGCGCGAAGAGTGGGAAGAGGCGGCGGCCGGCGCGTTCGCTCCCGACCTGCTGTTGCGCAGCTATTCCTATGAGCTGGAAGCTGAGCCCCGGGAGATCGACCTCGCCTATCTCAAGGCCCACGAGCGTCTCGCCCCATTCGGCCAAGGAAATCCCCAGCCGGTCCTCCGGGTCGGTCCGTTGCAGCTGGCCGGTCCGCCGCGATGTTTCGGCACGGAGCACCTCTCGGCCCGCGCCCGCGGCATCGACGGTGGATCGATCAACCTGGTGGGCTGGGGCTGGCAAACGCGCGCGGATGACCTCTCGGGGCGTTTCGAGGTGCTCGGGACGCTCGATCTCGATCGGTTTCTGGGGGAGCCGGTCCTGCGCCTGATCGACGCCCGGCCGGCACCGACGTTGTAGGGAGGCAGCTTGCCTGCCACCGGGCGGAGGCAAGCTCCGCCCCTACTAAAACTCAGTCGTGGGAGGGAGCCGGAAGTCAAGTCCTTTCAATTGGTGTGCCAACACGTAGAATGAACCACGCATGGCGAAGCTTCGATCTCCCGTGGCCTGGATCCGCCGGGTCCTTCTGGTACTGCTCGTCTTTGGCGTGGTGGCGCTGGCGGGGCTATTCTGGTTCGGCCGCGCAGGGCAAGAGGCGGCGAAACCGAAGCCGCGGACGGGATCGAACCTGCCCGACAAGACCGAGAACCTGGCGCTGATCGGCGAAGACTTCGACTACACCTTCACCGAAGGGGAAAAGCCGCTGTTCCGCATCCGCGGAGCGGGAGTCAAAGCCGACCGGCAGGACACCATCTATCTAGATAAGGTGGGGCTTACCCTGTACGACAAGCTCGGGCGGGGCTACGAGGTCGAGAGCCAGACCGCGAGCTTCAACCGCTTGCAAAACGAAGGGCGGCTCGAAGGGGACGTCCGGCTGCGCGGACCCGACGGGCTGACGCTACGAACCCCGGTCCTGCTGCTTCAGGATCGCGGCAAGATCCTCGCGAGCGTCGAACCGGTGGACATCGGGTACCTCGCCCCCGGCGGAGCTCAGTACAAGGTGCGCTCCGATCTGATGCGGATTCACCTCGAACGGGAGATGTACATCCTGGTCGGCAACGTCGAGCTGCACAGCCTGCCCGGCGTCGTCCCCGCCGTCGCTCTGCGCGCCGACCGGGTGGTCTACGAGCGGAACAGCCGGCGTCTGCGCTCCGAGGGAAGAGTCCAGCTGCAACGCGGCGCCGACCGGATGACCGCGCAAATCATCAACACCTTCTTGGGGCCCGACGAGCGGAGCGCGGTTTTCATTCGCGCCGTGCTCAACGTCTCGGGCTCGCTCGCCGGCCATAGCGACCAGCCGGGCGGCGCGCGTGTCGACTTTTCCGGCAAGACGCTCGGCATGCTCACCCCGCCGCAGGAGGCGACGGCGCGCGAGATCGAGCTCGAAGGAACCCCGCTCGAACCGGCCACCCTGATTTCCAGCGGTTCCGGGCTCACCCGCAAGCTGACGGCGCGGCGCCTGGAAGGGCGGATGATCAACGGGGTGATGAAGACCGCCCGAGGTGTCACCGGCGTCGATCTGATCGAGACGCTCGCGACGAAGAAAGGTCAGCCTCCCGTCCCCGCCCGCACGGCGCATGCGCTGGGCGTGCTCGCCAATTTCGGCCCCGGCGGCCAGTTGGCCGAGGCGATCCTGCGCCAGGACGTTCGTTTCACCGACGGCAAGACCAAGGCGAAGGGCGACCGGGCGGTGCTGCAGCTCGACTCCGGCCAGGGGGAGTTCTACGGCGCCCCGGTCGAAGCGGAGAGCGAGCGCGGCCGGATGACCGGGCCGCACGTCGTATGGGAAAAGAAGAACGGCCTCCTGCGGGCGGACGGCGGAGTGCGGGCCTTGCTCACGCAGACCCAAGAGGCGGGGCTCGCCGGATCGGCCCTCGGCTCAGGGAAAGGACCGGTCTGGGTCGATGCGCGCGAAGCGTTCTATCGCACCAATCCGCAGTCGTTCCTGTTCCGCGGCGCGGTCCGCGCCTGGCGCGGCAAGGACCTTCTGCTCGCCGACGAGCTGCGCGGCGACAAGACGGAGGACCGGCTTTACGCCAAGGGGAGTGTGAAAACGCTTTGGATCCCCGAAGACGAGGACAAATCCTCGGGCAAGCCGCAGGAGCCGATCGAGGTGGTGGCGCCCGAAATGGTCTACAGCCAGAGCGGGCGAAAGCTGGAATACAGCGGCGGCGTCCGGGTGATTCAGACGGCGCGGACGCTCGCGTGCAAGAATTTGGAAGTCGACCTCAAGGAAGACAAGAAGGCGGAGAAGATGGTCTGCACTGGCGACGCCCGCCTGGCCGACCCGAAGACCGGTAAAACGATCAACGGCGAGCGCGCGATTTACTCGGTCGATGCCCGGCAGATCGACTTTTCCGGCACTACCGGGGCGCCGGTCAAAATGCGCGACAAAGACGGCAACCAGATCCAGGGCGGACAGGTGGTCTACTTCATCGATGGCGGCAAGGTCGAGATCAAGGGCAAGTCGGGGATCGCGGCACCTCCCGCGGCGGCTCCCGCAGGTCCGGCCGCTCCGCCCACCCCGCCCGCCGCTGCGAAGCCGATCCCGCCACCGACGAAACCGCCCACCGGCCGCGAGGGGAGCCGATGACCGAAACCACCAACCATCGTGATCCCCACCGGGAGGCGAACGGCGATCAGCCGCAGACGCTTTCGACCGCCAATCTGCGCAAGGTCTATCGCGGCCGCGCGGTGGTCGCGGACGTGTCGATCGACGTGGGCCCCGGCGAGATCGTCGGCCTCTTGGGTCCGAACGGCGCGGGCAAGACGACGACCTTCTACATGGTGGTGGGCTTGACGCCGCCCGACGACGGCTCGGTCTTCCTCGGCGAGGACGACATCACCGAGCTGCCGATGTACCTGCGCGCCCAGCGCGGGATCAGCTACCTGCCCCAGGAGCCGTCGATCTTTCGCAAGATGACGGTGGAGAACAACCTGCGGGCGGTGTTCGAGACGCTCGATCTCTCGCATGCCGAGCAGGAGCGGCGCATCGATCAGCTAATCGCCGATTTCGGCCTCGGCAAGGTCAGGAAGAGCAAAGGATTCACCCTTTCGGGGGGCGAGCGGCGGCGGGTGGAGATCGCCCGCGCGCTGGTCATCAGCCCCTGGTATATCCTGCTCGACGAACCCTTTGCCGGCATCGACCCAATCGCGGTCATCGACATCCAGCGGATCGTCCGGCATCTGAAGAAGATGGGCATCGGAGTGCTGATCACCGACCACAACGTCCGCGAGACTCTGAAAATCACCGACCGGGCGTACATCATCAACAACGGGTCCATCTTGAAGTCGGGCACACCCAAGGAGCTTGCCTCCGATCCACAGGTGCGCAAGATCTATCTGGGTGAGGACTTCTCTCTCTAGGTCGTCAAGATATGGCCCTCGAGCAACGACTCTCGCTCAAGCTGTCCCAAAAGCTGGTGATGACGCCTTCATTGCAGCAGGCGATCAAGCTGCTGCAGATGACGCGCATGGAATTGGAGACCGTTCTCGCCCAGGAGCTGGTTGAGAATCCGGTGCTCGAAGAGGCGAGCGAAAGCCCGGAGGTCGAAGAGGAAGAGGAGCACCTGACGCTCAAGGAAGAGCCGGCCGCCGCCAACGACGACGTGATCGACCATCGGGAGTCGATGGACAACATCGATCTCGACGCCTACTTCGGCGACGAATGGGACTCCTCCTACGAGCCGTCGATGATCGAGACGCGCGAGGCCTCGCCGCTCGAAAACAGCCTGTCGCGCGAAGGCGACCTCTACGACCATCTGCTCTGGCAGCTCCACATGGGGGAGTGCACGCCGCTCCAAAGAGAAATCGGCGAGCTGATCATCGGCAATCTGGACGCCGACGGCTTCCTGGTCGCGACGGTCGAAGAGATCCGCGCCATGGGGGACGATCTGCCGGAGATCCCCGAGATCTCTGCGCACCCCGAGAAACCTGAACCCCCTGAGATCCCCGAGATCCCCCAGAGCACCGAGAGCGGGGAAGGCGGAACCTCGGCCGGGCAGCGCTATTCGCTCGAAGCCGTCCGGGGAGCGCTCGCCCTGGTGCGCAGCTTCGACCCGCCGGGCATCGCCTGCGCCAACCTGCGCGAGAGCCTGGAGCTGCAGCTCGACCATCAAGCCCAGCGCCGCGCGCGGGAAAACCCCGAGAACGGAGCGCACCCGGACGAGGCGCTCGCGCGCCGGGTGATCGCCGAGGCCTGGGACCTCTTCCTGCGTCGGCAGTTCCCGCTGGTGGCGAAGAAATTGAGTATCGAGCTGGCGGATCTGGAGCCGGCGATCGAGCTGATCCGGACACTTGAAACCTGCCCGGGCCGCCAGTTCTCGAACGAGCGGGTGCACTACATCGAGCCCGACGTGTTCGTGCGCAGAGTAGGCGACGAGTACGTGATCCAGCTCAACGACGACGGCCTGCCGCGGCTGCGCGTCTCGCGCGCCTACCGGCGGATGCTCGCCAAGATGCGCAACGAAGGGCAGCAGGCCGAGGCGCAGAGCTTCATCAAAGACAAAATGCGCTCGGCGGTCTGGCTGATCAAGAGCCTCGACCAACGGCAGCGGACCATCTATAAGGTCGCCGCGTCGATCATCCGCCAACAGCAGGACTTCCTCGACCAGGGGCTGGACTACCTGCGGCCGATGGTGTTGCGCGACGTCGCCGAAGACATTTCGATGCACGAGTCGACGGTCTCGCGGGTGGTGTCCAACAAGTACATCCATACGCCGCGCGGTCTGTTCCCGCTCAAGTTCTTCTTCCACAGCGGCATCGACCGGGATTACGGCGACAACATCTCGTCGCTCACGGTCAAGCGCAAGATCGAGCAGATGATCGGCGCCGAGGATCCGCGCCAGCCGCTCTCGGACAGCGAGCTGATGCGGATCCTGAACCGCGAGGGAATCCAGATCGCCCGCCGCACCGTAGCCAAATATCGGGACGAGCTGCACATCCCGTCTTCGAACGACCGCAAACAGATCTTCTGAGCAGGGGTATAACGCCTTCTACGGATGAGGGGGGTCGCGATGAATATCGAATACAACGGGCGCAACTACGCCATCGACGATCGAGTCCGCGAGCTGGTCACCGAGAAGCTGCAAAAGCTGGGCAGAGTGCTCGATGAACCGATCGACGCGCGGGTGACGCTGTCGGCCGAGAAGCGAAAGTTCGTCGCCGACCTCCATCTCCATCATCGGCACGGCTCGATCCAGGCCGAGGAGAGCAGCGACGACAACATGTTCGAAGCGATCGGCGAGGTGGTGACGAAAGCCGAGCGCCAGGCCGAGCGCGACAAGACGCGGCGGATCGATCGCCGACGGCGCGAGGCGTCAGCGAACCATTGGCCGGTCGAGGTGCTGGAAGCCGGAACGCTTGCCGATGACGCCGGCCCGCGGGTGATCAAGTCGAGCCGCCTGGAGATCAAGCCGATGACGCTTGAGGAGGCGGCGCAAAAGCTCGGCGATTCGCGTAGCGAGTTCGTGGTCTTCCTCGATGCGGCGACCGAACGGGTCTCGGTTCTGTACAAGCGCAAAGATCAGAACTTCGGCTTGATCGCCCCCGAGTTCTAGGCGAGGGCATGCAACTCGCGACTCTCACCCGCCCGGAGCTGATCTTTCCGGATCTAGGGGCCGGCGGACGCTCGCAGCAAAATGTGCTCGACGAGCTGGCGGCGCGCCTGGCGGCCGCCGGAGCCGTTCCGGACGCCCGCGAGCTTGCCGCCCGCCTGGCCGAACGCGAAGCGCTCGGCTCGACGGGAGTCGGCGGGGGAGTGGCGATTCCTCACTGCAAGCTCGCCGGTCTCTCCCGCGCCATCCTCGCGATCGGCATCGCTCCCGGGGGAATCGAATTCCGCGCCGTCGACGCCCTGCCGGTCCGCCTGTTCTTCCTGGTCGTTTCACCCAGCCAATCGCCGGCCGAGCATCTCCAGGTGCTTGCAGCGATCTCGCGCTGGGTGCGGGCGCCCGGCCGGATCGAGCAGGTCCTGGCCGCCGGATCGCCTGCCGCGATCTTCGCGCTGTTCGAAGGGGAGAGCTGATCGTGGAGACCGGCGCCATTTCCGCTTCCGGCGCGGTCGAAGTTCGCGAGCTGCTCGGCGAAGAGCTGCTCGACCTGCACCTGCGGGTCCTCTCGGGCCAGTCCCATCTGGACAACAAGATCAGCCACCCCAGGGTGCAGAAACCGGGCTTGGCCTTCGCCGGGTACTACGCCTACATCAAACCGGGCAGGGTGCAGATCGTCGGCGAAAGCGAAACCGAGTACCTATCGACCCTTTCGGAGGCCGAGCGCCGGGAGCGGTTCGAGAACATCACCGCTCTTCCGGTACCGGTGTTCGTGCTGACCAAGGGCATCTCGCCGCTGCCCGGCTTCCTCTCTTATTGCCAGGCGCGCGAGGTGCCGGTCCTCTCGTCGACCGCGCTCTCGTCCACCGTGATCAAAGGGATCAGCTTCTTCCTCGAAGAGCACCTGGTGCCGTCGACCTCGCTGCACGGCGTGCTGCTGTCGATCTACGGGCTTGGCGTATTGCTGATCGGTGAGAGCGGCGTGGGCAAAAGCGAATCGGCTCTCGACCTGATCACCCGGGGGCACAGCCTGGTGGCGGACGACCGGGTGACCGTCAAGCGCTTCCCCAACGGCGACCTCGCGGGATTTTCCACCGGTCCCGTACGCCACCACATGGAGCTGCGCGGCCTGGGGATCATCAACGTCCAAGACCTGTTCGGCCTCGCTTCGGTGCGCGAGCGGGCGAACATCGATCTGGTGATCGAGCTCGAACCCTGGGTGGATGGCCGCACCTACGATCGCCTCGGGCTCGACGAATCGGTCTACCACATCCTCGACACGCCCTGCCCCTACATTCGGATGCCCGTGGCGCTCGGCCGCAACGTCAGCGTCCTGGTCGAGATCGCGGCGAGAAACCACGTGCTCAAGCTCCAAGGGCACCACTCGGCCCGCGAGTTCGTCCGCAAGCTCGAAGCGGAGATCGAACGAAACCGTGGCCGCCGCTGATTCCGATTCGCCCGCCGGGACTCCGGAAACACCGCCGGTCCCGGAAACACCGCGATCGGAGCGGGTGCGTCTGGTCCTGATCACCGGCCTGTCCGGTTCGGGCAAAAGCGTCGTCGCCCGGGGTTTCGAAGATCTCGACTACTACACGGTCGACAACCTGCCGTTGCCTCTCCTTCAGCAGTTCCTCGCCCATCCGGCGGAAAACGTCCCGGGGCACGACCGGATCGCGGTCGTCACCGACGTTCGGGCGCCGGGGTTCGCCGAGGAGCTGCCGCGGCTGATCCGCGAGATCGACCGGACCAAGATCGAGCCGACGCTGTTGTTCCTCGAAGCGTCCGACGAGGTGCTGGTGCGGCGCTTTTCCGAGAGCCGCCGGCCGCATCCGCTCGCCGGAGAGGGCGCGGCGATCGAGGGGATTCGCCACGAACGCGACCTGCTCGCCGAGCTGCGCGCCCTGGCCGACCGGGTGCTCGACTCCAGCGAGCTGACGATCCACGAGATCCGCAGTCAGATCTTTCGCGAATTCTCTTTCGGGGTCGAGCCGGGGATGGCCGTCAACCTGATCAGTTTCGGCTTCAAGCGCGGCATCCCGTATGGCACCGACCTGCTGTTCGACGTCCGTTTCCTGCCCAATCCGCACTTCGTTCCCGGCCTGCGCGAGAAGACCGGCCAGGACGACGAGATCGTCGCCTACCTCGAAGCCCAAGCCGACTACGCCGAGCTGGTCGACCGGCTGGCCGATCTCCTCGGCTTCCTGATGCCGAAATACCGCAACGAAAACCGCAGTTATCTCTCGGTAGCCGTCGGTTGTACGGGCGGCAGGCACCGTTCGGTCGCGGTCTGTGAGAAGCTTCGGGGCAAGCTTGAGGAGCTGGGCTTTCCGGCCCGCGTGATTCACCGCGATATCGGGAAATAGATCCGCGCGGTGGAGTCGCGGCCGGCAAGGTCCGCGTTCGAGCGACTGAAGGGCCCATTTCACCGCAAGAGGCATCCAGCAGAGGCACCTTCCATGGTAGGAAGATTGATGGTCACGCAAGGGGAGTGGGGTCACCAGCTCCTCGCGGCCGCGGAGAAGATTCTCGGCCGGCCCGCGGGTGTGGACGAGATCTCGCTCGACTGGGATGAAGATCCGACCCGCTCCTCTGAACGGCTCCGCGCCGCGATCGCGGACGCCGACCAAGGGGATGGAGTGCTCGTCTTGACCGACCTGTTCGGCGGCACGCCCGCGCGGATCGCCATGTCCCAACTGACGCCGGAGCGGGTCGAGGTTCTCGCGGGCTTGAACCTGCCGATGATCGTCCGGCTCGGCTGCTCGGGCACCGAAACGATGGCGCTCGGCGATCTCGCCCGCTGGCTGAAAGGCAAGGTGGTCGAGAGCGTCCGCTTGGGCAGCGACTGCGTCCAGAAACCGTGCTGCGCCGAAACGAAACCCAACACCTTCGACCGCGAGGGCCTGTGCACGGATGATTGAGCGTGAGCTGGAGATCGTCAACCGCCTAGGTCTCCATGCCCGGGCCGCCGCCAAACTGGTGCAGACGACGAGTGGATTCAAAAGTAGGGTCACCCTGATTCGCGAAGGCGAGGAGATCGACGGCAAGAGCATCCTCGGAATCCTTCTTCTGGCCGCCGCAGAAGGATCGCGGATGACCGTGCGAACCGAGGGCGTCGACGAGATCGAAGCCCTCGACGCGATCGCGGAATTGATCGCCAACCGATTTGGTGAGGAGTCGTAGTGAACGAAGTCGCCAGCGAGCAGATGCTGCAGGTCAAAGGCATGGGGGTCTCGGCGGGGATCGCGATCGGCCGTGCGGTTTCGATCTCGACCCGGGTGGGAGAGGTGTTCCGTCTGCCGATCGCCGCCGAGGAGATCGAGGCGGAGGTGGAGCGCTTCCACGAAGCGGTCCGCCAGGCGCAGGTCGAGCTGGGCAAGACCCGCGTCCGGGCGAGTGAAAAGGTCGGCGACGAGCTGGCCGCGATTTTCGACGCCCACGTTCTGCTACTCAACGACCCCGGCTTCCTCGGACGGGTGGTCGACCGGATCCGTAACAAGAACGTCAACGCCGAGTGGGCGGTGTCGAAGATCGCCGAGGAGATCGACGAGCAGTTCGCACACATCGACGACAGCTACCTGCGCGAGCGCAGCGAAGACGTCTCCGACGTCAGCCGGCACGTCCTGCGCGCGCTTCAGGGGATCTCCCACCACGAGCTGTCCGAGATCGAGGACGACCTGATCATCATCGCCGACGACCTGACCCCTTCCGATGCGGTTCGCCTGGGCAGGAAGCGGGTGGTCGGTTTCGCGATCGAAACCGGCGGCCGGACCTCGCACACGACGATCATCGCCCGCTCGCTTCACCTGCCGGCGGTGGTCGGTCTAGAGGGTCTCGGCGAGCGGATCACCGATGCCGCCAGAGTCATTCTCGACGGCGATGAAGGGATCCTGATCGTCCATCCGACCCCCGAGGTGCTCCTGGAGTACCGGCGGCGAAAAGGGGAGATCGAAAAGAAAGAGGAGTCGCTCCTCGAAACCCGCGAGCTGACGACGGTCACCCGCGACGGCGTGCGGGTTCACCTGATGGCGAACATCGACCTGCCCGAAGAGGTGGACGAGGCGGTGCGCTTCGGCGCGGAAGGGGTCGGCCTCTACCGCAGCGAGTTCCTCTACATCGAAAAGAGTCCCGAGCAGCCGACCGAGGAAGAACATTATCGGCTCTACCGGCGGATCGTCGAAACCGCGGCGCCCCATCCGGCGATCATCCGCACCTACGACCTCGGAGGCCGGAAGCTCGCCCGCGAGATGATGGACACTCGGGAGGAAAACCCGGTCCTGGGCCTGCGCGGCATCCGTTTGACGCTCGCCCGACGCGAGGTCTTCCGGCCCCAGTTGCGTGGCCTGTTCCGCGCGGCCCTCCACGGCGACCTCTGGATCATGCTGCCCATGGTCTCGACTCTAGAAGAGATCCGCGAGTTCCGCGCTTATACGGCTGAGGTGATGGCCGAGCTGGAGCGCGATGGCGTGCCGTTCCGTCGCGACATCAAGCTCGGCTCGATGATCGAGGTGCCCGCAGCGGCGATGATTGCCGACGCGCTCGCCACCGAGGTCGATTTCTTCTCGATCGGCACAAACGATCTGATTCAGTATTCGCTCGCGGTCGATCGCAACAACGAGCATGTGGCGCACCTCTACCAGCCGCTTCATCCGGCGATCCTGCGCATGCTACGCTTCGTCGTGGCGAGCGCCGCCCAGGCAGGAATCGAAGTGAGCTTGTGCGGCGAAATGGCCGCCGACCCTCGATTCGCCTCGGTCCTCGTGGGCTTGGGCCTTCGGCGGCTTTCGGTGAGCCCGCGCCTGGTGCCGAAAATCAAGACCTGGATTCGCGAGCTGGATTCTCGGCTTCTCGCCGAGGTTACCGCGCGTTGCCTCGATCTGCGCACCGCCAAAGAGGTCGACGAGTTGATCGACCCTGTCCTCGCCGACGTCACCGCCGCCGCCGCGCGGAAAGCCTAACTTCCACCCGAAGGCCGGAGCCCATCCTTCATGCAACAGTCCATTCGCCGCGTCGACAAGCCCTGGGGTTACGAACTGATCTTCGCCCACACCGACCGCTACGTCGGAAAGATCCTGCACGTCGACGCCGGACATGCCCTCTCGCTTCAGTACCACGAGAGAAAGGACGAGACCCTCTTCCTGAAGGAAGGGGAGGTGGAGTTGCAAGTCGAGGAGAACGGCGAGATGGTCTCGGTGGTCCTGCGCGGCGGCGACTCCTACCGAATCTCGCCGTTCACCAAACACCGGATGGTGGCCGGAGCGGCCGGATGCGACATCATCGAAGTCTCCACGCCGGAGCTGGACGACGTCATCCGCCTCGAAGATCGCTATGGACGGAGCTGAACGCCCGTCCCGCCGCCCCTCGGGCCTCGGCGGCCTCTCGGCCACCCTGGTCGCTCTCGCCCTTGCCCTGGCGATCGGCGGCGCCGCTTGCACCCCGCCCCTGCCACCGCCCCAAACCCCTCCAAAGAAACCCGATCCAGTCCCTGCCGCAGCCCCGGCTGAACCCGGCTCGGAGGCCGCGGCCGATTCGCCGCCGCCGCACGACGCGACGCTGATCGTGATCGATCCCGGAGATCCGGACGCCGATTCACACCCGTCCCTGGTCGAGGCGTCGAAACGAGAGAAAGAACGGAAGGCCAAAGGGAACAAGTCGGTCGCCGTGATTACCGATGAGACCCTGCCGAAGCTCGCGAAGAAAGGCTCGCTCACGTTCGCCGACCTGGCGAAGACGAAGCCGGGGGAGAGACCTCCCGTCCAAAACGATACCTCGACCGAGCAGGAGCAATACTGGCGCGGGCGCGCCCGAGCCATCCGGCAACGCTGGCGTGATGCGGTCGACGAAGGAGTCGACCTCGAAAGGCAGGCCGCCGAATACCGCCGAAAGTTCTACGCCGAGGCGGATCCATTCCGCCGCGACGGCGAGATCAAGCCGAGCTGGGACCGTACGCTCGACCGTCTTCGACTGGCCAAAGAACGGGCGGATGCGGCGAAAAAAGAGCTGGGAGAATTTCTCGAAGAAGGGCGCCGGGCGGCTGCGCTGCCGGGTTGGCTGCGCGAGGGCGCCGAGCTGGAGCCCGAACCGCCGGCCCCGCCGAAGACCACGGCCGACGCCATCGAACCGCCAATCTATAAACCAAAGGATGAAATGTAATGAGTGAAGGATTGACGCCCCGTGCGGAGGCTTCGTTGGACCCGAAGCCACCGGCCTCCGCCGAAGGAGCCCCAAGGAGCGAGGAGGCCGGCGAAACTGCCACCCCGCGCCGGGTCTTCGTCGAGACCTGGGGTTGCCAGATGAATGAGCTGGACAGCCAACGCATGGTCGGTCAGCTGATGCAGCAGGGGGTCCTGCCAACCCACCGGCCGGAAGAGGCGGACGTCATTCTGCTGAATTCGTGCAGCATCCGCGAGAAGGCGGAGCAGAAGGTCTATTCGCGCCTCGGCGAATATCGCCTGCTCAAGAGGGAGCGGCCGGGGCTGGTCATCGGCCTTTGCGGCTGCGTAGCCCAGCAGGAGGGGGAGAAGGCTCTCAAACGGGTCTCCGACCTCGATTTCGTCATGGGACCGGCGCGGGTGGCCGAACTGAGCACTCTGGTCGCCGCCTCCCGCGCCGGACAGCGCATGATAGCCACAGGCTTTCCCGCCGACCGACCCTACGAGTTCGACGCCATCTCCCGCCAGGGCGAATACAAGGGAATGGTGACGATCATCGAAGGGTGCAACAAGAGCTGCACCTTCTGCATCGTGCCGAAGACCCGCGGGCCGGAGCGGAGCCGCAAGATGACGGAAATTCTCGCCGAGGTACGCCACCTGGTCGATTACGGCTTCCGCGAGATCGAGCTGCTCGGTCAGACCGTGAACCACTGGCGCGACCCCGAAACCGATCAGGACTTCGCCGATCTGCTGGATGCCGTGGCGCGGGAATCCGGCGTCGAGCGCCTTCGTTTCATTACCTCCTATCCCCGCGATTTCACCCCGGCGATGGTGGCGCAGATCGGAAATCACGCCAACATCTGCCCCTATATCCACCTGCCGGTTCAGTCGGGGAGCGACCGCCTGCTGCGGCGAATGGGACGTGGATACAGCCGCGCCGACTATCTAGATCTAGTCCGGCAGCTACGCGACGCACGAAACGATTTGGCTCTGTCGACCGACATTATCGTCGGCTTTCCCGGCGAGACGGAGGAGGATTTCGCGGAGTCCCTGGAGCTGCTGGAACAGGTCCGCTTCGCGGTCGTCTTCGCGTTTTGCTACTCGGAGCGTCCGGGCACCGCGGCGCCGCGCCTCGACGGCAAGGTGGAGCCAACTCTCGCGAGCGAGCGGCTCCAGCGCCTGTTTGTGGTCCAGGACCGAATCCAGCGGGAGCTGAACCAACAGCTCATCGGTCGGCGCTTCGAGATCCTGGTCACCGCCTGGGGCAAGACTCCCGGCACCCAAAGCGGCCGCACCTCTTGCCACCGGATCGTTCATTTTCCGACCGCGAATCTACCGGTCACCCTGGGTCAGACCACCTGGGTCGAGATCGAGACCGCGCATCCCCACAGCCTCACCGCACGTCGCGTTTCCGACGCGACGGCATAGTTCCTTCGGCACCCTTCCAGCCTCCTTGGCAAATCGCTCGCGGCCGTTCCCAGGCCCCGAGCGATTTCGTCTTGACCCGGCCTCTGGGGGCGCCCACAATGGGCTCATGAGCCAGGACGACACCCCGCGGATCGATCTCGTCCCGATGGCCGTCACCGGCCTCATGCTCGATCCCTCTTCGAATGTTCCGATCGTGATTCTGCGCGACCTCGATCGCACTCTCTTCCTGCCGATCTGGATCGGCATCGCCGAGGCGCAGGCGATTGCCCTCCGGATGGAAGGCGTTGCCGCTCCCCGTCCTCTGACCCACGATCTGCTCCTCCAAGTGTGCGAGCGCCTGGGCGGCTCGATCGAGAAGATCGTGATCAGCGATCTGCGGGAGGGAACTTTCTTTGCGGAGATTCATCTCACCCCGGACGAGCCGAAGCGAATTCTCGACGCTCGGCCCAGCGACGCGATCGCACTGGCCCTGCGGGCGGAGGCACCGATCTACGTGCGGCGCGCAGTTTTGGACCGGGCGCAGGTGATGACGACCTCTCTCGATCCCACCGACGCCGCCGAAAGAATTCGGCGCGTTCTCGAAGAGCTGAATCCGAACGAACCCGGTCGCTACACGATGTGATCTTTCTTCCAAACGACTGATTTTCAATAGGTTACAGGCATTGTCGGCGCGCCGACATTGGGCGAACGACGGGGGAGTGGCGCTTGACCCTCTACGGGGCCTCCCATACACTGCGCCGCGATGATCCTCGCGATTACCAACCAGAAGGGTGGCGTCGGAAAGACGACCACCGCCATCAATCTCGCCGCGGCCTTGGCCTCCAAAGGCTTGCGCACCCTGCTCGTCGACCTCGACCCCCAAGCGAACAGTTCCATGTCTTTCCTGGACGTTCACGGCCTGGAAGGAACCATCTACGACGTACTCACGGACGAGAACCGGGAAATCGACTCCATCCTCCGTCCCGCGGATCGGATTCCGAACTTAATGATCGCTCCGTCGGCGATCTCCCTGGCAAAGATCGAGGCCAAACTGATCGGCGAAATCGACGGCCACTACCGGCTGAAGGACAAGCTTCAGAAGGTCCGGGACAGCTTCGAATTCATGATCATCGACACGCCGCCCACGCTCGGGATCATCACGGTGAACGCCCTCGTGGCGGCGACGCACGTGCTGGTACCAATCCAGGCGAGCTACTTCGCGCTCGAAGGCACCGACGATCTGTTGGAAACGATCGACAAGATCAAGCAGCGCGCGAACCCCGAGCTGCAAATTCTCGGCGCCCTGATCACCCTTTACGACAAGCGGACGCTGCTCGCCAAAGACATCCACGAGCAGATTCAGCGCGTGTTCGGCCTTAAGGTATTCGAGACCGTCATCACCAAGAGCGTGAGGCTGGAGGAGAGCCCGGCTTACCGCGAATCGATCTTCACGTTCGCTCCAAAGTCGACCGGAGCCTACGAGTACTACCGCCTGTCCGAGGAGGTTTTGAGCCGTGTCTGAGCCGGCGACCGACCGCAAGCGCGGTCTGCCCCTGAGGGTCAAGATGCGCCACGACACCCACTTCGTGGAAGAGCTGGCGGTTCGCCACGAGATCCCGGTGGGGAAGATGGCGCCGCTCTCCGCGATCGAGACCGATCCCCGCCAGCCACGCTCGGTGATGGGCGATCTCGACGACCTAGCAGCTTCCATCCGCGACAAAGGCGTGCTCGAACCGATCCTCGTCCGGCCGAAGAAGGATGGGCCTCTGGACGTTGCCGGCGGACCGATCTACCGGATCATTTCCGGCGAGCGGCGGTACCGGGCGGCGCAGCAGGCGGGTCTCTACGAAGTGCCGGTGATCGAAATGGATGTCTCGGAAGACGAGGCGTTAGAGATCGCGCTGATCGAGAATCTTCAACGCAAAGACCTGACCCCGTTTGAAGAGGCCGAAGGGTACCGGGCGCTCGCCGAGCGGCACGATTACACCCACGAAGAAATCTCCGAGGCTGTCGGCAAATCGCGGACGGTGGTCACCGAGAGCCTTTCTCTTCTTCAAATGCCCACCAGCGTTCGTGACACGGTGCAGGCGCTGGGCATCCAGTCGAAGTCGCTGCTGCTCGAAGTTCTGAAGGCGGGCGACGAGGGCGAGATGATTCAGATGCTCGAACAGGTCTCGCGCCAGGGACTGAGCCGCGACGACCTCAGGCGCCGGCTGCGCAAAGAGAAGGGTCGGCCGTCGCGCCGAAAGCCGTACATCTTCAAGTTTCGGGCGCCCGACAAGACGTTCAGTCTGGCGCTGACGTTCCGCCAATCCGAAGTCGACCGCGGCGATCTGATTCGTGCCCTCGAACAGATCCTGGTCGATCTGCGGACCTCGCAAGCCAAATCGTAGAACGGCCGGATTCGTTTTGGATCAATTCTCCGCTGGCCCGATAAGATTGATTATGTGAACTTATCTGCGCTGGGGACTTTCAGGGCTCCCATTCCGCGGCCAGATCCTCATCCTCTTCGAGGCGCAGCCTGCCGAGCGTTACGCCTTCCGGAAGATGTCCCTCCAGTTGCCCGACGACCCACCGCAGCAGGTTCTCGCTCGACGGGATCGCTCCGCCACCATCGGCGTCGGCAAACTCCGGCAGCACCGAGTTCAGGTGCTGATGGTCGACGATGTCGACGACGCGGCTTCCGACGATCCGATCGAGCGCTCCCAGATCGACGACGAAACCGGTCGCCGGGTCGATCTCGCCGGTCACCGAAACGAACAGCCGGTAGTTGTGTCCGTGCCCCGGCAGGTTGGCGCACTTGCCGAACCGGCGCCGGTTCTCTTCTTCGGTCCAGCCCGAGCGGCGGTAGAGATGGCTGGCGCTAAAACGGAATCGTCGTTCGAGGCGGATCGGCATCGCGGACTCTCCGAGAATCGAGTTGAAGCTTCGTGGCGTTGGGACCGAATCGTTCGCGGACCGAAAGGAAGCCTTCGCTGCCCATATAATGCCGGGCGTGCGCCGACTTGACCGCTATGTCCTCAAAGAAATCCTCGGACCGCTCGTACTGGGATTTCTAGTCTATACGTTCATCCTCCTGCTCCGGTTCCTGTTCCAGTCGGCCGACATGATCATCCGTCGCGGCCTGCCCTGGTCGACGGTCGGCGAGCTGCTGCTGGTCACGCTGCCGAACATCGTGGTCCTGACGATCCCGATGTCGCTCCTATTCGGCATCTTGATCGCCGTCGGCCGCTTGGCTTCAGACAGCGAGCTGACCGCGATCCGGGCCAGTGGCATCGGCCTCGCGCGCCTCTATCGGCCGATCTTGCTGCTGGCCGCGGTGCTCACCGCGACGAACGTCTTGCTGATGATCTATGCCCTGCCCTGGGGCAACCACTCCCTCCAGCAGATTCGCCTGGAGATTCTCACCCGTAGCGTGTCGCAGCAGGTTCAGCCGCGGATTTTTTCGGAGGACTGGCAGGGCAAGGTCCTCTACGTCTTCGAAACCCCGCCGAACGACACCCGGTGGAAGGGCGTCTTCATTGCCGAAGCCGGCTCGGCGAGCGAAGACAACCAGGTTACGACCGCCGAATGGGGAGAGGTCAAGGTCGATCAGCAGGGCGAACGGGTCGTCCTGGAGCTGACCGATGCCACCCGCCAGAAGGTCAACCTCGCCTCCCCCACCAAATTCGAGGTCAGCCGCAACAAGCGCCTGGAGCTGATCCTGGAAGATCAGTTCATGACCAATCAGCGGGCCAAGTGGGCGAGCTCGAAAGGCGTCCGGGAACTAACGCTTAGAGAGCTGGCGCGGCTGGCCCGCGATCGCAGCGCGCCCGACGAACAGCGAAATCTCGCCCGGGTCGAGACGAACAAGAAATTCTCGATCCCGGCCGCCTGCCTTGCCTTCGCCTTCATCGCGCTGCCTTTGGGGATCAACAACCGGCGCGGCGGTAAGGGCTCCGGTTTTGCCATGTCGATCGCGGTCCTGGCCTTCTACTACATCCTTCTGTTCAACGGCGAAGAGGCGGCGCGCTACGGCAGGATCCCAGGCTGGGTCGCGATGTGGAGTCCGAACCTGATTTTGACGGCGGTCGGGATTTTCCTGCTGATCCGGCGCAATCGAGACAAGGGCCTGCTCTTCTCGCGACTCGATCGCTGGATCCGGCGCGATGTCTGGGGCGGCATCCTGCGCTTTCGCTCTCTGCGCCAACGGCCCGTCGTCGTCTCTCCCCTGCTTCCCGATCCCCAGTTGCCGGCGACCGCCGTGGCGGTGGCCAAGAGTGTCGAAGATCGCGGCGTGGTCCTGCGCATCCCGCGGCTACGGCTGCTCTTCCCCAATCTGATCGACCGCTACGTAGTGCGGCTGTTCCTGGTCGTCCTTTCGATTGTGACCGCCACCGGCATTTCCCTCTACGTGATCGCCGATCTGACCGAGCGGGTCGACGAGATCCTGAAGAATAAAATCGCCAAGGACCTGGTCTTCTCGTATTACAAGTACATGTCGCTCCAGATCTTCTACGACATCGCCCCGGTCGTGATCCTGGTGACGACGTTGATGACCTTCAGCCTGCTCTCCCGGACCAACGAGGTCACGGCGGCCAAGGCCCTCGGGGTGAGCCTCTACCGGCTGGCCCTGCCGGTGATCGTGAGCGCCCTTCTGGTCTCTTCGTTCTGTGCCTACCTAGAGGCTCAGGTCCTCCCCGCTTCGAACGAGCGGGTGGCGCAGATCCGCGACAAGATCAACGGCAAGGAGACCGTGAGAACCTACCGCCGGGCCGACCGCCAGTGGCTGTTCGGCCACGGCCGGTTCATCTACAACTATTCCTATTACGACCCGAAGAACCAGTCACTCCAGCGGCTGCACGTCTTCGACTTCGACGATTCGCACGACATGGTGCGTCGGCTCTACGCCGAAAACGCCGTCTACAGCGGCAACGGCAATTGGGTGTTCGAGAACGGCTGGGCGCGGACGCTCGCCCACGGCAGCATCACGAGCTACACCCGGTTCCGGGGCAAACGCACCGTCGCCTTCCCTGAGACTCCGGAGTACTTCGACGCGGAGATCCGGCCCCCCGAGCAGATGGCTTACGGCGAGCTGCGATCCTACGTGGCGGAGCTCAAAGCGAGCGGCCAGGCGGTGCCCGAGCTGGAGGTGCAGCTCTACAACAAGCTGGCGTTCCCGGTGATCTCGCTGATCATGTCGGTCGTGGCGCTGCCGTTCGCCTTCCGCATCGGCCGCCAGGGAACCCTCTACGGCATCGGCGTGTCGATCGTCCTCGGCATCTTCTTCCTGGCGATCTTCGCCTTCTTCAAGACCCTGGGAGAAGCCGGAGCCATCCCTCCAGCCGCCGCGGTCTGGAGCCCGAGCGCGCTGTTCACGCTGCTGTCGAGCTATCTGTTCTTAGGGGTGCGGACTTAGGCCGAGCGATCCGAGAAGCCCCGACCGGGAAGATGTAAACCCTTACCGGATCGCCGCGCAGACCTCCACAACAATCCCGCGCAACTCCAGCGATGCGCCTGGTGGTCGGTTCGTTCAATCTCTCGGGCGCTCGGGCTCCAGTACTCCGGCTTGCTCAACCTGTCGCGCAATCTCGGCCTCATCCCCCGTGCCTTCCTGATGGGAGCCGTATTCGCCATCGGAGCAGCCACGAGCAACATTGTGGCTGCCCGTCCCGAGGAGGTTGCGACCGGCATGCGAACCACCTTCGCCGTCGCCGCGATTCTAATTCGGGGCATTGGCTATCGCGTCGGCAAGGACTCTTAGGCGCCTCGCTCTTCCCCCGGACACTGGTCCGTGGCCTGCTCGTACAGCGACTTGCCGCTGAGTCTCTGCGCCCGGCGTTAGGTCTTGGCGTCGGTCGCCCGAGGATGCGCCCAAAGCGTGCAGAGCACGCGAACCGGACTGGCCTCGTACTGGGCGGGCGGACAGCCGGCATCTCGGAGCGTCGTTTGAATTGTCTTGAGCCCTTGGCCTTCGCCTTCTGCGTACCCGAGGCGGGTGAGAAACCAGGCGAGGGACTGATTGCGCCAAAGAGGCCCGGCGGTCGCCGCGCTGAGATCGCCCGGTGCGACACCGAACGCCAGCGCTCCGGGGGATGAAATCTCTATGCGGTCTCGAAACGCCGTCACCCGCAGCGGATCCGGAAGCTCGTAGTCGCGATGGGCGAAGGCGTTGACGACAGCCTCTCGGATCGCCCTGACAGGGTACTTGAGAACGCTGGGACGCGCTGGGTCGTCCTTATCGAAAAGTGTCTGGGCCTCGGCTTCAACCGCGGGCAAGAGCAAGCGCATTTGGTCGATGAGTGTCGAGGCCAGCTCCAGCCGTTGTCCCTTCGGCGCCGCCCGATCGAAGCCTACATATTTCGAGAAGAAAGAGACGGCTCCTGGAATGAAGTGCTGTGGGCTTCTCCCGAAGAGAAGAATAGCGAAGTGACGAGGCCGCAGCACACCCGTAAGTGCCTCATATGCTAAGAGAGGCGGGACGAACGCGCTGACCGAGACTTTGTCGGAAACAAAACGCTCCGAAGGTGTTTCGGAGTCCACCAGTCCGATGCGCTGGAGTGTGTCTCGGAGAGTTAGCAGGTCGATATCCGCCTCGGTCGCCCCCAGGCAGGGCCGTCGGTCCCAAGGCTCTATTGCGCCTTTACGGGCCAGCAGATCGCGGAGCGTTCCGTTGCGTGCCTCGAGGGTCGAACGGCTGACCCTGACGAAATGCTTTGCGCCCTCGTGCCCTCGGCGGAAGGTATGTGCGGATCCGGTAGCAGGCTGAATGAACACAAGGATACGTCGGTTCTCGTCGTCGATCGGGATCTCTTCGACGAGCGGCGCAAGAGGGGGCGACACACGGTCGCGGCACCGGGCCAGGACCTGGTGCTCGACTTCCTTCAAACGGAGCGCGACCAGCCCCACCTGCACCAGCCGCGGAAAGCCTTGAGCGTCTTTCTCTTCCTTGGCTCCGCAGACGACGTATCCGCCGCCGAGGTTTTGGAGATCGTTGGCAAACGCCGTGAGGGTAGCGACGACATCGTCGACCTCCGCGACGCTCTCTTTCCACTCTGTCTGTTCGTTTTCGCGCCGAGAAAGCTCGGCCAAATCGATCCGCGGGGTCATCACAGCATCGCCGTTTTTCTCGCCCCAGAAAGACACAGACACTACTCCCGCGCACCGATTTGCGCACGAGGAAGTGCCAAGCCTTCCCAAGGAGCGACCCTTTAATCTTACAGCCTGGCGCCGCTCCTACCTAGCTCGCCGCCCGGGGCGGAACCTCTAACCCGCTTCCGCGCTCAAACGCCAACTCGGGGTTGCTCCGCGAGCGCCGCAGGAACGACGAGACCTGGCGGACGAGGTCGACTTCGGCGCGCTGTTGATCGGCGGCCTGCTTGAGCAGGGTGATCGCGACGATCGCTTCGCGATGGATCGAGCGGGCGACGAAGCTCGCGAGAACCTCTTCGGCGATCCGCTGGACTTCCGTAGAGCGCCCTTGGCGAGCGAGCAGCACGGCGAGATCGAGCGAGACCAGGGCGCCGTCGAAGTCAAGGGAAAGCTCGCCAAAGGCGCGGCGCACTTCGAGGAACGCCACTTCGGCCTGCTCGGAGCGTCCGAGGCCGGCGGCGACCTGGCCTTCGAGCCAGCGCATTCTGAGCAGGTTCATCCGGTCGCCCGCCTGGAGATAGAACGGACGGGTGTGGAAGAGGAGGGCGAAAGCTTCGCGGTAGCGCTCGCTTTCGCACAGAGCCCAGATTAGGTTGTGGCGCGCCGCTAGGAACATCCGCGGCTCTTCCTTAGGATCGAGCAGCTCGAGCGCCCGGCGCAGGAGGGAGATGGACGAGGCAAAATCCCCCACCTCGGAGATCACGGTCGCCTTCTGAGCGTAGGCGCGACCTAGGAGATGCCGCTGCCCGAGACACTGATAGATGCCGATTACCCGGTCGTGCAGCTCCAACGCCTCGGTCCACCGGCGCTGGTCGCGCCGTAGCGAGGCCTTGAGGTCGTAGAGCCGCGCCTCGTCGAAGATGCCCACGCCTTGCGATTCGGCGAGAAGCTCCTCGGCGGTCTCGAAGCAACGCTCCGCGCCGTCGTGGTTGCCGAGGATTCTTTGGGCGTTGGCCGATTGTGCCCAGGCCCGGCTTTCGAGCTGGGTCGGCGGGTCGGCGCCGTGGGTCTCTTCGGGCAAGGAGCGCGAAATCTCGATCGCGAGGTCGGCCAGCTCCAGCGCCCTTTCCGGGTCTTTGAAGCCTCGCTCCTGGCTCGCTTCGATCAACTGTTCGCACAGCGCGCGACTGCGAAACTTTGCGCTGTTGCGCAGCATCAAGAGTTGGCGCTGGATCGGATGCGGCTCAAGGGCGGCCAGAAGCTCGCGGGCCTGGGAGCGTTCGCGCGCCAGAACCCGCTCGACCCGCTCGACCCGCTGGAACACGCGATCCAGCACCTCGTCATAGCGGGCGTCGAGCGCGGGATCGAGCGGCAGCGACATCGCGCCCGGCTGGGTGCTTTTCCAGGCGGCCCCGGCGTTTGTCTGGCAGTCCTGGCAACCGGCGAGGAGGTGCCGGAGCACCCGACGGCTTTCGGAGGCCGGAAGCTGGGCCAGAAGGAAGCGTTCCAAAACCTCGCGGCTCGGATGATCGGTATTCGTCGTCATATTTTTTTCCGACCCAAACCTGCGACAAGAAGTTGACGGGTGAGCATCGCAATACAGCGCGTGGTGATCTTGCTCATGCTCGATGCGCTGTAACCCAAGCGGGCCGCGACCTCGGGTGGCTCGTACCCGAGTCCATAGCGAAGGCTCAAGAGAGCGCGACAACGGTTCGGCAACGTCTCGATCACGGCATCTAGATCCCGACGGACATCGTCGTCTTCCTGTTCGGGAGACGAAGGGCGCGCAATCCACTCAAGTACCGTCGAATCCACCGAGTCATAGAGTCTCCGCCGTTGATCGCGCCAATAGAGAAGGCACTTGTTCTTGACGGTTCCAATCAACCAGGCCTGAGGATCTCTGACCGAACCCAGGCGATACAGCAGGGCCAACAGCGCCTGCTGGACAATGTCCTCCGTATCGTCTGGAGGGATTCTGTAGCGAGAAAAAATGATCTTGAGCCGGGGGCGAGCTTCTTCGAGAAACGTCTCCAGGGACGTTTCGATGAAAATTTCGTCGAGGGCAATCATCGACAGTGCTCACCAAATCTCTGACTCCAGCCAAAGGTACACCTTTCCCCTTCCAAAGTCCAGGAAGTCGGCTTTGGGGGATACCCACAAATAGAGTGACGGCGAGCCGCCGGTCGGCTAGTAGTCGATCGTAGGCGCTGTTCTTCCGTTGCCATCAATCTGGATGCCGGCATCCGAGCTCGTCCCGTTCCCGTCGATCTGAATTCCTGCTTCGGCGGTAATTTGGGACGCAAATCCGTTGCCATCAATCTGGATTCCGGCGTCGGAGAGCGGAACGAACCGGTCGATCACCTGCTCCCAAAGCGCCGAGAGCCAACCGAACCCGCCGATCGCAGCCCGGGAACCCGGGTCGGCCTGCGCCAAAGAAGGCGAGGGAACGAGGACGGCTCCTGCGATGACCAGCGAAAGTGCGTACATGGCGATGCGTCGAGACATGATGATTCTCCTTGGTATGCGGACACGGGAGCGGCCCGCGTGACCTCTAAGACTTAGGTTACCGTTCGGGGTGTCGAGAGGGACAGAAAAGCTACGATCGAGCTAAATCGAAGGGTTCGCCGCGCGAACCTAGGGCTCGAAGGTAGTGTCCGCCGATGCCGAGAGCGGCTTCCCAAGCAACTGGGTAGCTAGAGCGGAGATGCATCTCCGCGTGACTTTGCGGATGCTCGAACGACAGTATCCGGTCTTCTCCGCCGTCTCTGTGGTGGTGCAGCCGAGCTGGTAGCGCATCCGAAGCAAAGATCGACAGCGATCCGGCAGGTTGGCCACCAACGCCTCCAGATCCACCCGCAGGTCGATCCCTTCTTGGATCGGCGGACCGCCGTCGGCGAGCAGCTCGAGGACGACACCGTCGACCAAGTCCCAGAGGCGGCTACGGCTTTTTCGCCAGTAGATGATGCACCGATTTGCAAGAGTTGCAAGGATCCAGGCTTCGGGGTTCTGAACCGTCCCCCATTTCGTAACCAGGATCAGGAATGCCTCCTGCATCAGGTCGTCGGCATCCTGAGGCGGAATTCGGTAGCGAGAGAGAATCTTCCGCAGGCGCGGACGGATCTTCTCGACTAGATCCTCGAAAGCGGACTCGGAGCTCGAGTCTTGTTCGGAGACGGCCATTGCGGGCGCAGTAACAGCGTGTAAACCAAAGTTACATTATCAGCAGCAGGGCATTTTGTCCAGGTAGGTTCTGGAGCAGGCCGCGATGACGAGCTTCTTCTTCGCGGAGATTGTCGGCCGGGCCGGAACGACTAGACCGAATCCCGGAGCCGTACCCCGGGGTTCTTGCGGCACTGGCGAAGGTAATCCGAAAGCTCGTGGACCAGGCCGAGAGTCACCCGGTCCATCTTCGCCGCTTTCTGGAAGACGATCAGCGCCGCGAGCGCTTCGCGGTGTACCTCGCGGGACTGGAAACTAGGGAGCATTTCCGCGGCAAGCGCGCGCATTTCTTCGGTCCGCCCCTGGCGTGCGTAGACCCCGGCGAGGTCGAAAGCGAGCAGCGCGGCGTCATAGCCGAGCCCCTGCTCCGCGAGGGCCGCGCCGACCGACCGCAGAAGCCTCTCGGCTTCGGAGAGGTGGCCGCGGTTCTGGGCGATCATGCCTTCCAGCCACTGGAGACGGATCAGATTCATCCGATCGCCCAGCTCTTCGTAAAGCGGCCGGGTCGCTTCGAGCAGGGCGACGGCTTCTTGGAGCTGTCCGCCTTCGATCAGATAGACGATCAGGTTGTGGTGCGCCGCCACCATCAGGCGGGGATCGGTTTTCGGATCGATTCCCCGCACTCCTTCGCGCAGGCAGTCGATCGCCTCGTCGGTCCGGCCGGAGGTACCGAAAACGATACCCTTCTTGACCAACGCTTGGGCGATCAGCGACTCGTCGCCGTTGCGGCGCGCGATGGCGAGCGCGCGATCGAGCATTTTGATCGCCTCTGGGAAGCGCCGCTGGTCGCCGTGGAGCGACGCCTTGAGCAGCAGCAGACGCGTCTTTTCGAGCGGATCGCCGGTCCCCTTGCGCAACGAGCGCTCGGCACGGAGAAAACTTTGATCCGAGGCGCGGAAGTCAGAGGCGATGCGCTGCGCGTTGGCAAGCGTTGCCCAGGCGCGGGCTCGCAGATCAGCGACGCGGCTGTCGCCATAGGACTCGACCGACAACTGTTCCGACAGGCGAACGCCGAGCCGGCCGAAATCGAGGGCCCGGCTCGGGTCCCGGAAGCCGAGCTCGTGCGAACGCTCGAGCAGCAGGCAACAGAGGGGCCAGGTCCAGAATCGCCGGCTGTTCATCAGCAGCAGGATCTGGCGATCGAACGGGTGCTCTTCGAGAGCATGCAGCAGGCCTGGCGCATTCTGCTGCTCTTCCAGATGCTCATGTCGAGACCAGAGAAAGGCGGCGCGGGCTTTGGCGAACGCCGTGTCGTAATCGTACGGCGACGGACCCGGGTGGGCGATGCCGATGCCCGGCGGGGCGTAGAAGACGAGAGTCTGTGAGCAGCGGTCGCAGCCCGTGAGGAGATGTCTCACCACCTCGCGGTTATGAGACCGGGACAGCTCCGCGCGGCTGAAGCTCCGCAGCCGATCCGCCGAGGGGTGTCGTTCAATCATGGTCAATCGCCCTCGGGCTCGCGATGAAAGCCGACCGCCACGAGCTGCCGGGTGAGCGCGGCGAGGCAGCGGTTCGTGACCTTACGAATGCTCGACAGCCGATAGCCCATCTGCTCGGCCACCTCGCTCGGCCCGTATCCCAAGCCGTAGCGCAGTTTGAGCAGCGAACGGCAACGGGCCGACAGATTGCCGAGCACCCGGTTGAGGTCGAAGCTCAGCTCGGCTTTCTCCTGATCGGGCGCCACCGGCGTCGCCACCAGATCCAGAATCGCCGTATCGACGGCATCGCACAGACTCGAACGACGTTTGCGCCAATACATGATGCATTTCTTTTTTAGGGTACCGACCAGCCAGCTCTCCGGGCTGCGGATCTGCTCCCATTTATAGAGCAGGGTGAGCTGCGCATCCTGGAGGATATCTTCCGCGTCTTCCGGCGGTATCTCGAAATGGCGCAAGACGCGCTCCAGCCGCGGTCGCGAGGCGAGCAGCAGTTGGTTTAGGCTGTCTTGGAGCTCTGGTTGTTGCAGGTAAGTCATGCTGCCGCGACCCTCGAGAAGACCTGGCCGAAGGGTAACATCCCTCCGTGCCCCTGTCTAGGACAAGCGGGTGTTTTCGATCGCCCTCCTCGCTCCTTCGGGTTCTTACGCAGCTCCCTTAAAGATGCCGCGAAAGCTGCGCGGTCGCGAGAGGGCGCTTCATGTCGAGCACCCGCAGCTTCTTGCTCAATCCCACCCGGCTGATCTTGAGCTCCCGAGCTGCGGCGGAGACGTTCCAGCCGTTGGTTTCGAGCACCCGCGAAAGTAGGCTCCGCTCGATCTCGCGGGCGCGCTGGCGCAGGCTCGAAGTCCACCGCCCGGAGCGAGACCCGCGCACGAGGTCGGGCGACAAAGCTGCCGCCGCGATCTCCTCCCCCGCCGGGGTCAGGAGCAGGGCGCGGGCCAGCTCGTGCCGAAGCTCGCGCAGGTTGCCGCCCCAGGAGTGTTCGAGCAGCAGGTCGAGCGCTTCCGGGCTCACTCCGCGGACGCTCTTGCGATAGCGGGTGGCGAGCTCGACCAGGATTCGTTCGACCAGAGTCGGCAGGTCTTCCCGCCGGTCGCGCAGCGCCGGCACGGTCACCGCGAAGCTCGCCAGGCGATCGAGCAGGGCGCGCAAGAAGGTGCCGCGCAGGACTTCGAGGTTCAGGTCCCTGCTGGTGGTGGCAATCACCCGCGGCCCTTCGCGCGACGAGAGCAGGCGCAGCAAACGGCGCTGCGCCGTGCCGGAAAGGTCGCCCACCTCTTCGATCGCGAGCAACGTAGGAGACGACTCCCGCCGCTCGTGGACCAGGCGTGAACAGAGGCGCTCGTCGAAGGCGTCGGCGGAGATCGCCGTCCAGCCGGACTCGGCGCCGCACAGCTCGTACAACATGCGCGACGCCAGGCTCTTGCCCGAACCGGTCTCTCCCTGGATCAGGACCGGATCCAGGCCGCGGCTCGCCAGGTCGAGTTGGTCGATCAGCCGCCGGACTGCGCCGCTAGGTCCCAAAAACTCGGTCGGAACCGCGGCGTCGCGCAGCGACGGCCGGGGAATGCGCGCGGGCGTTCGAAGGATTTCTAAGGTAGCAAGCGTCATGGCGAACCCGTCGATGAAGGCGCTGTCGCTCGATGACACCTCGCCCGAGGCTCGGAACGGCTCCGAGGCCACCGGAGAGAAGGGGCACCGCACGAAGGCTCACTAATCTTGGTGCGCCAGGCCCTGCGAACGTGACAGCGGACTCCTTGGGCCGGCAGCCGGCAGATTTCAGCCGGCGACCACGTGCTCGTGGGCGTGATAGCTGCTGCGCACCAGCGGTCCCGAAACGCAATGGCCGAAACCCAAAGAAAGCGCGAAATCACGGTGCTCGGCGAACTCCTCCGGCCTTACCCAGCGATCGACGGCCAGGTGCTTGGTGGTCGGCTGGAGATATTGGCCCAGTGTAAGAACCTCGACCCCGGCGGACCGGATGTCGGTGAGGGTGGCTTCGATCTCTTCCCGAGTTTCGCCCAGGCCGAGCATGATCCCGGTCTTGATCGTGCCGCGGTAACGCCCGGCCGCCTTGCGCTCCGCCGCCTCGGCGAGAAGGCCGAGCGAACGGTCGTACCGGCTGCCGGGGCGCGCCTTGCGGTAGAGCCGGGGGACGGTCTCCATGTTGTGCGAAAACACCTGGGGCCTGGCCGCGAGCACGGTGTCGAGCGCATCGGGCACGCCGCGAAAATCGGGGGTCAGAACTTCGACGGCGACCCCGGGGCTCCGGCGGTGGATCGCCTGGATCACCTCGGCGAAATGCTTCGCGCCGCCATCGGCCAAGTCGTCGCGATCGACCGAGGTGATCACCGCGTGGCGCAGCCCCATCACCGAGACCGCTTCGGCGACGTGCTCCGGCTCTTGCCCATCGACCCCCGCGGCCGGCCGGCCGGAGGTGACGGCGCAGAAACCGCAGCGCCGGGTGCAGACGTCGCCCAGGATCATGAAGGTGGCCGTTCCGTGCTCGCCCCAGCACTCATAGATGTTGGGGCAGCGCGCCTCCTGGCATACCGTATGGAGATTGAGCCGGTCCACCAGCTCCCGGACCTTATGGTACTGAGTGGGCGTGGCCAGACGGATGCGCAGCCACTCGGGACGCCCCTGCCGCCGCGCCGGGGGGTCATTTTTGTCGCCTCGCCCGGCACCGCCGATTTGCACTAGAGTCTCGCTCATAAGTTCCCTACTCTACCCGGACTCGTCCGACGAAATCCCTTTGAAGACCTTCATGAGATCGATCCGCGGCGCCACCCTTTGCCTCTGCGTCCTCGCGGGATGCCTCGCCGGAGCCCGCGCGGGCCAGGCCGGCGCGCTCGTCGGCAATTGCCGCCTCGACGACCAGCCGGCGGCGACGCTGTTGTTTCCCTATTTCCAGGTCGATCTCGACCATCCGGCCGGAGCTACCACTTTGCTGTCGATCGGCAACTCGTTTTCCGCCGCGGCGCAAGCCCGGGTGGTGCTCTGGACCGACTGGGGCGTGCCGACGCTCGCGTTCGACGTGTACCTGACCGGCTTCGACGTACAAACCATCAACGTGCGCGATCTGTTCCAGGGTCACCTGCCGCGCACCGGTGGCCGGGTGAGCCCGACGGGGCCGTTCTCCCGCGACACGCCGGTCGCCGATGGCTGCGAAGATCCGGCCGCGGGCGCCCTTTCCGCCCTCGACGTCGACATCCTCCGCGCCGCCCATACCGGCAAAGCCTTGCCACTCTCCAATCCCCCGGCGTGCGCCGCGAGCGCGGGAGACGGCCTGGCCGTGGGCTACATCACGGTCGACGTCGTCAACCGCTGCACCCCGCCGTCGGTCGGCACACCGCGCAACACCCCCGCCGACCCGCTCTATTTCTCAGCCGGCGGCCGGGGCCTCGCAAGCGACGCGAACGTGCTCTGGGGAGACTCGATCGATCTCGATCCGGGCCACGGATTTGCCGCCAGCGAAAACGCGGCCCACATCGTCGCCGATCCGACGTTTTTCCGGCCCGGCGACTACACGTTTTATGGCCGTTACGTCGGTTTCGACACGCGTGACGATCGCGCTCCTCTTTCCGGGCTCTTCCAGGCGCGCATCCTCTCCGGTGGCATTTTCGACGGCAGCTCGGAGCTGGTCGTCTGGCGCGACACCCGCGAAGCCGCGCCCACTCCCCGGCCGTGCGGCACGGTCCCTCGCTGGCTGCCGCTCGGCGAGGCGCAGGTCGCCTTTTTCGACGAAGAGGAAAACCCGATCTCGATCGGCGAGAGCAACGCCTTCCCCCGCGCGGTCCAGAAAGTGGCGGTCGGCGGCCCTGATCTGCCGACCGACGCGCCGTTTGGTTGGGCGATGCTCGACCTTTGGCACGCCAACCTCACCCACGCCCAAGCCTGGGTGGAGGTCCGAATGAACGCCGGAGGATACTGGGTCGGCCATCGCGCGATCCGCGCCGACGACCTGTGCGAATTCGGACCCTAAAGCCCCGGGCGAGAAGCAAGCGCTGCGGGCGGCGCGCAAAACTCGCCTCCGGCTCAAACAGTTGCGCGTCCGTCCTCGCCCTTGCTTCTCACCCAAGGCCAACTCGCGTCTTTCACATCCGTATATCCAGCGCCACGTCAAGATTCGGGGCGCTGTGGGTGATCCAGCCGATCGACAGCAGATCGACGCCGGTGGCCGCGACATCCGCAGCGGTATCCGGGGTGATGCCCCCCGAGGCTTCGGTGATCGCGCGACCTTTAGCCCGCTGCACCGCCTCGCGCAGCAGAGAGAGCGGCATGTTGTCGAGCAGGACCGCCTCCACCCTGCATTCAAGCGCCTCGTCGAGATGTTCGAGCGTCTCGACCTCAACTTCGATCTTCACCAGATGGCCAATCGCCCGCCGGGCGCGCTCGACCGCCGGGCGAACCCCTCCGGCAAGCGCCCGATGGTTGTCCTTGATCAGGATCGCGTCGTCCAACCCGAACCGGTGGTTGCTGCCGCCGCCCATGCGCACCGCGAACTTCTCCAGCGCGCGCAGCCCCGGTGTGGTCTTCCGGGTGCAGGCGACCCGTGCGCCGTAGGGCGCCACCAAGGCGACCACGTCGCGAGTGACCGTCGCGATCCCCGAGAGATGGCCGAGATAATTGAGCATCGTCCGCTCTGCAGCGAGCACCGTGCGCCCTGAGCCGCGAACGATCGCCAGGGTCTCCCCCGCTTCGGCGTCGCGCCCATCTCCGCCGAGAATTTCGATCGAGATGCCCGGATCCAGCAGGCGGAACGCCGACAGCCCGACTTCGAGCCCTGCGATCCGTCCCGCCCGCCGGGCCACCGCGAGCGCCTCGGAGGGCAGGCCGGGCGGCAGCACCGCGTCGCTGGTCAGATCGCCCGCGCGACCGAGATCTTCGAGCAGCGCCGCCCGCACGTGCCCTTCATAAAGAATCGGCAGCAGCGGCGCCGGCGGGTGCTCTGACGACGCGGAATCTTGCGCCAAGCTCATCGGGCGCCGCCCGCCGCCTGGAGCGTAGGCGCGGGAGCCGGCGGCGCCTCTTCCAGCTCGACCTGGACCCGGCCGTCCTTCCCAAACGTCGTCACCAGGTGGACCTGCCAGACCGGATCGGGCTCCGGGTAATCGGAGCGATAGTGGCCTCCCCGGCTCTCGCGCCGGGCGAGCGCCGCCGCCGTCACCAGCCGGCCGGCGCAAAGCAGGTTACGCGCCTCGCCGCCAAGCTCCGGAACCTCTCGGGCGATCTCATCGAGCCGGGCGAGCGCCGCGGACAGCCCCGCCTCGTCGCGCACCAGCCCGACCTGGTCCCACATCAGGGCTCGGATCTCGGCGACGATCTTCGCGCTGCGTTCTTCTTCGATCCCCACGGGGATCTCCGCCTCCCCCGCCGCGGCCTCGATCTCGGGATGGCGCCGCGGTCGGGCAAGGCGCGGCCGGCGCAGATCCTCGGCCACCCGCGCGCCGAAGACCAGCGCTTCGAGCAGCGAATTGCTGGCCAGCCGGTTGGCTCCGTGCGCCCCCGTCGCCGAGACCTCGCCGCAAGCCCAAAGGCCGGCGAGCGAGGTGCGCCCCGAGGCGTCCACGTCGATGCCGCCCATGTGGTAGTGCGCCGCGGGTGAGACCGCGACCGGCTGATGCCGCGGATCGAGCCCCTGCCGGCGGCAGATCTCGAACACGGTCGGGAATCGCTCGGGGAAGCTCTCCCCAACCGCCTTCGTCGCATCCAGATAGACCGTGCGCCCGGCGGCCAGGCGGCGCCAAATCGCCCGGGCCACCACGTCGCGCGGCGCCAGCTCCGCGTCCGGGTGCTCGCCCACCATGAAGCGCTCGCCGAGCCCGTCGAGGCCATCGATCAAGATGGCCCCCTCGCCGCGCAGCGCCTCGGTTAGGAGCGGCATCGGATCCGCCCCGGCGGCGAGCGCCGTCGGATGGAACTGCACGAACTCGACGTCGACCAGCCGGGCGCCCGCCCGCGCCGCCATCGCCAGACCGTCGGCGGTCGATTCGACCGGGTTCGTGGTCCGCGCGTAGAGCCGGCCGAGACCGCCGGTCGCGAGCACGATCGCGGGAGCGGCATGCAGCACCAACCGGCCGTCCGGATGCTCGGCGACCACGCCAACCACCGCGCCGTCGATCGTCGCGAGATCGATCGCGAACGTCCGCTCGAACACCTCGACCTCCGGCGCCTGATGGACCGCGACGGACAGAGTCCGCACCATCTCAGCGCCCGTGGCATCGCCGTGTGCATGGAGAATGCGCCGCCGGCTATGCGCCGCCTCGCGGCCGAGCGACAGCTGGCCGCCCGAGTCGCGATCGAACCGCGCGCCGAGCGCGAGCAGCGCCTCGACCCGTCGCGGCCCCTCGGAGGTGAGGATCGCCACCACGTCCGGGTCGTTTAAGCCCGCGCCCGCGGCCATCGTGTCCGCGGCATGAAGGGCCGGCGCGTCGTCCGATCCGAACGCGACCGCGACACCGCCTTGCGCCCAGGCGCTCGACCCGCCCGCGCCGAAGCGCGACTTGGTGAGCAGGTCGACGTGGAGCGGCGAGCAGCCGAGCGCAGCGGTCAGACCCGCGATCCCGGTGCCGATCACCAGCACGTCGGTCTCGCGGACCTCAATCTCCCGTTCCAGCTCTCTCATCGGGTCTCCCGCCGGCCGACCGCAAGCATTCGTTCGACCGCGAGCCGAGCCCGGGCGCCGATCTCGGGATCCACCTCGACCGCCGTGGTCATCGTTTCGAGCGACTTGAGGATCTTCGGCAGGGTGATCCTCTTCATGTGCGGACAGAGATTGCACGGCCGGACGAACTCGACATCGGGATGCTCGACCGAGACGTTGTCGGCCATCGAGCACTCGGTCACCAGGACCACCCGCTTGGGCTTCTCCTCGGCGACGAAGCGGATCATGCCGGCGGTCGAGCCGACGAAATCGGATTCCGCCAGCACGTCTTGCGGGCACTCGGGGTGGGCGAGAATCTGCAGGCTCGCGCCGTACTGGCTGCGAAGATCCTTGAGCTGCGCGCCGGTAAACCGCTCATGCACCATGCAGTGGCCGCGCCAGAGGATGACCTCGACCTTGGTTTGGCTCGCCACGTGCTGGCCAAGGTACTCGTCCGGCAGGAAGATCACCCGGGGAACGCCGAGCGACTCGACCACCGCGACCGCGTTCGCGGAGGTGCAGCAGATGTCGGTCTCGGCTTTGACCGCGGCTGAGGTATTGACATAGGTGACGACCGGGACGCCCGGGTACTTCTGGCGCAGCAGGCGCACGTCCTCGGCGGTGATCGACTCGGCGAGCGAGCAGCCCGCGCGCATGTCGGGGATCAGCACGGTCTTTTCCGGCGACAGGATCTTCGCCGTCTCGGCCATGAAATGAACGCCCGCGAGGACGATCACATCCGCCTCGGTCTTCGCCCCTTCCTGGGCGAGCGACAGCGAATCGCCGCAGAAGTCGGCGACGCCGAAGTAGATCTCGGGCGCCTGGTAGTTGTGCGCCAGGATCACGGCGTTGCGCCGCTTCTTCCATTCCTGGATCGCCGCGATGTACGGCCCATGGACCGGCCACTCCAGCTCGGGGATGACGGAACGAGCCCGTCCAAGGATCTCGGAGGTCGCCGCGGCGACTTCCGGCGTGTAGGCGAGGAACTGCGGCGAAGCCTCAGGTACAGCAGTGCTCGGTGCGACCGAACCTGGATTCATCGAATCTCCATTATGCTCTTTGTGAGCATATCAACGACCCGAAAAAACCGGCGGGGCGCCGGCCATGGATATCCTAGTCATGAGCATAAGACGGCGTCAAGGGAAATTCGCGCGAACGTTACGCGATAGTCGCCCTCCCTTGCCGGTTGATCCGCACCACCCGCGCCAAGCCGCACGAATTTCCCGGCCGGCTCGCGAAGGTACTGCCCGATCGCCGAATCCTCGGGCGAGGGGCCAAATCCCCCGGCGGTCTCTCGAATCCCTTGGGGCGGCTCCACTTCGCTGGCCGCGGAATGCATTTCCCTGGCGGACGCCGAAATCTCCTGGCCCCAGCTCCGCCACGATATTTGGAGTCCCGCCAGCAGATTTGAAGTCCCGCCAGCAGATTTGAGGCACGGCCAGGAAATCTGGAGCCCCGCCAGCGGATTCCTGGCTCCGCCAGAAGATTTGGAGTCCGGCCAGGAAATCTGGAGTTGGGCCAGAAGATCTGGAGTGCGGCCAGAAGATTTCAGCCTTCGACCCGCCCGATCGCGCTCTCGTGCCAGCGCCGCAGGAGCAGCCAGGAAAGCCCGGAGAGCGCCGCCCAGATCACCACTCCGGCGGCCGACAACAGCGCGAGAGCCGCGACCATCCGGGGAATCTCCAAGGTGTAGCCGGCTTCCAGAATGCGATACGCAAGCCCGGTTTCGGTCCCGCCGAGAAATAGAATCACCGAGAGCGGCGGCCCGAGCGCCGTAATCGCCGAGCGCCAAGTGAACCCCTGCCCCGCCTTTTGCAATCGGCTCGCGGTCACGCCATCGCCTCCGCGAGCTTTGCTGAAACCTGCCGGCAGGTGGCGAGATACGCCGAAGACTCCCGAAACTCCGGCCCGCGCGAGGCGGGCACCGGAACCGCCACCTCCCCCACCACTCTCCCGGCGTAATTGAGCGCGGCAAACGAGCTGGCCCCAACATTGAAATCCACCACCCCGGCGGCCAGCAGCTGCGGGTTGTTGACCTGCGGCCCCCCCCTGCGCAGGGTGACGTCCAGGCCGTGCCGCTTATTGGTCCCGGTTGCTATGGCTTGGTAGAACCCGCCGTGCTCCGCCTCGGCCTTCCAGTTGGTGGCCAGGGTGACTTTGTCGAGGGCGGTGGCGGGGAGGGCGGCTAGGAGGACTAGGAGAGGCGGGCAGAGGAGGTGCTTCGACATGGGGCGTAGGGAAACACCGGGGATCGGCTGAAGGGCCGCGGCCTGTGGCATAGAATGCATTAATCGTTATGGCAAACAAAGAGGATCGAGAGTCAGGGCCGCCGGCGACATGGCCGACCCTCGTGAGTTGCTGCGTCCGGAGGTTAGGTGAGGGGGATAAACCCGATGCTATCGAGCTGTCAAGGGGAGAGACCTAAAATGACCAAGGGTGCAGGGCACAATTTCAATCCTACCGCCGGCATACACGTTCAAGTCGGCCTGGTTGCTTTCACTCTTCTCCTCGGATCGTTTTCATGCCATGGCAACGGACCCAACGACAGAGGTGCGACAGAGCCGTCAGGTCAAATACCGGCAAACCTCCCACCGCTGAGCCAGTCCGATCCAATTGGGGGGAAGGAACTCGATGCTGTCAGACCGACTTACGAAGCGGTTCTAAAGCAAAATGAAGATATCGTCCGGAGCGGACGGATCGTAGAGGCGAGCCAGCGACTTCTCGACGTTGTCTCGGAGAACAACCGAACCGCGGCGCATAACCTCTACGTTGGCAACCTGCTGTACGGCCTTGATCCTAAACAATCGTATGCCCTGCATCTTGAGGCACTTCGCCAACAACCAGACAGCGCCAACACGAATCTCGAAGCTGCTTTCGAATTGCAGCGTGCAGGTCAAGGTCAGGCCGCCTGCGTGTTGTTTGAGCGTTACGTGACGTGGAACCCAAGTTACAAAGTGATCAACGCCCTCTGGGCTCATTGTCTCTTGGAGCAGGATGATCTGCGGAGAGCCGTCGACGCGTGGAATCGCGCCGACCATACAAATCATCACGTCGAAATTGACGAGAGGATTTCCGATGTTTTCGGCTTGCGCAATCCATGGTTGGTACGAAGCGAGCTCATGGGCAAAGTCAGCTGAGAGAATGCAGGAAGTGCATTGGGGGAGTTGTTGCTGCACGACTTGGAATGGCCGATCAATTGGTGGAACTCCAAGCCCTCCTTGGACCTGGCACACGAGGATCTCGAAGCTCTGGGTGGACAGGTCGAGCCTGAGGTCCGAGAGAGCGTACAGGTCCTCCTGGATGCAGCCGAAGGCTACAAGGCGCCCAGCAACGAGCTTCGCGAACGCGTTCGCGAACAGCTCGAACAGCGAAGCAAGGACCTCCCTACCCAGGTTCTGAGGGGTCTCGTGACCTTTGGGATTCGGGGCAAGATGATGACGGAGCCAGAAGTCGTGGGTTGGCTCCGCCCCGTCCTGGAGAAGCGCACGTTCTCCGCCGGTGCTTCGGCAGACGACGCTGATTTCCTTGCGGCGAATTGTCTCGGTTATTCCGATGGGCGGTGTGCGGACATAGAACGCGTTTGCTGGGAGAAGTTTAGCGGCAGACTCTGTGCGGAAAACCACTTTATCTACCTGACGAAAGCAGGAAAACTGACTCTCGGTGACTCTGGCTTCAATGCGGCACTCAGGGCATTCCCTGAATCAACGCTCCTCCACCTGGCAGCCCTCGAGCTCACGCCCAAAGGTGGTCCTGAGGAGCAAGAGGCAATTCGTCGGGTGATTCTCGCAGATTTCCACAATCTCCAGGGTTCTGAGATGCCAGAGAGCTACGGGATCAACAGGCTTTTCTCTCGCCTCGAACAGTCGCTGGGCTCAGGAGTAAAGTGATCCCGCTGGGCGCATCGACATGAAACGCTCTTCTCCTAACCTGGTCAAAGATGGGCTATCCCTACGTCGCCCTGGCCGTCGCGATCGGGGCATTCGGTCTAGCGGTTGCGGGGATGGTCCGGTCGCTCCCGACGGGTTCCGGAGTTCGGCCCCTCTGGCTCCTCGCCCTGGTTCTCTGGCCGGCCGTCACTGCGGTTCCCGCGTTTCTGGTTGCCTGGATCGCAGGGGCGGCGCTGACACGCTTTCCGCGGAGGCCGGAAACTCTCCCATGATGGATGCGTATCCTCAGGGGAGAGGCCACGATTCGAGAGGATAGGGAAAACCCCATGGCGACGCCACAACCGATCAACAATCTTCCACTGGACGGCGCGTCCCGGTGGATTCCGAGGCTCGGCACAGCCGCTCTCCTTCTGTTCGCCTGTTGCCATTCAAACGGTGCGGTGGCTCAACCGACAGAGCCGGCCAAGGCTCCAGCCAAGGGTTCCGCTCCGCCGACCGAGCGCCTGGCCGCCGATACCCCGAAGACCACCGTGCTCGGCAATACCTTCATCGCGCCGGCCGGCTGGAGCGTTTCCGTCCGCGGCCCGGCGACGATTTTGGAGGCGCCGGAGGGGGACTCTTGGATCGCGTTGGTCGACGTGCAGGCTGCCGACGCCGAGGCGGCTCTCGCGGCGGGATGGGCTGCGTACAAGGAACCGAAGTGGCCTCTGCAAATTGCGAACGACGTACCGGACCGGGACGGCTGGTCGAAGCAGCGGGTGTTCATCTACCTCACCTCGCCGAACGAGCGGCGCGACGTGGCGGTGCGGGTTCGATTCGCGGGCGGCGCGTGGAACGTAGCGATCTACGACATGTCCCAGGGGGTCGCCGAAAAGCGGGCCTCTCAGTTGGGTTTGATCCTGGGCAAGGTTCTTCCCAAGGGCTACTCGCGCGAAACGTTCGCGGGCAAGAAGGCGAATCGGCTCGATGCGTCGCGGATCGCGGCGTTGGCCAAGTTCGTCGAGGACGGCCAGAAGGCGACCGGCGTGGCGGGCGTTTCGGTCGGCATCATCCAAGATGGCAAAGTCGTTTTTGCGGGTGGTTTCGGCGTGCGCTAGTTGGGTAAAGACACGAATTTCGATGCCGATACGCTCTACATGATCGCCTCGAACACCAAGGGGTTGACGACGCTCCTGCTTGCGAAGCTGGTCGAGGAAGGCAAGCTGACCTGGAAGACTCCGGTGACCCGTCTGCTGCCCAGCTTCAAGCTCGGCGACGCCGATACCACCCGGCAGGTCCTCGTCGAGCATCTGATCTGCGCCTGCACCGGCCTCCCCCGGCAGGACATGGAGTGGCTGTTCCAATACCAAGGGGTGACGCCGGAAGGGGCGATGGCGACGCTTGCGACCGTCCAACCGACCAGCAAATTCGGCGAGATGTTCCAGTACTCGAACCTGCTGGCCGGCGCGGCCGGATTCGTCGCAGGGCACGTCGCCTACCCGACGCTGGAGCTGGGGGCGGCGTACGACAAGGCGATGCAGACGGAGGTGTTCGATCCCCTCGGCATGAAGTCGACGACCTTCGACTACGCCAAGGCGCTTTCGGGAAACCACGCCTCGGCCCACGCTCCCGACATCGACGGCCATCCCGCCCACGCGCTGTTCAACATCGATTATTCGGTCCTGCCTCTGCGTCCCGCGGGCGCCGGCTGGAGCAGCGTCAACGACATGTTGAAGTACGTCGCGATGGAGTTGGCCAACGGCACGCTCCCCGACGGCACGCGCTACCTCGGCAAAGTGCCGCTGCTCGCCCGGCGCGA